>PAWD01000021.1 GCA_002713325.1 Nitrososphaerota archaeon
GATCAGCATCCTGCTTGCTCTGATCAGCATCCTGCTTGCTCTGATCAGCATCCTGCTTGCTCTGATCAGCATCCACAGCTTTTCCCTCTGTCTGATAAACCTGTGTACTGATCTCGCCTAAAATATTCTTCAAGTCATTTATTTTTGATTTCAAGTTATCAGTATTGGTATCATTAAGTACTTCCTTTAATGCAGCAGTTACCCCGTTGATCTTTTCTATCTGTTCACTTGTAATTTTGTCTTTCAGATCTTGTTTGACCATTTTTTCCGACGCATAAATCAGATTGTCAGCCTCATTACGTATCTCAGCCTCTTCCTTCTTCTTTTTATCTTGTTCAGCAAATTGCTCAGAGTCATTCTTTAATTTCTCTATTTCTTCCTTTGAAAGTTTTGTAGTTGCTGTAATTGTTATTTTCTGCTCTTTTCCAGTAGCAAGATCTTTTGCGGATACGTGTAGTATTCCATTCGAATCTATATCAAAAGTAACTTCGATCTGTGGCACAGTTCTTGGCGCAGGAGGTATACCATCAAGGTTAAACATTCCTAACGATACATTGTCAACTACCATAGGTCTTTCACCCTGCATTACATGTATGGTAACAGCAGTTTGATAATCTGCAGCGGTTGTGAAGGTCTTACTCTTCTTTGTAGGTATGGTTGTATTACGATCTATTAGTGGTTCACGTAAACCACCAAGAACCTCTATACCTAGAGTTAACGGTGTTACATCTAAAAGAACTATATCCTTTGTAAGATCTCCCGAAATAATCGCACCCTGTATTGCGGCACCTATCGCTACTGCTTCCATGGGGTCTACTCCTCTTTCCGGTTCCTTACCCATAACATCTGCCACAAACTTGTACACTATTGGCATTCTTGTTGGTCCTCCAATCAGAATAATTTTACCAATTTCCTCTGACTTGAGCTTTGCATCTTCTAATGCTTGTATTGTTGATGATCTGCAGCGCTCAACTATAGTCCTAATAAGTTCTTCAAGTTTTGAGCGTGTGAGTTCCATTATGAGGTTTTTGGGAGAATTGGTTGCTTTATCGTATGAAATGAATGGTAAATTAATTTCTGTAGTAATAGTTGATGATAATTCTATTTTTGCTTTTTCTGCAGCTTCCCTTATCCTAGTCATTGCGGTTCTATCATTTTTTAGATCAACTCCATTTTCTTCCCTGAACTTGTTAACTATATGATCTGTCAGTGTGTCATCCATATCTGTACCACCTAGCTGTGTATCACCTGAAGTGCTCTTCACTTCAAATACACCACCACCCATCTCCATTATGGTAACGTCTAATGTACCACCTCCAAAATCGAAAACCATTATCTTTAGATCTTTTTCTGCTTTGTCAAGGCCATATGCTAGTGCTGCTGCTGTTGGTTCATTGATTATCCTTACCACTTCCAGACCAGCAATTGCACCTGCATCTTTAGTTGCTTGTCTCTGGTTATCATTAAAATATGCAGGAACTGTTACTACTGCTTTATCAACAGTGTCACCCAAAAAAGCTTCTGCATCTCTCTTGATCTTCTGTAATATGAAAGCTGATATTTGTTGAGGCGTGTATTCTTTTCCGTTAATATTGAACTTGAAATCTGTTCCCATTTTGCGTTTGGATGCAGTAACAGTACTTTCCGCGTTGGTTACCATCTGCCTTCTTGCAGGCTCGCCAACCAATAGTCCATCTTTAGTAAAAGCAACTATGGATGGAAATGCTTTACCTCCTATAGTAGTACCTTCGGCAGCGGAGATAATCGTAGGTTTACCTCCTACCATGCTAGCCGCCGCAGAATTACTTGTCCCTAAATCTATACCGATTATCTTACCCATTTATTCATTCTCCATTAGATTTAATATCATTTTTCTTTGAAACTTCCACTAAGCTAGGTCTTATTACTCTGTCGCTTAACATATATCCTTTCCTGATCTCTACCGTAATAATATTCTCTGGATATTCATCATTAACTACAAATGATATAACTTCATGAATATTCGGATTGAATGTTTTTCCAACAGCTTCTATTTCATTGACACTTTCCTCCTTCAAAATATTATCAAGATTTTTGAGTGTTGATTCCAATCCGTTGACTAATGCTGGATTGTCACTACTCTTAGCAATTTCTATTGCACGTACGTAATCATCTCTCAAGTAGATCATTTTCATTACAAATTTCTCTATCTCTCTCCTTACTATCATTTCTGATTCTTTCTCAATACTTTTTCTATAATTATCATAATCTGCGAGGAGGTACTTGTATTTGTTAAGATTTTCTTCAGCTTTAGCTTGATTTTTCTTTAATTGCTCCTTCAGTATTCCTATTTCAGTATCAACATCATGATCGGTTTCAACCATATCAATCATCGAATATAATTATTGTAACAATATAATGTTTTTTGGTAGAGATCTATAAGCTTATCTCTGATATACAACCTCGCATAAAGGATTTGCTTTCATGAGTATCATGTCATACTTCGAATCGTTCTTGGTAATTGTTTCATAATCGTATTTGGAACATGCTACAGTAATAGTAGTTTTATCTGTGTGGTAAACACCGAAAGTTTCTCCTTGATGTCTTTCAACATCACTTATATAGTCTTTCAATTTTAATTCAAGAACAGTAAGTAGATCTAACTTGTCTCCACGCATTTCGTTAGCATCAATTGTCCATGCTATAGCAATCTTTGTTCTACTAGCCTTTAATCCCTTCTTCTTCAAGATTTCACGTATTTGATCTATTAGATATTTAATATAATTTTCCATTACTTTTATACTTCCATTAACCAGATATATCAAAGGTCCTGTACCTTCTAGAGAAGAGCTTATGGCACGAAGGTCGAACAAACCATTAGTTATATCGTCTATGTATAGTTCTCTGAATTCTTCTTGATCCAATTGTTCTCTTACAGCAGAATCCTTAATATGTTTACACATCTCAAATATACTTGCGATGTATGAATAGTGAGATAAGACACGTATAGCATGCATAAATTCTGCACTCTCAAGATCTTTAAATCTTGGTTTTACTTCAGGATCCTGTAGAAATTTTATTATATTGTTATCAGTTTTAGATTTGAATGAACCAATTGGTTGATTCTCGAATTTTTCTGGACCAACAGGCATGTAATAATAATTAAGATCCGAGCCTACTTTCATGCCAGTTACATGCTCTATCAATATTATGTTTTCATTGTTACCCCCTATACCAGTGGGAAGATTATAGATTATCGATGAGTCTTTGTTTAATGCTTTAATCGCATTCTTGAATTTTTCAGAAATATCACCTTTCACTTCCAAACCAGTCTTTCTTATTCTGGGTGTGAAGAAGAAGTAATTTGCACCGTGAACAGCCAAATCAAGTGGTTCTAGACCCAATAGTGGCTCATCTTCTATAAGCGCATTCACGTTAGGATAGGCTTTGGCAATTTCTGGACGTAGGATTATTGCACTTCCCTGAGATTCGTCTATTATCGCAACTTTAACATTATTCTTTGCGAGTTTAGATGCAATCTCATATCCTTCTGTACTTAAACCATAGACAACTGCTTTCATATCAGCCAAATTGTTTTTTATTGAATATATTAACACTATAAGTTTTTCATATATAGTAGAATTCTGTTATATGGTATAATAGGTATTATAGAAGTTTCATATACGTATAAGATTGGAATTCAATATACATGGTTACTAATGACTATGTAAACCATGATGTGATTCTATATACGATAGTTCAAGCAAATATACATCTTTATTCATTAAAAAATTAGTTATATAGCTAGAAAATCACCACGTTAAATAAAATTATAAAGATGGTAACGAGTAAGACGAATAGCCCGGAAGCCCGGTAGAGAACAATTAATCGCCGAATGTAGCGGACAAGCATAGGGGCCTTTGGAGCCCTTGACCCCAGTTCGAATCTGGGCCGGGCTATCATTTAGTTTTGTTATCAGAGAGAATACAATATTTCTAGAATGAAGTTTGTTTCATAAACAGGAATGAATGTAATAGATAATAGTTATATGTGGTAGGTTGGTAACTGTGATGTGAATAAAATGTTCAAGTTGTTGGTTTGTTTGGCGGGGTTGAGTTTTGACTGCAGATACTAAAGTTCTAAACCAAAAACCACTAAAGAAAAGTGAACTAGTTTCATATTTGGCTAACTATAATCTTCCTAAATTCGTACTAGAGAAGGTTGCAAGTAAGTGTGAATCAGAACTGGCTAAGAAGGGTAAGATTATAGCTATACTTGATAGTATGAATGAAGCTGCGCTTACACTATTATATAAAATATTTGTAAAATGCGAAGATGATGAAGAAGGTGAATTTTCAGATTATAGATTTGGAGTTTTTATCTCAAGTAAGGTTCACTCAAAAATAATGTTTGATCAACCTATAACTGGAGGATCGGGGACTGAGTACAATGTTAAGATGGTTGTTTTTGGCAATCAAGGGTTGAATGCTGTTGGAGAAAACAAATCCAAGGGAGGTAAGGTTACAGTAGATGAATTAAAACGTTTTAATAAGATGGTCAAAGATATATCAAAATCCAAGGACGGACAGGGCTTACTTTCCGCATTTTACGGTTCCTCTTCTGGTTACGAAAAGGATTGCAATAAGGCATTTGTTGGTAACACTAGAACAAAAACACCTGTAAACAAGTATGGGTATAGTATACCCAAAACAATTACCCTTCTAGAGTTCAAAGATAAGAATACGAATAAGATTTTCACTGCTCCATTCTAGTAAACCAAATAAGGAATTAATCAAGGATATATTTTAGAAAATTAAGAATTGTTCCCCGTATCTGACCCACAAGGAATCACAGGTAGCTATTCGCCTTACCTCCTCCCGCACTCTCTACGGGGTGCCCACTGTTGCACATCTGGGTGAAACCGAGAATCATTATTATCATCCCAGTCCGTCTCTGCGCATTTGTGTAGGCATAAGTAGCATTGTTTTACAGTTTATTAAATTTTCAAAGCATCTGAAATATTGATCTCGAATACAGAAACAGGAACACGTAATTTGAAATTATTAATTATATTTTGTTTTACCTCTCCTATTATACCTATACTTTTATCGTTAACGATGATCTCTGCAGATTTGCCATCAGTAAGCATAGGATTAATTCCTGTTACTGTATCTACGTCAACATTCAACAGATATTTCAGCATAGCCTGTAGATATGATTTTACTTCAGTGTAATCTGTATCTTTATGTGCTATTGCGACTGCAATGCTAAAATATTCCTTAATATTAGATCTATCAGCAGTAAACACCTTATTAATTTCGAATATTCTCTGTGGATAAGACTCATGAATATTTGTGGAAAGTGTAAGTATTAGTGATGGTAATAAAGAATCCCTGAGCACTTCATGCTCTATACTTTTTGTATGTTCAACTGCAAGAATATTATCATCATTCTTATTCATCATATTGTATTGAACTTCTTTACCTACTAGACTAAAGTTCATAACCTCAATCATCCCCAATCCAGATAAAACATCACGTGAGTTATCCAGTATTGACATTAATGTGTCCCTTGCACCAACTGAACTCGATTGCGGATAGGTAGCAGTCATTTTGTGTATACCATAACCTATTGCAACATCTTCAACTAGATCAACTTCATGCATTACATCTATCCTATATCTAGGAATCCTACATTTTATAATATTCTTGTCTTTACTTGCACTTATTCTACTTCTAGCCAGACATTTTATCATTTCATTAGTATCAAGATTCAAACCAAGAAGTTTGTTAACATAGTCAATCCTCAAGTTTTTAATATTATCTTTCATGTTTGGTGTTTCAATATTCTTATTTTTATAATTGATCTTAACTGTTTGGATTTTAAATTTTGCATCAAACAGTGTAATTGCCATTATAGCAAGAGCGTCTTCTGCTACTTTTAGATCTGTAGCAGTTATATCAATGAACAAATTCTTTGTATTTTTAGTTACTCTAGTAAGTTCAGAGTTGATTATTGGAGGAAATGATAGAACATTGCTATCTCTATCCTTTATTACCGGATATTTTTTCTGTCCATCTAGTATACGACCATATTGCTTACCAACATCAGTACTTTCTAAAATTTCCTTCATACTCACACTAGTATTAGAATTCAATGGTATAAATTTGAAATTTGGATTCTCAGTAGTGTATAATAATGGAAATTTGATTACATCGTAATTATGAATACCTATTGAAATTTTTTTTCTCTTTCTTCCGATTCCTTCATGTATATCCTCTTGCATAGCGATCATTTGCCTTATCTCTTCATCATCCAACTTGCCATTTACTGCTACTAGCGAAATTATGTAAGGTCTTACTTTCTTTACGCTTGGATCTACTTTTATAGAAACATTAGTTCCAGTACATTGGAACTTTGGTGATCCTATCTCAATTCCAAATATTCCTTTTAATGCTCTAGCAATTCCATAATCCGTTGAAAAATCTGGTCTATTAGGATTGTATTCTACTTTAACATAATCCTTAGTTTGTTCTTCAATATCTAAAGCAATGTATGGCAGTGTTTGTAGAATTTCTTTTACACTTTTTCTTTTTCCAACTAATGATAGTAGGTGATTGTAGTATAGAGTTATTACTGGCATTTTGGAACACTCCTTAACCATGATAATTTGTTATTGTAAAGTTCTCTGACATCGTCAAGTTCATATTTTAACAATGCTATCCTTTCTAAACCTCCTCCCCAAGCAAGTACAGGATTTTTTATCCCTATAGGAATTGTCACTTCCGGTCTGAAAATACCCATACCAAAGAGCTCAATCCATTTCCCTAGTTTTTCATGGTAAACCATTGATTGTAATGATGGTTCTGTATAGGGGAAAAATGAAGGCCAGAACTTTATTTTCTTCAAACCCATCTTGTAATAAAATTCAGTTTGTAGACCCATTAGATCACGCAAAGTAACATTCTTACCAACTACTATCCCCTCTACTTGGTAAAATTCAGCTAAATGCTTATATGTTAATTTCTCATTTCTAAATACCCTTCCAACAGAAAATATTTTCGTCTCTGTAGGCTTATTATCTGCAAGGTAACGAATAGTCACAGAAGTTGTATGTGTTCTTAATACAAATCTACGTATATCATTGATATTCCACTTGTAACCCCAACCTTTTTTGTGAATGTTTGAAACATTATTTAATATCTTTTTATCTGCAACTCTACTAGCTTGCATTTTTGCGATATAAAATGTGTCTTGCATCTCTCTAGCGGGGTGATCCTGTGGTGTGAACAATGCATCGAAGTTCCAGAAACTGTTCTGTACTAACGGACCTTCGATTTCCTGAAATCCCAAACCAACGAATATTTCTCTCGCTTCATCAATGATATCTTGTAAGGGATTTTTTCTTCCTGCAAATATGATAGGCGCTGGTGCCATTACATCAATTGTTCTTTCTGTTTCTGATTGTTTATTTACTTCTTCAACTATTCCCAAACCGTGTTGAGAAAGCTCGATCTCTATGTTCTTTGTCTCTTTCTTTTCTATATAATTTGGCCTTTTCCTTAGAGATTGATATGCTTTAATTTCTTCGTCACTTAACGAATCATAAGATACAGAAGATAATGAAATCTTTTTCAGGAATATTTCTTCCTTGGATTCTCTGGTCTGTTGAGAAGTACGTATTAAAGTATTTGACAGTCCTGAATTGGGAATACGTGATATCCAGCGGTTCAACATTGCATTAGATATTGCAGCATTGAATTCATCATCGCTTAATTTACAAGCCAATTTTAAATTAGGAATGCTTTGTACTTCTCCTAAGGAGTTCAATACATTAACTAATATTCTTTCTGGAAGGTCTTTTTCTATAGCTTTGATTCCTTCAATTCCTAAACTTAGAAATTTTATGGTTTTTTCATTAACATTGATTAGATTCTTGTATTTGAGCCATTCTATACCTCTTCTTACCTGATCTATATTAAGACCCGTTTGCTGAGTTAGAACATTTAGTGTAAATTTACCATTAGTAAGCGCTTTTATCAGTTTTCGCTCGATCTCATGCAGCGTCTTGACATCTAAAGTCATCAATTCAAACATGAGAAAAAGACTTTTTAAACGTTCAGATGATGAAAGTGTAGATGCCAGATCAAGATGGCTTCAAAGTTACTCCTTGGACTGTGGAAGGAGAGGTAGATTACAATAAACTTGTGCAAGAGTTCGGTACTCAGCTGATCACAGATGAACTACTGGAAAGGATAAAGAAACATACTGGTGATCTACATCAGTTTCTTCGATTGAAATACTTTTTCAGTCACCGCGACCTTAACTGGCTGCTGGATAGGTATGAAAATGGTGAGAAATTCTATCTCTATACGGGCCGTGGTCCTTCAGGTTCCATACATTTTGGTCATCTAATGCCTTGGACATTCACAAAATATATACAGGATAAATTTGACTCAAAATTATTATTTCAGCTCACTGACGATGAGAAATTTCTTTATCATGATGAGACAAGCATGGATAAAATAAGCAAATATACATATGAAAATATACTGGATATAATTGCAGTAGGTTTTAACCCAAAAAGTACTAAGATACTAATTGATACAAAACACATAAGACATCTTTATCCTATTGCGATTGAAATCGCTAAACGTGTTACATACTCAACTGTAAAGGCAGTTTTTGGATTTCATGATTCAACCAATATAGGGATGATCTCGTTTCCAGCAGTTCAGGCATCTCCTTGCTTTCTTCCATCAAAAATAGAAGGAAAACCTACGCCATGTTTGATACCAGCTGCAATAGATCAGGATCCGTATTGGAGGATTACTAGGGATATAGCGGAAAAGATGGGTTATTATAAACCTGTACAAATACATTCAAAGTTTTTACCTGGATTAGGTACAAATGGAAAGATGTCTTCATCACAACCAGAAACAGCTATTTTTACAACTGATGATCCAGAGCAGATACAGAAAAAGATATCAAACTCCTTTACAGGGGGACAGCCTACAG
Organism: Nitrososphaerota archaeon; assembly: GCA_002713325.1. Taxonomy (GTDB): domain Archaea; phylum Thermoproteota; class Nitrososphaeria; order Nitrososphaerales; family UBA213; genus UBA213. The sequence goes on from PAWD01000021.1 coordinate 8,998, forward strand.
TTGCATTACAGAGAAAGTTGGGAGCTAATCCAGACATATGTCCAGTATTCTGGTATCTGCGTTATATGTTTGAGAGTGAAAAGAGTTCTGATGAACGTTATATCCAATGTAAGAGTGGGGGTTTGCTCTGTCATGAATGTAAACATGATCTTATTGATGCAACAAAACCGTATATGATAGAGTTTCAGAAGAAGAGAGAAAAAGCAAAAGATCAAGTTAATGAATTCTTATTTGAATGATTTTTTAAGTAAATTACCTTCACTATCTATTTCTCCATTTCTTATCCGTGTTGAAGATATACGTTTGCCATCTTCAGCAAGTACAAGATCTACAGTGACTATATTGACATGGCGGAGGCCTTTTTCAGCTCTAGCTTTGTTTAGTATCTTACCTTTCTTTTCAGTCTCCTTGCTCACTATCAATGCCTCCACTTCTTTTGTGTAAAGAGCAGGACCAAAATCTTCCTTTAACTGTCTTATACCGTATCTTACATTAGAAAAATAATCCCGTAAAAATTTTTCAAGGTTTGCAATTCTGGTATCATAATCGTTTCTTATATCTTTATCACATTCAGCAACAAATTTGTCATTAGGTACACCAATTATTACGTATTCACCAACATCGAAAGCACGTTGTAATAATATTATATGACCTTTGTGTATTATATCAAAAGTTCCACCCATTGCTACTAGTTTATACTCGCGCATATCTATCTGAATATATTGGAGCAATTAACCCTTCTCCTAAATCGTTTGTATGTTAGTATACATTGTAAACTTTAATGATATATATCAAAAGATAGAAAGAAGACATACATGGCTAATCGAGTAAAAATAAGTTTGTACTGAGACTGATTCTTTGAGTAAATCTAGTGTTTCTACCAGCATAATTAACTAAGAAGATATACACCTTCTTTCTTGAGTTCTTTCATGCTAATGTTCTTCTCAGATCTAATCACTCTATTGTAATCAAGAAATATTATATCTCATAACAAGATTTTTTAACATTAAACATGTATAGTAATACTCTATTTTAGAATTATTTATCCTGCGTGATTATAATAACACGTTCATAATCTAACAATACATCTAGAATTATTTTAAATATCAATTCATATGAAAAAAACACATATTACAGAATCATTTTTACCTGTATATCTATGATAAGTCTCAAAGTCGGTTCATGGAAATTAACTGATTTAATAAATGAACCATTTACACATGAATTCCAGACCTTTCTAGATTCAATTGAATCAGGAGTAAAAGAATTTGAAATGAAACGCAAAGATCTACGCTCAGATATTTCAACAAAAGAGTTTGAAGATCTGATTCATTTAATTGAAGAATTATATGAAAAGGTTAGTGTTGTACAAGGTTATACTCATTTACAATATTATGCTAACACATCATCAAATGAAGCAGCCGCTCTCTTAACAATGACAGAGAAGATAGCATCTGACATTACTAATAGAATATTATTCTTTGATTTATGGTTTAAGAAAGATATTGACGAGGAAAATGCTCAGCGTCTGATAAATTCTATTCCATCTGTATATAGGGAATATTTTAAACATAAACGACTATTGGCAAAACACGCATTAACTGAGCCAGAAGAAAAAATCGTTAATACTTTTACGGTTACTGGTATGAAAGCCCTTGTCAAAATCTATGATAAAATGACTAACAGCTTTGAGTACACTATGAAAGTGAAGAGTGGTAGAAAAATAATTAAAAAAATATTTAACAATAAAGAAAAAATGCTTTCCCTTATACGAAGCTCTAGACCTGAGGAGAGAGAATCAACATATAAGACACTATGGGAGGTTTATAAAAAAAACAGTGGTGTTTTGGGAGAAATTTATCAAAACATTGTAATACGATGGCGAGATGAAGGTGTCTCTCTCCGTGGTTACAAATCACCGATCTCTGTTAGAAATGTTATAAACAATGTAGATGACGCGACAGTTCAAGCATTACTTAAAGTCTGTAAAAGCAACACAGTAGTTTTTCAGAACTATTTCAGGGAGAAGGCAAAAATTATTAATGTCAAAAAATTACGACGTTACGATCTATATGCTCCTATCTCAGTAAAAACTTTTAATCAGAAAAAATTTAGTTATGGAAAAGCCGTTGATACAGTAATAAGAACATTTGGGGATTTTGATTCACAATTTAAAAAACTTTCTGAGAAAGTTTTTACTGAGCAACATGTGGATTCTGTAATTAGAAAGGGTAAACGCGGTGGTGCTTTTTGTTACACAGTATCTCCAACGATAACTCCATACGTGTTATTGAATTTTGGTGGTGTAACAAATGATGTATTTACACTTGCACATGAGTTTGGTCATGCAATACACAGTATGGCTGCAGCTGATAAACCGATAATGGTATCACAGGCTCCACTTCCTTTAGCTGAAACTGCTTCAATATTTGCAGAAATGTTACTTAATGATAGACTTGCGAAAAATATATCAAAGAATGAACATAAATTGTTACTTGCAGAAGAGATCGATCATCTATATGCCACTATAATGCGTCAATCATATTTTACACTTTTCGAAATTGAAGCACATGATGCTATTACAAAAAATAATGTGACGATCGATAAACTTTCAGAGATATATCTTAATAATTTAAAAGAACAATTTGGTAATTCATTACATCTAAGTCCAGACTTTAAATATGAATGGCTTTACATTCCACACTTTTATCACACACCATTCTATTGTTATGCATATTCATTCGGAAATTTGTTAGTGTTATCACTTTATCAACAATACAAAATAGAAGGCAAATCATTTGTTCCTAAATACTTTAACATACTAGCAGCAGGAGGTACGAGAAAACCTGAAGAAATGTTGAAGGAAAATGGAATAGATATTTCGAAAGAAGAGTTCTGGCAGAAGGGTTTTGACTATGTCGTAGATAAAGTACAGCAGTTGAAGGAATTTTAGACGAAATTCTGTTATATTTATGACAAATTATAAGATGTGGATGATTATTTGACGGTTTACAATTGAAATACAAGTATGTGAATATCTAATGTGTGACTTTCATTATTTGGTAAGAAACAGAAATGTGGGTATTGTAGTATAAATTTTGATATAATGAAAGAATTGAAGTATGCAATGAAATAACTTAAACATCACGTGTTAAAATTATAATGTAAGGAATTTCTTTATTAATTGAATGTTTTAAACATATCAAAGTAATCCATAAAAAATGAAATGTGATAATTAATAAAAGACAATACTCCATGATACAATATGACATTACTATCATGGTTAAACAGAGATGGAAAACTTTTACTCGCTTCAAACATCACAAGGATGTTTGGTTTTGGATTTCTCAGTATAATACTTGCAATTTATCTTTCAAGTATTGGATACGATGAGCTCTCTACTGGTATAATAATAACTGCAACGCTCATCAGCAGTACATTCTTCACACTCTTTGCAAGTATATACGGTGATAGGTTAGGTCGTAGAAAGACATTGATACTTTTTTCTGGTTTAATGTCTATTTCTGGAACAATCTTTGCTTTTACAACAGACTACTATTTACTTTTACTTGCAGCTCTGATAGGGTTCATAAACCCAACAGGTGTTAATTTTGGTGCATTAATATCTATAGAACATGCTATCATTCCTCAGACAAGTTCTGATAAGAAAAGGAATTATGCGTTTGCACTATTCAGCACAGTAGGAACATTTGCAATGGCAACTGGAACATTGATGGCAAAGATTCCGGAATTTTTACGTATTGAATATGGTTTTGATCCTGTGAATTCATTTCAGCCATTGTTCATGTTTTATGCACTTACCGGATTAATTCTTATTGGTATTTATTCCGCGTTGTCAAGAAATGCTGAAGTTCAGACTTCAACACCAATAAAGAAAGTCACACTTAGTCCAGAGACAAAATCTATAGTGAAGAAATTATCCTTGTTATTTGGGATGGATTCATTTGCTGGAGGATTTGTAATACATAGCTGGGTTGCTTACTGGTTCTTTGCAAAATTTGCCGTGCCGGAGAACGAGATTGCTGACATATTCTTCATTGCAGGTATCGTTACTGCGATATCATATATGTTAGCTGCAAAAATTGCTAATAAGATAGGTCTTGTAAAAACTATGGTATTTACACATATACCAGCTAACATGTTACTTATCCCCTTTGCGCTGGTACCTTCACTACATCTGGCAATAGCATTTTTCTTGGTTAGAATGTTCTTTTCGAATATGGATGTGCCGATAAGGCAATCATACGTTGTTGCAATAGTGAAACCCGAAGAAAGAACTGCGGTGACAGGGATAACAAATCTTTCACGAAATATTCCATTTTCTGCTAGTCCCACACTAGTAGGGTACATATTTCAGTTCGTATCGCTATCATTTCCATTTATCTTTGGCGGTACATTAAAAACGATATATGATATTTTACTATATAGAAGTTTTAAAAAGATCAAACCGCCTGAGGAGCAACAGCAGTATTAAGTATATTCTTTTTATTAATTTTTTGTTACCACTAAACGTTTATTTTACTTGATTAGCGCAATGAGATCATGCCTATCCTACCTATTGACACTGGCAGATATGGTAGTGATGAGATCAAACGTATCTTTGAAGAACAGAGTCGTTTAGATTATGAGCTTGAGTTTGAGGCTAGTGTTGCTCAAGCGCAAGGAGAGATAGGTCTTATACCTCCTAAAGCTGCAAAAGAGATTGCATTAAAAGCAAGATCTGGTAATATATCAATTAAGAGAGTGAAGGAACTCGAAGCAGTTAGCGAACATGATACTGCTGCAATAGTTGAATCAATAAATGAGCTTTGTGACAATGATGTAAAACCATGGATTCATTACGGTTTAACGAGTTATGATGTTGTTGATACAGTAATATCTATGCAGATACGTGATTCCTTACAGGTACTAAAACCGAAGATAATCAAATTTACTACACTATTGGTAGAAAAGGCTGTAAAGTACAAAGATACACCTGCAGTTGGTAGAACACATGGTCAACATGCAAGTATAATTGCATTTGGTCTAAAATTTGCGGTTTGGGCTTCGGATATGGCCAATCATATTGAAAGGCTCAAGGAGATGGAAAGACGTGTGCTTGTATGTAAGACATTGGGTGTAGTTGGCACTGGTTCATTGATGGGTATCAAGGCACTTGATGTGCAAAAACTTGTTGCTAAGAAATTGAAATTATATCCTATATGTGCTGCAACACAAATTGTTTCAAGGGAAAGACATTCGGAGTTAATATTTACTGTTGCACTCATAGCATCAACACTAGATAAGATTGCTGTTGAAATACGTAATTTGCAGCGCACAGAAATTAATGAAGTAATGGAACCGTTCATGAAAGGGCAAATGGGTAGCAGTGCAGTTCCGGTAAAAAAGAACCCTATAAAGAGTGAAAGAACTTCATCTCTTGCAAGATTAATTAAATCTATGGTAAGTGTATCCTTAGAAAACATAAGTTTATGGCATGAAAGAGATCTTTCCAACTCAGCCAATGAACGCTTTACTATACCTATTACTGTGATACTTCTGGATGAAATGTTGAATAGTATGGTAAAGGTTATTATGGGTTTGAATGTGGATGAAAATCGTATATCACAAAATCTGGAACTTACAAGAGGACAGATATATTCTGAATTTGTACTCGACGCACTCATAAAGAAAGGAATGCCTAGGTTACAAGCGTATAGAACAATACAGACAATAGCATTTGATGCGACGAAGAAAGAAATTCATTTCTTTGTTGCATTAAGAAATGATAAGGAAATTTCATCTATATTAAATAATGATGAATTGAAAATAATATTCAACCCTAACAATCATCTAGCTGCATCATACAAGATAATTAATAATGTAGTAAAATTTGTCAGAAAAACATACAAATAACTACATCGTGAATTCTATTCGATTACAAGTATTTTTACCGTAGGCAGTGATGAACTATACGTTCTTCCCATTCTTGTTTATATGATATTGTATTATATTATATTATATTATATTATATTATATTATATTATATTATATTATATTATATTATATTATATTATATGTACACGTGTACATATAAAGAAGAAAAACACTGAATTGAAGGCGACTATATATTTTCTATGGTCTCTTTTCTATAATTCTTGTGTAGTCTTATTGTCATAACGAGAAAATCAAGACTAATAAGATCGTCTTCAATGCTTTCGTCTGCTGGTTCCTTGGCGAATTTCTGTTTGACTTTCTGTATCTGGTTAACAGCCATACCTATCTGCGATGAAATATTATTTTCCTTACTCATTGTGTTATCTAGACTATCTTGTCTTAAATCTTGGTCATGTAAATAGAATTGTTATAAATTTTACATAAAAAGTGATCCTGACGGTAAAAAGGTAATATGATATACTTTCACGTTACCATTCATAAATAAATATTACAAAATTTTTGACTTTATAATTAGTATTTTATTGAATTATTGCGTAATAACCTTCAATATCTGTACAGTTATAGCCACAATCATAAATCTCATAGAACCACTTTACTTGTTTAAGGTAATCTCTGTAGGAGTTATTAATTAAAAATTGTTTGTATATGTAAACAATACTAATAAACTTGTAATTCTTAGCTGAGAAATTGACACGTATACGCAAAATTTGGATATACAAATTGATAACAGTTGGACTAGGTTTGGCATTCCTAGGAATTATAGTTGGATCTACCACTCAGTATACATTTGTTGCTGGCATAATTTTTGTTGTAATTATAATTTTAGGTGTTATAGGAATTATGAAGATGTGGAAAAACATGTGATGTTTTGTTAATATCCAATAATTAATATCAACATTATAATTGTGAATTATATAAAAAAGAAACAGTGGCAACGGTAATTTTAGACAGATCCTTCAGGTTAAGAATTGAATTCATATCTTTTCCTCCTTACTTGATCTATTTCATACCTTGAGATCTTTGTCTTCCAATCTCTCTTTATTACAGTAATTTCATATTTCAATTACTCTAGTTATTCCTTGATATACGCATATCACTTTCTCTGAATTCATTGCTTATTCACATACAGAAATATGAATATAAAATCAATATAAAATATTAAGTAAATATATTGATTCTCAATACAGTTACTTATTTCATGAATATGACGAGAAACACCATAGGTATTGAGACTACAGTAGTTATTATTAGTAGCGCCTGTATTGATTCGGGGGTTGGCTCTATTCCAAATAAAGGTAGAAATGGTATTGGAAATAATATGAATGCCCATAATAAACCAAAAGCTATTAGCCTACGCCATTTCTTACGCAAGTTGATCTGCATGAATCTACTCATAAGATAACTACATTTAATCCTTAAGATAATATGCAGTAACATATGAAAAAGATATTACGGCATCTATGAAACGATTATCTAATTTTATTTCTTAATTTTATCATCATTGATCAATACAATTCAATTATTTATTGAAAATTGTAAACTGTTGCACCATTATATTAATTGTATAATATATCTTATTGAATTAAAGTCATTTTCATGAAAATTGGTTATTATTTTATATTCAATCTACACAATAGTTTATCGCTAATGTTACGGGTTGTAACTTAGTATAAAGATCCAATAATACTATATAATTGGTTAATGTTAAAGTAAAATCATGGTTTCTATTTTCACAATGTGTAATTATTAAATTATCTTCATATTAGTATAGGAAGTTGATTACTGATTGTTGTCTAATAATCCATTGGAGTGGTTATATATGACACTCTCTTTAGTAAATTCAATCCAATGTTAAATCTTTAATAATTCACACATGAAAATTGTATACATTATTATATGTTTGTATAGTAATTTGTAAAAACAATCTATAAAATAATAAAAACTTCTATAGAATTTGGTTGAGCTAATATTAATATTTAAATAATGTATTAGGAAAATATAAAGCAAAGGTGTATAATTAATGTTGATGGAGTTTTATTATTGTATGAAAGGTGTGGGATTTTATGAAGAGTAAGGCACTGAATAGTAAATTGCAGATAAAGAGGACCCAGAATAATTGGGGTATACCAGAAGAGGTTACCACATTTGCTGAAATTGAAAAGCTTTACAGACAGAAGAAGATCAGTGAGGATGAATTCCGCAGGTTTAGGCTTCAGAATGGGGCTTACGGTTCCAGAATGCAAGCTGACTATAGTATGGTGCGTGTAAAGGTACCATCAGGAATAATTACATCGGAACAATTAAAGAAGTTTGCTTTCCTTAGTGATGCATTCTCTATCGGGAGTGCACATGTATCAACCAGACAAAATATTCAGCTCCATTGGGTTCATCTAGATGATGTTTCAGAAGTGATGCGAGGTTTGGTCGATGTTGGTCTCACAAGTAGGGAAGCTTGCGGCAACACTATACGAAATGTTATATGCAGTCACTTTGCAGGTGTCTGTATAAATGAAGCATTTGATGCAACACCACATGCAAATGCTATAGCAAAGTTCTTCCTAAGGAATCCATTAAATCAGAACCTGCCGAGAAAATTTAAATTCAACTTTGCGTGCTGTGAAGATCATAGCAATCTTGTTAGAATAGCAGATATTGGATTGGTTCCAGCAGTGAAAGAAATCAATGGACAACTGATCACTGGTTTCAGGATATATCTAGGAGGTGGCCTTGGTCCGGCTTCATTCATTGGAGAACTTCTTGAGGAATTTACACCTATGAAAGATATCTTATCTACATGTATTGCAACGATAAGGCTGTTTGATAGACTTGGTGATAGGGAAAAGATGCACAGAAACCGAATGAGGTATCTCGTACATGATATGGGTTTTGAGAAGTTCCAAAAACTTGTTTTGAAAGAACGTATAATTGTGAATGCTACCAAGTCTATCACAACAAAGTTAGAGATTATAGAAGAACAAGTACCAAGCATTGCCGCATCAATTATCTCATACGAATCTACAGATAATCCACTAGGCTATCAGAAGTGGTTACACACAAACGTAGTACAACAGAAACAACAAGGGTATACAGTGGCATTTATCACATTACAGGCTGGTGATATAACATCAAGACAGCTCAAAGTACTTGCCGAAATATGCAGGGAATTTAGTGCAGAAGGATGTGTGCGTACAACACCAGCGCAGAATATAGTGTTAAGATGGGTTCTGCAATCAGATTTACTTGATCTATATCAGAGGCTTGTACAAACCGGACTTGCAAATTCAGGAGCATTAACTATTGCATCTCCTGTGGGATGTGTTGGTACAACATCATGTAATTTAGCAATAACAAATTCACATAGACTCGCAAAAGAAATACAAGCCAAGTTTACTGAACTAGGTCTAGATATGGATGATGAACTCAGGGATTCTACCATAAAGATAAGTGGATGTCCAAACTCCTGCGGACAACATGAAATTGCTACTATGGGTTTCTATGGTGGTGCATCAAGAGTAAATAATACACTGGCTCCAACTTATAACATGCTCCTAGGAGGTAGCACTGGAGAAAAATCATCCCTTGGAAAGGTGTTCACAAGGGTTCCAGCAAAGAAAATTATCGATGTTGTGTTGAAGATAATCGAACTCTATAGGCAAGAAAAGAATGAGGGTGAGAAACTGAATGAATGGATATACAGGATTCTTCGAGGTGAGGGTTCTATGAATGTAAAGAACTCTAAAGATCTGAAGACTATTATTGATACAGTTACCCCATTGCCTAGTCCAGAACAGAGTCCCGAATCATATATTGATTATGGTAATGATGTCCAGTTTTTAGCAAAGACAGCTAGAGGCGAATGTGCAGCTTGAAGTCGAAGGCAATTGAATATGAGTCTAGATAGAAAGTATCCGATTATTATTAATCCTAATCAACTGATAAAGAGCACTACAAAAAAGTCCGTAAGAGTTGTTGATGTGAGAAAAACTGAAGAGTATAACGATGGACACATCCCTAGTGCTATTTCAATACCTTTGGCAGGTGTACTAAATGCAGAGAGTATAGAAATAGTAGTAAGTTTATTTGCGAATGTTGGTATAGATGATAATATACACGTTGTAGTTTATGACGATACATTCGGTGCACTAGCAGCAAGGGTTGCTTGGACACTAGAATATATAGGACATCAAAATGTTTCACTTCTAGGAATTACGTATAGTACATGGAAGTCAATGGGTTTTAAAATAGAGAAGAAGAAGAGAGTTTACAAAAAAACAAAGCACTCCCTAAAGATAAACAATGATATTCTTGCTACTATAGATTATGTTAATTCTTCTGGCGGATATAATGGCAAGGTGCTACTTGACTCTAGGGAGCGATTGAACTATCTGGATCACCATATACCTAGGGCAATTAACATACCATGGAAGACTTTCGCTGGAGAGAATTCTATCCTTCGGTCTTCAGAGGAGTTAAAGAGACTTGTGAAGAACCGTGGACTTTCTGATACCCAAGAGGTGATCACATACTGTGGTAGTGTTGGTACACTCTCAGGACTGGCATACTATGGACTACTTCTTGCTGGGTATAGAAATGTAAAACTATACGTGAAATCATTAAGGGAATGGAAATCTAATGGCTTTCCAACAGAAGATGTGAAGGATGCTAACTATTGGGATCTCTCTGCGGAATAACCTAATTATAGAAATTTTCAAGCCAATTCATATATACGGTGACTAAGATTCTATGTAGAAATAGATTTCTATGAAAGTAAATTTGATAATAATGTGTTATTAAGTAAACATAACAAATAAAAGAATCACATATTTACTTGTTTTATGCGATGTAAATCAGTATTAGTAATTGGACTTATAGCGATGTTAATCTTTAGTGTGAATGCTAGCGCGTTGGCACAGGAAGATAAATTTTCTACAAGAGTACTAACAAAGGGAAAGAAGTCAGTATTAATGTTACTTGTGGTTAACTCTTCGAAGAGTACCAATGCTATTAACGAATTTGAAGTTACGTTCACTGATAGAAGACCATTTGGTGCAATAGCTAGAGGATGGGATAGCGAAAGGAATGATAATACTATGACATTCACTGCTACACGATCCGACCTAGGTCCAGGAGAAAGAACAATTTTCATCATAAAGGTATCTGATCCAGCTTCTTCTAAATTTGATTGGATTGCTAAAGATAATAACGGTATTGAATTGCAAAATGGAGAGGTATCTAAGGTTAGGGTTAGAGAATCAAAGGAATCTTTACTTGTAAAGATAGTAACACCAGAAGTTAATGTTAATAAAGATAGGGTAATTCTAGGTGAACAGATTATAGTAACAGGAAAAGGATACAGTACCAATTCTGCAATTATAATATATATTGACCTAGACGAAGTTGGAAGATTCACAACGGATCAGCATGGAATGTTCAATACTATTATTCTTGTTTCAGATCATATTGGTGTTGGTCCACATATGATAAAAGCTATAGATTCTACTGATAAGTCAGCTGTTATTAAGATTTTGACTGAGTTACCTGAAGGAGCGTTACCACCTCTTCAAGGAGGGAAACTTGTTATAAGAACCGATAAGGAAGAATATAGTCCTGGAGCAAGGATTAAGATAACTGGTTCTGCAGTACTTGATACTCCAATTTCGTTAAAGATAACTGATCCCGTAGGTGCATTAATTTGTGGATCAAATCCACAAGTTAATAATCAAACTCTCCTCTGGAGTACCACCTGTTTTCTTGATCAAAAAGTCGTTGCTGGAACATATAAGATAGATGTGAAACAGATAGTACACAGAACTAGTGCTACATTTATTGTAAAAGTTTCTATTACTACTACTACTACTACTACTAAAGTTGAATCAGGAGAAGATCCGGGCACTCTTAAGATATCTATTGATAAAGGAAAATATAGGGTAGGAGATACAGTCGAGGTAACTATAACTGGCTCTAGATCAGAATCCCTAGTAAACCTTATCGTTAATGCACCTTCTAGTTTAGAATCTAACCGTTATACTACTGATGAAACAGGCTCTGTAATAGTACAGTTACCAATTTCTGGCTCCGATTCTATTGGAATCTGGAAACTAGTAGTAAAGCAGACTGATTCAACTACGAAAAAACATTTTACGGTACGATTACAGTTCATAGTAGAGGAATAATTGTTTTTCCTTGAGATATCCTTGAGTTTATTCCTCAACAAATATGTTTTAATAAAATAAATCAACCTTTTGAAGGATAATATTATATCTTATCCATACACTTGGGTAATTTCCCATGTTTCTCACGGTATTCATTAAGAAGCTTCTCTTTCATTTTTTCATTAGATTGTGTAGTCATATAACGGAATCTTTTTGCCTCATTAATGCATGAATGAGAGATCGATTCAAGCAAGCTTTGCCTTAGGTTTATACTAGATCCAATGTAAAGGATCTTCATAGCTGCATGCATCATATAAACACCTGGTAATTCCGGAACCACTTCAACATTTGTTTTGTCAAAATCTATCCATTCTGACCAGTATGTTTCTATTTCTTCAGCCATATCTTTTACCTTCTATTTTTTATTCATAAAGGTTTTTGTTTTTATTATAATAAACTAGATATTATTTTTCATAACATTCTTCAATGCTTTTGTAAAAATACCAAATACCTTTATTTTTTGCCATTCCTTATCTCCATACTTACTTGAGTAATACAGTGCTACTGCCAAATCTATTCCTATGTAAAAAAATATAATTACGGCTGCATAAACATGTGGTTCGTTCACATCTATGCTTAATTGTTAATTTTATTTGAATGCTTCTTATATTCTACCTAACAAGAATTCTCTATTTCGCTGATTACTATCGTGTGAAGGGTTGTTTTATTACGCATAACTTTTGTATGGTTATTGGTTATCTATTTCATTTGTATACACGCGTTCTCCCCTGTAATCCCTATATCACTAGTAATTTTAATCACAATTGTGTGCCTATATTTAGTAAAAAGATGAAAACATATGTAGTGTAACACTTAGAATTTCCATTAGGATTTCTATTTCTATTAACTAAAATTATTTCGTATGTTTCTTGAGATAATCTATACATGTAATGGGAGTTGGGTCAATACCATGTAAGATAGCTATTGTCATCGATATTAGATCAGCAATAAATATTGTGGAAATAATACTTTCAAATTTATTACGCCCTCGCGAATAAATTTCTAAAAATTCAATTTTCTGGTTATCTAGTAGTTGCTTGATAGCCTCAAATCTTTTTTGTGTATATTGATCGTCAAACTGGTTAGATAGAAGTATAACGATTCTATTGAATGGTTTGACAAAAGGAACTACAGTATTATGAGAAGCTTCAAATACATCGTTAAAAACAACATCCATTTTCGCATTTTCATTTAACGCACTCTTGAATCTGGTTCCTACTGACATCTGAATTGGTGAACACAATATAAGTGGAAGATCCGATTTGGAAATCCTTGTTGCAATATTTAAAATATTTTTTTCAAACATTTCAGAAGGTGATGAATCTATTTGTTCAGATAACAATGTAGTCGAAAGTTCTTTAAGACGTTCTATTGCTATACCCGCATCTTGATATAAATTTCTATCTATTGTTGCAATCTGTGCAATAATCGCAAAAACATAAGCTGGAAGGGACTCTCTAGGTGTGCCATAACTACCAATCTTCACATAATCCATTCCGTTGTCTAACGCCATTCTTTGCATCTTTCCTCCGGAAGAAAATGCAATAATCTTTGCCTTTCTATTCTTTGCATCCATCATCGCTCTTATAGTTTCATCGGTATCTCCTGATACACTTGTAGCTATTACAAGAGTATCTTCGTCTACTAATGGTGATAAGATATAACTATTGTTTACTTTGGTGATGATCTTATTATTATACAGAGATTCTGTTACGACTAGACCTACATGTGAAGAACCTCCCATCCCTAGAAAAACTAATTTTCGGAATTGTTCTAAATCCTTAATCTTTTTATTAAAAACTTCTGACGCTATATTATACCAATTAGTGTAATTCTTAAACATTCCTTGTGAATCGTATGTTTTAACCAAATAAGGAAAATTACATGTTGACGCATCTGGATTAACCATAGTTTTAGATGATCTACTTCATATTTAATAATTCAGGTTTATAATAACAGATAATGTTAAAACTAATTTAATCATCTTCAAATTAGATATCTAAGGAAATGGTTCTATATTTTACTCAGATGTAGTAGTTAATCTGACTAATCCTACAAGTAATTAATGAAATATTTTTCCTAAGTAACAATTTTGCTCAACTCATTACTATTATTTGCATTTTTGATTTCCCTTGCAAGCCTTCTACCAGTGCTCATAGGTTCATCATATGTTAATGCTGTGTAGGGTGATCCATCGATGTAGAGATTTGTACCCGCAACTATTCTTGCAGAGAATTCAAAAGATATGAATCTACCCTCTTTATCATAGACACCCTCAATGCAGAATGGTCCAACCATACCCGGTTCAACAAATCTCTTTGATGTTTCAACAAACCTTTCTCCCATCTTATACACTTCGTTAAGCAACGACTCTCTCAAAACTATAGGTATATTTCCTACAACTGTGTATGAAGGTTCTACATCAATCTTCAGCTGATGCCTGCTTGGAATTCTTCCAAGTCCATCAACATCGGATTCATATCTGCGATCAATACCCATGAATTCAACATTGTTTTTTAGTGGAGAATAGAAATACTGAAGATATACAGGAACACCAAAGACATATTCTTGTATGTATAGATCATTTTCATCCTTTATTAGACCCTGGTTTTTGAGTTTATCAGCACCTTCCATGAAGCTCTTCTTATCCCATGCAAGGAAGTATCCCTTACCTCCAGCTGCACCATGTAATTTCACTATAACCATACTGTTGATATCGTTTGGACCATTCACACTATTCGGTGTTTCTAATTTGGATTCTTTCATTAACTTCTCTTTTAGCTTCCTATCAGATTCCCAGCGCAGTATCCACTTATTTCCAAAGAAAGGAATCTTCATATTTTCTATTTGTTGACTATTCATATTAGATATCAATGTGCCATGCGGAACTAGAATTGTATCGTTTTTTTGGAACTTATCTAAGACATTTTGATCAAGAATTTGTATAAAATCATCTACTAGTATAAATTCATCAATGAACTTGAAACGTTTATACAAATCCTCTCTTTCCTTTTTGCAAACTAATAATGTTTTGAATCCTTCATCTTTAGCTCCCTTTAAGATCTGTAATGAGCAATGTGAACCTATAGTCGATATTACGTTCATCATAAGTATTACTCCATAGGAAGGTTATTAAAAACGTAACAGTTACAATCTCATATACTGAAATACAAAAGAAAATCTATCATCATTACACTCCGCGTTGTCGAGAGCTATGCATATGTTAAATTAATTAACGATAATTCATTGTGATACTAATGAATTCCAAGTTAGCACACACTGCAGAACACATATTCATGCGAAGTCTGCAACAACTAGTAGATGGAATATCTGTAAGAAAAGTTGATCATCGTGACACGATCAACAAGGTGTATTTGAAGAGTCCTAAACTTACTCTAGATATAATTTATCAAGCTGAAGTCATGACCAATAGAGTAATTGAAGAAGGAAGAGAAGTGAAAGAACATAAATTCGTATCGATAGGGGAAGCTCGTGAAATATTTCCACATATGCGTGCCTATGAAGAACGTATATCTGGAGACGTGAGAGTAATAGAAATTGATAACTATGATTATTCAGCCTGTACAAGAGAACACACACAAAAAACTAATGAATGTGGATTCTTCCTTGTTACAAGGATATCGAAAGAAAATGATCAATATGGAATAGAATTTCTTGTAGGTAAAGAAGCACAAAAATCAGCATTAGAGTTAAGTATGAAGTGTATAAAGGTTGCACGCGAGCTTGGAGCAAGTGTAAAGACATTGGAAGCTACGGCTAAAAATTTGAAAAAAGAGTTGGATATATACAAGAAGAGAATGGTTATTCTTACCGAAAATTCTATTAATTCTTTGATACCTACAAACAAAGATGATAAAATCATTTATGCAATGATCATAGAGATGTTTGATGATTCAATAGTTATGAAAAAAACTAGAGATATTATAAAACAAAATAATTCTATAGTATTATTTATGAACATTAATTCTAGAGCAACAGTTGTACTTGCATGTAATGAGAACTTACAAATAGATTGTAGTGTTATTCTAAAATCTACTCTCAACAAATTCGGGGGTAAAGGAGGAGGTAAAGTGAATTTTGCAACGGGTTCTGTTGAAATAGAGAAAGCAGAGGAAGTGTTTAATGCTTTACGTAAAGAGTTAAATTGCTAATGAAGAGGTTTTTTACTGTGTTGAGTGAAGAAGATCTCGAAGACTGGAGAAGAACACATTATTCATCACAGATAAAACCAGATTTGAATGATGACAACGTTCTTGTTATGGGCTGGGTCTCCAGCATACGTGATCATGGAAATATCACATTTATTATGATTACAGATAAGGATGGAGAGATACAGGTTACTGCGAAACTTGATGAGTGTGGAAAAATACTTTTTGATAAGATCAGGGAAGTTAAGGAACATTCTAGCATAGGTGTGAAGGGCAAGGTAAGAATGATGCAGAACGCACCAAACGGAGCAGAGGTAATTCCTGAAGAGATGAAGATATTTTCCATAGCGAAGAAAGTACCACCTTTTCAGGTGTATAGTAGAACAGTACCAAATATAGATATAAGATTGGATCTGCGAGCCATTGATCTCCGTAGAAAAGTTCTGCGAGCAGTGTTCAATATTAGACATAACACACTAAACGCGATACGCGAATTTCTGAATAAAGAGGGATTTATTGAAGTTAACACACCAAAGATAATAGCTACTGCAACAGAAGGTGGTGCAGCTCTCTTCCCGATATTTTACTATGATAGAGAGGCATTTCTTGTGCAGAGTCCACAGTTGTATAAAGAACAACTTACTATGGCATTTGAACATGTGTTCGAAATAGGACCAATATTTAGGGCAGAACCTTCCAGAACTATGAGACATTTATCTGAGGCAATATCAATAGACGTAGAAGAGATATTTGTAGACTATAATGATGTTATTAATTTATTGGAAAGAATGGTTGTATATATTATAGAATACGTTATAAAAAATAAATCAGAAGAATTAGAGGTTCTGCAAAATAAGATAGATAAACCAAGTCTTCCATTCCCAAGATATTCATACAATGAACTCATTGAGTTGTTAAAGAAAGAGGACGAAAGGATAGAGTGGGGGGATGATTTTTCCACAGATAATCTGAAAAAACTTGGTTCTATAATACAAGGCTATTATTTCATCACCGACTGGCCATCGATATCAAAACCATTCTATACTAAACCAAAAATCAGCGATGAGAAACTATGTGAGTCATTCGATCTCATGTATGGAGAATTAGAAATTTCATCCGGTAGTAGCAGAATAAACAGGAAAGACAAACTACTTGAACGTATGAAGAAACAGGGATTGAATACAGAGGCATTCGATTACCATCTTAGAGTATTCGATTATGGTGTACCTCCTCATGCAGGATTTGGACTAGGCTTAGAGAGGTTTCTCATGACATTTACAGGCGTAGAAAATATAAGGGATACAACACTTTATCCTAGAGATAAAGATAGACTAGCACCATAGGGTGGTATGATGGTAAGTAAAGAGGAAGTAAAACACCTAGCATGGTTAGCAAGGATAGAACTTGATGATAAAGAACTGGAAGTTTATACAAAACAAGTTGAGCAGATAATAAGTTATTTTGATACATTAGATAAAATATCACTGGAAGATATTCATATATCGCAGAGGAGTGTGCCATACTCGAAGTTCAGGGATGATGTACCAAAAGAATCAACTGATAATGTATTGAGTGTTGTAAAGAACAGTAAAGAAAAATTCGTTAAAGCACCAAAGATGGCATGATAACAATGGATCTATTAACTTCTAGCGCAGCAGATATTGTAACACAGATCAAAAAAGGATATGTAAGTACAGAAGAATATATTGCAAAAATATTTGATCATATAAAAAAGGTTGAAAGTAATGTACATGCATACATATCACTAAACGATTTGGCTATTGAAAGAGCAAGAGAGGTTGATAGTGCTGTGAAGAGGGGAGAGAAGTTGGGAAAACTTGCTGGTATCGCAATAGCTGTAAAGGATAACATATGTACTAGTAATATGAAAACAACATGTGCATCAAAGATACTTGAGCATTATATTCCACCATACAACGCAACTGTTATAGAAATGCTTGAACGTGAAGGCGCAATAATAATTGGGAAAACAAACCTTGATGAGTTTGCGATGGGTACAACTACAGAATTTAGTAGATTTAAGGAAACTAGGAATCCATGGGATATCGAGAGAGTTCCTGGAGGTTCTTCTGGAGGCAGTGCAGCATCGTTAGCAGCTGGAGAAACTACACTTGCTCTTGGGTCTGATACTGGTGGTTCTATAAGATGTCCTGCAAGTTTCTGCTCAGTAGTAGGTTTGAAACCCACTTATGGTTTAGTTAGCAGATTCGGCCTAGTTTCATTTGCAAACAGCTTGGAACTGATCGGACCTATGTGTAGATCTGTTTACGATACAGCATTGATGCTGAATTGTATAACAGGAAGAGATTCAATGGATCATACAACACTTGATGTTGATACAAAAGATTATACAGCAACAATAACGCAAGGTGTAAAGGGTCTGAAGATCGGTTTAGTTAGAGAAATGATCTCTGATGTAGATGAACATGTGTCTAAAACAATACATGATGCTGCAAGTAAATTTGAGAGTCTAGGCGCTAATCTTAATGAAGTTTCCATTGATTCATTACAATACGCATTAGCATCATATTATACAATAGCAATGGCAGAGGCTAGTAGTAACCTTGCAAGATATGATGGTGTACGTTATGGTATAGATATGGGTCCAGAAGGTTTTGAATGGAATTCTTACTATACGAAGGTACGAAGTAACTTTGGTGATGTGGTAAAGAGAAGAATAATTATTGGTACATACGTGTTATCATCTGGTTACTACGGAAAATATTACCTCAAGGCGCAGAAGGTACGAACTTTAATCAAGCAAGAATTCGCATCTTTATTCAAAACATACGATCTATTGATTGCACCAACTATGCCTATTCTACCGTTTAAAATTGGTGAAAAAACTATGGATCCGTTGCATATGTATATGACAGATATAGATACTGTTGCTGCTAACCTTATAGGTATACCATCAATTTCTATTCCATGCGCATTTACAGATGGTTTACCCATTGGATTGCAGATAATGGGAGATCACTTGAGTGAGGAACTACTAATAAGAGCTGCATATGCATTCGAAGAGATTACCGATGTGAAGAAGGTTATTGTATGAAGATCAATATTGGACTTGAAATACATTGCCAAATGACAGGCCTGAAGAGCAAGCTCTTCTGTTCATGTGAGGCTGACTATAGGGGAAAGCAACCAAACGGAAATATTTGTCCTATATGCCTGGGATTACCTGGAACGCTACCATTGTTGAATAAAAAAGCATTAGAAAATGCATTAATGCTCTCACTGGCATTGAACTGCAAGATACCCGATGTAGTATCGTTCTACAGAAAGAATTACTTCTATCCAGATCTTCCAAAAAATTTTCAGATAACACAGTATAATAGTTATCAGATAAGCAGTATAGGTTCTGGTGGTACAGTAGAATTTGATCACAAGAAAGTCAGGATCAGACGTATTCAGCTAGAAGAGGATCCAGGTAGATTAGTTTACGAAAGTGGTATAGCGACATCTAACTACACACTAGTAGATTATAACAGGGCCGGAGTAGCGCTCATGGAAATAGTTACTGAACCTGACTTTGATGATCCGAAAGATGTTAAACTTTTTCTAAATAAACTTGTATCGGTACTGGAACATCTTGGAACGTGTGACACAAAGTTAGATGGCGCTGTAAGGTGTGACGTCAATATTTCTCAGGAAAACAAAAAAAAAGTAGAGATCAAAAATGTTGGTTCCTTCAAGGAAGTGGAGAAAGCATTAGTGTTTGAAATATCAAGACAAAAAAGTTTTGGTATTAAGGGTATTGAAGTGAAATCTGAGACGAGGCATTGGGATGATATTAGAAGAATTACGATCCAGTCCAGAACCAAGGAGGAGGAACAGGATTATCGTTACTTTCCAGAACCAGATATTCCCGCGGCATATTTAGGTAATGAGTTAATAAATTCTCTAACAAAACAAATGCCAGAGCTACCAGATGCAAGAAAGTCTAGATTTGTTGAAAATTTTGGTTTATCGGAACAAAATGCCCAGATCTTAATTGATGAGAAAGACACGGCTGACTTTTTTGAAGAGAGCTTGAAGTTATATGATGATGCGAAAGAGATATCTAACTGGTTCGTTACCGATCTAAAAGTGTTTATCAATGAGGCTAATGGTATAAGATCGCTGAAGATAAAACCTTCACATATAGCTGAGCTTGTTAAACTTGTAAACCAATCCACAATTAGCAGGAATACAGCAAAACAGATCTTGCAACAGATAGTCAAAAGCGGGGAAATGCCATCAGTAGTGATGAATAATCTTAAAGCTACGAAGATAAGTAATGAGGAAGCTCTTATACAAATTGTAGATGATGTATTTGCGAAGGAAACTATTGCTGTGCGGGACGCTCTGAAGAACGAGAAGGCCATAAACTTCCTATTGGGAAAGGTTATACAGTCTACAAGAGGTAGAGCAGATCCCAAACTTACTACTGAGTTGATAAGGAAGAAGATTGCAAGTATATCTACTTAGTTTTGCTTATCTGTTCCAGATGGTCTACTATCATAGGTAAGAACGCACCCACATCTGATACTATCCCTATTGCCTGTAAAGTACCTCTATCTAGCAATTTTGTAACAACTGGCTGACTGATATCAACAGCAATCACCTTTACATTAGAAGATAACATATTTCCTACAGCAATAGAATGAAGCATAGTACAGAGCATAAGCACCATATCAACACTCCTAAGAATTTCCTTATACTTCTTCTGTGACTCCACAACATCTGTTATACAATCAGGAATGGGACCGTCATCGCGTAAAGAACCTGCCAATACATATGGAATATCATTCTTAATACATTCATACATTATACCACTTTTCAGAACACCTTTCTTAACCATCTCCTTTATTGAACCAGCCTTGAAGACTTCGTTCACTGTTTGCATGTGATTTCTATGTCCCCTAACTGCAAGTGTTCCATCTTTAACATACATACCAAGTGATGTTCCCATTAATGCATACTCCATATCATGAACTGCTAATGCATTACCCGCAAGCAAACCGTCTATGTAACCCATTCTTATCAACTTTGCAAGCGATTCAGATGCTCCAGTATGCACTATCGCTGGCCCTCCTACTACCACTATTCTTCCTTTTTTTAATTTCGTATAATAGATATCATGGCCAATTTTTCTTGCTACATGCTGTGTAGGCCTTTCACTAGAACTGTTACTACTCATGAACTGAAAAACATCCACACCTTCCCTAGGCCTCTCTGGAGGTGAAATTTTAACGCCTTTCTCTCCAACAATTATAAGATCATCCTTCTTGACACTCCTTACAGGTTTGCAGTATGCTCTATTCTTTTCCTGATCATAAACAATACATTTATCCATCATCATATTTTCTACTTCGATCCAATCATCTTTGTGTATGAAAGTTGGATTATTTGTTGAACTGTAGAAGTTATCAGGCATGACCATATCTCGTGGTGCCTTCTCCAACATAACACTCTCTATTAAAACAGGAACTGCTCCTTCACGAGAAACTTCTTCCATCAATTGTTCAAGATGTTTCTTGTTTTTACCCTTGATCAGTAGTTTAGCATAACTTGGAGCCATTTTCTCTTTCCCTATACTAAAATCTAAAACTTCAAAATCACCATTTAGATCCATGATTTTATCGAATATTCTAGTTAATATCATAGAATCTATTAGATGACCTTTTACCTCGATCTCTTTTTCAAATTTCAAGTTGAACACCGATCACAAAACCATCTTTGTCCATTACTTAAAAAGATATACAGGGATCTTTATCTTGTCAACATATTAACCATTTCATCAATCTTCATTTGTGTAACGACCTTATCCACATCTTCTCTCTTGAACCATGATGTTATGGCCTTTGCATTACCCTCATTATCACAGAGATAAATTATACATCCATGCTTTTCTACAACCAGTCCAGCAGGTCTTCTTCACCTACAGGTTCCCAAACATTGTTGTTGTTTTCTTTCAAAGCAATGGTGGATATCACATTTCCAGTATATTTCTTCAGTTTCAAAGTGATATCTTTGATCCTTACTTATCTTATTTTCAATGCTTGAAAGTATTATATATAGAATCCTATGTTTTAACCTACTTTAAACTATTCAATATCTTCAATAATTCTTTATCTCTTATACCTGCTCTTGCAGAAAGAAAGAACTGTTCTAGGAGTTGATGACTATAACCTTTCTTCAAATAGTCATTTGCCTGTAACGCCATCTCCAACCTATCTATTTGGTGAACAAGTTTAGCTTCCTTACTTGACATATCCTTGTAGTCTTTCCATAATCTGCTATAACTTATACGTATATTTGGAGGTAATTTACCCAAAATATTTTTCATCGCTTTTACTTCCTTATCGTTCTTCGTCTTCTTTGTTAGTTCACTTGGCATATAATCGCCTGTAATCGATTCTGCCAGATCATGAAGTAGAGCCATCTTCAATACTTTATTGGTATTTAATCCCTTTTGTTCCGCAATTACCATACATATGAGTGCGGTAAGATAAGAATGACCTGCAACCGATTCATGTTCTTTTACTTTGATCTTCGCTATCCATCCGTTCCTTTCAGTCCACTTGAGTTTGTTAGCAATCTCAAAGAATCCAAGTAGGTCTACCATTTACCGATATCACTTTCCATGAGCCCTGAACCAGTGGGTAAGCGATCTATAAGTTTGGAAATCTTGCTTTTGTCTTTAGATGTAGAATTATAGTATTGATATTTCACGTTGCTCATATTAAGAGTTCAGTCATACGTGATTTTAACTTAATTATTTGAGCTGTATTATTATTTAGTTCGGGTCTCTTAATACACTAATCAGAAAGAAATAATCTATATCTGTAGTTGGGAGTGAAATTTTACCATAAAATATGTAGTTATCAAAGAGTTGTGAAAGATACTAGTATAACCATATTATGGTTATCTCAATAAGTATTAGTGTGCGATGTTTGATCCAACGTAATCCCCTGTTGAGCGATCAAACTTGTTAAAATTTATTCTATTTTATCCTCATAGTTGATAAGTTGAGATTGCTTAATGGTTTGTATATTATTTATTACCCATTAATTCAAGTAATATTGTTAAACAATAATTGGTATGGAGTGTAAATAGTGAAACATATTCTGTTAGGCATATTACCTCTTAAGGTTCTAGTCGGCGTAGGTGCTGCCTTTTTGATAATTTCTGGTTCTATTGTATTTGGTCTTATAGATGCGAGTATGTTGAATTATACTGGTAATGACCTGCTCACCAGAAAGATTATTTACACTACTGGCGGATTTGGATTTGTGGTAATGGTTCTGGCTGGTATGTATTATTTTCAGTACAAGTATAGGTTATAATGCAACGTTAATAAAAAATGATATTGATGTGTTTGTATGGTAAAGATATACACTAAGGGCGGAGATAATGGCGATACTTCCTTAATAGGCGGTAAACGTGTTTCAAAATCGAGTGTACGAATAAATGCGTATGGTAATGTTGATGAATTGAGCGCTTCTATAGGCATTGTAGCATCATTCATTGATGATAATGAAATTAGGAAATTACTTGAACAAATACAAGAAAAACTATTCATAATAGGTTCGGATTTGGCTGATCCATTATATCCTGATAATACAAACAATATTCCTAGAGTTACTGATATAATGGTTAAGGAATTGGAGAATATTATTGACAAGTATGAGCAGGAAGTCGGAGTAATACAATACTTTATTTTACCAGGTGGAAGTAAAGAAGCATCATTTCTACATTTGGCGAGATGCATTGCTAGAAGAGCCGAAAGAAATTGCGTTGAATTATCAACTAAAGAAAAGATTAATCACGAGATAATCCCCTATATTAATAGACTGTCTGATTTACTTTTCATGTTAGCTAGGGTAGTAAATAAGCGACTGAACATAGATGATATTGCTTGGCATAACTGATCATTCTTTCTGTACACTCTTAACAGTTTGTTCCAATGAATTTCACTTCCTTTTTGAGTTAGATTATAGCCTTCGTATTTATGAATATAATGGCAGTCCAGAACGATATCAGTATCATGAATATTGTATTGCAATCATCTTTATCACTTGATTCAGCAAATGAATATTTGTGATATATGTTTACACTAATTTTGTGTAGAACAAAACTGTTAAATTTGCGCTACCTAAAGTAACCGCTGTGCCGCCGTAGCTCAGCCTGGGAGAGCACTCGACCTTTTTGGGGTGATGCTGAAGACCGAGCTGTCGTGTGTTCAAGTCACACCGGCGGCATATCTACTAATTGAGACTCATTTCCTGTAATATTACATACAAAAGAAATACCTAGGCGAGTATTTAACACGGTATTTTAAATGAGTATAAAAGCTCGAAATCACGGAGCGTTATGAATAAAGGATTAATCACTTTTGCAGGAATATATTGATTACTTCATAACAAGTAGAACCGAGTAAAGGATTCTGACTATCTAATAATCCCTCAGTAATGACGGAGTAATTATATCTATTATTGAATTGTTTGTAAATGTGGAATTTATTATTGATGAAGTTTTATGGACATTTAGATAATGGATATATCCATCTAATCTACCCATTGCTACGTATAATGGCGTAATCAAACAAGTATACATAGTAGGTTCAAATTCAATTTTCATGATTAATAGAGGTCAAGAGCGGAAATAATAACAGAAAAGTTATATACGTCTATTCCATGTTTTCTATCTAGAATATTATGAACAGACTCGTGATTTACAGTTTAGGTGCAGTTCTATTACTTGGAACATTTGCAGGTGCATCTGTCATGGGCCAAATGTATGGTAGCGGTACTGGTGGTTCTATACAGAAAGCTTCACCAGAACAATTGAAAGAATGTGCTGCATTAGATATACCAGAGTTTTCATGTACAGAAAATACTATACTTGCAAAGAGAAGAATAGGAATAGCAGCCCAAGGGGATGCGTATGGTTCTGGTACACCCATGCTTAGTCAAGCATTTGGTGAGATGGGCGTTTTAATAGCAGTTCTTGCTGTTATCTTTGGCGCTGTTGCAGTTGTATTCTTTGTCAAGGCCCGAGGAACTAAGAAACAGGTCCAATAATTCTCCTTTAATTTTTGTTATATTTAGATCATATAAGTATAATCAATGATTTTAGTTATAGTCATTAATAGGTTATAAGAAACACAGAAATGTATATATTCACGCATATTCATCAATAGTTTAATGTTTGCGATATTTTCCTTAGTTTCATGGATTGGTGCGTCACTGACTAAGATGACTGGGCAGATAGGTCCTGTGTACGATCCCCTGTTCTATGATGTCATGGTATACATATTTGGGACAATGCTCTTTGCTGTATTCTTGCTTGCTGTTATAGCATTCTGGATGAGAAAGAAAGGAATTGGTGTCTCTTCAAAGGAAACATGGGTCAAGGAGCTGGACAAGCACTACGAAAGAGAAGGCACTGGTCTTATCCCAGAAGAATCGCTAAAGTAATACACCCCTAACTTTTTCTATTTTTTCTATTTTACCGTTTTCTATTTTGTAAGAGTTACAAGATTTTAATTTCCATTAACCTAATACTTAAAATGAAAAAAGTATGTGGCTTGTTTAGATCACTTGCCACGGTTTTGTCGCAAACGATACACCTAGTCCTGCAGCAATGACTATACTTTGATAGATAACACTTCCAGTGGAGACAGGTTTCACTATTGGTTCACCCTCTACGACCACTGTTTGACCAGCACCAAGACCTGGTCCTATACCTTGAACATTAAGCTGTGTATGTAAGTGGTACACACCTGCTTCAAGTGCTTTTATCCGCAACGAGTAATCTACTTCACTATTTGCAGAAATATCAAATACGTTACCAGGTGGGTCTCGTGCAAGAAACTCCCATCTATTACCAGCGTTGGTAGAGTCACTAAACACAGACAGCCAAGCTCTTGTATCTCTGTTGACCAGACTGATCAACGTTCCTCTAATCTCAATTTCTTCACCAGTTTCTAATGTCTGTGTAGAGAAAGTTTCATCTGTAACTCTAATGAACCTACTCTGCAACTGTGCTTGTACACCATGACCCCATGCATTTTCTAGTAAAATTGTAACACTGCTGAGTACTATTATCGCAAAAAGACTCGATATTAACATTGTTTTGCTCGTCTTCATTAACCCATAACGACAATGAACAAAGATATATGTTTTATCTTTACAAATTGTATCTTGTTTGTGGTTTTACGCATAGAATCACTACTTGTATAACTATAATGTTTATCTTAATTGTTAATCATTACAGCTATAGAATTTATAACATAAATACATCATTCTACTTTAAATTTTCTTATCCTAAATAGTAACAACATCAAAATATTACAATATATTATTGAAAATTTCAACTGTAATACTAATATATTAAGAAAGACATACTAGAAATTGAATAAATATGGCACAGATGCCAGCACTAATTCCAAAAGAAGTAGAGATCCAGCGACTCAAGAAGGTTATGATAATGATCATAGTCTTGGGTTCGGTAGCTGCTTCAGTGGAAGTAGACAACTTCGTAGACGGTTCGTTACACCAGACTTCGATCAGAGACTCGGCATTCACACCAGCTCACTGGTGGCTATACAGTCACTTTGTGGCTTTGCCATTGGGTTGGGGTGCTGTCATGATCTATGACCGAAGAATTCCATCTCTAAGAGGCCCTAATAATTCAGTGAATACTGGTCTGAAGATAACCATCATCGGTTACCTTGGTACCATGTTCACAATCGGTATAAACGAGATGTGGCACTTCTGGTTCGTCGAGGAAATCTTTGCTGTGCCCAACCACTGGTCATTCAACATGGGTGTTGTTCTAGCATTCATGGGTGCATTGGGTTACGTGGTTAGAGTCTATGCGCGTATGATTGAGCTTGGTGTGGAATCACCACCAAGTAACCCGTACGTAGCAGAAATGTACAAGATGGCTCTAGAGGGCAAACTGTACAGTAGGAGCATTCCATAAACATATTCAGTAAAATCCGTTCCCGAAAGGGAACTCTCCTTTGTTTCATTTATGTTTAAATGTAAATTATAATATCTATAGCAAGCTAGGGAATAGGATATGTCGATAGGCTATATCATAGAAGAACCATTCATATACTTGAAAAACCCTATCAAACGAGTTTTTACACCTCCTTTTTATACTTATTAAGATTTTACAGAGGTCAGCATAGTAAAATTTAAAAAGGTATTTGCTTCCTAATAGCCATATGTCCAAAGACTCTCCTAGGGAAGAGATCGAAAGAATGATTGGTAAAAGAGTAGAAAACATGAAGGGACTCTACATAGTTGGGGCTATATTGTCATGGGTCGCAACAGCTTTTGGTGTATGGGTAGGTTTTACATACTATCCATGGGCTTACGCAATGGCTAGCGGAATATTTGCACTCATAGTACTTACAGTCATCATAGTATTCGCATTCATCTTCATATGGAAGACAGCGATGGAAAAACCGGTAAATCCATAAATAATTACCACCCCCCCTTATTTCATTTTTAGTGGATGAGCCAAAGGAATAAAATTTTATATAATGGTCATCATTGAAGTATAACCAATATGGTTTGGATGCGACGTTGTGTACATTACCTATTCATAGTAGTGGTTGCAGTAAACTCGACACTGCTGACCATTAATGCTGGTGATTATATATTCTACACAGACTGGGCTTGGACATCATTTGTAATATTCAATCTTTCACAATCAACTATGTTAGCTGTTGGTGCAATATACTACCTTACATTTACAGGTGTACCAGGTACTGCTACTTATTACGCGACCATCATGACGATATACACGTGGGTTGCAAAGGGTGCTTGGTTTGGATTAGGCTATCCATATGACTTCGTAGCAACACCTGTATGGATACCAAGTGCAATGTTGATGGACCTTGTGTACTGGTCGACTAAGAAGAATAAACATGCAACGATACTGATTGGTGGTGTGCTAGTAGGAATGACTATGCCATTGTTCAATATGGCTCATTTACTTACGTTAACTGATCCGCTGGAAACCGCTTTCAAATACCCACGGCCTACACTACCTCAGTATATGACACCTGTCGAGCCACAAGTTGGTAAGTTCTATAACAGTCCGGTAGCACTCGCAGCAGGAATTGGTGCTGTGATAACGGTGCCTATGTCCGCATTAGGTGCAAAGTTAACTACGTGGACATATAGATGGGCTGCGGCTTGGAGTAAGTGGGATTAAAAAACCCAATTCTTTTACTTTTTATATTTTGATATCTATCTTTAGATATACTCTGATAATTAATCGACCTTTTTTTAATTCGTCATGTTTATGAAGAGGTTCTATTCAAAACCTCAAAAATTTAACATATCTGATGTATAGTCATTGGAAATAGAGCCTAAGAACTTTTCTATACCTTTAAGAGAAAACTAGTAGATCGTAGATTACTCATCCATATTAACCAAATATGAATATACTGATGTGGAATGAGATGGATCTTGAACCATCCAGATGAATGAAAGGAGGTTTTGTCATATGCCAACGTTCATAACATAATGTACTAAACACAAAATAAATTAAAGAAATTTAGTTTTTTATGATCGTCTAACTCTTTCGAATACAAATTCCGATAAAGTATGCTAGACCAACACCAAGTCCGATCATGAGTGGTACATATGCCTTCAATGATTGAGTGATATATACTCCTTCTCCCTTTAATTCTTGAGCGAAAGCCGTAGGGAACATAAATGCTACAACAACTAATCCGATCGCCAAACCCAATAGTAGACTTTTTTGTAAGCCTTTCATTGCATAAGTATCAGAAGAGGTGTAATATAACTATGATGGTTTTGTAGATAATTATAAGCCTCGGGCGGGATTCGGGCCCGCGACCTCTTCCTTACCAAGGAAGCGCTTTAACCATTATGTTATAACTCTAGCCAGGCTGAGCTACCGAGGCATGATGAACACGCTTCTACGAATTACTTATTAACTTTTCTAGGTTTAGACTTTTTGTCAGATTTTTTCTTAGTCTACATGTTGATACCACTTACGGTCTTACAACAATTATATCGACCAAATCTTACCATGGAAAATTTTGTCTGTATCCTTTATACACTTCGTACTTAAAGAACTAATAGATCTGTTCTCTATTCTCTTTATTCAACACATTACCTACACGATGTAAATATCATAAGGTTTCTGTAGATGCTAAAAGGTTTAAGTTATGATCTACGAGTTAGTTTATCATCGCGGGGGTTGCCGAGCCTGGCCAAAGATACTAGAAAAATTGGAAGCGCGGGACTTAAGATCTTGAGATGGGTGATCCCGTCTCTTAGGAGTTCGTGGGTTCAAACCCCACCCCCCGCATTCATGATATCATTTTGTACAGTCCAAATTCTTTCCTTATTCGTTACTACGAGTGAAGGCGATAGTGGTAAATGAATTTGATCTTAATCATAATACAGACAGGATAAAACTAAAAAAGTCTGAAGTAAATCCATGTATATATTTGAAAAAGCCTAGTGTCTATATGACAAGATATATACCAAAAGCAGTGGAGATCCTTTCAGCATCATGTGATCTTACCGTACATAAAGGGAGGGCTTTCCCAAGCAAGAAGGATATTATTAAGAATGTTAGTAACAAAGATGGTCTTCTTTGTTCCTTATCTGATGTCATAGATAATGAAGTGATTGTTGCCACGAAGAAACTTAGGGTAATAAGTTCCTATAGCGTGGGTTACGATCACATAGATATTGATACCGCAACGAGATATGGAATATGTGTTACTTATACACCAGAGGTTTTGACAGAAACCACAGCAGACTTAGCATTTACTTTACTCCTTACTACAGCCAGGCGAATTACTGAGGCTGATGTCTTGGTAAGAAGTGGTCAATGGCGTAGTGGTTGGAAGTATGATTTTATGTTGGGTAGTGATATCAATGGGAAAACATTGGGTATAATAGGTCTTGGAAGAATAGGTTCAGCAGTTGCTAAACGTTCTAATGGATTTAAAATGAGGGTGTTATATCACGATAGGAATAGATTACCTATTGAAAAGGAGGATGAACTTGCCGTGGAATATAGATCATTAGAGGATCTTTTGAAGGAGAGTGATTTTGTCAGTATACACTTACCATTGAATAATGATACTTTCCACCTATTTAATGAACAGAAATTGAAACTTATGAAACCCACTTCATACTTGATAAATACTGCTAGAGGTTCAATAATAGATGAAAAGGCATTGATAAGAGCATTGAAGCAGAAATGGATAGCCGGTGCGGGGTTGGATGTATTTGAAACTGAACCTATCTCAAGAAATAATCTGTTGTTAAAAATGAATAATATCGTTCTGGCTCCCCATGTAGGTAGTTCTACCACAGAAACTAGAGAGAAGATGGCAGAGGTTGCAGCCATGAATCTACTCAATGTATTAAATGGAAAAAAACCACTATATGAAGTGAAATCTTAAAATCTTAATTAGTTATGTAACGGAATTACTTCCTTGGAGCCATATTTTTTGAATATGTATTCATAGCGTTCTATTCTTTCCTTTACTGGATTTCCATTTTCATCCTGCATTCTTGTAAAAAACACAGCAATAAGCCTTTCATCCTTTACATTCATCAATCTTATACTGTAACTTGTTTTGGTCTCTTTTTTTTCCCTTACAAACCTTATCTCCTTCACTTCATTCTTGTTTATGTGCATATGACATGGCCCATCATTATCTCCAATGGTTATCCAATTTTCTCTTGTGCGGTATTGTAGATCTTTGTTAACACGCATTTCAATAATGGCACCTCCAACATTTATCGATACAAGCACGTTTTCTTCCTTTAGAATATCATTTAATAGATCTTCAAGCATGTTTTCCATTACTATCTATGTTTTAAATACACTGTGAAAAATTTTTAAGATGGGTTATATGATTTTTTCATAATGAGAGTCGTACCTCTGACCATATTCCTGTTTATGGTATTATTTTCCATACCAAGTGTATACGGACAGGAAGAATACACTATGAAACAGCTTATTCCACATGGTGGAATACAGGTAGAGCTCATATGGCCCGAAGATCAGGATGGTAGTTTCAAAGCTATAGAGGTAGACGAGATCAGTAATTTTACAGTAAGATTCGTGGATTCATCAAGTAATAAAATGGTTGACAGTATAGCTTTTGATCTTGTAATTACACAAGAAGAATATTTGATAGAAAATTATCATGACGAGGTTGCAGACGGGGAGATGGTATTACAAGTACTCTTCATTGAAAAAGGACCTGCAACTATCAAAGTAACTGTAAAAAGTATAGGCAATATACCAGTAAACGAATTGGTTACATTTTCGATCAACGTTGTACCCGAATTTGCTTTCATGGCAGTAATTGTAATGGCAGTTTCAATGGCGATAGTTATAACAACAAGGTTTAACGTGATTACAAAGTTGCATCTAGGTTAGTTGTACGGATTACATTCACATGGATGATATTTCTGTGTAGGAGGCGTTATCTATATCCATAGAAACGTGGACCAAGTTCAGGCTTATTCATTAGTCAGAATGAACTAGGATAAGTGTTAGTTACATATGCAGAAAGAATGATGTTACTCCATTTGAGATGTTCGTATTAGGTGTTAAATAATATAGATAGTAATGAGAAACAGACAAGAGTACTACCTATCTCTGCAAGCTCAACAGTTAGTTAACCATCACTTTCATTCCCACTTTTCTGGATAATTTGTTACACAATCTGTTACAACTGGTTTCACAGGTACAAACTTGATCTCTTTTTCACTCAGCCCTTCATTATTCTGCATGTTGATTAAACGCTTCTTCATACTTACTTTGTGCTCCTTGCATACAACACCTATCATATATTCACCAGAATTGTCTGTTATGGATACCACATATGAAGGCGGGTTTGGACAATCACCATTCTTATCCTTGATGGAGCATCGGTCTGGAAGCACGTGATGGTTTTTCATTTAGTAATATTAAACCTTTTGAGGACAGTGTGGATTTACACAGAATCTAGAATATACAATATGTTATTCTAATGACAATAAAATGACATATCAGGATCTTTTAAACTAACATACAAAACTAGTATGTCATGTATTGATAATGAGAGCTATTCTATTATAGACATTAAGATTAATCAATATCTGTTTTACTGTACCAAATATCGGTGTAGGTTTAATACGTATAAATTTTTAGAATATCTTTACAGGAAATCAAGAACATACAACAAAAACACATTATTAAAATTGATTGTGTCATGAGTTTGCGTTCCACGGAATTAATTATGATATTAGCGCCGGGGAAGGGATTTGAACCCTCGAGACCATTGCTGGTCATAGGCTCTCTACCAATTCCAGGCTTAGGCCAGATCTACCTCCTCCCAGGCTAGAGCACCCCGGCTCAGTTTCTAGCGTAATCTTCATACAAATAAAGATTGGTTCATGTTTTTCAGTTCGTTAATATCTATTCACGTTATTGATCTAATCTTCCCGTTTCTCCTTCTCGTAATATCGGTTTTCTAATGAAATGTAAAGGTATTATTAGGTACGAAAATTCAATGTATGACTTTGTATTTTCAGGCGTTTTGCCAAAAACAAACTAGCTCCTATAGATACAATTAAAATCATTACATAATTGGAAAATTCTGGTACCGCAAAATATGAGCCATCCCCTATCTTTTCGTCGTAGATTAACATTATCCTACTAGAAATATTGGGTAACATGAAGAATAGCTCCCCCCTGACCTCCTGACCCTGATTTAGCTTACCACGCGTGATTGGATTTTTAAGTAATTTAAAACTCCCTATATCTACTGGATACATATAACCATCATTATCTTTTATAAAAAAAAATGTCGCGCCGTAATGTAAAACCTCACTTGTTAAATTTTTGAGTGAGATATCAACTAGATAATACGGAGGAGATACGTTAAAAAACTCATCATATACAGTAAGCTGTGTTCTACCATCAGAAAGTACTGTTCCCCTGTTAGATGATAATACCCATTCACTCTTTAACAGTGGATCCGGAGGACTTTTGGTCTTGGTAAGATCAATAACAATCTCTGATCCATCAAACTCTTTCCAAACTAGCATAGACGCATCTACATCATTTGGTAAAGGAAAGCCCAGCATCCCCCTTAGTATATCATCCGAAGGGATCCGTATAGGCATCACTGAACCCATCATAGGAGATGCACTATTTCCATTACCATTTGAATCGATTACTGTAACATAGAAAACATTGAAGGCTCTTGGATTTGGCTCAATATTTTTTAAGATCACCTCCAATGTAACAAGTTTGGTGGATAGAGGACCAGCTGTCTCTTCCACAGAAATAACATAGATCTGCATATTTTCATTACCAACAACCTCATTTATCGACCCTGAGGTTGATGCAAATGAATCCACAGTTAATGGAAAAAGCATGAAAACAATGATAGATATCAGTATCTTCTGCCGCATAATTATTCTCAAAGATTGTTTTATTGTTCATAAATCTTTTTAGTGAATGTTTACTCTAGAAAAGTGATAAAGATAACAAGATTGGATATCGTTAAAGATTAAAGTTCAAGTATATCGCATTATTCCTTGAAAAAGTAAAGCGTGAACAACTGACTTATGTTGGAATGATAAGAAAGAGTATAGATAGCACTTTCCAACTATCAAAATAGTCAATGCCATAATATGTATGATTGTTGCTATTTGATATTAGTAATTCAATAGTGGAGGTAAACATAATGACTAGCTCCGACTTGAATCTTCATGAAAATGAGCATTTAAGATAATTAATCTAATTCTAAAGAAGTTATTGAAGGAGGCTAAAACACAATCTGTTTTATCAGCGTCTTTTATAGGACTTTATTATATTATAATTATTGGAAAGGTAACTAGTGTAAGGATCTACAGGAAGTTTGGAAAAAAATCAACATACTAACAACCAAATACTGAATAGTTTTGAATTGCCTTATTGAAGAAATCTTGTCAAATGGAGTAAAAGACAAAGATCTTATGAAAAATACACACATTTCAGAACTAGTGAAGAAACTGCATGTTAGTCTTGATAAAACAGAAATTCCTACTATAATGTCTACAAATAAAAACATAGTAGAGCTCGTTAGGGAAAATAGAACACATTAATTGGCTTATATGGACACATTAATTGGCTTATATGGACACATTAATTGGCTTATATGGACACATATAGCCTTTAATATTTAGATGGATCATAGTATGTGTAAATTTGTATGATAATGAGCACAAAAAGGAGTTGTATCACTAATGATATACCTAAATATGATCATGTGAAGAGATATACAAGATCACTAATTATTTGTTAGAATGAACATTTTGTTCATAATTCTTATATACCAAATACTGTGCCTGTAGGTTAATAAGGTGTAAAAAATTGAATAGTAAAAAAATACAAAGTATTACATTGTCTGTAATACTATTAGCAAGCGGAATTACAATAGCAGGCGCTTCCGCATTCTTGCCATCATCATATGAGCAAGAAGCAGAAGCCCAAGCTCAGACATTATCATTATCAGTTTCAGGCGCAGCAAACGAAAAGTACGATAACCATTTCTTTGCAATGAACATTCAAGAAATCATAATTAATGACCCTGGTGCCAGAGATTCAGATAAGCAGACTGTAACTCTCCAAGTTCGTGGAGAAACAGTTCCAAGAGTACATCTTGCAGACGGTCTTTGGTATCAATTCACCGCAGAAGAGGATACATTCGGAATTTACATGGATCTTCTTTCTGATGGTGCAAGGGACAGCAATATTGCAGTAGCAGATACAACTCCAGCAGATACTTCAAAGCAGATAGGACTTGAAACATATACAATTAAGACTAATACTAATGCAGTAGGCACTGTAGTAGCCGCAAGTTGGATTAGAGAAATAACTGGAGCATCAACTATACAGGACGGATTTACTTACATAGAAGTAGATCAGACTAAGGTGTTCCGATCAGTTCCTAACCCAATATTTGAAACTGCAACTACATTGAATTATGATCTAGAACTAACAGGCAAACCAGCTGATATCGTTGGAAACAACGATGGACTTTGTGAAATTGCAGAGTTCAATTTGGCTGATACCGACTGTGACTGGCCATACATAAGACTGATTCCACTTAACGAAAATGAAAGTCTTCTTGTACAAGCTGGCTCACAAAGTGTAGTTCTATCATTCTCTTCAATGGAAGATTCTATCACTTCAACACTAAACAGATCAGCATACCCTGTAAATTCAGAAATTGCATACAAATTCTGTGACTTCATGTGGAATACTAATCCAGAAGAAGTTGACCAATTGTGGTTCGTTTTGAACAGAGATACTGGTGTACCAACCAAAGTTCTTAACTCTCTTAGAGGAGGTATAGCAAAGCAAGATATACTTCCTATAATGACAGCACTTGAATTTGATCCAAGACAAGTCTTAGAGATTGATCCTGAAGGTGTCAGCTCTATAAAATGGATATTTGCATATTCAACAGCTATAGGTTCAGAAGTGAACTTTGTAGCAGACAGTCCACCATTCCTTCTGAAAGCAGAGAATGGTAAATTGGTATCAGAATTCGATGCAGTAACAACAGTATACAAACCAGGTCAAGCAACAGCTGCAACAAACTCAGATGGCACGGCTTGGACAAATCCTGCAGGTGATCTCTTACCAGTAGTAAGAATCAATGAAGGATCTGCCAATCCAAACTCAGGCTGCTTTAATACTGGACAGGCAGGAAAGGGTAGTAAAACTACACTATATGCCGGTTCTAGGGATAGAGTGGCATCATTCGACTACTTTGACGTTATAAACAGCGCAGCAATTCAGGCCAACCATGGTTTCGTTACCGTTGACGCAGAAGTATACAATTCAGCAGACAGAGCAGTATTCACTGTAACAGATCCTGATCAGAACTTAAGGACCTCAGTAGTAGAGGAACCATCAGCAATAATGTCAAACACATTTGTAAAAATTGGAACGCCTTACCCACTAGGTAACAACCCAGTGTTTAAGGACAACTTTGGTAAACAAACAGTTAACTATCAACCAGGAGCAAATACTGACTTTAACTTCGCATCAACCGCCATAGGCGGTGTAGATGGTACAAACTTCGACAGAATGCTTAACAACCTGGTAACCAACCAATTGGCTCCAATAAGGGAAGCAGCAATGTTGTTTGAAATAGATCCAGATGATCCTCTACAGGATTCAGCTGATGAAATTGAAGCAATACTGAATGGACCTAGTGCATTTGCACTTACAGATGTTACTGGTTACGATGCAGCTGGAACCGTAGTTGCAGATAACCTTGCAGTAGGAGCACTCGGTAGTTTCAAATTCGTTAGAATAAATTCAGATACACAGATAGTTCAAATGGATATGAACAAGAATGGAAAAATTGACTTAGACGGTAATGTACTTACAGGTGACATAATAATGATGGCGACTGAGCATGCTACAGCAAGTATAACTGATATCAAAGACGCAGTACCAGCAGATTCAGCACGTGATGGAAGAACACAGAAAACAGGATTAGACTTCGCAACTGCAGGACTCGGAGCTACTCCAGACAGACCATCTGCTATAATCATAAACAGTCAAGTAACACTGAAAGACTTGAACAAGTTTACAACATTCACTGCTTTAGGAACACAAATAGTTAACAATGGTTTAGTTGGTAACTCATATGGTCTACAAGGACAAGCATTCCCAGTAGATCCAATGGTTGCAGCTACAGCAATATTCACAAACGCAGCCGGTACTATAGTAAACAAAGGTAGTGTAACAAATACTACTGCAATATACACTGTTGATCTTCCTGAGTACAACTTAATTCGTGCAGAATTAGGTGAGCTAAAGGTAACTACAGAAGCTACTTCGTCAGATAGTTTAAGTACAGTAGCAGTTCAGATGGAAGCTATTTGCCCAACAACAAAATGTACCAATGGTATGCAAGTGAGTCAACTTGTTGACTTTACTCCATTTGGCACACTAGATGTAACGGCAACATCAGCAACAGGAACTGTTACCCACCTTCCTTCAACAAAGGCAGGTACAGGTAGCTTTAGAGTAGTTGACTTCTTAACTACCGACTGGGACGCAGACGGTGTGCTTTGGCCAACAGATACAGACGAACCATTTGAGTTCATAACACTAAGATTCACAGTAATGACAATAGGTCTAAACTCTGGACAACATGAAAACGAAGCATCAGAATTAATCACTATAGGTAATCAAGTAATGGGAATTGATGTAATTGGTTTGGTAACAGTCATACCACCCCCAGTAGTAGCTGGAGGAACATCAACATACCCAGCTTCAAGAACTATAGATGAAATAACTATGGTGTCAGTAGAAAACATTGTGTACAGAGTACAAGTTAAGGAAGAAGGACCAAATTCAAGTGTCTTTAGTGGAAGAATGGACTTTATGACAGTAAACCAATTCGACACAGTACAGAACGCATTACAGGACATCGTGTTCTCTGGTGACCCTGTAAAGGCAATAATGCCAAACAGGTTTATACCACCAAACAGATTAGCATTCATAAACACTGACCTGAACGTTATGCAAGGATTCAGAGGTGTCGGTGCTACATTTATCTACGAAACAAGTGACGGATCGGTAGAATGGAACAAGAGTGCATTCTCATTTGGACAAGGTGGATTCGTAACAGTAACTGATGAAGATCTTAACAGAAGACCAGATGCTACAGAAAGATATAACATGCCAGAAGGAGGCTTCGTATTCTTCGAACTTGGTAAACAGAGAGTACTTGACGAAACACTAAACGCAGTGGATATGGACTTTAACTCTAGAGTGCACAAAACATTACTAGAGACAGGTCCAAACACTGGAACATTCGTCGGAAAAATCTCAATGCCAAAGACTATAAACATATCAACAGCATCTGGACTTGATAAAATACAAGGTACAGCTGACGATACAGCAGCAGCTCAGACTACACAACAACGTGATCTTGAAGTTAATTACATTGACATAAGAGACAGATCATCAGTGAGACAAGAATTTGATAGTGTAGCTAACATACGAACAACACTTGGTGACGTTGTTCTTGATAGATCAGCGCTCCCACCAGGTTCGTTAATGTTCGTTGAAATACATGACAACGACCACAATACTTCTGGTGCAGTAAGAAATACCATAGATCTAAGGACTATGGTTATCAAAGATACAACTACTTCAAGTTCTGGATGGGGTGTACAAGCTGAAGGAACATCATTAACAACATTCCCAGCCGCATGTGACACATTCACAGAAGATGTAACTGCTTCATGTGATAATGCTGCCCCAATAATGGAAATAACTATCTTCAACAATGCAGGAAAGTTAGTTTCAATGTTGCCAGCAGGATTACTTGATTTAGCTGCAGCAGGAACTTCAGGTATCACAGCAGCGACTGCATTAAATGAGGAATATGGTACAGGTATAGTTACTGGAGCAGGTACATATGCTATATTACCAATACTCAACAGAGATGGTTTAGTAGTAACAGAGGCAATTGAGACAGGACCAAACACTGGTATATTTGAGTTTGAAGTTAGGATGCCAGGTCCAACAAAAGATGCAAGATTCCCTGTTACCTTGCCGTCAGTACTCACTACAGGAACATTAGCAAATCCAATCATTAAATCTAACCAACCAATACAGGTAACATACACTGATCCAGCAGACGAAGCTGGTGAGACAGAAGACGAAGAAGAATTAGCAACATTCTTGACTAACACTGCAAGAGTAATGACAGACAAACTAGAGTATGGTCTTGGAGATAGAATAGAAATAATAATAGAAGAACCAGACTTCAACTTAGATAGCAGAGCAGTAGATGAAGTCGCATTCAGTATATTAGATCTTGTAACTGACAAGTTTGATACTGAGTTCGGTGCAGATTCATCGACTACTGACTTTGGAACAGTAATTAATTCTATCACAAATCTCAGAACTAATCTAACAAAGTTCAGAGAAACAGACTTTAACTCAGGAGTATTCGTCGTTGCTATAGAAGAGCTAGTCAATGAATTAATTGATAGAGGAGAAACAGGAAGATTACTATACTTCGATAAGACGCCATCTGGTGGTGGTGCTGAAATTAGAGTTCAGTACACATTCATGGTGGTATCTATATTACCGGAGATAGTCTTCGACAAAGAAGAGTATACGCCATTTGACGAGATAGTAATAAGGATTGTATCTCCAGACAGTAACAACGATCCAGATAGAATAGAAACAATCAGTCCATTGATATCAAGTTCATCAGAATCACTTGGTAGGAAGAGTCTCCCTGAAACAGGTCCTAACACAGGAATATTTGAGGAAGATTTCCACCTAACACCAAAGAAGACATTATTCCAAGGTGACCTCACAGCAATAAGAGAAGATGGTATAACAGTAGAGTTCAGAATTGACTCTGATACAGTAGCAACAAAGTCAGTGTTCATTAACTATCATGTTGGACAGGTAATGTTCGACAAAGATGCCTTTGCAGTAGCTGAAAGAGGTGTCTTAAGAGTTATTGATCCTGATGCAAACAATCATCCAGACACAATCGATACATTGAATGTACGATTCTGGTCCACTACTGATCGTGGTGGTTTACTGGTAACCTTGAGAGAGACTGGAGACAGAACAGGAATATTTGAAGAAATTATAACATTCACACCAGATGAAGAAAGTTCTGGAACAAGATTGAGAGTAAGTGAGGGTGATACTGTAACAGCAAAATACACTGACAATACACTTCCAGCTCCAGCATCATTAGATGCTAATTCAGTATACACTGTAGAAATAGAAGAGCTATTTGCAAGCGCCTTGATAGGTGCATTAGTATCCCCGATGGATCGTGCAGTAGCATCAGAACCCGCGCTAGTAGATCAGACAGGTGCAACCTTGACAGATGTATCAGCAGGTTCGCAAGTGTTGATACAGAGCAAGATAACAAACGCGCAGACAAAGAAACAATCATTTGCATACATAGTACAGATAAAAGACAACAGTGGAGTTACGGTATCTCTATCATGGATGACCGGTGAACTACCTTCCAAGGATTCACTAGCAGCGGCTCAATCATGGATACCAGAAGTATCAGGTGAATACATCGTAGAAGTATTCGTCTGGATAAGTATTGACAATCCAAGTGCTCTATCACCAGTAAGAACATTAACAACAACAATCACGTAATAACCGCACAACCCCCTTTTCTTTTTATTTTTGAACATATACTAATGTAAATTAAATTTTTCATGAATTTATTTTAAAAAAATATATTGGCATCACAATTATCATCATTATCATCCCTAACTTTCTTCTTTTTCAATAAATCTAATTCTATCTTAATTAAGTTCATATTTATTTACTCAAAAAATTACATCGTACGAGAGTTTTCATTTTTTATTCATGTCTATATTAGATGTTTATGAATATCTAGAATGTTTTTATTCTACTATTGAACCAATCAGTAGAAGAGAAATGTTAAATGTATAAATACAAATATGTAATAATTATAACTGTAATTATTTTCTTATTTTTATCACCATTAAATGAATCGTTTTCTCAGTCATTAACGTCAAGCACAAACCAGAAAACATATGTAGCAAGGGATACACTTGTAGTATTTGGTAAAAGTATACCAAATGATTCACTTATTGCAGAATTATTCAGCCCAGGAGGATCTCTAATATTACGAACACAGATAGATGTAGGAGTAGAAGGAAGCTTTTCAAAGATATTGATGGTATGGCCTACATTCTTCAGTAAAGAATTATCGTTTGGTACTTATACATTAGTCCTAACATCAAGTATAAATGAAAAATTAAAATCCAATTTAGTATTTAGGTTTGCAGATATTTCAACCCCAATAGTGGATCAGGAAAGAAAATTGGACTTACAAGTATCAATTCTACCACATATAGGTAAGAATGAAATCACTCAGATGATAGTTGAAATCTCTATAAATGGTGTACTTGTAAAGGGAAATGCGGATGACACGCTTAAGGGTTCTCGTATATACTATCCTGACAGGAGTGTAACTCCTTTGGATAATTTTACTACCATCCATGATGGTATATATTTGGCAAATTTTAGTAGTATTATGTTAGGACATCATACAATTCATATTCAGGCATTTTACCAAGGCATGTTAGCAAACGATGCACATGGAATTTTCGTTGAAGAGGGCCCAATTCTTTCGTTGGGAAAAGAGATCAATAATGTAAATGAAAATCTTAAAAAGTTAAGGGAAGAAACGATCAAGAATAACAACCAACTTGCAGAGAAAATTATAGAGAGTAACAATCAACTTGCAGAGATGGACAACCAACTTGCAGAGGAAATTACAAAGAGGAACAACCAACTTGTAGAGACTGACAAACAACTTGCAAGTGCTGTTGAGGAGGTCGGTAAAGCAAGTGGTCAAGTATCTTCCTTGCTTTTACCCATAATGGGAATGATTGTTGTTATAATCGCTTTACAGGCAACTATACTCTCTAGGCGGAGTAAACAGAACGATAAATAACGTCTCAACGATTACGGATTCATTTGACTTAATTCAAATTTACACTATTGTATGCAAATGATAGCTTTACACTTTAAGTTACAAAAATTATGATTTATCTTAATGAAACTTTTAGCAGGTTTAAGTGTAACTCTGGGTGTCATGCTTCTATTATCTACAATGGCAAATGTGTCATATGCAGATAACAATGTTAAGGTATATGCCAAAGAGGTACAGGGTAAGATATTATTACTTGTAAGGAATACAAGCGATTTCAATCTACATGAACTTACTATAGCATTGGTTGATGGTAAGATAGATTCTGCAAGAAGTAAGGGATGGTATGTATCATATGACTCTATAAATCAGATAACTGTATCAGCAAACTCTATATCTCCCAATGGAAAAGAAACTTTCCTCATAAATACGAAAAATATCAATTCTATAATATCATTAACTGCTAAAGATGGAACTGGATCCATAGTAGCCGTGGATAATACAAGAGCAGTACTAAAACGAACTCTGAATAATATGTATGATTTAGATACACTATCTACCAAGATGGCATTGGTTACAACAGTTACAACAGATAAGATCTTTTACAATAAAGGTGAAAAGATGTTAATATCTGGTGTTCTAAAACCCAATTCGGATATAATAATAACGATTTACACACCTTCTGGACAGAATATAATGATAGGAGAAAAGACAGATCAGAATGGTAATTTCAAAGCTTTACATGTTCTTCATGATGTAGATGAAAGAGGTAAAAATAAAGAAATGATTGGTACATATATAGTAAATGCAAGTGAACCTATTGATTTATTCGACAATTTTTCATATGTCGAAACAACTTTCAAGGTTATTTGATTAAATTTATTTCAAGTTAGATAAGAATAAAAATTAGTTAATATTTAAATTATGTGTGTATATTACGATTATAAATTACAAGGTAATTTCGATCATATTATCAGCTATACTACTTGGTGGATTTCT
The DNA here is from genome assembly GCA_002713325.1 of Nitrososphaerota archaeon. Taxonomy (GTDB): domain Archaea; phylum Thermoproteota; class Nitrososphaeria; order Nitrososphaerales; family UBA213; genus UBA213. Next base: position 51,888 of record PAWD01000021.1, read on the forward strand.
TCAAGTACAAAACGCAATTGCATTATACGAAAATGACTCTCTTAATAATGTAATACCTAACGATTTTCCGTTACGAACAAGCTCAGAACTACTTGATCTCTCTACATCTGATATATCTTATAATTCTGATGTGATAAGAGTTATGATCAAGGGTCATGGTAAAGCAGAGAATATTAATGATCTAGCTCATATAACGCACCAGCTAAAGACTAAGGATGGTTACATAGCATTTGGAACAACAACGACTCTGAATCTACCATTACTGCGATCACAGGGATTAGAGGTCATAAATGATGTTAGACTTGATTTCGATCAGGTAAAGGAAGCATCTCGTGTGGGAGAAATACTTGGATCAGAATTTGCAAGTAAAGATTTTGGTGTTACAGGTAAGGATGTAAAAGTAGCTATAGTAGATACTGGTACAGATTTTTCCAACAAGGATCTTATGCACGCGGTAGCAAGGGATGTAGACGGTAAACCTATAATGCTGGATGCTGACGGTCAGGGAATTGTTCTAACGAAGACTAAGTTCATTGCAAATATAACTCCAGGGGGAATATTGATGAACAGTACACTACCAAATGATGCGGATGAATTTACTGGCAATGTTTACATAACAGATGATGGTGTCTTCCTTAATCTACAACATCAAACTAATGGAACGAAGTTCGAGATTTATAATTCCATATATCCATTGGTATCACCGCTTATACTTAATGCAACTTCAAATAAGGACTGGAAGATAGGAGAAGATAGCACTGACTTCATACGATCAAAGAGTGATACATATCATATGGGTTTCGTCCTACAGGTACAATTCCATCTTGGTAGAGCCGGTTTGATCATAGTACCAGTACTTGTAGTTGATAGCGAGAAAGCGGGTGTATACGATACAATAATTGGTGATATGTCATCTTCATGGGCTGACTTTAGTAAATTTGAATTGAAGAAAAGCGACGCGGAATTCGATTTTTCATTTACTGATGAAGAACATATAAAACTTGGTAATAATAATGAGTCTCTTATCTACGATGCTGATAAAGATGGTAGTATTGATCTGTCTGCGGGTATGGTAGGAGCGTATGTATTGGATGTCTGGGGTGCATTAGAGGAAGACGACAAGGCCGAGATTGACGATTATCTTGGTGCAATTAATGGAACTCTTGCAAAACCTATTGATCCAAATGGCCGATATTTTGGTATGATGTTCGACTTTCTTGGTCATGGAACCAGTAGTGCAGCAAGTATTGCTTCACGTGGTCAGGAGCTATATGATATTTACAATAACTCCACAGAATATAGGTTGAAGGGAGCAGCACCAGATACAAAGATAATACCTGTCAAAGCACTGTGGTATGGTGATATAGTTTATGGATGGTTGTGGGCATCGGGCTTTGACCAGGAAGAAAACGATCACTGGTATTATACTGGAAGGCACAGAGCTGATATAATAAATAATAGCTGGGGCATCTCCAAGTTCCCGGTTCTTGACTATGGTCCAGGATACGATGTGGTAAGCATACTTTCAAGTTTACTAAGCGTTCCTGGTACTTTCAATGAGTCATTTCCTGGCACGTTAATGGTGAATAGTGCCGGTAATACTGGCTTTGGTTATGGTACGCTTGGACCACCTAGCAGCTCCCCATTTGCACTTACAGTCGGCGCAACTACAAACAATGTATTTGTGGGATATGGTTTCACCAAGGAAGAACCCAGGTTTGGAAACAGTACGACTTTCTACGACGATATTGCTCAATTCTCCAGTCGTGGGCCCAGCATGTTTGGTGATGTTAAACCAGAAGTTATGAGTGTAGGTGCCTATGGATTTGTACCTTTACCAGTAAACGCAAAACATAGAATAAACGCAACAGGTCCATTTGGACTATTCGGCGGTACCAGCATGGCAGCACCACTTACAGCGGGCGCAGCTGCACTTGTAATGGAAGCTTTGAAAAACGAAGAGATGGAAGTCAATCCATTCATCATTAAATCAATATTGATGTCCACAGCCAGTGACCTAGGAAGCGATCCTTTTACACAAGGATCAGGTAAGGTAGATGTTTCTAACGCTATTGATTACATAAAGGGAGGAGATAGAAGGTTCCTAGTTTATACCAATGACACTTATCATAATATTGCCGGCTTACTGAAGAAACCAATCGAAAGTTACGAGTTTAATAATTTTGTAAATGATGTAATATTGCCGGAAAGAGAATTTCAGAATACGAAATGGTATGCAGAGTATGTGAACAGTAATAGTAGCAAAGAAACAACCTTCACGGTTGAGAATCGTTCAGACAGAGCGTTCACTGTTGATATACAACCCACGACGTTGCATCTCTTAAAAGAGCATAGAATCAATGGCACAACTGATGTAAGGAAGAAGGATCCTGTATTGAATAGTAATACTACAGGCTTTGCACCAAATTATATCAACCTCAGTGAAAAAATGAAGATTCCTGAGGATACAGAAGTTATTGTAGTCAAGGCATATTTCCCATTCGAATCATTCCTTAATTCTACAGAAACGATCTATGCAGACTCTCTCAGGATAGCGTCTCTCTACTTCTACGACTGGAACGACAAAAATGATGATCAGGAAGTATCATTCAACGAACTAAGTATGGTGAATAGGGGTGGTAGTTGGGGTACGGTGCAGGAGGTTACAATCAGGGATCCATTGAATAGGATACAGCATACACCGTTGATAGGTATTTACCCAGTACCAACACTCTACTCCTACTGGAGCGGTAACACAAATCAGAATAGCACAGCAATGAACTATACTCTTTCCGTTGCATTCTACAAGAAGAGTCCATGGGAAGTCCTGTCTATTGACACTGAAAAATTAGAATTACAGCCGAATAGCCGTAACATATTCCATGCTGTACTCGATGTGCCTGCAGATACAATACCAGGTATATACCATGGATTCATAACTGTTAAGAGTAAGAAGTATACTTCAAACGTACCAGTATCTTTTGTAGTTCCTGTTACTGTAACAACAAAAGATGTTCCTATTGTCATTTCAGGTACGGCCAAAGATGATCTGTTATATGACAATGCGTCGATAATGGGTTCATTTGACATGCTTTCCAGGTATAACGCTGGTGATTGGAGATTTTATCACTTCAATGTAACAGATCCTACAATAAACGCATTTAACATGAAGGTCACTTGGAAGAACAACCAGACAAGTGTGAATGCAATGGTAACTGATCCCTATGGAAAGTTAATTGCATCTTCCGTACCTGCAGGCGTTTTCAAAGAGTTCGTAGGATGGGCAAGTAATGACTGGCTTGGTACTACGAGCGTCAGTCAGGGTGGAGGTTTCTATCCTGCTGCTAACCAAGGAACAAACTCTTCAATACTTTATGTTCCTGTAAATACTACAGGTATGCATACTCTAATCTTGCATACGACACTCTTTCACGGGAAGGATCTTACAGAGCCGATCTTAATCGAAACTAAATTTACTACATTGTTACCTGATATAGAATCGCCAATCATTTCAATAGACTTTCCAGAATATGTGAGAGGAATAGTAGATATACCTGTTGATATAGTTGAAGAAAATTTTGCGAGTGCTACTTACTCTATAAATGGATCTGGTGAACACACTTTAGATAAGAATGGAAGTATAACATTAGATACCAAAAACATGGTCGATGGTGTCAATATGTTGAACATGGTAGTATCTGATACTGTAGGTCATAGTGTATACAAGGACATATTATTTACCATTGATAATATTCAACCAGAATTAAAGTTTAGAAGTCCCGAAAATGATACTTCTGTATCTGGTAAGGTTGATATTGTTCTGGATGTGTTTGATTTAACATTAAAGAATTTCAGTATTACGTTACCTAACGGAACAAAGATTGATAATAGAAATGATTTCACTTTTGATACCAATAGCATAGCAGATGGAGATTATCAGCTATTTACGCTAGCAGAGGATAGATCTGGTAATATTACAGAAAAAGATATAATGTTCAATATTGACAATATTCCACCAAGAATCAGCATAAGCAGTCCAAGCGATGGTGCAAAATTAGGAGGTACTGTGAATATAGAATATGATATTAAAGAAAGGAGTATTAATAATGCAAAAATCCTTGTGGGAGAAAGATCTATAGATATTGTTGGAGATTATGGTTCGTATATGCTAGATACTACTCTATTGGTTGATAATGAATATGTATTACAGATCATAGCACAAGACGAGGCTGGTAACACGAACTCTACATCTATCAATATTGTAGTTGAGAACTTAGGACCCATGTTGTTAGAGATGCAAATAATGGCTGTTGTGATAGGTCTTGCAATAGGTACTGGGATAACTACCATTGTATTACTAGCCAAGTATAGAAAGCGAAATGTAGAGATCCCATATGATCAACAGAGATGAGAGAACGTTTATAAATTTAGTTTTAAGTTTTTATGTTCATTATGAGCAAGCAGCCTTCAGAAAAGGACGGCAAGCTCTCTAGACGTGATTTTCTTAAAATTGTGGCAGCTGCTGGTACTATCATGACATTTACGCCTTTCATAGATTGGGGTAAGTTCATGCCCAATCCTGCCGGTACAAGCACTGAACGTGCAAAGGTTATATTACCAGATTCCACACAGGCTAATGTCAATACGTTTCCAGTAAATTATTCTGAAGCAGTAATATATCCAACTACAGGTGATAGAGTATTGGACGAGGAACCGTTCAGGCGTTGGCAGTTCATACGTTTACCTTCAGAGTTTGGAGGCGATAAAAATGATGTTTCTGCATTCCGTGCATTTAGTATGGTATGCTTGCATCTATGGTGTTTATGGAAGTACTACCCTGACGAAAAGAAGAAGAGGGGAGAATGTCCTTGTCATGGTAGTATGTATGATGCTAGGAACGGAAAGGCAGTAGCAGGACCAGCAGCATTGCAAGCACCCCCTTCAAATGTATTACCTAAATTGGATCTAGAGGTTGATAGTGACGGATTTTTATGGATCCCATCTGCTGTATGGAATGTAAACTCAAATGGAATAGTTGGATATGGTCGCTTCATTAGAGACTGAGAATGGTATAGTAAGGTTCTTCACATGGCTTTGGGCTGGCCTAGAACGAACTCTGTTTCTTGGTATGAAGTTCACTTTTCCATCTAGATTTGTAAGTCCGTTGGGATTTTTAGGAATGTTAACATTCATCACTTTTATCATTTTAGGAATAACCGGAGCATTACTGATGTTCTATTATGAACCTATACTCGATAGGGCATGGGACAGTGTTGAAAGGATCAATGATGTTATACCCTATGGATTTCACATAAGGAATATACATTATCATGCATCGAATGCAATGGTCTTTCTTGCTCTAGCGCACATGTATTATCAATACTTCAGTGGGAGGTACAAGATCAGGAATGAGGTGTTATGGGTTACTGGTATACTTTTAGGAACTGTAACTATATTAGAGGCATTTACAGGTTATGATATTCTTTATAATGAAAGAGCCGAACTTGCAATTAGCATTGCTGCATCTTTAACTAACTCCATACCAGTAATGGGTCCAGATATAGTTAGTGCAATCTTTGGCTCTGGATTTGCTGATTTCGTGCTTAGGTTCTATGCATTGCATGTATTCATACTACCAATAGTAATGCTCGGTTTAATGGCAGTTCATTTTCCACGTTTTCTTGTATTTGACGTACCTATGGTGATGGCAATATCAGGTGCAATATTCATAACTGGTGGTGTATTTCCTGTTGAGCTTGGTGTAAAGTTCGAACCCTCGAGCCCGCCTGGTGTAACCGTTCCAGAATGGTATCTTACAGGATTGTACGCATTCCTTAGAACACAGTTCGACAAGTTCGTAACTGGTGTATTATGGCCTGGGCTCTTCATAGGCGCATTGCTTCTGATACCTTTTATGGACAAATACAAAAAGTTCTCTTGGAAAGATAGACCGTTGATAACAGCCATAGGAATAACAAGTCTAGCACAGATACTTGTGACAACCTACTGGGGATTCTATATAGATCCTGATATACTAAAATCATTAACGGAAAGACTCGTAATTGATCCAATAGTATTCTATACAGTTATGATATTATTAGTTCCATTATCGTTTGGATTTACATATATGATGATAAAGTTAGCAAAACATTCTGAGTATAGAAAAAAGATTGAGGCAGCAGAGAGGAAAGCTGCAGGGGAAACTAGAAGAGGAATCAACTTGCCGGAGAACTGGTCGTGGTTAATATTGATTACATTGCTGATATTCCAAGTTTATCTAAATATCTCGGCATATTACGCTGGTGCTGTAGGATTCAGGAATGTAGAACTGTTCTTGGTAGGCCTAATACTGTTAACATTTGCTGGTATATTTCATGTGTATAGATACAGCAGTCAGCAGGCAAAGTTTAAACCAAAACCTCCAAAAACAGATACAAAAGAAATAAAATCTACAATACAGGAAAAGTCCAAACCAATAATTGTGGAAGTACCACATAAGGATCCATCACAGTTAACGATTACAAGTGATAGTCAAAGAGCCATATCTCCAGAAACCACAATACAAACTCCAAGCAATATTATAGAAACTGAGGATAGGACAAATACATAATAATCCTTTCTACAACTTACAGAAGTACCTGAATCATCAGAAAAAGTTATATCGATATCTACGGTTGTCACAGATTTGTTTTCATCTTCTTAATTTTCTTCCATATCAACACATAGTAAAATCCTAGTATTTGCAACTCCTCTTATTACTTGTATCTTCCGCATCATAAGTTCATAGATACTCTTAAAGTCAGATGCCTCAACAGCTGCAAATATATAACATTTATCAGAAACTGCATGTGCTTCTATAACACCTTCGATCTGTCTGATAAACTCAGCTGATGCTATTACATCTCTACCAGATTCAATATCGATCTCAACATAAGCACGCATAGATCAAATAAATCTAGTAATAGTGTAGAATAAAAGTATAAGGATGAAAAAAATTGTATATAAAGCAACGAAGCTTTATAAGGGAAAAATTCTACATAATAATTGAATGGCTGCAGCGCAGAGACACAGCCCCTTTGGTGTAGGTGTCATAGCATTTGTGTTAGCAGTGAGTGTGAGTATAGGATTCTATATATTTGCATATCTTCCAGTTATTACTGCAAGACCTCAAATACCTGAAGAGATACTTGAACCAGAAAAAACAATAGAGATCTTGATTATTGCTGGTTCTGCAGATCCTGAACAGGAGCAAAATTATATACAGAAACGAGTTGAAGTACAGCTTGGTTTTGATAACAAAGTAATATGGATCAATAAGGATACTACAGCACATACAGTTACTACAGATAATAATGTCATCGATAAATACAGTGGACTTTTTGATTCACTTGAAACTGTGGGTCTAGTAAAACCAGGAGAATCGTGGGAGTTTCTATTTACTCAAGAAGGAGAGTTTCCATATCATTGTGAACCTCATCCATGGATGAAGGGTTTAGTGAAGGTCATCAAGCAAAAATTCTAGAATCAATCTCATAATATAGTAAATTATCGAACAAATGAGAACAAAGTGCCGAATCATTTATAATTTAGACAACCAATAAAAAATTACATGCAACATGTTCCTATTGTTATAGCTATAAGTGTAATCCTAGTAACCAGTCTTGGATTAAATTCTGTTGTCGGTGTTTCTACTATTAAGACATCATTAAATCTTAACGATCTATCTGATTTCCCTATTACACAGGGAGAAGAAATGATCTTCAGCGGGAGATTGACCAAAGCTACAACTTCAGCTGGTATTGTGGATGCTAATATTGTTATAGTACATAATATATCTTTTAACAATAATAAAATACTTGTACAAGGTTTGACAGATGCTAATGGTTACTATTCGATCCCATGGGTTATTGATGTGGAGAAGATAGAACCGAAAACAGGTGGTTCATTTGGCACAGATTCTACTCAGGGAAGAGAAAAAAGATTCCAGGTTAATGTCTTCGCACAGTTTAACGATAATGATCAATTTCAACATTCTGTAAGTGGGTCACAGTCTTTTGAAGTTAGACTAAACCAGCTCAAGATATCTGTAGAAAAGAAGGTACAATATCTAGCCTTTGAAAGTTCCATTATACGAATACGTATCACAGATAATAATAATTCTCTACTAGACCCTGATATATTGTCTTCATTCTATGATAATATACCGATAACACTTGTTCATGACGGATTAGGAATGTATTCGTTTACAATCTCCTCCTTAACAGCAGGATTACATTCATTCAAGGTAATCGCTGAAAAGTCAGGCCATGTAACAGATGACCAATTGGTCACTATAGAGGTGTTGAAACGAAAAACTGCATTGGTTATTCATTCCAAATCAACATACGAACAAGGAGAGACTATCGTGATATCTGTAAATCTGTTGGACAAAAATATTAATTCATTAATACCTGACAAACCTATAATAGTATCTCTTAAAGCTCCAAATCATGTAGTTAATCCGCTAACATCAGTTAATGGAAAAATAACGTATGTTCTTACTAAATTCGACGCAATAGGTAAATGGTCAATTTCCGTAAATTTTGCAGGTGATAGTGCATACTCTAGCTCATCGAAATCTATCTCTTTTGTAGTCGAAAGAGAGAAAAGTGTTGTGAAGCCATCTTTACCTATAGAGAAAATTTCTGTGGAAGAGATAGGTCTGGTAGATCAACAAGGTTCTATGATGCATAATATATCTGTCGGACAACAGGTTGTAATTCAGTCAAAGGTAAATAGTAATTTCGATGCAGATGAGGAGATAACTTACATTAGTCAGGTAAAGAATATTGATGATATCACAGTATCACTTTCATGGATCACTACTACAATTTCTCCGGAACAGTCACTTGAGATCGCAATATCATGGCTTCCCTACAAACCTGGAGAATATAGGGTAGAAGTGTTTGTATGGGATGACATACAAACTCCCGAACCGCTTTCATTTGAGGTTAAACGTTCAACAATAGTTGTAAATTAGTAAAAAACTAACAGATTTCTTTTTAGAAAGCGTATTTGATATATTATTATTAATTTTATTATTTACCATTTAATTAATCAAAAATATGTTTGTTTTTTTAACAATGGAAAACACTATTTGATTATCAAGTATCATTAAAACGAATATCTCAATACTGAATTCATCAGGTCGTTTAAATATCCATGATAAAGAAGTTTCTACATTTTGATTTAGAAAAACAGAAAAGTCCAATTGTGTACTAAGTGTTATTACAGCGGGCCCGGAGGGCTTCGATCCCTCGACCTCTGGCTTAGAAGGCAAGCGCTCTATCCAAACTGAGATATGCTATTTGTAACATACCGTTTCAGGGTTTTTTGTTAAACCAAACTGAGCTACGGGCCCAGTAATTATGATTGAGTTACTATAATTATAACTTTCTATGATTTTATTATTAATTTTTATTATTTCTGAAATAACAGTATAAGTATTGTTGCGCGTAACCTGCGTAGACACCAAAATATCCACGCATTTTTGACGAAATTATACTGTATACTTTAGGTGTGATTTTTTCCCCATTTAGTTCTGACTCAAACATATATGCATAATATCTTATAATTGTCCTTGCTATCCATACATCTATTGGAAAGGAATCAAGTTTTTCTAGAGAAAACAAAAGAATACAATCTGCGACCTTTTGTCCTACTCCTAAAAAGTCTATGAGCTCTTTCTTAGCATTTTGATAGTTTTTACGTCTAAGAGAGTCAAAATCGATTTTCCCGTTTAGAACAGTCATTGCAGCTCTCTGTATGAACCGTGCTCTATAACCAACACTACATCTATAGAGTTCATTTAGGCTCGCATTCGCAAGTCTTTTGGGTTCTGGAAAAGTGTGAAACTTTAAACCACAATATTCCACACTATCACCGAAATTTACACATATGTTTGTGAGCATGCGTTTTATCATGGGAATGTTTGTATTGGTAGCACATATGAAAGAGATCAAGCACTGATAAGGATCCTGTCTCATTAATCGCAAACCTCTCATCTTTGATAAAACATCCTTCATAATACAATCTTTAGATATTTTCTTAGTTATATGATGCAAGTCATCATCAAATCTGAATATTCTACTATAATCAAGTCTTTCTGGATAGGAGGAATATTTTAGGTTGTTTTCACTTTCGGATATCTTGATTATGTTATCTCTCTCAACGCCGTACCAGGATCCATTAATTTTATCCCATAGGAATACCTGTCCACTATCAACTGTAAGATTAAGGTTAAAGCATGAGATATTATTTATCAGTACAAATATCCATATTAGTATATGTTTTTAAATTGATGGTTCAACCAACATACTATAATTTCAATATATAAGATATTCCACTAGATGGAATATGATAGAGGTAAAAATAATAAAGAAACCCAAGATCTTGTACGAGTTTTGGATTGTTAGATATCTATGTATTTAATATCTTCATTGATTATGAAGTGATTGAAGATCTCTGTTAAGTAGATCTATTATCTTTTGAATCTCCTTAGGTGCGCATTGCAAACAGTAGCGCTGAAACGAGCTTGGAATGGTAAAATACTTTTCTCTGTATTCTATAGTTTTTCTACAAGCAGTACATGCTGGCGGCTTAACAGTGTTGAGGTTCTTGATAATCATAAGTGATATTTAGAGAATGGAGGGTTATATGACTTCCATGAAGATCATTAGCTGACAATAGAGATATTAAGAGCATAAAAGGTTAAAGTATTCATGCCAAGACAACTCTTCAATAAGGACGATTTCATAAAATTGGCTGATGGCGCTAAAGTGTGTTTGGTTGTAAGAAGAGAGGATAAAGTAAAGATCAAGATTAGACGATCTAGGTTGATGTACACATACATAACAGACAAATCTGAAGCGGATCAGGTATTGAAAGAAATAAAACTAGATAAAATCAATCTCTAAACAGTTACAGTTTCTCCAGTATTTGGGGCATATGCTTCAAGACCGAATTTTTCATGTATATCTTTAGCAAATTTAATACATGATTCACCATCACCATGTACCGTCAAAACTTTTGGGTTACCCTTTATCTGTGATATCATCTCAAACAAGTCACTTCTTCCACTATGACCAGAAAACTCGAATTGTTGTATCTCTGCCGTTACCTTTCTAACTTTACCTTCTATCGTTGCAACACGTTTTTCTAGTAATTCCTTTCCAGGAGTTCCTTCGCCCTGGTACGACACCATCGCTATACCATTTCTCTCATTTTGAGCTATCTGCTGAAGATAATATACACCAGCACCGCCAACGAGCATACCAGCTGGTGAAATTACAACACAAGGTTCCTTAACAATCCTCCTTCTATCCTTCCAACCACTAACCCATTCAGTTTTTCTTATTGCATCAGAAAACAGTTTAGGATCTCTAAGAAAATCTGGATGTTTTGAGATTATCTTATTCACCTTAAGTGCCATTCCATCCATCACAATATTATGTTTGAAGTTTGCTTCCTTGAAAATACATGCTATCTCTTGTGCCCTTTCTACAGAAAATGCTGGTACGAAAAGTATACCTCTTCGTTCAACAACTTCGTTGGCAAAATCTATTAGTTTTTTTTCTGCTTCCTTCCTTGGCTGATGATCTTCCATGGCGTATGTACTCTCTGTTATAATCAGATCAATATCTCCAATATCCAAGTCCATAGCCCTCATCATCTTAGTTCCTTTTGTATTGATATCTCCAGTATAGAATATTCTTTTGTTATCATATTCAACAACTACTGTAGATCCACCGACTACATGACCAGATTCATGAAACACTACGGTTGTATCATTTAGTGAAAATGGTTCTCTATAACTAGTAGATCTTGAGCTTTTCTGCATTGCGATAAGATCAATATATTCAAACGGAAGATAGAAACCAGATATCCTTATCATATCTTCTATAAGAAGGCTTGAAAGTTCTAATGTTGGCTGTGTAGAATAGGTGGTTATATCTTTCGATAGAAATAGAGATGGCACAAAACCAGAATGATCTAAGTGTGCATGCGTTATTACAACAGCATCAATATCTTTGGGCTTTACATGTATGGGAAAGAGTGGTTCTTTACGTCGAAGCATTACACCATAATCTAACAATATTTTTGCATTATTGGTATCTATTAGAAATGCAGATCTACCAACTTCTTTAGCCGCACCCAATACTGTTACTTTCAATGCCTATTTAGCTAGATCTAAATAAAGGCCTTTAAACATTTGTAATTATATAATATATACTCAATTTATACCAAAAATGATGGAATTCATTCACTACAACAATTCTAGTAAGACAAAAAACTTAATAAGTTGTGTAGGGAGAATATAGGAATGGGTAGAAGTTTTAAAGATTGGTGGGCAACTGTTCCAGAAGATCTTAGGACTAAAGCAAAAGGTAACGATGATTGGGATACGTATAAGCCTATACTGAACGAGCTGAACTTTGTCATAGTGATGTTAAATCATTCAGGAAAGTCAGATATGTGTCCATCTGGAGAAGAGTTATTGAGCTGGGTTGGTAACGGCGAAATAGACGCAATGCGACAGATGAAGAAATAAAAATATAAACACTAATCAATTTTTTCATTTTTTATTTAGTGAGTTTTTTTTTCCGTAAAACAGTGTTATATAAAGTACGCAGTATTTATATATTATAATAGACTATGAATAGTAGTGATATATAGATGCCAGTAGCAATATTACCAGACGTAGACGAGCAGACATGTATAGGCTGTGCACTTTGTGTAGAAATTTGCACTGCACTAGGACCAGATGTCCTTAGAGTAAAGCCAGTAGAGGGTTGGAAGAGAGGTAAGGCATTCGTCTTCTACCCAGAAAGGTGTATCTCTGATGGAGCATGTATTGGCGTTTGTCCAACAAAGTCAATATTCTGGATGAGACCAATGGATTTCACACCAGGACAACCAGTACCACTACACAAATTCGGCAGATTCACGAAGGGCTGGGCAGAAGGATAAACGAAGTTCGGTCCATCATTCTTTTTATTTTTATTTTACTTCATTCACAGCATTTGCTATGTCTTTCATATTGCTAGCATAAGGTAATAGAGTTACTTTCTCATCTAATTGTTTAAGAAAATCTTCTAGAAAATCATCTACAACTGCAATTATTTGTTTGAATTTATTATTTTTGATATATGATGTTAATGCATCTCCAAAAGTTTCAAATTTGTCTGGATCAAACTTTACTCTAGCAGCAACGTGATGCGCGGCAGGAAATAGATCAGAAATTTCTTCAGGTACAACACCCAAGAACGGAGAATAATATCCAAGTTGTACTTTACAATCCAACATTTTTCTCAATTCATTATATTGAGTGTAAAAAGGATGTTTGTCAGGCTCTGGTAATAACAATAGTACATTTTTAGTGCTACTTGTTTTCTGTACCATCTTCCTGAACCGTCTCACTTCTGGTCTGTATTGGTCGATCTCCGAGAATAGAAAAACAGCCTTACTCTTAGATACAGGCGTTCCTTCCTCAAGATAATCTGAATTTTCTTTTAATACATCTAAAGTTTCAGCTAATCTTGGGTGGGACATAGCTTTTTGCACAGCATATTCCCATAGTCGACCATCTATTATGGCCTGTTTTACAGCATCTACTTCACGCTTTATAATATACAGATTGTGTATAGCTAGTTCACGGAAGCGTTGTGCATCTTCAAGTTCCCGTAACTCATTAGCTTTGTAGTTGTTGCAAACTTCACACACACATGGAAGGTAATTTAACTCCTCCAGTTTGACCGTTGCATTAGGAAGCATATACCTGTTATCTCTTGCATATAGCATATATGATGCTGAATCAAATGTATCACAGCCTAACGCTACAGCCAATGGTATTGTCAAAGGATGACCTGCACCGAAAAGGTGTAATGGTTTGCTGCTAGGTATAGATTTTTTTGCAGATATTATCATCATTGCCAGAAGTTTAAATTCATATGATTCCATGACTTCCGTAGGACTTCCCAAGGCAAACATGTTGTACCCTAGCATATCAAGGGATTTTGCAGACGAGGTAATCAAGTCGAGATGTTCTCCTCCCTGTATGGGGCCAACCCATATAGTTTTATTATTATTTACAGTTTCGATAGTTTCTTTCGCAGCTTGTAAAGTTTTATCCACATAGGATTCTGCAACGCTGCGTTCAAGTTTAAAACCGGTTGGTTTGTCTAGAGGTATCGCAATGTCACTACCTATCCTCTCCTCAAACAATGCCATATCTTTTGGATTGACATCTATATCTCCATATTCTAGGACTTGGTAACCACCTGAGTCTGTCATAACAGGACCATCAAAATTTATTATTCTATGAATGTCGTTGGCATCATCACCATATTCCTTTTTTGTTATGTATGCGTTTGTTATCAAAAGTTCAAAACCAATCATCTTCAATTTGTTTGGTTCAATAGTTTGTTTTACAGGATGTATTACGGGAACAAAAGCTGGTGTTTCTACTGATCCATGGCGGGTTTCTAATCTACCTATTCTTGCAGCAAGATCAGTATACTGTACTTCAAACAATTATTTATTCTCCCGTATGAATTGATCACATTTTACTTTCACATGATCTGCAGCCAGTTCACTTCCTTGAACTCTATTTTCCGTCATACTATTGTTATCCGTAACTATGATAGTATTTTCAGCTATCATCATCATATCAGGGAATATGTAATTCAGTATTTTAACGAAAGTTTGTGTGTTGAATGATTTTAATTTCACTTCATTTTCAGCATTTCTATTTGAGATTGATTTGTTAATACCAACGTCAGTATTTTCAATAACCACACTCAGATTTTTGTCATTGTAAGGCAGTATAACTTTGTAAATTCTTTGTTCAGAAGTTTTCACAGAAACTCTCTTTCCGGTAAAACTAAATACTCCATCACTAGATTTACCTGTTTCAGATATAATCATACAAATAATTAATAATTCTATTATATGAAGTCATTGTATTTAGTGGTAATAATTTAATTGTGATTGTTTTTGTAAATTATCTAAACTTTTATGATGTGTATATAAGTTGATACATCATTTTGATTAGACATATGTTTAGTCTTAAGAGAACTAGATTTTATTTTTTTGACTTTTTTTTATACTCAAAGAACTTATACATATCATTATTTGCAGATATCAAAGATAACCAGTCAATTTTTCCTACAATATATTTGACGTTTCCTTTAAAATAATTGATTATTTTATCTGTAGTTACTTTTGATTTTACAGCAGTATTATCGAATTCTGCAACTTTATTCTTTCCAAATTTCTTAATAGTATCATATAGACATATACCAATTATTTCACCAGACAAGTTATCGGTTATTTTTTGAAAATTATAACATCTTTTTTTATACACACTTTCCAATTCATACGGAGAACGTCTTATTACGGCTACCATACATACGTCATTTCTTTGCAGAACGTATGGTGCAAGGTGTCCTACTATTAGACTTTTTTTATTCATATATTTTTTCAACAGTAAAGATAATTTTTGTAAATCAACAACGTATCCAGAACTATCCTTTGATTTTATTGTATTATTTTTTATAGCAATAGCGTTTATATCAATTAGGTCGAGAGAGAGTTTTTTTGCGACTATCTTAGATATCGTATGTTTACCTACACCAGGATTTCCTGTTATAACCAACATACAGATGTCATAACTTGTTATAAATATCAACCATTCTTTTTTTAACAAATACTTATTATCATTTCAAGTAAATAATCATCACTTAACATACCGTTAAATCTAACCATTAACAAATAATTGACATGATCATAGGATTACTGGGTAAAACCAATGTAGGAAAATCAACATTATTTAATGCTGTTACACAGTTGAATGTACCTATTGCAAATCATCCCTTTACAACGATCAATCCAAACGTTGGTGTAGCATACGCAAAAACTAAATGTATATGCGAAGAATTTGGTGTTAAAGATAACCCAATTCACTCTGTATGTATAGATAGAAATAGGTTCATACCAGTGAAAGTTATAGATGTGGCTGGTCTCGTTCCAGGAGCACATGAAGGAAGGGGATTGGGAAACAAATTTCTTGATGATGCAAGGCAAGCCGATGCTTTGATCCATGTTGTAGATGTATCAGGTTCAACTGACAGCGAGGGTAGACCATGTCCACCCGGCACACAGGATCCAATGTTTGATATGGAATTCGTTGAAAAGGAGTTCGATCTATGGTTAACTTCATTGATCAGTCGTGACTGGGACAAGACTGTTAGAGAAGTAGAACATCAAGATCAAAAACTCGAGCAATTACTAGCTACTAGACTGAGTGGTCTTGCAATAAGCGAGAGCGATATACTGGAGGTTATGCTCAACTTCAAAGGAAGTAAATTATTGACATGGAGTAAGGAAGATCTATTTAATTTTTGCAAGAAATTACGCGAGAAGTCAAAGCCTATCATAATAGCCGCTAACAAGGCTGATATTCCTCCTGCCGACGATAACATAGCAAAGATGAAGAAATCTGATAGAATCGTCGTACCATGCGCATCAGAAGCAGAACTACTTTTGACGAGGGCTGCAAGTAAGTATCTCATTGATTATATGCCAGGGAATGACCTCTTCAGAATAAATGATGAAAGTAAGTTAACTATTGAACAAAAGAAAGCACTAGATTTAGTAAGAATATTACTGGACAAAACGGGATCAACTGGAGTTCAACTATTAATAAATACTGTATGCTTCAAATTACTCAATATGATAGTAGTTTATCCAGTTGAGGACGAAAATAAATTCAGTGATAAAAAAGGTAATATTCTTCCTGATGCATACATGGTGAAAAATGGTTCAACTGCCAAGGATCTGGCATTTGTTATACATAGTGATTTGGCAAAAGGATTTCTACATGCCGTAGACGCAAGAAGCAAGCAGCGAATTGGGGCAGATCATAAACTGAAGGATCGCGATGTAGTCAAGATAGTCTCTACAATGAGCAGGAGATAAAGATGTATTGTCTAGGAATTGAGAGTACAGCTCATACATTTGCATGTTCTGTAGTTGAGCTTACAAATGGAAGAGGTAAAATTCTCTCGGATATTAGAAGTATATACAAACCCCCAGAAGGTGCTGGTATTCATCCTAGGGAAGCTTCTAGACATCATGCAGAACAAAGTTCAGCAGTGTTGAGTGATACATTGATAGCAGCAAAGATCAATTTAGGTGACATCGATGCAATAGCATATTCTGCTGGGCCTGGACTTGGACCATGTCTTAGAATTGGTGCTGTGGTTGGTCGATGCTTAGCTGCATACCATAAAAAACCTCTAGTATCGGTGAATCATGCTATAGGTCATCTAGAACTTGGTATGTTTCTTACTGGTGCCAAAGATCCTCTAGTGTTATTGGTTTCTGGAGGGCATTCCATGATACTTGCACTTTCAAACGGTAAATGGCGTGTATTTGGTGAAACATTGGATATAACTATTGGGCAGTTGTTGGATCAGTTTGGTAGGGCGGTAGGTTTTGCATCTCCATGTGGAGCAAGGATAGAGGAACTTTCAATGCAGTCAAACAATTATTTACATTTACCATATACTGTCAAGGGAAATGATGTATCATATTCTGGTTTACTCACAGCTGCAAAGAGATTTGTTAGTAGTAACAAACTCCAAGATGTTTGTTTCTCCTTACAGGAAACTGCTTTTGCCATGGTTGCAGAAGTAGTTGAACGTGCACTTGCTTTATGTAACAAGAAGGAATTACTGATAGTCGGTGGAGTAGCAGCAAACAAACGTCTAGCTAATATGCTTAATAATGTATGTAAAAGACAGAAGACAAAATTCCTTGTACCACCAATAAACTATGCTGGAGATTGTGGTGCTCAAATTGCTTGGACAGGCATACTTCAATTTAGAGCGGGTATTAAATCAAATATCGAAGAAGCATTTGTAAGACCATCATGGCGACTTGATACAGTTGATATTACTTGGAAGAACTAGTCTTCACTGCATCTTTTATTACATCTTTCCATTTACCAGGACTAAAAACACCAAACTTGTATAGCTTGCTTCCAGATTCTTCAGACACTTCTATGACTACCTTCTTGGCGAGTAATCCTTCAGTTTTAACGGTTTTGATCTTATTCAAGGACACTTCAAGATAAATTTCGGTTATCTTTTTGCTTAGTGTTAACATGCGAGCCTCACCCTTCTGAAATATTATTCTTTGATTGGTAAGCGTAAGGTAACCAGATCCAAACTTGTCTTCACCACAGTCTTCTTGTATGATTATATTTTCATCTTTTCCCTGTTCTATCATAAGTACATATTAATTCACTCATCCAAGTTATAACTTTAATGATGTTGATCAAAAAGGGTGCGGAAGCAGATATTTACCTTGTTATGTGGTATGGTAAGAAAGCTGTGATGAAGATCAGGAAGCCAAAGAATTACAGAAACAAAATACTTGACGAAGAGATCAGGAAGAAACGTACTTTACATGAAGCAGCAATGTTGTCAAATGCGAAAAAGGTTGGAGTACAGACCCCATTACTCTATTTTGTAGATCTACAAAATACAGAAATTATAATGCAGTATTTGGAAGGGAAACTTGTTCGTGATACATTATCAAGAAATTTACACATATGTAAAAAAATTGGGATCTATGCAGCAAAGTTACACAAGAACAATATAGTGCACGGCGACCTAACCACATCAAACTTTATAATCAATAATGGAAATCTTATCTTGATTGATTTTGGTCTAGCATATTATTCTGACAGGACTGAAGACAAAGCAGTTGATATACGTCTTATCAAGGAGATCATGAGAAGTGTACATGCAACAATTTTCACCAAGGCATTCAACAATTTTATTAAAGGGTATGAAAGTATTATTGATAGTTCAATGACTTCAAAAATAATGAAAAAAGTTACTGAAATAGAAAGGAGAGGCCGTTATGCCCGAGTTGTCTGACATATACTTTGCTACAACCAATACAAATAAGTTCAACGAAGTAAAAGATATACTTTCCAATTATGATATAAAAGTGAAAATGGTAGAACTTGATCTGCTTGAGATACAGTCTAACGATCTAGAAGTTATAGCAATGGATAAGGCAAAAGATGCTTGTAGAAAATTAAATGCCAGAGTAATTATTGAAGATGATGGTTTGTTTATAGCATCACTGAAGGGATTTCCTGGACCATACTCATCATTTGTATTCAAAACAATTGGCAATGAGGGTATTATTCAGTTAATGAAATCATATAGTGATAGAACTGCTACATTCAGATCTGTAATCGCTTATTGCGAACCAAACAACATAACATTAACTTTTGTTTCAAATGTAAACGGTGAGATTTCTGCAGAGATAAGTGGTAAGGGATGGGGTTATGATCCTGTATTCATACCTAATGATTCTGCACAACTCACATATGCAGAGCTTGGAAGTAAGAAAAACGAATCATCGCATAGGAAATTAGCATTAGAAAAATTTGCTCATTGGATAAAGAATCACAGATATTGAAATTATTAAATTAATCAACAGTTATCATGTTATCAATCTGTCAAGATATCTTTCAGTATTCTGGAGTACGACCACTCTTGATATTATACTCTCATCCATGAATTTGTAGCAACCTACAGCATTTGCAAGTGAATTCGCATATTCTCTAACTTCACTCATTTCCATCATGTCAGACTTTTCCAAACGCTGATTGGAATAACCTACATGCATATATGATTTCACTTCAATGAAATGTGGATTACCACGTTTCATTATATCTGCAAACAAAGGAACTAAATCAAGATCTGCATTAAGACTTCGTATTAGAGTTATCCTAACAACAGTTCGTGTATTTATTTCTCTCAAAAACAGCAGACTTTTCCACCATCTCTCCCACGCGTCCCTATATCGAGGTTTGTTTATCATGAAAAAAATTCTTCTATTAGGAGCATTGGTAGAGAGATAGAGTTGTGTTGGTAAAGCATCTTCATCTTGTAATCTGTTTAACATTTCTGGTTCCTGACCGTTTGTTACAAGGAATATAGATTTAGTGTCTCTCAAATTCTTCAAATACGTTATCAGTCCAGGTAATTTTGGGTACATCGTAGGCTCACCAGATAACGATATAGCATAATGGGAAGGTATCATTGCTTCTTTCACCTTCTTTTTGTCAGCTTTAGCATTTCCAAAATAACCATTCATCAAGCGGTATCTTTCTTCCATTAAATTTTTCATAATACTTTCAGGCTCGTCAACCATCTCTACTGGCATCTTCATAGAATCGTAGAACTCCATAGGTCGCCAACAGTAAACACATCTATTTTGACAGAGCATACCAGCAGGCGAAAATTCCATACATCTATGTGTATCAATACCGTAGAACTTCTTCTTATAACACTCGCCTTCATTTACAAATGATTTTTTTGTCCAGTGACATAATTCAACAGTGGAATGGTTAGAAACTCCATATTTTGCCTTCTTGAGTCGATTTATTATACTTGGCTGAATTTGTATTATATTAGATGGAGGTTCCATTTCATCAGAGCAGCTCATAATACAATCACTCTACAAACCATGTATTAAATTTAACATATATTTATTATAAGACAAATCTATCCGATCTAACCGAATATATAAAACATTCCTGTCAGATTTACATGGCTACTGACGACAGGGATCTGGCTAAAGAATACTTGGAAAAATACTCAAGTTTAAGTTCAATCATATCACAGATATTACCAATCTTACTACTAGCACTTGTTGGAAGCTTGCTTACAGGCTTTCTGTTTTTAGAAATGAGGAATTCATTAGAGCTTCTACCGGGTCTGCTGGCTATGGTACCTGCAGTAATGGATACCAGAGGTGGAATTTATGGAGCTTTCGGTTCGAGGATAGCAACTGGTCTACATCTTGGTATTGTTGAACCTAGATTTGTAATCAACAGAAATGTGAACAGAGCAATGGCAGCTGCACTGATCAACAGCACTGTGATCTCCATAATAATTGCAGTTATAGCGTATGGAGTGTTACATGTACTTGGATTTGAAACAATACCCGTCTGGGCTCTAGTGGTGATCTCTCTACTCGCAGGAATGATCAGTGGTTTGATACTCATAGGTGTAATGATAGTGATAACCTTCAGAGGTTTCAGGAGAGGAATAGATCCAGATAATCTTGTAGGTCCTCTTGTAACAGTTACTGGAGATTTATTTAGTATTTTTGCTCTTCTATTCACTGCAAAAATAATCTTGGTGATTATTACATGAGTGAGCCTTCGAATACCATCTATTGGAGCCTTGGGAGCATGTTGAGAACAACAATGCCTATACTGATTGGGATGGCAGTACTAGGTGTAGTATCTGGAACGATGTTACAATCGTTTGAAAAACAATTACTCATCTATCCATCAATACTTTTTCTAATTCCGGCGTTGATCGGCATAGGAGGAAATCTTGGTACCATCTTTGGTTCCAGATTTGCTACCGGTATACATCTAGGTATTCTTGAATTCAAATTTAGTAATCCGATATTCAGGAATAATATAATAGCAATTCTAATAGTAAATATAATAATATTTCTAATACTGGGATTCATGAGTTACTTTATCATAAATTTAATTGGAATTGGTGTACTATCACTCACAAATGTGGTATTACTTTCATTTTTTGCCGGTTTAATTCTGACATCAGCTTTAATACCCACTGCAATATTCGTTGCTTATATAAGCTACAGGAAGGGATTAGATCCTGATGATACTATAATTCCTACAGTTACTCCTACAGGTGACATAATTGGTATTCTAGCACTCTTAGCTGTGATCGTGTTATTATTATAGGTGTTTTGTGAATTATAATGCATTAGTTATGGGTATGAAAAAGTCAGGACGTCTGAAATATAAACCCGTGAATGTTAAGGAAATAATTGCGGAGATACGTAACACTGCTGAACTTATGCTGGATCTAGCATATTCAAGTATACTATTCAAGGAAAAACATTTTGGCGAAGAGGTAATTGAACTGGAGAAGAAGATCGATGAGATGATCTTCATGGGTAGAGTTTCTGTTATGTTGGCTGCCAGAGGAATAGAAGAAGTACAGAATCTGGCAAGTGTTCTACAGATAATAGACTCTTCTGCTCATATAAGCTATGGAGCGGTTGATCTAGCAAAGATAAATGTCTCAGATATTGGTATTCCTTCAGCATTTCTTCATACCTTCCATTTGATTGAGGAAACGTTGACAAGCTTGATAGTACCTGAGAAATCGAAGGCTGTAAAGATAAGCGTTCAGAAGATCGAGAATGTAACTGGTATGCGTATAATTGCTATTAAAACATCCACAGGAAAATGGACGATCAATCCTGTTGGTGATATAATAATATATGCTAACGACCGTCTGATTGCAAAGGGACCATTTGAAGCACTAGAGGAGTTTGAGGTCTTCTGTACAGGGAAACATGAAGCATTTCCTAGTTTGAGTGAATTGAATGAACCTAAAATTTTACGGCATATAAGAGAGACTTTGACAGAGATGATGATGCTTTCTCTTCTATCAATAGATCTTGCATATTCTTCAGTGATATTCAACACCAAAGGTATAGCTGAAGAGGTTGCTGCTATAGAGGATAAATTAGAAATTCTAAGAAGTGAATTGGAGGATCATATTTTGCGTTATGCAAAGATAGTGGAAAATGTGCTTGAGTTAAGGGGGTTGTTACGAATTGCTTCAGCATCTGAAAAGATCTCTGATGCGAGTAAAGACATAGCGGATATTTTGCTTAGTGGAATTGGTCTACATCCTATATTACTTTACGCCATAAAAGAGAGCGATGAAGTGATAACTAGAATAGAAATTGAAGAGGAGAGCCAATTAGACGGTAAGTCAATTGGAGAGTTAGATATCGAAGTAGAAACAGGTATGAATATTATTGCACTAAAGAAACCAAGGGCTGTAAAGTGGCAATTTTACCCAAAGGGAGATCATAAACTTGAAGCTGCTGACATAATAATTGCAAAGGGTTTGAAAGAAGGAGATAATAAACTACGCAAACTTGCTACAGGTAAAGATATGTAAATTAACAAGAGTAGATAATTTGTATTGGTATTAAATGACATTGTAAGGAAAGTTGAGTGTAATTTCAATGAAATATTGCAGACAGCATCAAAAATGATAAAAATTCCAAGTAGAAATCCTCCAGGAGAAGAGAAGAGATGTGCTGAATACATACATTCAAAACTAAAAGAGCTTGGCTATGAAACTTATTTTGTAAACGAACCTTTCATAGATAGACCACAGGTTGTAGCATTACTCAAGGGTAAAAGCTCTGATACTATTTTGTTAAATGGTCATATAGATACTGTTCCAGAAGGTGATGCAAATAGTTGGATAATGGATCCGTTTTCTGGTGAGATAAAAGATGGATTTCTTTATGGAAGAGGAGCGGTTGACATGAAAAGTAGTTTATCAATAATGATGCATGTGGCAAAATTCGTGGAAACAAATGGAACTATATTACTTGCGTTTGCAGTTGGTGAAGAGAGGGCTGAACCAGGAACATCTACACTGTTATCTTGGATAAAGAAATTTAATCTTAAAATAAAGTATGGGTTAGTTATGGAACCTACTGGACTGCAAGTAGCTACACATCAAAGGGGAGCGGTTTGGTTAAAGATCAGGATCAAGGGAAGAGCTACTCATGCATCTACTCCAAATGAAGGAATTAATGCAATTGAGATTGCACATAATATTATGTATATAATTCAGGAATATAAAAAACAAATTACAAAGAAATCACATAAATTTACAGATACTCCGACTTGTAGTGTAACTATGATAAATGCAGGTATAAAGGAAAATGTGATCCCTGATAGATGTGAAATTGTTTTGGATAGAAGATTGGTTCCGGGAGAGACAAAGAATGAAGTTACAAAAGAGTTAAGATTGTTATTTGATAAAAAGAAATTGAATTGTGAAATTACTCAACTAGGATCAAGGAAACCAGTAGAATTATCGAATAATTCTGTATTACCAAGAACTATACTTGACGTCATGGATCAGATGAACATACAAAGTAGTACAATATGTTTTACTGGAGCAACTGATAATGAGCATATATTTTCCAATAGTATAGAAAGTTTGGTTTGGGGACCAGGCGATCTTTCATTTGCTCATAGTGTAGACGAGCGAATAAGTATAAACGATATGAAAAATGCTGCTATAGCACTAGGACTTGTAGTGAATAAGTTACTTGAATAAGTATGATAGTTTTATGTAAAAACTAAGGTGAAGAAATGTCTTCCATGTGAATTTAATTAATATGACACTTATGACTGATCAATCTTCTCACAGTTTCTTGTAATACTTGTAAATATAATCCATGACACTCCAAAAATTACGGCTGTTATGAAATATCCAATACCGTCTTCGGAAAATACCAGTATCTCTATCAACCCAATAATAACAAATGTTGTACTTATGGACCAAAGTATTGATTTTATTACTGAACGAGTACCGGTAGCTGCTTTCTGATTATTCATTTAATCACTATTATTATTTTCACCTTTTTTTATTTTTCGTTTTCCTGATCAATTTTGGTTTAGGTGAATATAACAGAATCAAATCTCCTAGTAAAATAAATACTTTCTCCTAGTTTAATCGAATAATTTATTTATCTAGATCAATCTCATATAATTATAGGTAGACTTTCTTACATACATGCATACGGTTTTTTGATTAATATTTCAAATTGATCAATATATCAAAACTTACAAACAAAATGACGAACATTGATAGATGAGATATTGGCACTTTAAGTATTAATGTAGTAAGATATACAAATAGTGTTTGACGAAGGCTTTCATGAAGTGTTATAGAGATATACATTGTATTAGATCAGAAACATCTATAGTGAATTTATCACCCATTTGTTTTCTAATTCTAGAACATGACATGCTTGTAAACTATACTGAATTCCTTAACGCATACATTCGAAATAACTGATCTATCATAGGATTTAGTAACTAATTATTTTTATACAAAAGAAGTATAATATACATAGATATGATGTATAAGATAGCATTCTTCTTAATAGTAATTTTAGTTATTCCTTTCATGTCTATAGGTGAAGGTGTAAGTGAATGGTCAGTTTTGGTTGATATGCCAACACCACGAACAGAAGTTACTGCATCTACAATAGGAAGTAGAATCTATGTAGTAGGTGGATTCGATGCAGTTGGAGATACTAGTAGTGTAATTGAGGTATATGATCCTAGAAGTAATACATGGTCTGAGGGAAAACAATTGCCTATCGCATTACATCATGCAGCAGCTACATCTTATGAAGGTAAGCTATACATTGTAGGTGGTTACAGTGAAGGCTGGATACCATCCAGTACTTTATTTATTTATGATCCTCTTACAAACGAATGGACTCGCAGCAGGGATATGTCAACACCTAGGGGCGCTTTGACATCACAGTTCATTAACGGTATACTTTATGCTGTAGGAGGTTGGAATATTGTTTCATTATCTGCCAACGAAGCATACGATCCTGTAACTAATACCTGGACTACAAAATCGTCTATGCCAACAACTAGGGAACATTTAGCATCAGGCGTGATTGATGGAAAATTATATGTTATAGGTGGTAGACAGGGAAGCCTACAGACCAACCTGAATGTAAATGAGGAATACGATCCTGTAACTAATACCTGGACTACAAAATCGTCTATGCCAACTAACCGTGGAGGAATAGTAGCATCATCTCTATACGAAAGCATCTATGTCTTTGGTGGAGAAACATCTACGGGAACGTTTTATGATAACGAGCAGTATATACCATCATTAGATATATGGTTAATTAGAGAAATGATGCCTACAGCCAGACATGGATTGGCTGCAGTAGAGGCTGGTGGTAGTATTTATGTTATAGGAGGTGGTATTAATCCAGGATTTTCTGTAAGTGGTAAAAACGAAGTGTTCACTCCAGTGGACTGGAAGAAGACAATAAACGTAAACATTATCCCATCTATCAGTATAGAACCTAAAGAACCATTGACAGATGACAAGATCAAGATAACTGTTAGTTTTGATACAAACACATCTGGATATATTGTAAAATTCAACGAGCTTATAATAACTAATAAGATACTTACTACAGATGTAATTGTAATACCACCACCAGCAAACATGTTGGTTGCACAAGTCAAAACACATCATAGTCACACATACACACTAGAGAAACTTACTGTTGGGGACTACATGTTTTCTATATCTATAAACGATCAGAAAAATCACATTTCTGAAAGATTTAGAGTTGAAGTAAAGACGTTATTCATTGATGTTTTACATGGTAGCATCAAGGAAGTCAATGTTGGTACACCAATTGTATTTCAACATGATATCAATAATGGTACGGATCTGAATCAAAGTTTTATACATATATTACAAATAATTGACGAAAACGGGATAACTATTTCCCTTACATGGTCAACTGGTGAACTAATGACCAATGAATCAAAGCATGTATCAAAGACATGGATAAACGACAATACCGGAAAGTATACACTTCAATTTTTTGTATGGGAAAGCATGGAAAATCCCAAGGTATTTGATTCCATGCATGAAATCATAATAAACATGATGTGACAGAATCATTCATTTAGAATATTTGTATAAAATATTCAATGAAAAGAGTAACGGTTATGGGAAAATAGAAAAACAAGATTAGGTGTAAAGTTATTGCTCTAGAGGATCACATTTTATCTATGATTTCAGGATTTATTATGATAATACATTATTTAGTAATAATTATTATCATTTATTTTAACGCAATCTATTTAAAATCCTATTACTGCAGAAGATGAAACAATGTCTGAAGATAGAAGCGCTATTTATAAAATACGATGGGAGATACTTATTATGGCTGTAGCATTAGTGCTTTCCGCCTTAGTGGTACTGGCAATCCCAAGCGATTTTTCACAAAGATTGGTCGAACAGCGGACAGAAGAAGAATCAAAGAATAAGACAGCCGAATTGGAGGAACAGGTTGATTTCAATGAAAGTGAGAGTACCAGGGTTGTTACAAAACCATGATCAATTAACTCTTATCTTGAACGCATAGTTAACATCACCTAGATCTTGCCATATTGCTTGCAAGTGTAGTATGTATACACCCTTTTGTAGGTCAATCTTATACATATTATTTCCTTCACTCAGAAGCTCTCCCATTTGCATGGGATTATCAAAGGTATCAATTACAAATACACGTGTATTAACAACAGTCGGTCTGATCCTACTATTCATAAGTAATTCTAATAAAGATCCTTCTGTGACATCAATCATTCCCATAGGTTCTTGAAATTCTACATCAACGCATTTATCTGCCCAACAATAACTTTCACGTATACCAGAATAAACTCCATTTTCATATACAAGCCAAATCGTTGGAGTTGTCGGGTCTTCTGACGGAGACATGTCAAAGTATCCTTGACCAATAATGAACCAAAATACCGTCACAATACCAGCCAGCAAAAGCATTACTACCTTGGTAGGAAATCCTTCCTTTCTTGCGTAAACGTCTTCAGACACAGTTTAATTTGTGAAACTGTATTCTCTAAAACCTTCCGTTACTCCATCTTTGCCTATCTTTACTAGTACAAATTCTTTCTTTGTTGATAATAAAGTTTCATCTATACCTTTTTGTCCCTCATGTAACTTTTCATATTCTTCTATTGAGATCTTCTTCCTCTCTCCTATTTCATCTTCAAGATCCATTCGTTTTACAACTTCAAGATATGTTGGTTGTATCACACCGCTAAAGACCATTGCGCTACTACCACTTCCGTATGATGCGAATCCCACTCTCTTATCAGTGAGATCCTTACCCATTTTATGTTCAAATTCTAGCTCGCTCCTAAAACCCATATACAATGATCCAGTGTAAAGATTTCCCACCATTTCAGAGGCCTTAAGAGAACTGGCAAGTTTTTCATTGAAGACCTCCTTATACTGTGGGGTTTCCATGAACCTTTTCCTAAATTTTTCATCATTCTCCATGAACTCTTTATCAGTAATTATAGATTCAATTGTACCATTACTGTTTCTTGGCTTAGGTTCTTCCATTCCAATCTGTTTAATTATGTCAGCCCACTTTGGAAGATCTCGCCATTCATGACGCAGTAAGAAGGCCAGAGCATTCTTACCCATCTTTGAATATGGTAAATGTAGAGCTATGTAGTCTATATGATCAATGACCGATTCATTGGGTCCAATTTTGAATAGACCGCCTTCAAGAGCCTTGATCTTATATTTCTTCATAGCCTGCTTTACCTGTATAAGATACAATAAATTCGAATATCGACCATCTACCAATGGAGTTTGGCGTCCGAAAGGTCTGAAGAAATCATGTTCGTTCTTTATCACAGTGGCAGTGACCTTCTGATCAAACACAAGTATTCGAGGATTTTCTTTCACTAGAATAGCAACTGCACCAGCTCCTTGGGTATATTCACCAGCAGAACCAATATCATATTTCGCTACGTCACTAACAACAACTATAGCAGCTTTTCCATCATTCTCTTCTGCTCGTATCCAGTTGGAATTATCATAAAGTGCATATGAACCGCTAACACATGCAAACTTACACTCTATACCTCCGCAGTGCTCAAAGCTACTATTACCATAAATTTGTTCAAGCATACCAATAACGTACGAGTTCATTGCCTTCGACTCGTCAAGACCTGATTCTGTTGCAATGTATAACCTACCAAGGTCTTCAGGAGCCAAGTTGTTATTCTCCATCAGTTTCAAACATGCATTTGCAGCCATAGTTGCAGGATCTTGATTTGTATCAATCATAGCCATCTTCTTCACACCTATACCATGTTCAAGCTTCGCTGGGTTGATACCCCGTGCCTCAGCAAAATCCTTAAAATCTACATATAATCTCGGTACATGTATTGCTATATCTTCTATGCCTACGAACCTAGACATTCGTAAATCACTTTCTAGAACCGTCATATATATTATATAGACAACTTTTATAGTTGTATAACGAAAATAGAACTATACTACGTCTCTCATCTGTTTTTGTTCATATTTATACATCATTTTGAATATTTATAGCAGAGTATTTACTAGTACAAATCAGTGTATTCTAAATTTCTAGTAATATCATTTAGTGTTATTTTCTTACTGGGTTTCCTTGTAGCAAATGCACAATTGACTACCTTAACGATTCTATCTATTGATCCTGTACCAAAAGAAGTTGCTACAGGAGATGAAATTGTATTTAGTGGAACACTAACTGATATAAACGGTAACTATATAGTTGGAAAAACAATTAGAATTCAACAAGAGAGAACTACTAGTACAAACATACTTGCAAGTGTAACAACAGATGAAAATGGCACTTTCACTACTACATGGACAGCTGATCTGGACAATCCAACAAAGGATCGTTTTTTGACTATTTTTGCATCTTTTGAAGGTGATGATCAATATAGATCTTCAATATCTGTCAGGGCTGTGACAAAAGTAGCCATACAAACTATGAAAGTTTCAATTAAACTCGATAAACAAATGTACTATAACGGTGATATTGCTACTTTCACAATCAAGTTTGCAAATCCAATAGGCGAACCATTAGACCCTGAAATGATCAGGACGTTCTATGATGACAAGGTTNTTTCACTTGAAAGAGAAAATGAAGGTATTTACAAATTCAAAACTGCATGGCTTATTCCACCTAAGCATACATTGCAGCTAATTGCAGAGAAGTATGGATATGAGGTATACACTAATGCAATTACTCTTGATGTGTCTGTACGCAAATCACTAATAGCTGTAAAACTGGATTTTGATTGGTCACCAAAACAAGCATTACAGGGAGAATCTACCATATTTTCTTTATATTTTTCAGATACCAATAATGTCGTTATACCATTTGTTGATTATGATTTTATTATAAAGAAAAATAATGAAGCTATACTAGAGCTCAAAGGAGAACAAACAACTTACGGTAGAGCAATGTATGAACACATATTTACTAATGGAGGAAAGCATACTATTACGGTAAAAATTAACAATATAGGCCAAGCATCGGATCTAAAACCAATAAAACTCTCTTCAGATTTCAACATAGATGTGATAAAGAGAACTACATTTGCAGTGAATGTAAAATCAATGCAGAAGGTTGATGCTATGAGAATTACATTTAGAAATCCTGTATTGTTTACAAGTGAAGTATACGCTTTTAACATAAAGTTTGATGATGCAAGCAAGGTGAAAATCAGTACGCCTATAGACTGGAATTTAAAAACTATCAACGACGTGATAACAATTTATACTGAAAATAATCCACTTGAACCTGGGAAGAAACTGCGTTTGCGTGTAAATGTTGATGGTAACATTGATTCGTTTGACTGGAATATGATGAACAAGGATGATAACATATTAGAGAGTGGAACTTCAAAGGTTCTAGAGATACGTTTCAAGCAAAGTTGACATATTTGAATATTACTTTCTGAAATTATATGGTAACAATTGTGTTTTGTATTGTATTAGTATTGGAGAATGAAAGAATTATGTAGGATAAACTTGATGGTACAGCGAAATAACTTCGACAATATCATGGAAGAGTTTGACTGATTTGAAGCGAAGATCTTAGTAATTTTTATATCTAATGTTAATTATTCTTTAATTATATTTGGTTAGAGTATTTATCAATGGTTTTGGTAATATAGGGAGAAGACTCGCAAGTGCATTAGCTGCAGATAAGGAATTTCAATTCGTGGGTCTATCAAAGTATACTCCTGATGAAAGAATAAAGGAAGCACTAGATCATAAATTTCGTGTGTTTGTTCCAGAGGATAATATTATTGCTTTCAAGGACTATCAAATTGCAGGAACTGTGAAGGAGGCTATACAGCAGAGCGACATAATAGTGGATGCTGCAAGGGATGGCTTGGGATATGATAATAAAATGAATTATTATATACCAATGTCAAAATCAGCAATATTTCAGGGTGGGGAAGACAGGTATGGTGAAAGAAGCGTAGCAGATATGATACACAATTCTAGAGTAAACTATAAAAAAAGTTTTGATAAAAAATATGTGATACAGGGTAGTTGCAATGTAACTGGTTTGGGTAAGATAATGCAGCCGTTAATAGAGAAATATGGAGATGCAATAAAGAGATTTGATGCTACACTTATCAGACGTTGGGCTGATCCTGAGGATAAAAAGGAAGTAAGAGATTCAATAGAATGGAACAGTGACCCACACCATCAGGACGATGTAGCTGATTTTATCAAGAATCCTCCATTATACGTTGATGTTTACAAAGTACCATCAAGAATGATGCACCTACACCAACTTTATGTCAGATTTAATGATAGTTCTTCTCTAAGTAAGGATCAGATATTAGATTTATTTGAAAATGAATTTGGTGTAGTTGCTTTGTATAATGCAAAGGGAACTGCGGATGTCAGAAAGAAAGCAGCAGAACTTGGTTTTTCATACAATGATACCAACATGGCTCATATACATGCGGAGATGCTTAAGATTCAGGATGATACACTTAAGATTGTTTATTCTGATGATCAAACAGGTATGGTAATACCTGAAAATCATATGTTGCTCCAAGCCATGGCGTTCAAGCTTAATAGAAANGAAGCATTGGAGAAAACTGATAGACTATTTAATATTAGCAAAAAGAAGAAAGCCCTCATGGAAGAATTCAGATAATTAAGAATTATGAGACCAGATCTATGGAAATAAAAGATCAATAAAATACATGAAATTGGGAATAAAATTATAGCTAACATTTAATTAATCAGAAAAGATAATTCATACATCTAGAAACATGGTTGATATAGTATTCTCCATAGTTGCATTACTTTGCATCGTAGTGGCTTCAGCATATTTCAGTGGTCTTGAAGTAGCTTTTATTTCTATAAGCAAGGGACAGTTGAAGAAATTTCTTAATGATAAGAGACGCGGAGCAAAATCCCTCCAAAAACTAAAATCAAATCCCAGCAGAATGCTTACAACATTACTAATAGGTAATAACCTGGCGAATGTTTCAGCAGCTGCAATTACGACAGATCTTTCAATAACATTATTTGGTAATGTCGGTGTTGGTATTGCAACAGGAATAATGACGTTCGTGTTACTGGTGTTTGGAGAGATAACTCCAAAAGCATACTGTAACGCACATGCTGAAAACATTGCATTAAGATTCGCGGGACCTACGTTGGTTATTCAATATGTCATATATCCTATTGTAAGAATGTTCGAAGGTATATCCAAAGGAATCTTCAAGTTGATGAAAATACGTGAACATCCTCCATCAATAAGCGAGGATGAGGTAAAGGCACTGTTGGATGTTGGTGTAGAGGAAAATGTATTACTGAAGGAGGAAAAGGAACTAGTCGAAGAGGCTTTAGAATTTCATGATATATCCGTTAGAGCGATCATGACTCCTAGGAAGAATATGGTTGTGTATAATGCACATACATTGCTCTGGGAGGCACTGCCATTTGTAAACAAGAGTGGATATTCACGTTTTCCAATAATAAATGGAACGAAGGACAATATAGTTGGCATAGTTCACAACAGGGACTTGTTACATGCGTTGGAGATGAAAAATATGAGTCTGATGCTTAAGGATATTGCAAGAAAACCTTTGTTTGTATCACAAGAGAAAAAGATCAGTGATCTTCTCAAGGAATTTCAGAACAGACGTATTCACATGGCTATAGTTGTTGATGAGTTTGAAGGAACTGAAGGATTGGTTACTCTTGAAGATATTGTAGAAGAACTTGTAGGAGAGATCGTTGATGAGACAGATATTGAACGACAATTAATTACAACTATAGATAAGAATACTGTGATAGTACATGGTGATGTTGAAATTGATGATGTGAATGAAGCACTTAACATCAAGATACCCAAAGGAGAAGATTATTCCACGCTTAATGGCTTACTACATGAACGATTACATGATATTCCAACTCAAGGAGACAATATAAGCTTAGATAATGTAGTTATAAGAGTTGAAGAAGTAAAACAGAATTCTCCATCAAAAATTAAGGTAGAAAAACTACAACCAGATTATATAGAAGACAAAAACTCCTCTAGAACATAAATAATTTAATTTCATGTTTTCACTGTATATATAATAATGTTGTAATACTTAATCGTGTTAGACTTTACGAAGAAAGTGAAGAAGAAACACTGATAGATTTTTTGAATTTCATAATTTGTATTTTTTTATCATGTTTACTACTTCCTCATCATTTATCTGAGTAAAATCTTCATAGAATTCACCGACAGCACTGAATTCTTTGGGTGTGTATAAGACTACAGTTCTATCAACCATTTCGTTTAATTTTCTAATAATTTCGTTTGGTGCTACAGGTATAGCCAATATGATTAATTTTGGTTTTTGTTTTTTAATCCACAGTATTGCAGATATCATTGTAGCACCAGTAGCTACACCATCATCGACTAAGATGACGACTTTATCTTTTAGATCATAGTCACTGTTTCCACGAAAAATTATTAATCTGCGTTGGATCTCCTTTAATTGAAGCTTAGTTTCTGCTCTAATAAAGTCTGGTTCTATTCTCAATGCATTGATCACATACTCATTAATGTAAGAACTGTTGTCATGCATTACAGCACCTATTGCCAATTCAGGGTTATATGGTGTACCCAGTTTTCGTGGTACTACAACATCGAGTATAGTATTTAGTGATTTAGCGATAACATCAGCAACAACTACACCTCCTCTTGGTATAGCAAGAATGATAGTTTTTTCACCCTTTAGCCAAGATAGTCTTATTGCAAGCTGCAAACCAGCATCATTTCTGTTCTTGAATTTCATATTATGTTTAAAAACTAGTAATTTATCAAATTTATCATGAAAAGGAAACTGCAAGTTCTTGTTATAGGATATAATGGTGATGCATGTACAAGAAAGGCATATGATACTGCATATAATGTGGGTAAAGAAATCGCAAAAAGAGGAGCAGTTCTGCTAACGGGAGGACTTGGCGGTGTTATGGAAGCTGCAAGTAGGGGTGCTAGTGAAAATAAAGGAATAGTGATAGGAATAATTCCATCAGAAGATTTTGTTGATGCAAACAAATATTGTAATATAGTAATATGTACAGGAATAGGCTTTGCAAGGAATTTCATAACCGCTTACTCTGCAGATGACGTGATAATTGTTGGTGGTGGTATTGGAACTTTAATGGAAGCAGGCGCTGCATATATGAAGAAAAAGCGTATAATATCTATGCTTGGAAGCGGAGGAACAGCTGACATGTATGCTGATAAATATCTTGATGAAAGAAAACGTGTAAAGATACTTACAGCTAAAACCCCTACAGAAGCTATGGATATAATCTTCAAATCATAAGGTTATTGCACAAGTTTTAGCAAGGTAGCATCTGGTTCATAAAAATTACCATATATCTTTACTGCCCTCTTCAATTCATCTACTATCTTTACAAAACCAAACTTCTCAGCAGTAGGGAACAAACCAACTTTCAGTCCCAGACCGAATTTAGTGGCTCTATCTATGTCTTCCATGTTGCTAACCCTGTTGGTTATTAACCAGCAGGCATTATTTACAGCAACTCCAAGTAATCTAAGCGGATTATAGCGTTCAGCCTCTTCTGCAGTTAGGCTAATCCTTTCATATGCACTGTTTTCATATTCATAAAAGCCTCTACCAGATTTTTGGCCATAATTGCCTTCTTTAAACAATTTCGCAAGTATTGGATGTGGATTGATTACGCCTTTATCTCTAGAATACATTTCTTGTGTTGCCTTGTGTATAACATCTATACCAGCATAATCTGCGAGCTCTAATATACCCATTGGGAATCCCAGTTTGAACTTTACAGCTGCATCTATTTCAGTCATCTTCACATGATCTCTTTCAAGAGACCATATAGCTTCATGGACAAGAGGGATAAAGATCCTGTTAACTATGAAACCTGCAACATCTTTATTGCATAATACAGGCTCTTTACCAATACTCTTGACATATCGCATAGTTGTATCTATCAAGCTGTTGCTAGTTTGAGCTCCGGGTATTACTTCAACCAGTGGCATCAGTTGTGGAGGATTAAAGAAGTGTATACCTATGAAAGTACTAGATCTTGTTGTTACCTCCGATAATTCTGTAATCGGTAAAGTACTTGTGTTAGATGCGAATACAGTATTACTCGGTGCAAGTTTATCGAGTTCCGCATAAATCTTTTTCTTCAAATTCATATCCTCTGGAACAGCTTCTATGACAAGATCACTATCATTCAGTGACTCTCTTAGATCAACATATGTTTTGATACGTCCAATGATCTTTTCAGATTCCTGTTTAGTAATCTTATTCTTTTCCACAAGTTTGTTCAAACTCCAGATGATTTTCCCCATGGCTTTGTCAAGAAACTTTTGATCTATGTCACGTAACGCTACATTATAGCCAGCCATAGCAGAGACTTGTGCAATACCATGACCCATTACTCCCGATCCAAGTACAGTTATATTTTTAATATTCATGAGTGACATATTCATAAGACGAGATACTTTTTAAAATTGTCTATATAGTTTCTTATATAGGATGATTTGGAGCAAATATACTAGTTGAAAAAAATAGGAATTATTGGTTGTGGAACTATTGGTTCTGAATTAGCTAAGACTATAGATAAATCCAAAATAAATGCTACGTTGATTTGTATTTTTGATGAATATCTAAATACTGCTAACAAACTTGCTAATGAACTAAAAACCAAGGTTATTGTTTCGACGACAATCGATGAATTTCTATCATGTGATATAGATTTTGTCGTGGAATCAGCTTCACAGGAAGCTGTAAGGAAATATACGAAGATTGTATTAGAACATGATCTAGATATTATGATAATGAGTATAGGTGCATTACTAGAGGGCAGTTTGTATGATGAGCTTATTAATATCTCAGAACAACATGATGTAAAGATCTATCTTCCAACAGGTGCAATTGCGGGAATAGATGCTATAAGAAGCGTAAAACACATGCTTTCGGAAGTAACACTTACAACCACAAAGAATCCACGAAGTTTTGAAGGTGCGCCTTTTTTTTTAAAAAATAAAATCGATCTGAAAAAGATCAAAAAACTAACTACCATTTACGAAGGCAAGGCAATAGAGGCGGTGAAACTCTTTCCTACAAACGTCAATGTGGCAGCAATACTGAGTTTAGCAGGAATTGGAAGAAATAATACCAAGGTTAGGATTCTTGCAGATCCAAAATCGATAATGAATACACATGAAATAATTGTCAAGGGGAAGTTTGGTGAAATGTATTTTCAGATTAAAAACTTCCCAAGTCCTTCAAATCCTAAAACAAGCTACCTTGCAGTACTTTCAGCTATAGAATGCCTGCGTTCCATATGCGATAACAGAGTCAATATAGGAACATAGTTAATAGATCTAGGCAATTNTTGTATGATGATTTGATATCTTAGGCAAACAAACCCTATATCATATTCATTTAAATATAATTTTCAGGAAGATACTAAACAGTAATGGAAGGTAATTCTCTAAAGAATGAAATATTACGCCTGAAGAAGGAGAAAGATGCAGTGATCCTTGCACATAATTATCAGATACCTGAAGTACAAGATGTGGCAGATTTCGTAGGTGATTCCCTAGGTCTTTCACAGCAAGCAGCAAAAACAAATGCAAAAATCATTATATTTTGTGGTGTACACTTCATGGCAGAGACGGCATCGATAATATGTCCTGATAAAAAAATATTGATACCTGATACAGAAGCTGGATGCTCTTTATCAGATACTATAAATGCTGAGCAGTTAAGGAAATGGAAGGAAGAGAATCCTAATGCTGTAGTCGTAGGATATGTAAATACAACAGCTGATGTGAAAGCGATGTGTGATTATTGCTGTACATCAAGCAATGCTGTAAAAGTTGTTAATAGTATATCTGCAGATAGAACAGTTTTATTCCTACCAGATATGTTCCTTGGAGCATATGTAGCTGAAGTTACTAAACGAAAGAACATGCTTATCTGGCCAGGAGAGTGTCACGTGCATGCAGGTATACGACCAGATATAGTAAATGATATGTTGAATACACACAAGCGTACTGAATTCTTGATACATCCAGAATGTGGTTGTACAACTTCTATGATGTATTATTTTGGTGATAACAATGGAAAAGACAATGAAAACAGTCATAATGTAAAATTCTTCTCAACTGAAGGTATGATGAAACACGTAAAGAATTCTAATGAGAATAAATTTGTCATTGCAACAGAAATAGGAATACTCTACAGAATGCAGAAGGAAAACCCAAAAAAGAAGTTCATACCTATAAGTGAAAATGCAATATGTAAATATATGAAGATGATAACACTTGATAAAGTTCTCAGGTCACTGACAGATATGATATATGAGGTCAAGGTACACAAGAGTACAGCTGCAAAGGCTAAATTAGCAATAGAGAGGATGCTTACTATCAATTAGGTTTTGATTATCTCAAGACTCATATCCACGGATTTTACAGAATGTGTTATACTTCCAATTGATATCATGTCTACATCTACTGATGCGTAGCGTTTTATGTTTTTATGTGTAATACCTCCAGACACTTCTATCTTGACTTTATTGCGTAAACCATTTTTCTTCAAAGCATTAACTACGAATCTTACCTGTTTTGCCGTAAGGTTGTCAAGCATTATTATATTCACACCAGCATCTATAGCTTCAATAGCTTCCTCAAGATTTTCAACCTCAATTTCAATCATACTTCGAGAATGATGAATCTCTTTTGCCTTAGTTACAGCCTCATTGATAGAATTTATAATTGCAAGATGATTATCTTTTATCAAAACCATCTCATCAAGTCGAATTCTGTGACTTTCTCCACCACCAACCTCAACTGCTTTTTTATCAAAAATCCTAAATCCAGGTGATGTCTTTCTAGTACATGTAATTCTTACGTTTTGATTTATTTTTTTAACTTCATTAACTAGATGCTTTGTTTCAGTTGCTATTCCACTCATTCGCATGAGTATGTTTAGAGCAGTTCTTTCTATAGATAGAATTACTTTAGCATTTCCTTCTACTATAATTATAGATGTATTGGAATTTACAAGCGATCCATCTTTAACTAAGTTTTTTACTTTACACTTCATGAGTTCAAATAATATACAAACTTCCTTGATACCAGCAACTATAGCTTTTTCTTTACAAATTATTTCTGCTTTCACTTTAACATTTGGAAGAATCTCACATGTTATGTCTCCCTTACCAATATCTTCTCGTAAAAATTCAATGAGTGCATCTCTCAGCACATGCATATTACGTTACCTTTAGTGCATATTTTCCCTTTTGTGTTATCTCTAAAGTCTTTGCAACCTGTGAATTTTCTGGTTGAACTATAAGAATAATACCAGACCAATCTCGTGTAAGATCAGATGATTTGCATATAGAACAGACCTTCCCTATAGTAATAGCTCGACATTTTCTGCATGCCAATTCTCTTGCCAATTAACTTACCACCTTTTTCACTTTTTCTTTCTTCTGTGGTTGTACATCTTCTGCTTTCTTAACCTCTGTTTGTATCCATTCTTCTGTGCCCAAGAATGGTTGTCTACATGTAATACCTATCTTCCCCATTGCAGCACCCTTACTCAAACTAACTGCAGTAACCCTAGCCCTTAACCTAGAACCAATCTTCAAAGTCTTTGAACTATTATTGGCGATTATCATTCCTTGCTTCAGATCACTCCTAAGATATTCATCAAGTATTTGTGACAGGTGTAGCAATGCATCTGTAGGTCCTATCCTAACGAACGCACCGAATTCTGTTATTTCAACTACTTCACCTTCAACAATTTCTTGCAATGTGGGATAGAATGTCAGTGCTTTGAAATTAACTCTGTGATAAGTAGCACCATCTCCACTAACCAACTTTCCAATTGCATTGATATCTGCATCAATTATCATTATAACATAACCCAGATCTGAGCTAATCATACTCTCGTATTTTTCCTTTAAGATACTTATTGATGTTTCTTTCAACGAAGTACCCTGTCGGTTTGGCGGTATCTTAACAACATCTGACATTTCGGCAATGGTAAACATCTATACTGGAGAGAATAAAGTATCAATTTATGAATCTTTTGATTGAGTGCAAAAGAGGCATAAATTAAATTTATTATGACAACAACTATATCGTGAAACTAATAGACATAATTCAAAACACAGATCTCTCTATGTATTTTCTAATATATAATACAACTTTAGGATATTGTATAGTTTTGATGATATAAAATACCAGAGAATAGTGATTATGTCTATGTAGTATAGATATACAATTTGTAAAACAATGTATATAATCACAAAAAAACTCTGTGGAATTTGGTTGAACTAATATTAATATTTAAATAACGTGCCAGGAAAATATAGAACTGAGATTCAATGGTTAATGTCGATGAAGTTTTAAGCACATTAAAGACCGTAATTGATCCTGAACTCCATAGGGATATAGTATCTATGGGTATGATTAAGGATCTTAACATTAATGATGGAAAAGTGGTCTTTACTTTGGAATTAACCACTCCCGCATGTCCATTCAACAGCGAAATAGAACAAGAGGTCAGAGAAAAAGTGAATGCAATAAACGGTATTAAAGATCTTGATATGAAGGTTACAGCAAGAGTTATGGAAGGAAGATCGATTAGCGCGGAAGAATATTTACCTCAAGTGAAGAATGTTATAGCTGTTGCAAGTGGAAAGGGAGGTGTTGGTAAGAGTACGGTTGCTGTAAACATAGCACTAGCATTAGCTAGAACTGGTGCGAAGGTAGGATTACTTGATGCTGATATTTATGGACCTAGTATTCCTTTGATGCTTAATCTAAATCCTGGGCTAGATGCTTATGATAATAAGATAATACCACATGAAGTTCATAATTTGAAAGTGATGTCTTTTGGCCTTACTCCACAGCAAGGAGAGCAAAACGTTGGTATATGGCGTGGCCCTATAATTTCTGGTATAATCAAACAGTTCCTTACTGATGTCAAATGGGGTGAGCTTGATTATCTTATTGTTGATTTACCACCTGGTACTGGTGATATACCATTAACATTAGCACAAACTATTCCAATTACCGGTGTGATTGTTGTTACTACACCACAGGATGCAGCTATGAACATTGCATTAAAAGCAGGACTTATGTTCCAGAAACTTGACATTCCTATAATAGGTGTTATCGAAAACATGAGTCACTTCATATGTCCTCATTGCAACAAGGAAACATTTGTCTTTGGATCAGGTGGGGAGGAGAAGATAAGCAAAAAATTTAATGTTGATTTCCTAGGACAGATCCCATTACATCCCAAAATAATGACAGGTAGTGATATTGGTAAACCAGTTCTAATTACAGAACCAAATTCTCCACAAGCTGACGCTTTCAAGAAAGTAGCTATGATTACGGCAGGTAAGATAAGTGTGATCGCTGCAGAGATGCATACAAATGCAGTTCAGTAGCGAGGAATTGCAGATCTTAAAGAAACCAGTGGGCGTTCTCCTCAAGAATGAACAGGTTAACCTTCATTATTTATCACAGTACATTAATAGTGAATTGATAATCAGTGTAGGTGATGCTACCACAGATAAATTACTTGAACTGGGTGTGGTGCCAGCAATACAAATAGTGGATGGCAAAGAAAGAAGAATTGAGCGAGATTTTCCCTTGGAAAATTATTCCAAGATAATAAAATGTAGCAATCCTGCTGGTACAATTTCTACAGAAGCTGTAAATGCATTTAGGAAAGCTTTGACATCAAAAAAACCTGTACGAATAGTTGTTAATGGTGAGGAAGATTTGATTGGTATAGTTGTACTTACATTGGCTCCAGACAATTCCGTTATGTTTTATGGACAGCCATTAGAAGGACTAGTTATTGTTAAGATTAATAGTGAAGCAAGAAGTAAACTAAAAGAAGTGATTAATAAGATAACTTCGTTATTAAACTAACGGGGAATGATGACGTGGTGGCTAATTGATCGATGATAGATTAAACTAATGTCTGACCCCCTTAAACAATAAAAAGAAAAAGGATTGCCACCTTATCATAGCAGTTAAGCATGGTGCTGTATGGGATATTCTTTGGTTTTGTTAGAATCTAATTTATGACTAGTTCTAGCTGACGTATTATATTATCATAAAGAAATACTATTAATTCGTTATTTGTAGTTGAAAGTATTAACCATGGAATAGGATTTATTTTCATATACTTTATATCGATAGTAGATGGTTTTGCAGGTGCTGGATGTGAATGAAATATTCCTACTATATCTAATCCAGAATTCTCAGCATCTTTGTATACTTCAAACAATTCGTTTGGTTCTATGCTAAATGTAGTTTTAGATTTATCTGCATTTTTCGTGGATATTATCCTACTAACAACTATATCATCTCCATTAATGTCACCAAGTAGCAACGCACATGATTCCTGCGGTAATGAATCTATGGTAAATCTTTTGAGCTCATCTATATGTTTCGAGCTCAGAATCAATCTTCTTATCATTACGTCACTATTACCTTGTCGACAATACGCGGATGTACTAGATGGAAATATGAATATTCACCATTTTCCTCCGATTGTATCAGAGGAAAAGTAATGTCAGATATCTTAATCCAAGTATCAAGGTTGTTGGTTTCATCGTTGATAACTGTATATCCATCTGTATCTGAATTTATCCATATTATGGTCATTCCTGTTTGTATAGTAGTTTTATCCGATAAATAAAACTCTGGATTACTCTTGTTTGCAGAACCAATCATAACACTCATTTCATCTTCATCAATTTCCGTCATTATATCGGATGTTTTCTCTTTTGATGGAGACCCACCACTTTCACTAACAGTGAACTTACCGGTCATAAATGGATGGAAAGTACAGAAATACACATATTTATCTGATTTAAGCTTACTAGTATCCAGTGACCATTTTTCTTCTAGCTTAATTATTGTTGAATCGAATAATTTACCAAAATCTGGTTCATCTATTGTTCCACTTGTAACTGTATGTATAATGGCGTCATTATTTACCCATACTATTGTAATACCTTTTTCAACTATGAACTCCTCTGGTTCATACGCTTGCGAACCTTCAACTGACGACCCTTCCAGTATTGTAACATCAATGATAGATCCTGTCATTTTTAGTTCCTCAGTAACTTCTGGGTTTTCTATTATTCCCGCTTCTATAGGCTGAGGCGCAATAAATCCAAATATTGAGAATGTTATTACTCCTATTATAGACGCACTTGAGAACAGTATAGTTATGGCCTTGAAATGTGGACTTTTTATATGTGCAGTCCAAGCAATAACCACTGCAGGTACTAGGATCAGGAAGAGTATACCAGTCAATGTGGCAAAAATTGGCACTTCTGCAAACCCAGCAATAAATGCACCAAATGTAGCGATTAAACCTATTATGATCACAGCAGCTGCCTTTGCCTGATTACTATTAGGTAGTCCATCTTTCAAAATACCTGTGGCTAAAAGTATCATACCAACGAACATCATTAATGCGGAAACCGCATGCATACCTTCCAGAAATGTTTTAGCAATTCCAGCTAAAGATAAACCAACACCAGTCATACCAAGAACAGTAAGCCCTATACCGGGTACCAAAAGCTCCCAGTCAGTCAACTTGAAGTTATTATAATCCTAGACCTAAATAATCTTTCCTCAACGATTAAATCCCAGATAACAAGCGAAAACAGTATGGGTATTCGGGAATATGCAGAAATATCAAAATTTAGAATTGTAGCAGTTCTTAATCTTGTAGCCATAACATCATTACTTGCTGCAAGCAATTGGCAAGTTTCTTGGGAAACTATACTTTCTCTCTTTATTGCGGGTACCATTTCTTCTATGGGTGCAAGTGCACTTAATCATTACTATGATCGTGATATCGATTCCCTGATGCACAGGACGCGCAACCGTCCGATTCCGTCAGCAAGGCTAGGATCTAGGAACGCTCTTGCATACGGTCTCACGCTGAGTATCGCCTCTGTTATCATAGCATATTTAACACTTAATCCTATGTCAGCTGCATTCATAGCTCTTGGTATTTTCTTTTATGCGATAATATACACTGCATGGTTGAAGAGGATTAATGTCTCTAACATTGTAATAGGAGGTTTTGCTGGCAGCTGTGCTTCATATGCTGGATGGGTAGCAGTCACTGGTACATTAGATCTGTTGGGATTCTTAGTTGGTTTATTGGTATTCATATGGACGCCAAGTCACTTTTGGTGTCTAGCCATCAAAAATAAGGAAGAGTATGCAAGTGCAAAGGTACCTATGTTACCAGTACTTGTTGGTGATAAAGTTGCTGCCAAATATGTATTGGTAAACACAATGGTGTT
Source organism: Nitrososphaerota archaeon (assembly GCA_002713325.1). Lineage (GTDB taxonomy): Archaea > Thermoproteota > Nitrososphaeria > Nitrososphaerales > UBA213 > UBA213. Next base: position 95,369 of record PAWD01000021.1, read on the forward strand.
GGTTCCATATTCAATAATGCTATACTTCTTCGGTCTTGGGATACTTTATCTAATAATAACATCAATAATGGGAGCGATGATGCTTGCATATAATTTCAAACTAATTAGAAATCCCACCAAGGATATTGCATGGAAAGTTTACAAGGTATCTAGTCCATATTTGGCTATAATATTCTTAGCATTAATGTTTGATACTATTGTGTCTCTTTAGCGTCTTCGATCCTTCTTTTATTCTTCGTTATCCATCCTACTCTGATCAATCCATAAATCTCTAAATCTAAAAGTGTTTTATTAAATTGTGATTCTGTAATATCCACATCATCCTTAGTTAATTTCATGAGTTCAGCATCAGTGATATTTCCATGTTGTTTTATTTTTTCATAGATTAGATTTCTTAATGGGTAGTTCATGATTTTCATCCATAAAATGCCTTATCCACAGGCTTCGGTAGAGCATATGTTACATTTTTACTTACAGAATCATACCATATTTCAACATCTGTTGTTATAGAAGGTTTTACCCGTCTCAAGGCCTTATCAAAGTCCGAAGAATAGACCTCACTTCTTTTATTTCGCATTGCATTTATTACTGCTTCTCTGCAAACTCCCACAAGGTCAGCACCACTATAACTTTTTGTTGTTTTCGCAAGCTCCTCCATATTCACATCCTTGGTAAGAGGTATTTTCTTAGTTATTATCTTAAGTATTTCCAGCCTTGATTGTTCATCAGGAGCAGGTATGTAGGTTATAACATCTAATCTACCTGGTCTAAGCAAAGAGGTATCTATCAGATCTGGTCTGTTAGTTATTCCAACAACGATAACACCTGTATGCCCAATATCCTCCATGTCAGTAAGTACCTGGCTTAGCACTCTCTCACCCACACCAGAGTCTTCACTTATACTACTTCTAGGTCTTGCTATTGAATCCAGTTCATCGAAAACTACTATACATGGTGATGATGCTCTTGCTTTTCTGAATATATCACGTATAGCTTTCTCCGATTCACCAACCCATTTTGACAGAACTTCTGGTCCCTTTACCATGATTATGTTTGCACCACTTTCTGTTGCAAGGGCCCAAGCAATCAACGTCTTACCGCAACCGGGAGGGCCATAAAGCAGTGCACCTTTTGGAGGAGATATTCCCAAATTCTGAAAGTTTTCTGGTTCCTTTATTGCGGTGATAAGATTATCAAAAAGTCTTCGCTTGACTTCATACAAACCTCCAACATTTTCCCATCTAACCCTAGGCGTTTCAACATAAAACTCTCTTAAAGCTGTTGGAACTATTTCTTTCATTCCATCATAAAAGTTCTTATTATTTATTATCATATTTTCAAGAACTTCTGGAGGTATTTTATCACTTTCAAAATCTATTTCCGGTAAATAGTGTTTCATAGCCTTCATGGCAGCTTCCCTACAAAGCGCTTTGATATCAGCACCAGTGTAACCATGTAATTCATTAGCAAGTTTCTTGAGATTGATATCATCTGCTAACGGCATTCCTCTTGTATGTATCTGTAATACTTCTATCCTACCTTCTACATTAGGTACTCCCACCTCCAATTCTCTATCGAACCTTCCAGGCCTTCTCAACGCAGGATCTACACTTTCTGGTCTATTCGTTGCACCTATTACTATGACATTTCCACGTTCTGATAATCCATCCATAAGAGCAAGTAATTGCGCAACGACCCTCTTCTCCACGTCACCAAAAGCTTCTTCACGTTTAGGTGCTATAGCATCTATCTCATCTATGAATACTATACTAGGTGCATTTTCTCTCGACTCCTTGAATATTTCCCTTAACCTGGCTTCCGTTTCACCATAGTACTTGTTCATGATTTCAGGGCCATTTATAGAGAAGAAATTTGCCTCAGATTCGCTGGCAAGTGCTTTTGCAATCAACGTCTTACCGCAACCGGGAGGACCATAGAGCATGATACCCTTATGAGGTTCAATACCCAAGCGCTGGAAGACCTCTGGATGTCTTAAAGGTAATTCGATTATTTCATGAAGTTTTTCTATCTTCTCCCTCAGGCCTCCTATTTCTTCATATGTAACTCTTGGTTTTTTGCTAATGGTAGAATCTGCAAGTATATTCAGTTTGGTAGAATGATTAATATCCACTATGCTTTTTGGTACTACCTTCTGCACTTTGAAATACATGGGATTACCAAGTATAACAACGGAAATTTCATCCCCTTCGGCTAATGGTAATCCTTTTAGTCTATTTTTAACAAACTCACAAAACTCTCGATCTACTACAATCTTGTCACCCATTGGAAGAAGTGTAATACTTCTAGCAGATTTTGTATTGTTTTTTTTCACTTGAACTAAATCATTCAGACTAACACGTGCATTTTTCCTGGTCTGTCCATCTATTCTAATAACATCATCATCTATATCATCTTCATCTACGGGCCATACAGTAGCAGCTGTTCTATTCTTACCAAAAAGTTCTACAATATCTCCTGGGGTAATACCTAGTGAATTCATGACTTCATGAGTTATACGAGCTCTTTTCTTACCCACATCCCTCTGCTTTGCTTCTATTACCCGCATTTGCACTGGTTTAGCCCTTGACTTCAAAGTATTTACCTCTTATCCTAGAGCCTGTCTGCTTAAATTCATGATTTCGATCTCACTTACACCTTCAGTATTTTTTATCGCATTTTCAAGCTCATCCATCTCAGGTCCTTCTTTATCTTCCAGTGAAAAATCCACGATTAAAGCATTTAATCCAAATGCTATAGGTTCCTTTGTAAAATTTTTAATCTTTACGTCATCTGCAATTGAATTATTCAGTCTATCAACAATTACATTAAGGTCTATGTCTATATCAGAGGGTAGAACTTTTATTCTTGCAACAAGTTTTGTCATTAAATCACCTACGGTCCTTCAAATTCACATTTTGAACATTTGTATGTTCTAGCAAACTCCCTACAACTCTCACAACGCCATAAAAGAACCTCACCGCATTTAGGACACATGAATTTTACACATTCGTCATTGGGCATTATAGTTCTGCTACAAGAAGTACATATGGGTAATTGTAAGGGTTTTTGTGACATTGTTTTGGATTGAATGTGAATATAATTTATACTTTATGAAAAGAATTTGCGAATTTCACTCCCAAAAATTTTTGCAATATTTATTGCACCATCAACACTGAGTAATTTTGTTAAAACTTGAGAATGAAAATCAAAATCACCACTTTCTGAAATATTATCAATGGTCTCTGATGTTATTAGTTTGAATATCCGATCTATTGCCTCGTTATCTAGATACTCAAACACTCTCCTTACTAGAAGCATTTTATCAAATTCACGTTTGAACATTCTGAACCACTCTTTTTCATATTCTTGTAATAATTGTAAATTACTGTTTTCAAGTGCATTTGCAATTGTCCTTCCGGCAAATATACCAGCCATACCACATGTGTATATACCTCCAGCAGTGGTTGGTTTAGTTTGACCAGCAGCATCTCCAACACTTACTACACGCCCAGAGAAAAAATGATCCATAGGGCCTAGAATCCATATAGGCGCAAATACTTTTCTTGTTATAACATGTTCTCCACGACTATTAAGAAATGTCTGTAACGCTTTAGAGGCATTGATAGATTTACCTGCAACACCTACTTTTGCAGTATTATTACCAGTTGGTATTACCCATGCGAAGAAAGAAGGATAGTTCTTCTGGTCGAGGTAAACTTGGACGTTTTCGCTCAGCCAGTCTGCATAAACTTCGTATTGTGCAGAAAGCAATACACCATTTCTATTTCTTTCAATCATAGATGTACTTCCCCTAGCATCCACAATTACTTTGCATTGAATATCACCACCGGTGATCTCTACATTTACATGATCACCATTTTTCTTGAATGATTTTACTGAACATTTTACCCAAATGTCTGTCCCATACTTTGCCGCCTGGTGGGCTATTTTCTTGTCAAAGGCTCTCCTATCTATTGCTATAACTCCTTGTTTCTCTGTATTAACAGTAAAACTAGATCCGGAAGGAGAGAATATCTCTGCATTCTTTATACTGTGATGTAAAATGTTGTTCTGGGGAATTATACCTAAATTCTTCAAGGCATTTATACTGACCAACCCACCACAGTGCTCTGGGGTGCCTATTTCTATATCCTCTTCTATTACAAGCACAGATAACCCTCTTGCTGACGCTTCTCTTGCTGTTAGCAGACCAGACATACTTCCACCAGCGATAATCAAGTCATAATTATCCATCGAGGTAGGTATTTCTAGACATCATATTTAATGTATGATGTTGGAGTTCAAACAAGTAATTGTGATTAGAAGGGATCTAAAGATGGGTACTGGAAAGACAGCAGCTCAGGCAGCACACGCATCGTTATTGGGTGTTGAAAGGGTTAAATCTGAAAAGAGAAGATGGTTTGATGAATGGTATAACACTGGACAGGCAAAGATTGTCGTTAAGGTAAGGAGTTTGGATGAACTAATGGAAGTGAAGAAACATGCAGAATACCTGAATCTGCCAGTAGTACAGGTTGATGATAGTGGTTTAACCCAGTTAAGTCCAGGCACAACTACATGTATTGCAATAGGTCCTGCTCCAACTGAATTGATTAATAAGGTCACCCATGATCTGAAGTTGTTATAAATTAAGTTATTTTTTGCAAAACAGTTTTGAAGTTAAATAACACTAAGGCCAGTATATCACAAACACATATTCGTGTGAATCAAGAAAAAATTCAAATTAATATTCATTGGTTACAATAACACTAGATGATTTAGTATGAGATCTGGAAGAGGATGAAGTCTGAATACTACGAATTATAAATAACAGTGACATTAATCATAACACTTTCTCCTAAATACATACTTAGTCTTAGCGATCTATAGCATGTAGAACACATATCGCATTCTGATATATCTACTTACAATGATAAATCTTAATTCTAACTCACTACATAAATAACATGATGAAAAATAATAACGAAAGTACGTTTTATAACACTATCAAATGACATGATAGAATTTTTTTAGCCTAATATTTCCACGAAGCGTCAGCGGTGATTAACGTGCTACCTTAGCATATAAGATCAAGATTTTCATCTATGACAAATAGCTTGATGAGAAACCAGTCAATTGTGTAATTGAGAGAACTTCAAAGGTAAGTATACCTAAATTCACTTCCTTGAGACAGATTCTTAATTATAAGATCAAGTTTTAAGAAATTCGTTACTCAAGCTCTGACACAGAAACATCTAAACTCTTGGTAAGAGGTAACATACCAGGCTCATCAATAGTCTTCCATAGAAAAATCTCAATACTATAATCACCATCGCTTTCTGGAGTCCAAGATTTGTCTATACTGAAAGAATTTTTCGCGTATATGTTACCTTTAATCCATGCAAGTGTCACAGTAAAATCATTCTCATCCTTAATCTGTACTATGTAAATAAATGGTTGTTCTTCGTCCAAATTATTAGTAACCGCGGTTTGAATCAGAATAGGTTGTCTAATATTGACATTGATTACCGATCTACCTAACAAATCAACAATTTTAGGTTCACCTATAGAATATGAATCGATATTCACTTCCTTTTCCTTAACTTCTTGAGTTTTTATTCCAATTTTTGGGGTTTTCTTACCTATACTGGCGGTAGAATCACTACTTCCCATACCTGCTGAAATTGATTTATCGAGATAATCAAACCTAAATTGAACATTACTTCCCTTGGCGAACAAATCAGCAAGTCTTTCACGGTTTTCAAACATGCCAGCATTAGGAAAGATCTCGATCAACGAAGTTGCATCTTTACCATTTATTGCATTTGTAAATTTTATATTTTCCTTTCCCTGCAAGGAAAGTATCTGTTTAAACTGAAATCCTAGATTTTGCATTACACCAGTTATGCTTGCTGCTGGCAATGACGCCGATGGTTGATAAAAAACTTCCGTGTTACCATTATCAAATGCAAATATTATACGATCTCTTTCAACTGGATTTATGTTCCACATGTAGTCTGATAAACCAAATATGATTTCGGCGTTGATCGGATAAAAGTCTCTATCTAATGATAATGAGATATTCTTTGATGAAGTTTTAACATAGTTTAACATGACCGACTGACTATTGTATCGTATGGAAATTTGGTCGAATTCAATAAAATTGAATAGTCTTACATAAGGCCATTCAACACATGGATCCTGATCGCTTAATGGTGTAGGACAATCGCCACTCAGATCTAGATTAGGATTAAATCGATTATTTGTAGGATCATGGTCAATAGCATTTGGAAGTGTTGGGAATAATAAATTCTTATTATTTGGACCTATTATAAAGAAATTCTCATTACTACTTCCTGGAATGCCTATTACATCTGCAAGTGTTGTAAATGTACTTCCATCAGCAAAGAATGCAATCCATCTGCTGTCAGTTAGATGCACCAAAGGTATAGTTACATCATTGACTACTAACGAGCCAGTACTGGTATCATGGTTTCGTATACCAGGTCCATCAATTACTATCTGCACGATCTGTGGTCCAAAAACATTTCCACCAGTATCTTTTGCGGAAACTGAAAGCGTTATTTGTTGTGCATCAACATTATTTAGTGGAACATTTGCAAGTGGGAATATCAATATTGCGAAAATAAAACTTGAAAATGCATACCTATTACGCATCACTCTTAGTTATGCTGAAACTATTTAAAGAAAAAATAAATTATCCTATACAAATGATTTTTCTCCCTTCTTGGGCTCTTCGATCTCCGTCAATTCTTTATTTAATATCCTATTGTAGATTTCTAGTGATGCATTTTTATGCAAATATTCATTGTTATTTCCACATCTGTATGAATACGTGCATCGTGGACATCCACTCTCACTCTTGCATGGACATTCACTCAAGATACTCTTGCCTCTAGTAAATGCCTTTTCAAGTCTATCAAACAAGACTTTACTTGCACCATTACCACCAACACTTGAATCATAGATGAAGATCAGACCAGAAGAACCAAGTGATATACCTCCAAGATCCCGCGATACACCCCCAGTTATCATGCTACTACCTTCAATTACTACATGTTCTGTTGCATGATAGCCGCTCATTTCTACATATAATGGGTCTTTGGCTAAATCTACGGAATCTATAGGTCTTGGAGCTTTGAATACTAAACCTTTTGTAACAAAATCATATTCGAAGGGTTCTTCTAACATAACTTTATTTCCTTTTGCAACATCTGATCCTATTTCTATATTAACATATCCAGTTACTCTCTTGTTTATATGCAATCTACAGTAAGCAACTTGAATTCCAAAGACCCGTTTAATATCATATACTTCATCTACGTTCGGCCATTCATCTGTAAGTGCTTTAGTATAGTATGGATAATCTTGTAGTATAGTTATAATGTCCGATTTATGTTTACTAAGTGTTAATTTCTTGACCATATATCTTCTACCACCAAGAAAGTAGATAGCACCATCATGTAGTTCCTCTAATGCAATTGGTAGATTACGCTCTCCAACCTTCTTACCATTTAACACAATGTCTACACTCTTTCCTACTCCTCTTATACTGAGTTCGTGCAGGAATATTGTCGCTTCTTTGTAATTTGCGATGTATCTATTATTTGCAAAATATATCAATTTTTTTTCTTTTAATTTCTTTACAGTTTCTTTATATTGATCAGCTTCTACTATGCTTAGCGGTTTATCGCATATCATTGCCAATATCTGATATTCTTCTACGAAGGTATTACTTGGATCTGTNTAAGCATGTTCGAAATCATTCAGATAATCATCGGGATGATTCTTGTAGTATTGACTGATCGGATCATTACCCAATACAAGAAAAGCATATCCATGCTGACCCCGCCTTGCAGCTCTTCCTAATCGTTGCATTAACCTGTTGATCGGAACCATACTGGAAACTATACCATCTACAGCGCCTATATCAATTCCTAATTCAAGTGTTGGTGTTGACGAAAGTGCCATAAGACTTCCTTGTTTGAAACCATCCTCCACACTCTTTCTGACTATGGGCATCAGTCCGGCTCTATGTACTTTTATTTTAACTCCATCCTTCGCTGCGTAGAATGCTAATAGTTCTGCATTGATGTGCGAATTTGCGAATGAAATTACCTTATGTGAATTTGATGTTAATACTCTGATTAGTTCTAGCATGAGAGAGCGCTGTGATCTCAACGACGGAAATAAAATTGAAAAATGAACCTTACTCCTTCTACCTTTACCAACCACAAGATCCATTGTACTGCCCAATAACTTTTCACAAAACTCTTTTGAGTTTGGCAATGTTGCAGATGCAGCTATTACCTGTAAATCAGTACAAGAACGTCTTAAACGTTTTACTATGTAATGAACGTTGGAACCGAAGATACCTGTATAGACCTGTGCCTCGTCAACAACTAAGTATTTTACATTTCTTAATGTTCTCGCGAATTTTGTTCTGTACATAAGATGATAATGCAAAACATCAAAATTAGTTATAATTATATCTGGAATGTTGGATAGTATTAGATTACGATCATTTGTCGAAGTATCACCATCGAATGCAACGATTCTTATATCAAGGGGCTCTGCAAGTTCCTTTATCTTTAGCAGTTGATCTCTCGCAAGTGCTTTAGTAGGATAAACAAAAATAGCCTTTACTGTGTTTTCTTCCGTTCTTATAAAACCAAAACGTGACATTTCATTCGCTATATTATGTAGTATTGGAAGCGTGAAAGCTTCAGTCTTACCAGACGCAGTTGGCGCAACTATTACTAGATCTTTACCATCAAGTATTTTCTTTGCAGCCTCTTCCTGAAATTTGAATAAAATATTTATTCCTTTCTGACTAAGCGCATCTGCAAGAATGTGATTTAATAATTCATATGTGGAACCACCATTCTCTGGAGCAGGTTCATTTATAATTTTATAATCAACAACATAATCACGTTTGGAAAGTAATACATTTCTAATCAAAGCATCTTCATTATAATTTTCTAGCATAGATTCTATTTCTTCTCTTGACCTCACGATCCGTTCTTTCTCAAGGAGTATTTCCAAACTTTCATGAGTACAATTATCATTATCATACTGTTCTAGAAATTCCATATATGTTTCATCAATATCTGAATTAAGTGTAACAAGAGAGTGTATAGAACAGTTATTACAAGAGAATAACACACGTCCATCATAGATCTTATCTATATTGATAGATCTTTTACAACTTGGACATCTATATTTAACCATGATACTAGATTTCTTATCAATCTTTTAAATTAAACTTTCATATCATTCACAAATAATTAACCAATACGTAAAGCGATCATTGAATCACTTTCATTAGTTCTAGACCATTCAGTTGAGGATACAATGTATATTATTTTAATATGATATTTTCATAGCAGAACACTTTGGATGAATTAATAATATTTGTGAACTTCTATCACATTAGTACATTTGAAACTAATAATGAAAATGCTATTGAATACTTTAGATGTATGACTATATGCGTTAACTGATGAAACTTCATGGTTTAGGTAAGTGGTTATTTATTAGATGGGAGAATGATAGGCATATTACCATAGAAATAGTTGTATACACATGTATGGTGACTGTGAAACATGATAAACTTGTTATAATCAGTACTTAAAGTAGAATTTGGTTTGGGATTAGGAAATTACTGGCGTGAGATCATAGATGTTCTTAGGACTATAATACCAGTGTACGATCAGGTTAANACTGCAATATCTTTGGGTAAGGACGCAGAATATAGGGAGTATGCTATACGCAACAAGATCAATCCAGGTAATTCAATACTTGACGCAGGTTCTGGATATGGAAACATGTCCAAGGAGGCATTACGTCAATATAACGATCTACAAATAACAATGCTTGATCCCATAACGGAAATGCTATCAAGGGCAAAAACTGAATTTCATAGAAAAAACTTTTTGGTATCAGGCGTCTTCGAATATATCCCGTTTAAGGATAACACGTTTGATGTTGTCACATGCGGGTATTCTTTTAGGGATGCGATAAGCATGAGAACTGCTATTTTAGAATTACATAGAGTTTTAAAGGATAATGGTAGATTGATCATAGTTGATATAGGCAAACCAGATAATGCTTTCAATAGAGTAGGTGTATCGTTTTACCTGAAATATGTTATGATAGTGCTTGCATTCTTTGCTGCTGGTAGATTAGGCTTAAGGTTCAGAGCCATATACGGAACGTATAAGAGATTACCGAAAAACACTGAATTGAAAAGAATGTTGAGAGAGAAATTTAGTAGTGTAGAATTTAAAACTATGATGTTGGGTGGTGCTATAACAGTAACTGCTCACAAATAATATTCATCATTACTCGTATTTTACTAATAGCCTAAACGTTCAGATATGAATAATTAGTATAGTATATAGTGTATACATATATCTTGTTCCAATATTTATAAAACAGGAACATTTGTTAGCTTTATTCTTATTCGATAAAGTTTATTTTTAGCGCCATACTACATGGTTTAATGATAACTACTCTTTCGCTCTTCATAGGAGGTATGGAGTGGATCATCATACTATTCTTTGGTCTAATGCTACTCTTGGGTACCGATAGACTCCCCAAGCTTACAAAGAGTATGGGAAAGGCGGTGGGGGAGTTCCAGAGAGCAAGAAGTAATATGGAGAAGGAAATATCCAGAGTGACTAAACCGATAAGCATACAAATCGATGGTTCAGTAACTACTGAAAGAAAAAAGCTCGAAGCAATTGCTAGAGCCTTACAGATAAATATTGAAGGAAAAACTGATAATGATTTAAGACAGCTGATAAGTGAGAAGATAAATCCAAAGCAGGATAAGACGACAAATCCAAATATAAGACAAAACTTCGAGCAAGGACGACAACAGGATAAGACGACAAATCCAAAGCAGGATAAGACGACAAATCCAAAGCAGGATAAGACGACAAATCCAAATCAGGATAAGACTATATAATATATTCACAGGAATTTTCTGTATTATAAAACATTTGAAATTTGTTTTTGGTAAGCAGTTCTAAAAATATAATATTATAATGTTATGTTCTGGAGATATGTGTATTAGACAATGAGTATTATATAATATAATATATGATTCCAACTTGAAATATCTTGAAAATACTTCCATCACTTTTTCAATACTTCCTCAAGTTTACCAAAAGTTTCGTTGAGACCTGTATTACCTAGATTTGCACTTTCATGTTATCATATAACCAGTTTTTCAAATTTTTCTTTTATAGTAAAAACTATAGACGTTCAGTGTGATATTCACTTTAATTTTTCTTGGATTATTACTTCAGTGCCGGAGAGTTATCTGAGTAAAAGATGACTTTATTAACCCAATTTTCTATCGATGTATCTTCTCTTTTTGTTATATTTTGGGATTTGGCTAATTATATAAAGTTCATACACCGCATTATCTCTAACCTGTATCGTAGAATGGGAATACATTCATTACATTAGTAGATCCTTATCTTCAAGTTCTCTAATATAGGTATCACGAATCCAATTTGTATTTTGTCCAAGATAATCATATAAATGCCAAAGGAAATTATATTTGAGTGTATATTTCCTTATTTTATTCTCTTACTTGTATAATTACAATAACAAAGGATTTAAATGAGATTAAATTTTCTGATATTTAATAAATGTCTACGATCAATCCTTACGAAAATGCTTTGAAACAACTACAAGATGCGGCAAAGCTGTTGAAGTTGGATACTGGTGTGTATGATTTTCTTAGAATACCAAAACGTATACTTACAGTATCTATTCCAGTAAAAATGGATAATGGTAGGATAAAGGTATTCGTTGGTTATAGAGTACAACACAACGATGCCAGAGGGCCTTTCAAAGGAGGTACAAGGTATCACCCAGCGGTAACTTTGGATGAAGTAAAGGCATTGGCTACTTGGATGACATGGAAGTGTGCGATTGCAGATATCCCATATGGAGGAGGTAAAGGAGGTATTATTTGTGATCCTCATAAAATGTCTGTAGGTGAGATTGAAAGGATGACAAGAAGGTATGCTTATGCTATTTCCGATATAATTGGTCCTTACGTTGATATTCCAGCTCCTGATGTTTATACGACTCCAAGAGAGATGGCATGGATAATGGATACTTATAGTGCACTAAAAGGTCAGATCAGTCCTGGTGTTATTACTGGAAAGCCTATACCAGTAGGAGGATCCGAGGGAAGGGGTGAGGCAACTGGAAAAGGAGTTGCATTTTGTATAAGAGAAGGAGCAAAGAAGTCCCGTATAAAACTCAAGAATGCGGACGTGGCGATACAGGGATTTGGAAATGCCGGAACATTCGCTGCACAGTTCATGGAAGAGATGGGAACTAATGTAATTTCTATAAGCGATTCTAAAGGGGGAGTATTGGACAAGAAAGGTCTTGATGTTGAAAAACTGATCAAGTACAAAGCGAAAAATCGTAAGGTTGGCGGTTTTCCAAATAGTAAACAAATCAGCAATGAAGAACTTTTGGAATTAGATTGTGATATACTTATTCCGGCCGCATATGAAAATCAAATAACAAAGAAGAATGCACCTAACATAAAGGCAAAGTTGATTGCTGAAGCAGCAAACGGTCCTACCACACCTGAAGCTGATGAAATTCTATTCAGGAAGGATAAGCTTGTAGTACCAGATATTCTTGCAAACTCTGGCGGTGTTACTGTAAGCTATTATGAATGGTTGCAGAATTTATCTAGAGATTATTGGGATCATAATACTGTGATAAATAGATTGGAGAAGAATATGGTCAGGGCCTTCAACGATGTATATAAGACTGCCATGGAGTATAAAGTTGATATGAGGAAGGGTAGTATGGTTCTTGCTGTAAGCAGGGTAACTCAGGCTATAAATAATAGAGGAATCTGGCCATAAGTTCCTTTTCGTCATCATTTTTTATTCAAAAAATATCATAAAAATTATAAGATTAGATATTTAATTTTCTATATCTCATATAAAGTATCATTATATTTTAACAANGATTTGAAGAATCACTCATTAAAGTAAATTATTTTTTCTAGTATAATATAGTATTTTAATCAGGTTATGCTTTTATTATCACATCTGGTTAGATTATTAGTTTGAATTCAGTAAATAAGATCTTATTATCAACCATATACGTATGTGTACTTGATGGTAGAGATGTATTTGAAAGTCTAAGGGAGCGAACTTTTATGGATAATGATGTTTTGAATGAACGAATAGATGAACTTGTTTCTTTGGGAATGATAGAGAAGGATAGTAACGCACTACGACTTACAGATATTGGTAGAGATACATTGAATGTAGTATTTGCGGGCGGTGTATTTGATATCATTCATCCCGGTCATGTTCATACTCTCTTGGCAGCAAAGGCATTGGGTGATGTTCTAGTAATGGTTATAGCTAGAAATACCACTGCTATGAAGAGTAAGGGAAATACTCCTATACATGATGAAAAGTTGAGGGTAGAGTTAGTATCTTCACTAAAATTTGTTGATATAGCAATACTAGGCCATGATGGAGACATATTCAAAACAGTAGAATTTGTTAAACCGAATATCATCGCATTAGGGTATGATCAGGCGCATCAGGAAAAGTATATAATTGAAGAATGTAGAAAACGTGGATTGAATGCTCAGGTAGTTAGGTTGCAATCACCAATGCCTGAGCTTAAAAGCTCATCAATCAAGAAAGATCTAGGACAGTCATTTTACAAAATCTAATTTGTCTTTTTCATTGGAATTTTTACTGTCACTTTTACCTTATCACCATCGCTTATATTTATAGAATCTTTTATTTTGACAGGAGCAATGATTTCGATCACACTATCATCATGATGCGTTCTTTCAAGTATAATTAACGCACCATCTATCTTGTTGTTTATACTAGCAGGAAAGCATTTTACCCAACCATATGTTCTTTTACCGTCGTCGAAGCCATCTATAATAATTGAATGGTATCTATCAAGTTCTCTCTTCGTATCAATATACACCTGTTCTGAAAGTTTTATGTTTAAAGTTCCAGGATATGGCTTGAAGCCAAGTTTTCTTATGAATTGTTTCTTATATCCTACTTGTGACATATAATACATACCTTCGCTCATGCCAGAGATTGCTATACCATTTAATTCCAGATAATTAGGTGTTGAACCCAGTACAGACTTTAGTACTATGAAGATTTCAGACATTTGTTTATATCCTTTCTCTGTAACTTTCACACGAAATCCATGACCATTTCTTACTCTCTGTACATATCCATCATTTTCCAGATCAAGTAGATGTTTGGATACAGTTTGTTGCGATCTATTGATAGTTTTACTGAGATCTTTGGTAGTTATGTCTATGTAGTTATGTCTACCTCCTCTTATCAGAAGTTCTGTCAGTGTGAGTATGTGTTGTAGCTTCATCACAGGGATGCCCGATCTTAATTTATACCTAGTTCATCAAATGTCCTTAGCGTCAGATTATGTCCTTTCTTCAGATCCGTTATTCTATGACCTACAACGAATTTAACTCCGGTCTTTAATGCGGTATCAACGAGTCTCTGGGTTATTATTCCATCTAACACAAGATACTTCATATCCTTTCCACCCTGTAATGTCTGAACAATTTCACTAACTGGTACTCTGAACAATTCATTCATTGAATCATTCAACACTATAGCTTCCAGGGTTTCATTTATTTCCTTAAATATATCACTGACCTTTGAAGTAAAACCACCATCATCAATGGGTTTTACATTAGTTTCTGTAGATTCTGCCTTCACATGATCTTTCAATATATCAACTACCTCTTTCGGTGTAAGCTCTTCAACTTCTCTACCAGCATATGCTCTTACGGTCACATCTATCTTTACTGCACCTTCTAACTCTTTAAGGATTAGATCACCTGCTCTGTCTCCATCTAGGAATGCAATAACTCGTTGTTTTTCCTTACATAACTGTACTATTGCTTCTGGAATTCTAGATCCTTCTATTGCAATAGAATTATCGAAGCCAGCTCTTAATAGATTAATTACATCAGCCCTACCTTCTACAAGTATAATCCAATTAGATTCATAGACACCAGAACCACATGCAAGTTGTTCTCTTCCAAATGTAGATAACTTTCCCGGCTTCGTTGCACCATAAACATTCTTTAACATCTCCTCACTTTCACTCATAGTTTTCGTAGCCCATTCCTGTACTATCTTCTTCGCTCTATCCACTATAACCTTCTTCTTAGTTTCGCGTATATCCTCAATACCAGTGAGACTGAACTTAGCTTGAAACGGTCCAACCTTGTCTATACTCTCTACTGCAGCTGCTATCAAAGCAGCTTTCGATATATCAGTGCTCATGGGTAATATCGCATTTCCAAATGTCTTATCAGTTTTGTTCTCCACATTGACTTCAATCCTTCCAACTTTGGAGACCTTTTGTAATTCATTTAGATTTAGTTCTGGACCCAGCAATCCTTCCGTCTGTCCAAATATCGCTCCTATTATGTCGGCCTTTTCGACTATCCCATCAACATCGAACTTCATTTTAACATGATATTTTACAATTCCAACATTAGGCAAACTTTAACCACCTGAATTAAAGCATTTATTTTACCTAGATATAAGTGCTTTGCGTTATATGTATTATAGAATAAATAGATATGAAATTGATTGAATGATGGATGGTATTAGAGTGGTTCTTCCTTATACTGCTTTCTGCAATAGCATTTTCTATACTTGATCTATTAGAGAAGCATCTTATATCAGACAGGATACGGAATCCATTAACACTTGCAATTTTCTTAGCAATGTTCTACCCAATTAATTTATTAATAATACCAATATTTTTCAGGATCGATTTCGCACCTTTATTATCATTAGTAAGTTTTGCTATAGGTGCGACTATGGGTATGGCTTACATACTTTTTCTCAAATCAATACGCTTGGAGGAGGTTTCTAGGGTTGTTACGTTACACTATGCATACCCTTTATTCATAATTCCCATGGCATTTGTATTTCTAAATGAAAATTTGACATCCACAAGTTACATCGGTATAGTATTGTTAGTAGCGAGTACGTTTATGATATCTTATAAAAAAAATTGGAAGGGTATGTTCTACTCTCCAGTATTGTTATTGATGATGGGATTGAATATAGCCATAGCTATACAAAACATACTAGCAAAATACCTCTTCGATTTCACAAATTTCTGGAGTTTTATTTTCTGGTTCACCGCTGGTATGATTACCATACGCATGTTGTTATTGATTATACCCAGAGTAAGACATGATTTTATGACAATAAAGTTTCATAGTAAACTGATTGTTTATGGTATCGCAATAGCATTACTATTCTTAGCCGCAAATATATTTTATTACGGCGCAGTTTCACTGCAGCTCGTATCATTAGTAAGTGCATTGTCTGCGATACAACCAATGTTCATTCTAGTAATAGTACTGGCTATCTCTTACGTGAAACCTAGATTTGTATATGAGGAATTATCGAGAAAAGCAACTTTGACCAAGACTATTGCTGTAATATTAGTATTTTTAGGCACATATCTTCTAACATTAGACAATATCTAATTAAAATGAGAGACAATTTGCTCAAAGTTCCAGATACCAGGTTGCTTATTTTTTCTAGAGAGATTAAGCATTTTTGTCTCCTCTAATCTATTAATAATATATGCTGCATAAGCAGGAGCACCGGTGGCTCCAGGGGAGTTATAATTTAAGATATGATATGTATGTGGTCCATCAAGTTCTATTGTATCGGACACGAATTTACCAGTATTATTTAAGACTGGACTCCGTATACCTGCAGTTCCTTTTCTAGTAAAGTATCCTGCTTTCAGTTTTGGTATAAATTGTTGAGCTCGTTTAATCATTACATCCTTGGAAAGTGAACTCATCCACTCGTTCCAGAATAGTGAAAGAAATTCTGGATTAAGTATAAGCTTTCTTGTACCACTCTGTAATATCTCTATGATTTTTGATATCAACTCATTACCGTCTATCGCTATTCCCTCATAGACATTAGGTCCAGCCACAGGTACAGCATTAGGTCCAATTTGTCGTCTGCCATCTACTCTAATTATCCAGTGTGGATCAAGAAATGGAAATGATGGATGTCTTGGCACGGAGTAGATATTTGTGTTTACGATAGAGTCATAAGGCTGATCAGCGATCCAATATTCACCACGGAAATGAAGATCAGTATACTCTTTTCCAACGTTCAACATATGTGCTATATCAATAGAATTTCCACCTGCACAGTTTATCATTAACTTGCACTGTATAGGCTTGGAAATATTCTTAACATGTATACTGACACACTCATCATCTTCCTTTACATGTTCTACATGTGAGTTTAGAATGAACTTTGCACCATTAGATTCAGCATCAATTTTCAGCTGTTCTGTGAGTTTGGAATAGTCAACTGCTGTATCACTTTTACAACGTAGAGCAGCTACACACTCAACATTAGGTTCCAAATTTTTAACCTCATTTCTAGACAGAAGAGTCAAGTCTTTCTTATCTATACCATTGAGCTCTCCCCACTTCAAGTACTTCTCAAGATGATTGTATTGTTCTTCTTTAATAGCAATCTCTAATGTACCAACTTCTAACCATGGTAAGTTATTTTCTAAAGTATACCTCTTCCATATATCATACATTAATGAAGTTGATTTTGTAAATATTTTATTTTTTTCAGGATCAAGGTAAAATGGTCTGTGCAGAACTCCTGTATTTCTTCCACTTGCATGGGATGCTATTCTATCTTCTTTCTCTAGAACGCATATATCTCCTTCGTAAAGTTTTGTTAGCCAATGTGCCAACGAAGTTCCAAGTATTCCTCCTCCTATTATAACAACATCTTTCATATAGATCTCCATTTAGCCATACTAAAATGTAAGAAGATTGAATATTGAAATAGTGTATACATTATCATGGCTAGACTGTACGAACAATTACTCTGGTTCACAAGTCAAATTTATTGAATCCTGTTATATACTTGTTATAGATCGTTAGATCTTCTATATGTCTTATTTTGCCCTTTGTTATCATAGCAAGTGTCTTCTTGTAGAATATGTTGATATTATTACCCTTGTATTGTAACAACATGAGGATTTTATGTGTGAGATACTTGCCCTTCCGATCCATATCAAGCATGAGTATTATCTTACTTTTTTCCCAAAGACTATCTACCAGCCTATTCATACCCCTGAAGTTGTTTAGTGTGACAATATTTCCTTTAAAACCTACAGATATTAGTGCATTAACATCTCTCTTCCCTTCAACGACTACGATTGCACCATTCTCTGATTCTTCATTAAGCATATTGATGAATTTTTGTAGTAATTGTACTTCGTGCTGATCTATATATGTCATCAGATGTAGTTACTTTACATTTGTGTAATTTAATAATATATTCGGTTATCAACTTTGGAATTAAATGATTATTAGTTGTATGTTTAATCAAAAAACTTGTGGTAGTAATAGATACAGGTTCAATACTAACACTAGTACCAGTATTACTGGGGCTATGGATCATAGTTTCAATACCAGTTTATCTTGCAGCAAGCGTAGTCACAAGTGGAAGGGCAAAATTTACACAAGCAATGGGTGCCACAATTTTAGGACCTCTGGCATATCTTGCAGTTGTAGTAGTATCCACAGTGATTCTTGGCTCCATTATAGGCGGAATGGCAACTCTTCTAGCAATCGTTCTTGCACTTATAGTATGGTTCTGGATTTATAAAACCAGTTTTAAGACTGGATGGTTAGCTGCTATAGGAATAGCAATATTAGCAATAATTGTATTTATTGTAATGAGTTTCATTATTATGCTTGTAATGGAAATATTTTTACCAGGAATCCCACAACCTATACTACCAGTACCCCTGCAACAGATTTGAGTTATAGAATAGAGAATATTTATGTATGAAATATCAGAGTAAAAGAATAATAGTAATTAAATCATAGAAAGATGAACCTTCCTGGCAAGTTTAGCATTTTATCACAACGTTTTTTCTTTCGTAAGTATAAATTGACATGAATAGTTACATTTTTTGAAATAAACATCCAAAACGTTTTAGTAATGTTTTGTTGTTATATTTATTAAAATTCAGTATTGTGAGAGAATTGGAATGAGGCGTTTGTTGGTTATACAGAATGCTTGCTGTGAACATTTAGGAACTTTACAATCAATGTTTGAAAATGATAATTTTGAAATTGATAGACTAATTGCTGTAGATGGTGATAACTTATCCCATAATCTAGATGACTATAACGCATTGGTAATTCTAGGCGGGCCTGCAAGTGTTTATGATAACCATCAATACTTGAGTGATGAAGAGAAACTTATCAAAAATGCTATAGTAAAAGATATACCTATACTTGGAATTTGTCTAGGCTCACAACTACTTGCAAAAGCAATAGGAGGTGAGGTGTACAAAGGCCCTAAGAAAGAAATAGGCTGGTATCCTATTGAGATAACTAATGATGGTATTAATGGTATATTCAACGGTTTGGAAAAGAGTGTTATGGTTTTCCAGTGGCATGGAGATACATATGATTTACCAAATAATGCTATAACATTAGCAAAATCGAAACTTTATCCTATACAAGCATTCAGAGTGAGAAACGCAATAGGTATACAATTCCATTTAGAAGTTTCTAAATATATGGTAATGGATTGGATAGAGCAATACAGATCAGAATTAGAATCTATACGTAGCTATATAGATATCAATACTATAATTGCAGAATTAGATGTCAATATTAATACTATTAACGGATATACAAGTCTTCTATATCGAAACTTCAGGAAACTTATAAAATAAAATCAGTTTGATTAAAGTTTATATAAAAATGAGGTTTTGATTTATAACACAAGGAGAGTTATATGGTGAATGTAGAGCAGATATTCAAGGAAACTATATCGGGTAAGGTCAAAGTTATAACGGAAGAGCAGGCAAAGCAAATTCTTACTGAATATGGTCTTAAGGTTCCCGATTATGCTTTGGTTAATTCAGCCGATGAAGCTACTACTCAAGCAAAGAAGATAGGCTTTCCATTGGTCATGAAGATAGTATCTCATCAAATTTTACATAAAACAGATGTTGGAGGCGTAAAAGTTGGTATTTCATCTGAACAAGAGGTTAGAGAGGTATTCAATGATATGTATGGCAGGCTTTCTGATAAATACAATGTAAAAGGTGTTCTTCTAGAGAAGATGGTCCCTTCTGGTGTTGAATTGATAGTTGGACTACAGTATGACAATCAGTTCGGACCTGTAATAATGGTTGGTTTAGGTGGAATTTTTACTGAAGTTTTCAAGGATGTATCGTTCAGGATGCTTCCTATAACGAAAGACGATGCCAAGTCTATGTTGAATGATCTACAGGGAAAGAATATATTACAAGGTTTCAGGGGTTCCAAACCGATCGATCTGGACATGCTTTCGGACGCACTTGTAAATATTTGTAAACTTGGAGAAGAGACAGCAGCATATTATGATAGTGTTGATTTTAATCCAATTACTGTTTATCCAGATGATTATAGGATTGTAGATGCAAAGATACTATTAAGGGAGGAACCCCTACAGAACTCTATCTCTACAGCAGAAGCTAATTCTAAATTTATGGAGAAGTTTTTCTATCCAAAATCAACAGCATTGATAGGCGCATCAGCTACACCAGGGAAGGTTGGTTATTCCGTTCTTGATAGTCTTGTTAATCATGAGTTTAAGGGCGAGGTATACCCGGTCAATCCTGGAAGGGATGAAATAATGGGTAAAAAATGCTATAAATCTCTTGAGAATATTGGAAAACCTATAGACCTTGTTGTGGTATGTGTAGATGTATTACAAACCCCAGATATAATGGAAACGTGCGCTAAACTAGACATTAGTAACGTTCTGATCATATCTGGCGGTGGTAAGGAACTTGGAGGTGAAAGAGCAGAAGCAGAAATGAAGATAAAGAAACTTTCTGAGAAGCATCATATACGCGTAATAGGACCCAACTGCATCGGTATGTTCAATGGTGAAAATAGACTTGATGCTGCTTTTCAAGGTCATACTAGAATGCTAAGACCTCCTATGGGACCGATAGCATTTCTTACACAGAGTGGCACCATTGGTATCAGCTTCATGGAAACAGCTAAGACTTTTGGAATGAGTAAGATGATCAGCTATGGAAACAGATCAGATGTTGACGAAGCAGATATGATCTGGTATCTGGCACAGGATGTAAGTACCAAGGTAATTGGATTATACGTTGAAGGTCTTGGAGATGGCAGGAAGTTTGTTAATACGGCGAAGCGGGTTATGAAGGAGAAGGGAAAACCTATAGTGGTTCTTAAGAGTGGAAGGAGTACTAGGGGTGCAAAGCAGGCTGCCTCACATACTGGTTCGCTTGGAGGAACACATGCAGTAATAAAAGGAACATTCGATCAAACCGGTATAATTTCTGTTGATAGTTATTCAGAACTTTCTGGTGCTGTAAAGGCATTGGCATGGCAATCAATCCCAAAAGGCAATAAGGTAGGTTTAATTTCTAATGGCGCAGGTCCTATGATAGCTGCAATAGATCAGTTCGAAAAATATGGACTTGAAGTTGCGAATATAGATGAGAAGACATTGAAGGAGATGAAAGAGCATTATCCTCCAACATTCCCAACTGGTAACCCAATGGATGTGACTGGTTCTGCAATTGCTGCAGACTATCAATTTGCTATACAGAAATTTATCGAGGATCCAAATGTTGACATAATCATGCTCTGGTTTGTATTCCAAGACGATCCTCTTGAAGAAAGCATAGTTGATGTTTTGGAAGAGTTCCAAAAACAGAATAAGAAGCCCATATTGGTTGGATGTATTGGAGGACCGTTTACAGAAAAGATGGCTAACGCAATCGAAGAAAGAAATATTCCAGTGTATCATGAAGTTGTACCATGGGTTGTAAGTGCAAATGCACTTGTAAGATGGGCAAGTGTAAGAGGCTAGGGTAAAGTAATCAATTATAAATATTGAAAATATATATGAATTTTCAATATACAATAGATTTAAGTTATTCCAAATCTAAAAGGCTTCCATGGGTTCACAGCAATATATACAGGTTGAGAAGAAAGAAGATATAGCAATAGTAACGATAAATAGGCCAGAGAAACTTAATGCGATGAATATTGATGTAGTAAAGGAAATGGACAATGTAATAGATCATCTGGACAAGGATGATGGTGTAAAGGTTGTGATAATTACTGGTGCTGGCGAGAAGGCATTCTCTGCTGGTGCAGATATTGAGTATATGACCAAGATATCACCATTGGAAGCTGAGAAGTACGCATTAACTGGTCATGCAACCTTAAACAAAATAGAGAATTCAAACAAGCCGATAATAGCTGCTATCAATGGTTATGCTTTGGGTGGAGGATGTGAACTTGCACTTTCATGTGACATAAGGGTTGCATCGAAGAATGCAGGATTGGGTCAACCAGAAGTGACAATAGGCATATGTCCAGGATGGGGAGGTACACAAAGACTGATAAGAATTATTGGATCAGCCAGAGCTAAAGAAATGATCTATACTGGTAAAAGAATAAGTGCAGAAGAAGCATTCCAGATGGGCTTGGTGAACAAAGTTGTTGAATTACCACAGCTTATGGATGAATGTATGAATATTGCAAAACAGATAGCAAAGAATAGTGCTATTGCAGTAAGGATATCAAAAACACTACTAAATAGAGGTATAGACTCTGACATAAATACTGGTTTGAAACTGGAGATATTTGGTTGGTCTTTATGTTTTTCACACCCTGACAGAGAACAGAGAATGACTGCATTTGTGCAAAAGAGCAAGAAATAAATCACGATCACTATTTTTTCCTTTTATAATAATCTCGTTATAGAGCTTATGAGACATATAATATCAATACATGATTTTTCAGCTAAGAGTACATTTTAGAGGCTATAGATTGGGTATAGATGTTGGGTGAACTTTTGGACTAGCTACAAAACCATGTTTATTTTTTCTTACATTAATGAAACCATGGCATATAGATAGGTAATAAAATACCCACCAGGATTATACTGATGATTATGATAATATTCCTAATTGTTCTTTTTACGTATCGTTTCATAGACTGTTAGTAGAATAGATTTTTAATACATTATCATGTCAAAATAAACACCTAGAGGTTATTTTTCATTTGATATAGTCAGTGATGATTATCTGAGGGTTCATTTTTTTCTCTAGACTTAGTTTTGTTACACTATCATATCCTACCTATTGTAAAAATGATAACCCTAGATGATATTTCTATACAGAAGTGTTATCCATGTCTGTAAGCTGTACAATTAATATATATGGTATTGTTAGCTAATATAATTTGAAAAAAAAATAGCAGTTGTTACAGGTAGCTCCAGTGGTATAGGGTTTCACACATCGTTATTGCTGGCAAGAAATGGGTTCCATACATATGCTACCATGCGTAACCTCAATAAATCCAATAGTATTATGAATATGGTAGAGAAGGAAAAATTATCACTACAAGTAATTCAGCTTGATGTCAATGATGATAAATCTGTTAATAGTGCCATTGAAAAAATAATGACAGAAAGTAAAAGGATAGATGTTCTGATAAACAATGCTGGCTATGGATTGTTAGGATGTGTAGAAGATATTTCTTTGGATGAAGTTAGGGCTATCTTCGAAACCAATTTCTTTGGAGTGATCAGGGTTACACAAGCAATATTGCCCATAATGAGGAAACAGAGAAATGGCACGATAGTAAATGTAAGCTCCATCGCAGGCAAGGTAGGCTTTCCCGTTACTTCTGCTTATATAAGTACAAAGTTTGCATTGGAAGGATTGAGTGAATCTATGAGATATGAGTTGGAGAAATTTAGCATAAAGGTTATAATCGTAGAACCTGGTGCGGTACGAACAGTTTTTTCAGATAATATGAAGTTAGCAAAAAAGGCTATGGTTCATAATTCATCGTATACTCAATTGACCCAGAAGGTATCTTCGGGTCTTAGATTACTATTGGAGCATGGAACTCCTCCCGAAGAAATCGCGAAAGTAATACTAAAAGCAGCAACTTCAGACAATCCGGATCCTAGATATTTGGCAGGTAATGATGCAGTAATGATTATGGAAGCAAGAAAGAATATGTCAGATACAGATTTTGAAAAGTTCATGAAGAAAGAGATATTACAATAATATTCTATCTAGAATGTAATTCTATTAATGCAGAGTTCTGTCATTATACCCATCCAAATATTTTTAGTGTTTCTTTAATTCCTTTTTTACGAATTCCCAGCCCTTTGCTATGATCTCTTCATAGACATTTGACAGTTTAGGTATACTATTCCCCTGTATTGCCGCCTCCTTTACCAATTCCCTGTAATATTCGTCTATCTCTATAGCTATCTTGCTATCTATGGTTATGGAAGCTCTGTATTTAGACATGGATCCGAATGTTCTATATTAATATATTAATATATACGTCATAAACTATTACATATCAATGATAAATAATATAAAGTAGACTATATATTATATACTAATTATGAAAGTTAAGAGAACGATTAAGATAAAATATGGTGAAAAAACCTTCTTACTAGAAGAAGATAGTACTATCTCAGATTTCCTAAAATCACAGCATTTGGATGCTCTGAAACCAATAGTTCTGAAGAAGATTGGTGACTCACTCGTAATTAATACTTGAAAGTGATTGGTAATTTGTACTAATCTAATACTTGATTGGTATTATAGTAATCAATATTAATTTCTGTGTTAAGAGTGAATTTACCGAGAAATATTATGTGAGTACCATGCCGGGGTAGGGTAGCTCGGTAGTCCGTCAGCCTCGAGATCATACAAATACGGACAGGTTAGCTGATGTCTCTTTGGGACACGTGGGTTCAAATCCCACTCCCGGCGCCATATTTCAGGTTCTACACTCAGAATGTTAGAGTAAAGTATAAAATGTATCTCTAGAGATACCTAAGAATTGAAAGAAATTCTTGAACGTTCAGTTTCATATTATATGGATCACGATGTCATACTACTCGATCATACAAGCACTATCATGTTTGCAAGTAGGATAATGAAAAGAAGAGAGGATGATAGTGTGATTGTTGTCAATGCAGGTAAACCAGTTGGTATAGTAACTGATCAAGACATAATAGATAATTTGGCCACTAAAGGAATGAGCCATTCTGATTCAAATTTGGAGATGATCATGTCTTCCTCTCTCATTACAATTTTGCCAGGTGCAAAACTTAAAGAA
Organism: Nitrososphaerota archaeon; assembly: GCA_002713325.1. Lineage (GTDB taxonomy): Archaea > Thermoproteota > Nitrososphaeria > Nitrososphaerales > UBA213 > UBA213. Next base: position 120,687 of record PAWD01000021.1, read on the forward strand.
GCTTTGAAAAAGATGCAAGACTCACATGTCAAAAAACTAATTGTTATTGAGGATGACATGGTCAAGGGAATGATAAGACAATCAACCATTGCTAATGCGATAAGAAATGCAATAATCGTTAAACCCAGAGGTGTTAAACCTGGCCTAAAATCAGTTTTAGGTAATCTTGGTTTCATGTTGCAGTTTGCAGGAATATTGATTATGATTCCAGCTGTAGTTGCAATGTTCCTAAACGAAGCTACAGTTGCAGCTAGTATATTTTTGATGAGTGTTGCATTACTTACAACAGGTTTTTTCCTTAACTCATACGGAGAGAAGGCCCCGTTGAATATAAGGCAAGCATCAGTGCTTGTTTTATCAAGTTTTCTATTACTGAGTATTTTCGGCATGATCCCATACCTGTATCTGAATCCATACAATACAACCTCTATCTCAGAATTAGTCGTAGACAGTTTCTTCTCTAGTACTTCAGGTTTTACTACTGGTGGAATTTCACTGATCACAACACCTGAAGATCTTCCACAGAGTTTCAGATTCTATAGAGCTTTTACACAGTGGGTAGGCGGTATGAGTTTCATATATCTCGTAATGACAGCATTCTATCCAGAAGGTAAATTAACTGGTATGAGAGGCTTCATAACCGGTAAGACTTTGCGCCTTAGAGAATTATTTCTAACAATTACTATGATATTCGGTATTTATGTAGCTATAGTGAGTTTTCTATTCTATATTTTTGGCGCAAAAAATATCATTGATGACATATCTCTAGCATTAACCACAGTAGTGACTGGTGGTTTTCTACCAAGTTCTACCATTCTCTTCGATATGGAATGGTATAAAGTGGTTGTTTTAATTGGAGGAATGATTCTCGGCGCACTTCCATTTACGTTTCACTATTCAATGATCAAACCTAGATTAACACTTAATGTGACTAGAGAAGTAACAGTATTTATGATCATAGTAGTATTTAGTATAATAGCGATTCCTTTTATTATTGGAATTGATTACTTGACAGGAATATTTTACGCTGTATCTGCAATCACAACTGCTGGACTGCAAGTAGGAAGTATAGCAGAATTTAATGAAGGTACTAAGATATTTCTCATGTTATTGATGTTTATCGGGGGTTGTGGATTTTCCACGGCAGGAGGTGTCAAGATCTTTAGGTTCATAAATTTGGTTAGCTTGTTTAAGAAAATAAGTAACATCGAAACACGCAGGAAAATGACTAAGAAAGATGCTAAGGAACTCACATCTATTGTAATTATATTGTCACTATTTCCATTAATATCATACTGTACGGCACTTCATATAATGGGTCAAGGATTTACTTTCACAGATGCTTATTTTGAATCTGTTGCTGCACTAACAACTGGAGGACTCTCTGTTGGTGTAACAAGTATTGGTCTTGATCTTGTCTCAAAAATTATGCTAGCGTTAAACATGATACTGGGAAGGTTTGAAATAATAGCCATCATTTACATAATAGTGCCCAGATTGATGCCCTAAAAGACTATGTTACGTTAATATAAATAAAATAAAATATGGATATAACATATGCACAAGAAGCTCATATTCAAGCGTGAAGTTGTGAATAGTATACTTACTTTCTGCAAGATGCATCATCCGAATGAGGCCATACTTATATTGAGAGGAAATAACAAGAAGGATACTATTATAGTAGATAATGTTATGATTCCGCCAATGGCTGAAGGCGGTCCCTATTATGCTGGGTTTCCTTTAGATATGTTGCCTGGAGATATGTCTATTTTGGGAACAGCACATTCCCATCCAAGTGGAAGCGCAGAACCTTCACTTACAGACATGAATCACTTTTCGGGTATTATAGGTATAATAGTTAGATATCCATATGAAGACAATGATTTGTTTACTTACAATTTAGATGGAGAAAAATTAGAATTTTTAATACAAGATTAATTTTATAATTTTTAATTGTTAAAAATATTAATAAGTTACTTTCATAGATAATTCAAATCCAATAGATTATAGTAGAATGATCGTATGGTTGATTGTTTCTATGACGATCAACATGGTATTGATATACTTTTTCAGTTTGTTTTTTGGTATTGCAATAGCCATGGGTATTTTCAATGTGCATAAGAAAGAAAACTTTGAAAAGTATTGTTAGCCAGAACATGTTCAGTACAGGAATAAATTATGTTTGCATTACGTATGAACATAGGTTTAAGAGTGGTTCCTGTCCCAGATGTAGTTCAAAGACGAGAAGGATGGAGTTCTAGGATATGATTATAATTTTATTGTAGTTTTTGTCAATAGTAATAACTTACCGTGAGTTTTTCATTGGTTAGTACGTTTTAGAGGCAGCGATTGGGCATAGATGTTGGGTAAGCGATTGGACAACTACAAAATCCTACTCTATCTTTTTTATGATTATTTTTCCAAATGTACGTGTAACGAAGAAAGGTTAACTTGGTACAAAAAACTTCTGTAGGTATAAATAATTACGTATTGATAGTACTTAAGTCTATAATTTATGTCTGAGATTGAACGTCTATTTTTTCTATAAAGGCTTAAAACTACTCATTTCTGTTTATTCTCTCGTAACGCTTGGGTCGCTGCTTTCCAGCAGACAGACTTGAGCGTTACACTATCGTATCCTGCTTTACCGAAAAGTGAAAAATCTTACCTTGGCATGATAAAAATTAGTAGAGACAGACCTAGACCAAGTATAATAATTAAGTAATCTAATCTTATATACAATTATGACCAACCACGAATTAGTGTTATTCGGCAACAGTCCATAGTTGATAGTCTTAGCCTTGATTATAATTAATTTTTCGATAATTTTGTCGCCCGCTACTTGTTGTCGGGCGATAAAAATATCGACCATAGTCCGTTTGGTAGTTCAGTAATTGGTGAAATCGTAATTGATGGGTTTTAAGTTTTCTTGGCCTTCTTATTCTTCTTGGCCTTCTTATTCTTCTTGGCCTTCTTATTCTTCTTGGCCTTCTTATTCTTCT
>PAWD01000022.1 GCA_002713325.1 Nitrososphaerota archaeon
CTGGCAAGATTCCACTAGAGCTTATTGAAGTGCAATCNGGTGCCTATNTAGGTGAAGACGACATTGTTCGTTTTTCTGATAGATATGGGCGGGTNNNGAAGTAGGTTGTTGCTGACTTATTTCAATTGCCACCTATAAGCCGGCTTACTTGATGAAGCCGGCTTACTTGATGAAGCCGGCTTTTGTCCGCNATGATTTACTAAGACAAATTCGATACCGCCTCCAACTAAACAGTTAGCGCTTTCTATTTGCGTTAGCAAAGATTGAGTCCGCTCATTCATGGTGAAGGTAGGCTTTAATGAGGTCTTCTTACCTAATTTTTTGAATTTAAGTAAGGTTTAATTTTACAGATTTACTTTGTAAATTATTGTAGTTTTATTGCAGTATTAATTAGGGTTTAAACTCGCTAAACTGTCAAAACATAATGGACGCAGTATATCAAGGTAGTCTCAGGAGACAATATGCCACGCGCAGTGCTTATTTCTGTTGGTGAGCTTTCGCTAAAGCCAATAAAAACATTGGTAGAAGCTAACAATNTTACCGTCGCAACAATTGCAGTTTCTGATACTGCCAGCCTTAAAACCTTAGAAAGTTTGACGAATAAGCTTTCTGAGCAAGAGCAAAACGCNGAATGTCTTTTGGTTCAGGCGCTTAACGGTGTAGANCAAAGTGTTTCGGCCTTTGANGGCGTTTCTACCCNTCTGGTTTATAGTTCACCAGAAACCTATGTAACCCAGCGTCTTGCGGCTGCCCAGTCCGAACTTACTACAGACGCTGTTATTCAACTCAGTAGTCAGCAATACATCCAACACGTTAAATCCGCTTTACATGCGTTTGAGCAAGATGCAGCACTACGCCTTTGCTCTTTGGATGACATCTTGGGGAACCCTACTTCATTTATAAAAACGGTTTTTCATAAAGATTGCCNGNATGCGATAAACGAACCCTCTAGCAATTTGGTTTATCAAACTACGGCGTTAAGTGCGACCGCTGCATTGGTTGATAAAGACGAGATTTTTGAACTTTACGATGANGCACTCTCCGTTGGCCAATTGTTTGGTGATTTTTCAGTTCACTTAAGCCCAGACTCAGATACTTTTAAGAGTAAAAGTAGTTTATTNAACGAANTTGCNAAGGCNATACTNCAAAANAATNANCAAATAGCTACGCTGAACCAAAAGGTCACAGAAAACAAANCGCAATTAGCCGAAAAAGATAAAGCGCTAATAAAAACTAATGAAGTTTTGGCAGCACAACAGCAAGAATTNACTGNNCTGCAACAAANNTTAGAGGCAAAANNTAAAGAGNTAGANTCAAAAACTAAAGATGTTAANNCCACNAAAGANAANCTAAGNGAAAAAGAAAATNAGTNCNATCAACTCACTCNACAACTTGCNGAGCAAGAAACTGCAGCACTGGAAAANAGCAATGCACTGCGCGGTGAATTAGAGAGTCAAAAGCAAGCACTTGCTAAAGCTTCACAGGAGTTAACTGCAAAAGATAAAGAGTACAAAGAACTGCAGCAACGCTTCGAAGCTAAAGCTAAAGAGTTGGATGAAAAGGTAAAAGACATTACCAGCATTAGCGCAGAATTAAACGATAAAGATATTCAATGCAAGAAGCTAGCACAACAGCTTGAAAAACACATGCGAGAAGCGGAGTTGTCGCAGCTNCAGATGGCACAGCTAAAAGAAGAGTTAGAAGCTAGCGTTCACAAAAACAATAAGTTAGAACAGACTGAGCAAGCGCTTAAAGCGTCAAAAGAAAAAGTAGCGGACTTAAAGCAAAAGCTCACCAACGTTGATGAAGATGCGCAGCTTGCGTCTNTACAAGTAACACAACTGCAAGAAGAGCTAGAGCATGTATNTACTGAGTGTGAAGCATTAAANNCCAAAGAACAAGAAGCAGAGAAAAGCTTTAAAAAACAAGCGTCGATATTACAACGTGAATTAGAACAAGTGAAATCTGAGAACCAAGCTTTAGAGGACGCACTTCAGGGTGCTCAACAAAAACTGGAAGAAAGTGAAGGGGCTGGCGTAGTGACAACAAAAGAACTACAAAATACAAAACTAGAGTTAGAACTCGCTTCTCTGCAAATCTCCCAGCTTCAAGAAGAGTTAGANCATTACTACCTNACCTTACAGGAAANCGAACGTTCTCTACAGANAGGATTAANTGATAGCACAATGACTGATAATAAAATTAGAACCAAAGCGTTTGATAAAGTAAATGCGAGTGAACTTTCTGTAACTGGAAAATATGCCGAGGGCGACTACCAAGATATTCACTTGNCTCTGCACAATATTAAGCTTGTCAACGGAAAGCAGTTAGAAAGCTTAAATGCAAAGCTTGTGAATGTATCAGGCCATATAGGGATAGAGTTTAGGGCTCAAGAAAATGAGAATTTGTTTAGAGAGTTTGAAGACTCAAAAGACGAGTATGGTTGTTATCTTCGCTACTTTCTAACTGCGCCAGAAAATTTGCAAGCACAGCAGCAGAAAACCGTGGAGCGGTTAAATGCTTCAGAACGTTTACTCATAATGAGCAGCATAAATGCTGTTGCTGAATTGCTACAAAATACCAATATCCAAACAAGTACAGAAGTATCCTCCGAGCAATGGCGAGTATGGCGTAAGGCTGCTATAGACTTATCTCATCATGTAGACTCATTACCTAACTGGCTAAGTTTCGACAGTGTTCAGCTTCGAGAGGAATTCGTAACGGATGGGTACGAGCATTTGTGGTTAGTGTTTAATGGGGTTTTGATAGGAAATGTGTGGCGAAATACACTTGAATTAAAGCTTACGGCAAATGAAGTAGGCCTNGCGAAAAACGGTGAATTTAGCGATGCAATAAGTATCGANTTTAGAGAGCTTGAAGACGGCAGCGCGCCGTTAATGACATGGCCACCAGAAAGCACTGATGANTATGGCNCNAAATTCANTATTGCAATAAATAACTTAACGCTACTGAACGANNTANCTAAACACGACAAACAGCTAATTACACACTTAGTAAATAACTTTTCCAGTATATTAGAAAAGCTAGAAGTCAATGAAAGCGACATGTCANGAAGTAAGTCGACATGGATATCGGCAATTGAAGCGTTGCTAGCTGATGAAAATACAATGATAGAGCGAGAATNAGACGCGCATAAAGAGCTAGAAACGATTTATGAAGAAGATGCCACATTAACTTGCGAAGAAGCAGTAAGTGTGGGTAATTACCAGCACTTGGTTTTTACAAAAAATGGGGATGAGACAAAAATTAAGTTGCGAGCTGAAAATGTCAATCCCGAAACCTTCGATGCGGAAGTTTTCTTAGAGCTAAGAGACGGGACAAACAACGTTATNTATAANGATAGTGAGTANTTTGGTGAAGATGAATTTGGCCCACGTGTTAAAATTCCTGCAGAAACGTTAGAGAAATTACTTCAAGCGAACGAAGGTGACCAGTTTGTGTGGGCAATATCTCTATATCAAAATATACCTAAACACGTGGAGCAAGCCACTAACATTGATGAGCTCGGAAAGCTTCTGTGGAAGAACATTATAAATCGTAAAAGCGAAAAGTAGCAGTTAATGAAACAACTAGTGGTGATCGACCCAGGCATGATGGAAGCAGGCGGACATCATGCTGCGTTATTGAGTACCTTTTTAAGCTATGAAGAAATTTGTAGTCTCAAAATTACATTTGTTACGCATGAGCAATTGGATGGCAATCTTTATGAAGAGCTCATACAAAATGACATAGCGGTTATTAGGCACTTTACCTCAAGTTTTTATGAGAACTACGGAAGCTGTTTATCTTTAGGAACAAAAAAAATACAGCGTTATGTAAGAAAACTTGCAATTGAGTACATAGCAATATTTAAACATTTGTTCCACCAACACAATCATTCAGTTCCGTCTATATTTTTTTATCCTTGCCTGAACTGGGAGCATGCGAGCGCTTTGAGTCTGGCAATGGAATATATAAAACATCAATCTATAGGGTCCAAAGCTACTCAGACACATAAAATATGTTGTATGTTTACTCCTAATAATATGGAATATGATAACCTACAGCACTTGTTTTATAAGCACGCATTTTTTGGTTTGGGAACCAAACCATGTGTAGAGCTTTTTGCCTCTGATTATGAAACTAAACAGTATTATGAAAATCTCGATATTCCAATCCAAGGGATTCATCCATGCTATCTTTTACCTTGGGGGCAGGTAGAAAACAAAAAAAGCGTAGACAAAAGTAAGCCTAAACTTCTGCTATACCTTGGTGATGCGAAAAAAGATAAAGGTTTCAACAGCCTTCCAGAACTCATTACTAAACTATTACAAGATTATGGCTATAACGTTACATTGGTTGTTCAATATACTCTCGCATGGGATTACCCAGAGCTAAGAGAAAGTGTTAAAGCTCTCGAAGCATTAGCTTCAAAACACAAGCAAGTAGAGCTCTATAAAAATTATTGGTCAACGAGAGAACTCATAGCAGAGCTGCGTGAAATAGATACAATATATTGTACCTATTGCACTGAAGCATATAAAAATAAAAGCTCGGGGTTAGCGTGGCTTGCGTGTTTTTTTAATATACCTGTTGTTTTGAACGGTGAATGCTGGTTATCTAGAGAATTTCAACGGCTTAATCATGTATACCTCTATAATGAAAAAGAAGCTAGATCGAGCTGCACTTCATATAATCAGATAGTTGTCCCCAATTACTTTGATAGCCTTTTTGTCGATCTGGTTAGTTGGCTTTATGAAGATAATGGACAATCGAGATGAAAACTTATATTGAAAAATTTCTCAAATATACCGAACAGAAACTAGCATCGGTTGTTTATTTAGGAGCTGGCTCGGGTGGCGAAGCTTGCGACTTAGCCGAACTAGAATTCGATTGTTTTTTTGTATACGAATCTAGCGAAAAGCTCTTTAATGCGCTCGAAAGAAGAATAAGAAAAAAAAGCAACGTCTATTTATTTAATGATTGGGTGCTCCCTTCAGAGCAGAAGATTGCAAAAGCCTTTATCTATAACAACCCAAGATACAATGGATTGATAGAAAATAAAAACTTAGTTGACAGTAAGTCAAACGTACGGTTAATTGGCGAAGAAGAAGTTCACGGAATACCTTTCCAAGAGGTAATGGAAAAAGTCAGCTATAAACAAGGTAAAGTCAATATTCTGATAAGCTCACTTGGTAACCTCGACCCTTCTTTATTTGCGAGCCTTTCTAAGAATGCTTTACAGAAGTTTGATTTAATTTTATCAACCAATCTTGAAACTTCTAGTGATTATACAAAAGTGTTAGAGGAAAATTGTTTTAGTGAGTCATTGTTCTTTGATACCTCCTTGCATGGCATTACAGTGTTCCAAAGAATAAATGGTTGGGTTCGCACCAAAAATTCATACTCTAAGCAGTGGCAGAAATTATCAAGTGAGTTAAAGGCTATTCGTACAGAAAATCTTGCTCTTACTAAGCATGTGAATGGCGTTGAGGAAGAGTTAGGTACATTGAGCGCAGTGCGGGACAATCTTTTAGGCGAGTTAGATGAATTAAAAATGCTTGTATCTCAACTAGAGAAGGACAACAGTGAAGCTCAAGAACACATTGAAAAACAAGCACAAGACTGTATTAGTGATAAAAACTGGTTGGAAAACGAACTTAATATAGCAAAGCAAACAAGCGAAGCGAATACAAATGCGCTTCGATTGGCCAACAAGTTGAATTTAAAGCTGAAAGCTGATTTGGAGTTTCAATATGAAAGTTATGAAAAAATAAAAACATCTGAAGCAGAGTTGACCCGACTAGTTTGTGAACTTTATACAAAGCTCAGTGACGCGTCACAGCTTTATGATAAAGTTAAAAACAATGAGCCAGAAGTACTGAGAAATCAAAAGTGAGCGACGGTAATATTGACGACTTGCATCGCACATTAAATGAGGTGCTGGCTTTTTTGCAAAAGAGTGAAGTAGAGTTGTTTGATAATAACAAGTCAGTTAATAACAGCAGCCTTCTAAGCCGTTGCCAACAAGTGGTAGAAAAAAGTCGTACTCCAACCACCATTCGTTCGATTCATCACTTCGCATGTAGCGGTGGTACACTGTTATCAAAATGCATTGCTGCAATGCCAAATACATATCTTCTAAGTGAAGTTCACCCAACGTCAACGATCACTATAAATAATGATTCGCCTGAGTTTCGACCTACTGATATGACTTCGTTGAGTCACTACGCTGGTATTCCAAAAATTAAAGCACTTTCCGAAACGCTCTTCGTATCCCAGATTGAAGTTATTCAGCGCCATTTAGAGAACATATCATCAAAATTGGTACTTAGAGAACACTCACACTCTGACTATTGTGTAGGGGCCTCATATGCGAGTCAGCCAGTATTAGTAAAATTGTTTGAAGAGCATTTTAGACATAAAAAGTTATTAACGGTAAGAGACCCAATTGACTCATTTATGTCATTAACTGCAAATGGTTGGTTACACTTTTCACCGGGAACATTCGATGAGTATTGCAAAAGATTTTTGGCCTTTATTTCAAACTTTGATTCTCATGAAATTTTAAAATACGAAGATTTCGTTGCTGACCCTAAAAATAGTATGATTCGAGTTTCTGATATTTTAGAAATTGATTACAATCCAGATTTTGAGGACTTCTACGACATCTTCAATGTGACAGGTGATAGTGGTAGACGCAGTGAGGCCATAAAAAAAAGGGAAAGAAGAGAAGTATCCGCAGACTTACAAAAAGAAATACAAAACTCTCCAAATTATAATGAAGTGAAGAAAACTCTTCAGTATTAAATTTCAAAAAGGATTAATGAGGTAAATTGTGAAGTCACCTGTGTCAAAGAAAATGGCTGAACTCATGGAGCTCCGAAATAAAGGGCGTACTGTTGCTTTACAAAAAGCGATTAAGGATTTCGAGGCTTCAGCCACCGAAGGTCTCGCGCGGGATTTCATTGAAAGGTTTAAAGAGCTTGTAGCAAAGAGCGAAACTTATATTCGCCCCAATCAAATTGTTGGTACGTGGAGCACTGTTCCAAGAGGTACTAACGAAGAAATATTGTTTGAAGGCGGAAAGAGGCTTAGCAAGTTGGCGCCCTCGATTTCGGCTGATGTACCGAAGGTTTCCATCATAACTGTTGTATACAATAATGTTCAAACCGTAGCGAAATGCATTGAATCGGTACTTAGTCAAACTTACAAGAATATTGAATATATTATCGTTGATGGTGCCTCTAACGATGGTACTTTGGATGTCATAAAACAATACCAAGATAAAGTCGACTACGTTGTGAGCCAAAAAGACAATGGCATTTACAATGCAATGAATAAAGGGCTAAAGCTTGCAAAAGGCGACTACATAGCTTTTATTAATGCTGACGACTTTTATATCTCTACTGCGGTTGAATGGTCAGTAGAAAACCTTATAAAAAATGACTTAGATATAAGCTACGCCGGGTTCTATTATGCAGATGAAAACGGTGTTGCAGTAGTCGCTGATGAATCAAAACCTTGGTCAGAAGCCATGTTGGTTGAAGGTGTTCCCGGCGGGCACGAAACGCTATTCTTACACAAAGACTGTTACAACCAGTTAAATGGTTATGACGAAAGCTACAGGCTAGCGGCAGACTACCATCTTTTCGTTAGATGTTTCTTTGCAGGTTTTAAAGCAGGTCCACTGCAACGGAACATATTGGTAATGATGCCAGGTGGTACTTCATTCAACGAAGAAGTGGGGATAAAAGAAAATAGAAGGGTTTTAGAGTATTGCTTTGGCCCTCTTGAAAATGAATTTTTCGAATTTTTGTACGGTTTGAAATACTACAAAAATTGGCATGGATACCCAGTAGATGATAAAGCGATAGAGCACTATTTATCTAAAGCTGCTGAGAGCAACTCCCTTTTACACAAAGCTATGTTCGAGTCTATCGAAAACCGCAAACGTCAACTAAAAGGGCGCATATTACCTGCAGAAAAAGACAAAGGCGACAAGCTTAAAATATGTATTGCATTAAACTACTTAACCAATGCATCCGGCGGCGCAGAGAGAATAGCAATCGAGTCTGCTAATAGGTTTCATAGAGAAGGTCACGCAGTTACCGTAATTCAATGTTTTGGTATAGCGGGCGAGCCTTATTATCAATTAGACTCAGCTATTCCAGTAATAGACTTGGCTGTATTTCCTTACAAAGACGAATACCTAATGCCTGCCGATCAAGTCGATATCTCGTTTGAGCGTTACGGCAGTAGAAACTTTCCAAAATTAGATTTTCAGCCTACAGAAGAAGATTTTGTAAATTGGCAAAAGAGCCCACATTTCTGGCGATCTCAAGTGTATGCTGGTTTCTTTCATCATCATAAATTCGATGTTGTTATCTCTCATATGCCGTCTACTTACCCTTATACGCTTCTTCCTAGGAATAGTGATGACAAGACTTTACATATAGCATCATTGCATAACTCTCCTGAGTTTAAGTTCTATTCACCGTTATATCCGGCTGAGTCTGCGATGGAGCGGTACATGCGATTGGTCTCGCTAGAAAATGCTGACAAAATAGGTCTGCTTTTCGAAGACTTTAGGGCGCAAGTTCCACCGCAATTTCAAGAAAAGTGTTTTGTTCTACCCAACTTCTTAAGTCAAGACATTGTTAACGTAGCGGACAGCATAGGGAATAATGTAGAAGCCAAGGATAAAGTAATACTTTCAGTAGGAAGGCTCTCTGACCAGAAAGACCATGCCACACTTTTAAAAGCATACGCAAAAGCTAGACAACAATTAACGGGCTGGTCATTAAAAATTTATGGTGAAGGCCCTTTAAAGAATAGATTAGAAAAGCTTTGTATCGAGCTTGGGTTAAAGCCGTCTGAAGTTCTAATGGGGGCCAGAAAAGATATACACAATATTTATCCTACAGGCGCTGTTTTTGCATTCCCTTCACTATTTGAAGGCTTCGGTTTAACCGCGCTGGAAGCGATGAGCTTTGGCCTTCCTGTCATCGCTTTCGACAACTGCGAAGGGGTAAAAAACTTAGTAGAAAACGAGCAAACAGGGTTGCTGATAGACAGTAACGATCGCATAAGTTCTATGTCAAACGCGCTTGTAAAATTATGCGGTGATACCGAATTAGTTTCTAAACTAGGGAAGTCTGCATTTCAGGCTGCTAGAAAGTATTCTCTTAATGCTTACGTCAAGTCATTTGAGCACGAAGTAGAACGCTGGAAAACTAACACAAGTTTATTGCCAGTTGTGCCCCCCAAGGATAAGTTGAAGTACGCTATTTTAGCGACTTACACTGAGGGCGGAGCAGGTATCGCCGCAGTTAGGCTCGCTAAGGGGTTGAGACAGCAAGGCGTGGATTGCAGCGTAATAAGTTTCTCGCCAAGAATCCATCCTGCAGATTACAAGATGGAGCTTTCTCAAGAGCAACAGGTTTTATATGATAAATCACTATCGCTAGATAGAAACCATACACATGAAGGCAGTACATTTTTCTCAAACCAGATGTACCCGAGTTTAGAAAAGTCACAGGTAGAATTCTTAAGGCATTTCGATGTAATTAATTTGCATTGGATACAGATGTTTCTGTCGGTAGAAGTTATTGAATACATATTGTCTTTTGGTAAAAAGGTTATATGGACTTTACATGACATGGCACCATTAACAGGCGGTTGTCACTACAGTAATGGGTGTCTAGGTTACACAAACGATTGCTCTGAATGTCCACAGTTAGACAGTAAGGTCAATGATTACCCGCAACAGGTACTTAGTGAAAAAATAAAGCGTTGGCAAAGTGATAATTTGACGATTGTTTCGCCAAGCCAGTGGTTAGCTGATTGTGCCAAGCAAAGTCAGGTTTTTCGTAACACGCCGGTGAAAGTAATAAGAAATGGCTTGGATACAGATGTCTTTGTACCCACAGGTAAAGCTCATGCGCGTAGCTTCTTCAATTTACCTCAAGATAAAAAGATACTTTTATTTACCTGCCAGAGTCATGGCGAGCGTAGAAAGGGCTTTAAAGAGTTGATGGAAGTAGCACATAAGCTTTCTGAGCAGCGAGATGATTTACATGTGTTGATGTTTGGTCATGAGTCGGAAGAAACTAAGAAGCTACCTATTCCTTACACTGCGCTGGGACATATAAATGAAGAGTGGAAGTTGGCGGTTGGTTATAGTGCTGCTGATGTGACTGTTCTGCCGAGCTTGGAGGATAACTTGCCAAATGTCATTCTCGAATCAATGGCATGTAATACTCCTGTTGTCACATTTGAAAATGGTGGTTGTGGAGAATTAATCTTCAACGGAGTTAATGGCGAAGTGGCAGAAACCAACGATGTGAGCCTGTTTTCAAGTGCTGTGTTAAAGGTTGTGTCGAAAGACAGGTATCTTTGTAGAGAAGCAGCTACTAAAATTTTGAGTAATCAACACTGTGCTTCAAATTACGTGGAAAACGCTTGTGGGTAACAGAATGATAGAAGAAAAAAAACTGGTAATCTATGGCGCAAGTGTATCAGCCCAATCTAAGGAAGATTCTTTTTGGCAAAGATTAAAGTCTTGGCAATATGAGCAAGCTAAATATCAAAATGCGTTTTGGTCAGTTGAGCGATTAACATTCCCTTCTGCATTTATGAGTGATGCAGCATTATTAAATTTGGATCATGTTATAGCAATGAAACCAGACATAGTTGTTCTAGATTGGTTAAGCACAGAAGAGCAGAACTGTTCATTTGAAAAGATTTGCCATATATATGAAGAATTATGTGGTCGAGGTATAAATGTCATAACTCTAGCCGCTGTCAGGCTTGATACTTGGGATAATGTCACTTTACAGTACGAAGCTTGTTTAAAAATATCTAAACTTCTGAAGCAGTCTTTTCTTGATATGAAAGTATTAGCAGAACAAAAAGGGCTAACTTGGAAAGATTTAACCAGAGATGGTGTCCATACTTCTGAAGCCGGGGCAGAAATCATTTCTGAGGCAATTATACAAGAGGTCTTTGAACGAAGTAGTGGAAACACCAACTACATATGTAGAGAAGTCAGTGATTCAGTACTGACTGTACCTCAAGAGCGCCAGACAATCAGTCACCACGAAATAGGAAAAGAAGTAAGGATTGAGGAAAAACAGCACCTTATTTTAAAATTACATAAAGATGCTGGGAGAAGTGCACAAGTTTGGTGTTTGCAGACAGTTGGACCATATACACCCAAGATAAAATGCTTCATTGAAGGGCGAGTAAGCGAAATAGTTTTATTCGATCAATGGTGTAAATTCGAACGTTTTGCGTTTAAACCCTTAAGTCCAGAAATATCAAGTGAAATAGCTGGCGGTTTTGAAGTCTCCTTAATTCTAACAGAAGACGTCTTGGATAACTTATTGCTTAAACAAAAGATAGAGCAATCCTCATACTGTAAGGGGGTTATGCTCAGGATTCATGATAGGATCAGTTTGGTAAATTGTACTTTGAAAGGGTGGGAAGTTGTCTAGAACATTAGTAATGCATGTTGGTGTTGGAAAAACGGGGTCATCGAGTATTCAAAAGGCTCTAGAAGCTTTCAGCGACATCAACTATGAAGGAAAGACTAAGTATCCTATTAGTCCAGATTCTGGTTTGTTCTCTGAGTACATGTATCGTGCATTTGAAAGTGATTGTGGAAAAGATAAAAATGCAGTTGATAATGTTTTTTCTGACGAACAGTTTTCGGAGTTTATCATTTCTGGTGAAGCTCTTTCTCATGGTAATCTTTTAACAAAATTCAAACTTATGGATTATATATCTAGCAAGTTTGATAAGGTTGAAATAGTGGCATACGTGAGAGAGCCGAATAAGTGGAATGCAGCGGCATCTAGTCAGCTGCTTATTGATGGCATTCCTATAACTGATTTAGCCAAATGGCCTTACGTTGTCACACAATACGGATTTTTGGAGGTATTTTTAGAGTATGCAAAATCAATTAAGGGAATTCGACTCCATATTCATAAGTTTGAAGACGCTATTAAACACAAAAATGGCATCTCAGGCCACTTCTTTGACATTCTTCAAAGTTTAAACTTGCAAGATGTCCCCAATGTTTCAAATAATCTTCATGAAAATAAATCCTATGACATTCTCCAATATATTTGGTTGGGGCATCTGAATAGGTTATTGAAGACAGAGAAAATATCTCATCAAGAGTATTCTGATTTCGCATTTCTGAATTATCGTACTGGCAATTCAAATAAATTATGGTCCGAAAAATTTTTTCAGTTTTTTTGTACTGAGAAAGCCCTACAAGCAATTTCATATGACAGGTTGATGCTAGCTGAAAGATTTGGTGTAGAGTATGATGCTGTTTGCGTTAATCCACAGTTAGTGAGTGAGTCTAATTCAATCATGTCAAAGTTTTCAGAATGTTCCAACGTCAATGAGATGATCAAAATTTTAGAATTACATCAACTGGAAGTAAAATGAAAAAAGCACTTATTACCGGTGTTACCGGCCAGGACGGCTCTTATTTAGCCGAGTTTTTATTAGAAAAAGGATATGAAGTTCACGGTATCAAGCGTCGTGCTTCTTTGTTTAATACCGAACGAGTGGATCATATTTATGAAGATCCTCACAATGAAAACCCCAAGTTTCATTTACACTAT
>PAWD01000023.1 GCA_002713325.1 Nitrososphaerota archaeon
GAATTACGCATTCATGGCAATTTGCCTACACACTCTACTGGTTATAGAACCGAGACCACTATACCTGATATGTAGATAGTGGACAACTCGATAATTTTGTCGCCACTTCGTGAACGAGGGGCGACAAAATTATCGAAAAATTAAGAAAACAAGGCTTGTTTTACTGGTCTTCCAGATGACAATAGATTATTTGTGGTAAAACTGAATGTCAGTTATATACTAAATGAGTTTAATGGCAATTATGAATATAAAAATAGCATACAAAATAATGGCTATTTCATCTATTACAGGTTTCACGGTATATTCATGGTTTCTACTTGTTTCTGAATGGAAGGAGATTGTATTACAACTGACAGTTTTGGCTACTGTAGGAGCAATTCTTGGTATTTTTGCATGTGTAGGATTGGCAATGGCAATTGGATCACGACCATCTAAAAATATTGATAACATTGAACCTGAATCTGGTTAAGTTTGTTATTTTTAACGTTCTAAGGTAGAATTTTACTTTTCGTAATAGGCAGGATACGATAATATATTAAAATAATATCTGACATATTAGACGAACACCTTGAAAATCTTAAAACTGTCTTTTAAAATCTTAAAACTGTCTTTTAAAAGCTTAACATTATCTTTTAAAATCTTAAAAATGTCTTTTAAAATATTGAGAAAATCTAAGATAAAAAAACATAAAAAAAGATAGAGTAGGGCTTTCATAGCCAGCCCTTATGACTTACCCAACGTCTGTTCCTGTAAAACGTACTATGTGATGAAAAACCAGTAGTTTGTTTATACTAACTATCCAAAAATTGTGTGATATCAAGTTTTGAGAAGAAGCGAAGTAAGTAAAATAATTATTGGGTAAGCGATTGGACAGCTACAAAGTCCTACTCTATTTTTTCTTACATTAGGGAAACCACGGAAGAGGGCGAAGGTACATAATGAAATAGACAAACCATAGGATTACACTGACGGTTATGATGTAGAACTGGTTTTTCTTGATAATATTAATAATTATTCCTACTTTTTTCATAGGTTTTTAATACATTATCATGTCAAAATAAATGCATAGGTTATTTTTCCTTTGGTGTAGTCAGTGATGATTAGCTGGATTGGCATCAATATCTTAAAACCTAATTCCTTATTAAAATCCATAAAAAATATTTCGTTTAGAATATTATATGCATTAGAGTAATCTTTAACATTGAAAATTCGACTTGTAGGTATTGTGAATGATATATCTTCATTAATCAACGTTGTAATTCGTTATTTAAATATTATAAAAGTTTACAATCTGTTATAAATAAACGTAGAAAATAATAATAGAAATCTTTTTTCATAAAAAACTCGTAATTAAAACAAGGTTTCTTTAAGTTAAATACTTATAAGTATAATATGGGTATTATAATTACTTATGAAGGCATATGTAGAAATTCAGGTTGAACCTGGAAACAATTTACAAAGTATTTTGAGTGTTATGAGAACTATTGAGGGCATACAGGAAGTATTCGCTGTTACAGGTCATACTGATCTAATCGCTTCTATTGAGGCGTCTAATCTCAAGGAAATTGCCAATCTCGTTACAGAGAGGATTCATTCTATACGAGGCATTACAAATACTGTGACAATGGTTTGTGTTGAGGATTAATCTTTTTAGGTTTAACATTTAAATTACTTTCGTCTTTGTTATTTTTCTATGTCAGATACTTTGAAATTTGTGTTTAATGAAGATAAATTACCTGATCTTGAGGAACCATATCTTATTTGTGGATTGCCTGGTAGTGGTTATGTAGGTAAGTTAGCGGTAGAACATATTATACAGGAAGTCAACGCAAAATTACTTGCTGATATTTATTCACCTTCATTTCCGCCACAAGTGATGATTAGGAGTAATGGCACTGCTGAACTTATGAAGAATACAATTTACTATAAGAAAAATGATGGAAAACCAGACATGCTTTTACTAACTGGTGATGGACAACCATTAACACCTGAAGCTGAATATACTTTAGGTACAGAAATTCTTGAATTGGCTGATAAGTTTCATACTAAAACCGTATTTACCTTAGCTGCATATATTACTGGGGTTTTCGTCGATAAACCAAAAGTATACACGACTGCAACAGATGAGGATTTACTTAAGGAATTTCAAAGTAAAGGGATGATTGTTATGGATGGGGGTAGTATAATAGGTATGAATGGATTGATAGTTGGACTAGCGAAATCAAAGGGAATGCGTGGAATATGTTTACTTGGAGAAACTTCTGGATATGTGGTTGATGCAAAAGCATCACAGGCGATTCTGGAGGCATTACTGGATCAGATTAATGTAAAGATCGATATGAAGAACTTGGAGAAGAGAGCTAAAGATACTGAAGCGTTAATTCAAACCATAGAACAACAAATGCAAAAGAGATCTATGGCAGAACAACAACAAACAAAACCATCTAGTAAGGATGTTGGTTATATAAGTTAAAATTAATACTCTTGAACGTTTAACTTACCATACTTTCCTACACTAAGCTGATTCTCGCCTCTGAAGCTCGTAGTATATCCATTTTCTACTGAAATCTTTGAACCAGCCTTAACCATTTCTATTTGTTCTTCCCATAAGGAGAGTTTAATCTGTCCACTATCATCTTGTATAATAAGATCTGCAACCTTTGCAGTACCTCCATCTCTTTTGTTCACAGTTCTTGGCTCTGATACACTTACAACAGAAGCTTCAACACTCACACTTCTCATACCACTTTTCAATTCTGATATATTCATAGTAAATATATAATTCACTCAGTATAATAAAAGTTTTCGTAATTTTAAAAATAGTAAATATATAATTATAAATACAGAGTAAAGGAATAAGAACCTTTTATTATAATTACTTGATTACAAATTAATCTACTTGGTTTTATATATGAAAAATAATCACATGAGTACGAGTTATATATTCACATTATTTTATGTGTGCAGTGCAGGGGTACCAAAGCCTGGTCAACTGGACGGGACTCAAGATCTAATGAGTAATCCCGTCTCTTAGGAGTTCGTGGGTTCAAATCCCACCCCCTGCATATTTGTTGAAGTGACATTATTTGGTCTAGAATTAAACAGATTAAAAAATTAACAAGATTTTGTTATCTACATTATAGAGCAGGTTGTTTATTGATCATCTTAGTCTTATTTGGTATTAGAGTACATATTATCGATTCACTGAAGATAAAGTAATATCTACTGTGGAAAGTTATCAAGTTTTAATAGATTTACAAACAGTTATGAATATGTTATCTAAAGAAATTATCATGAAATTGAATATAGGAGAAGGATCTTTTATAGCTAGTTTAACAACTTTTGGCAGAAAAACTGGTAAATTACATACTGTACTCCTTAGATTAGTTTTTCATAACGATAAACTTTATGCCTCTAGAAGAAGTATGAACGGAGATTGGTTACAAAATCTGTTGAAGAATTCACATGTTATTATAGAAGTTAATGGAGACAAAATAAATGGTAAAGCAGCTTTGTTAGAAGATAAGGAGTTGCTTGGCATAATATCATCTTTGAAATACAATGATGAACGTACATTAATGGAACGAATAGTTATCGAGATAACACCTGGATGATCATTTTATTCTAATCAATGTAGTAAGACCACGTTTGTCTCCACCAAAATTATCTGATACCTCCTCCGCAGTTATCGTTATAGATATTATTTCGGTTGTTTTACATGAACTTATATCAAGCATAATACATTCATCAAGTACATCTTTTGGTCTAAAATCTATTTGATCTATATCTACTGATGCAAGACATGAAGAAAGGAGCTGCACAAACTGTTCTTTAATCCAGTAGGTAATCCGTATCTTCCGTTTATCACGCGGTTTGGCCTTGACATTGAGTTTTATCTTCCCTGCAGGAGTAAAAACATATCTTGATTGATCTTCTATGAAAATATCAAAATTAAAGGGAAAACCTGCAGTAAATTCTGCCATTTTATTTATACCATCATCCTTT
The DNA here is from genome assembly GCA_002713325.1 of Nitrososphaerota archaeon. GTDB lineage: Archaea > Thermoproteota > Nitrososphaeria > Nitrososphaerales > UBA213 > UBA213. Next base: position 4,006 of record PAWD01000023.1, read on the forward strand.
ATGATGTCGATCTTCTTTATAGTATTACCATACTTACCTATCCATTCGTTTGTAGTTTCTACAACTTTATCTATTGATTTTTTTCTTGTTGTATTTTCTTCTTTCGACAAATTATATCTGTCAACCCAATCTTTATAATCTGAACTTATATCTTCTATAAATTGAATACATGTTATCTTGTAATCATCTATACTATTTGCCCTTTCAGATTCAAAATCTGCGGCGAACATATAGTTTCTTATATATTCATACTTAAAAAGTTGTGAAATAATAGTTATTATAATCCTAATTATCAAGAATGATTATTGGGTATCACGATTATACTTAATGAATTAAAAACACAGATTGAAAGAAATAAAGACTCAATGACAAATATGAGTAAAATTAATCCCAATAAAGCCTTTACATGGATTAATCAATTGGCTCATTCTGTAAGTGCTAAATATGGAGTTGTACTTCAATTACATTTTCTTGATCCAAAAAAGATAACCGATACGAATTCTTATGGAAGTGAGAACTTAAGTATTCTAGTGGATCCAAAAAGAAAACAGTTTCCCATACATAGGGATAATATAAAGGAAAAGGCAAATGAATTTCTTGATCAAGTTGAGATTAAGGATGCATATATGTATGAAGGAAAAGAAGGTGTAAAGGTTTTTCTCCAAAATGGCAGGATTGATATTTTACCAGGGTCTATACACATATGGTGTCAAATAGACAGTAATATTATAAAATTTATTGATTGGCTTTTTACTTATTGTTATGGTATAAAACCTATTTAGTTTTTCACTAATTCGAACTTGAATTGTAATTTTCCATATATGTCATACACTTCAGCCTTTACTGGTAATGGTTTATCTTTTACTATCCAGATCATGTTTTCCTTGTTTTTTATTTTATAACTTAAAACGTAAGAATCGAACGTTCCTGCTTTAGTTACAATATCCTCTCTTGCTGTAATCTTAAGTTCCTCTTTTTGTACACCATGGATCATTGTTCCCCAAACTGCATTATCTATTAGATATTTCGGTTCTACTGCATAATTAACTATCCATAAAATTGAATCCTGAATCATTCGCATATATGACTTCATATGTGGTTCTATTGGAGTTATTGGTATCATAGATTGGGATAGAAATAGTTCTTGTTCATTCATGTTACCTATAGGATCCTCAATAATTATATGTACACGCCAATTCTGTTCCTGTTTTTCAAAGAACTTCAATATAGTTTTTAGTTCTACATAATCATTATCTACATGAGAAAATCTATACGTTAGTACGGTGTTTTCTGTTAGTGAATTACCAACACTCCACTGTTCCGTAGGTCTTTGTAGGATATCAGTACCTATTGGTTTTGTTATTTCTCCATATGCTATTATACCTATCATAACAACAACTCCCAATCCACCTATAATTCCTAGTATTTTTACTGTACTTGTCATATATTCACGCCTAGTAATATAAAATTAAATATAAAAATATGATTATTTACAGTTTTGGAATGATAATTTTCTTGAACTTTGTCATCAATACCATCAATGCTACCATCGAAGCTATAACTACTGAAAAACCCAAGGGGAATTCTGGTACTACAACAAGTTCAAAATTAACAGTTTCAATAAACTCAACGGCAGCAATATCTCCAGCAATAGACTCTGGTGATCCGAAAACTCTAATAGAAACGCTTAGAGGTCCAGTTTCTTCAAGTATCAAACTATGTGTTCGTTTGCCGTCAAGGGCTGTAAACTTTTTATCTATAACAGTATTTCCTTCAGCGTCTACTATCTTTAAGATATACATTATATTTCTCATAATCTTTTTATGTGCATTATAAATCACAACTGTAAATTCTGTAGGTTCGTCAGGTTGAATCTCTATAGGTTCCCAATAAAGGTCTACATTGAATTTTGCCGTTGTAGTTACCTGACTCAACGGTGGCATAGGTAATTCAATTTGTTCTTTTGGAGGTTCTGGTCGTGTTTCAGTTATTCTAGTCTCTAATAATTCAAATTCAAACTGAGTAGGAATTGGTTTCTGTGTTACAAGGGCAAATACTTTTGCTTTTATTGGTAATGGAAAACCTTGTTTGACCCAAACCTTGCTATCTTCACCATAATGCCAGCCAATTATATGTGTGTCCCATGACTGACCGCCTGCCTGAATTGTTTCAGTACCAAAAGGCCGTACTGTTATACTACCTCCACCAATAGCTGCAATAACACCCCAAACAGAATTACCACTAAGAGACTCAGGTGCAACTTTGGATGAATAACTACCTAACCATGCAAGTGAATTCTTGATTGGTTCCCTGTAAGGTTTTAATTCTGGAGGTATGTCAGTGCCCAACGGTGTTAATGTAAGTGATGATAATTTGAACACACCAGAAGATACCTTTCCCTTCTCTTCTACTATTATATCAGTTATCCAGTTACCTTTATCATCTTGAGAACCAAACCATAATGTTGCATCAAAAGGCGTTCCTTTTTTGTAGTCAAAATTGGATATCCTGTATTTAATTAACAAGCCTTGTTTTGCGCCGTCCCCTGGATACCAGTCTTGTGCATAAACTGGTTTTGTGGTCAATATCCCACCAATTATTAACAAGCTCATTAATGTAAATAAAGCATATTTGTACATAGAATTACAAGTGATTAGTACATTGATAAACTTTATCCATTATATGATTCGTTAGTTTATTTGATTTATACCTCGCTTCCTATTTATTATTGTAAACCGAGTAAGAGCTATCATTATACCAACGATAGATGCCATAACTATCATCGAGCTAAGAGGGAATTCTGGCACCACTTTTAGATCAAAGGCTATTGATTCATTTTGTGGTTCTATAAAATCACCAATACCTAATACGTTGATTGCTACGCTAAATGAGCCCGTTGATGGAAATTCCACTATATGTGTTGCCATTCCATTCATCGTAAAAGAGTTATTGAGTTCCTTTATCGTCTGACCGTCTTTTGTGACCATGAAATCGTAGTATAAATTATTTACAAGTTCATTCGTTATATAGTTTAGGAACTTGATCTCAAATCTAACTATCTGATTAGGTTTTATCTCAGTAGGTTCCCACAACACCTGAACTTTATATGAACTATTATCAGACACCAATGTCATTGTTCTTTCCCATACCTCCAATGACCGCGTATTAGAGGTATCTTCTATATTTTCATGTACAAGCATGCTAATAGAGTCTAATGTTTCGCCAAATGATACTATTGGCAGGAATAACACAATTATTAGAATACCCGCTAACATGTAAATGTCAGTATTCAATAGATTTTTTATATTTTATCGAGCAGATAAGTGTTATGACTAAAGTAAATATATAGTTGTATTATCAAGAAATTCATGTGTAAGTGTCCAAAAGTACATTTTTATGAGATCGAGTTCAAGTTGGATGGCATGCGTATTATTTCAAAACATAAGAACTGTGGAGACGCCTTGTCGGAAGTTCAGTTTATAGAATTTGAAAAGCAACTTGTAAAACTATGGGGCATAGAGAGTAAGTAGTTGTAATTCTTTCATTAAATTTTTAAGGTATTTTTTTTGAATTATAGCTGTTAATATCATTTGAGATTATACTTGTAAATTATGTATATATAGATACTATAAAACGTTTATTAATGACCTGCGCAAGGATTGCTTAAGTGTATATTAATGACAAAAATGATTAAGGTAGAATTAGATGTGGAAAATGTGAATAATGATCAAACCAAATATTGGGTAGAAGAAATTACAAATCAATATGCAGATTTTGTTGTGGAAGATGTAAACATAACTGGGGATAAAGTAGCCTTCAGCATAGGTTCACCAGGTATGGATGATCTAACTACAGATGATATAAAGTTCAGAATTGACGAATATCTGACAATGAACGAACAACCATTCAAACTCAAAAATCTCAAGGTTGTCTAAACGACAACAAAACACATTTTTATTTTTAAAATTATTGAGATTAATTGAGATAATCTCATGAGTATGTATACTATATATATTAAACATTTAAAAGCTGATCACGTAAAAACATTCTATTGTACAAGGCAATATTACTATCTATAATAATTATTTTCAGTGTTTTTTCTACATATAATGTACACGCAATAAGTGCAAAAATAACAGATACCTATGGGTATTTAGATGAATCAGGATATTATGTTGTGGTTGGTGAAGTTGTGAATGTACAAACTGTACCATTACACTTTATAGAAATAACGGTAACTTTTTTTGATGAAGATCAGGAACAACTAGAGCAAATTTCAATTTCTACGGCGTTAGAAACAATTCATCCTGGACAGACTTCACCTTTCAAAGTCACACTTAGAGATATAGAAAGTGCTTCACTTGTAAAATTTTATGATGTCAAAATCGGAAATGCAGCCCAAACACAATATAAGGAAAACAAACTTTCTTTCATTTTCTATGATTTTCAAATTTTAGAAGATAGTGTAATAGTTTCAGGTAGGATATCTAATGATGGAACTTCAATATCAAAAAATACAAAAGCAATGATAGTACTTTATAATGTTATTGGTGAGCCAATAAGATATTCTTCTTTATTTACTGATCCAAAAGATATCTTCCCGTTTGGGAGTGGAATATTCTCTACTAGGATTAAGGTAGATGACACGATAAATATAATTGGTTATACTATTTCAACGGAGTCAAGTATATACGCAGAAAATAAACGGGTGGTACAAGTACAGGAAACCAATATGCAACGTGTTCAAGAAATAGTAGATGTTTCAGATTTGATGATATTAGATACGGATGAGCGAGTTATAGATACAACAAATGTTAGATCTCCAACACTGGTAAAATTGAATATCATCAATAAAATAAAAGAGAGTAGAGAATATACGTATATTCTTCAAATTACAGATCAAAATGGGTTTGTATCATCTCTTTCATGGTCATCAGGTATTTTATCAGTTAAAGACGACAATATAGCTACCATAGCATGGGTTTCAGATAAACCGGGAAAGTATATTCTTCAAGCCTTTATTTGGAAGAGTATAGAAGAACCAATACCTCTGGTATTTAGGACGGTTACTGCGAATTTACAAGTTAGATAGGTATTACAACAAGTACGGGACCAAAATTATCGATAAAACCTAATAATCCCATGAGTGCCTAACAAATACAATATGCAATATTTTATGGCTCTAAAGGCAGGTCAGAAGCATGTCAATAATGCAAGAGAATATCTCAATAAGTTTGCAAATGGTAAGGCAATGCCTGCATTGGCGCTAAAGGATAACAACAAAACAAACATCTGGGAACCAGTTGGAGAAGAAAATTTGTATACAGTTGTTAATGCATCTGGATTTGTCGTAACAGATGATGGTGGCATTCTTGTACTATGTGATAAAAGTGGAATTGCAAAGACAATTGCACAGGGACTATCTAATGAGGAAAAGACCAATATCATAAACTCGCTAAAATTAGATAATATTGAAGAGTATCATGGCAAGGTTAGTCTCCCAGTATAGTAGAATTTCTACTTAAAATCAGTTAGAAATTTCACTTTTCACTAAAGCAATACATGATAATGTAAGAAAAAAATAGATAGGGTTTTGTAGCTGTCCAATCGCTTACCCAATAATTACTTCTCAAAACTACCACACTAATCATTTTTAATTAGTGTAGAGAAATTAACTAAACTACATCCGTAGTTGTTTTTCAGCCTCAAGTTTAAGAATTCTGCTAAGCACGTTTGCTATTATGATACCAAGTAAAACACCTGCAATTACATCAGTGGCATAGTGTACACCTAAGTAGACTCTGCTAAAAGCAACACTAGCAGGGAATATCCACATAAGTATTCCAGCTGGTATTCCAAATACAGTACGATTTCTGATCATGAAACTTACTATAAGTGCAAAAGCAGCACTTCTAGCTGCATGTCCAGATGGAAAAGAACTCGCAAACCTAGATTTTACATCCTGTTGTGGTTTGTAATCAAAGCCCAAGTCTGGTCTGAACTCATACGATGTTGGCCTCTCACGCTCGACTAGTTCTTTAACATAGGTAGTGGCTAATGTTGATAATACTATCGCCAGTAAGAGTATAGAACCTATTCTTCTAGTCTTTTTCTTAATTATAAAAATGAATGAGAATATAATTATAGGAGAGAAATAGATAGGAAATAGATCCGATGATGTGGTTATTACTATCATTACAATATCTGTAAGAGTATTTCTAACATTAACTATTGATGTAATGGTAGACAGATCGAAAATATTAGCAGTATTAGATTGTACGAGTATACTTATTGTTACGAAGGTAATTACCAGTAATACAAATCTAACAGATCTGATATTTACTACGGCGCTCTTAGCGCTCAGCATGAGTTATCTGTACATACATATGGTTTAATAATATAATCTACAAATTGCTTTGAAATTAAGTCAAAAAAAACCAAACATTATTGAACGTCAAAAAGACTTCACAAACAATAGTTTACATTCACTCTCTGTATGATTTTACACTGTGATTAGAATTAAAATCAACAACATAAATAAAAACTTATTCTTATAAATAAGAACATGTCTAAAGATTTTTAATACTTTTCCAGAATAGTAGACGCGTGCACATATTAACACTTGATGATTTAGACACTACTAACAAGACAATTTTTATTCGTGTTGACATGAATGTTCCTATTCACCCACAGAAACTTCACATAATTGAGACTGGTAGAATCAATGAAGCCAGTTTAACGATTAAAGATCTGAATCACTCAAAAGTGGTTATTGGTTCACATCAAGGAAGAGTAGGAAGATATGATTATATTGGTATGGAGCAACATGCAGCAGTACTTGAAAAAATTCTAGGAAAGAAAGTTGATTATGTAGAAGATGTTATAGGGCCAGAAGCTAGAAAACATATATCAAACATGAAGGACGGTGACATCTTAATGCTTGATAATCTAAGATTTTGTGCAGAGGAAAATTACGAATTTGTTCCTGCTGAAGCTGCTAATACGATGATGGTAAAACGTTTGAGTAAAATGTTTGATATTTGTGTTCTTGATTGTTTTCCTTCTGCACATAGAGCACATCCATCCATAGTTGGTTTTCCATATATTTTACCAGCCTGTGGTGGAAGGTTGGTCGCAAATGAAGTTAAATCACTTGATAATATTCTCAAAGTTGCCAAACCACCGTTTATAGTAATACTAGGAGGTTCCAAGATTGCCGATCGGCTGGAGGCTATAGATACACTGATCCAGAGTGGAAGAGCCGATCAAGTGTTATTAACAGGATTGATTAGTAATCTATTCCTAAGCGCCCGAGGAAAAATAAAAAAGAATATACAACTTGTAAAAGTGGAAGTTCTGATAGAGAAAGTTCAGAAACTCATAATGAAATATCCAAATGTATTTATTCTTCCCCTTGATTTTGCTGTTGAAAAGAACGGAAAAAGAATTGAAAAGGATATTGCAGATCTGGATGAGAATGATGAAATTCTTGATATAGGTCATAAAACTGTAGAAAANTATTCAAAGATAATCGAAGGTGCGGGAACCGTCTTCATAAGTGGTCCTGCTGGTGCGTTTGAAAGAGAAGATTACAATTTCGGTACTGAAAACCTTTTAAAAAAAATATCAACATGCTTGAGTACAACTATTGTGAGTGGAGGACACCTTACAGCGGCATTACAGAAATTTGGTTTAACCGATCAGATAGACCATGTTAGCACTGCCGGTGGTGCACTGGTTCTATATCTAGCAGGTAAAAGGCTGCCGATGATGGAAGTTATTGAAATAACGTATAAGAAAGATGGCAAGAAAATTAAATAGACAAGTTCTAGAAAAGTTTTGATGCCTCTTCTTTAAGCTTTTCTGCATCGGTAATTCCAAGTTTCTCTACTACATAAGAATACATACCAAGTTTGAGTGTTTTCAATGATAGTAATGCACACTTTATCCTTGCAGGACCAAGATTTGACAAACCAAGCGACTCAAGTATATCATCTTTACCAACATTTTTCATATCCTCAAGATTCTTTCCCATGATCATTTCTGTTAACATAGAAGCGCTAGCTTGACTAATAGCACATCCCTTTCCAGTAAATTTAACATCCTTAACTTTATCACCATCGAACTTTACATGTATCTCGATTTCATCACCGCATAAAGGATTACTATCACTAATAGAAATATCTGGAGAATCTATTTTACCAAAATTTCGTGGATTTCTATAGTAATCAAGTATAATTTCTCTATAAATATCTGCGCTTCCCATATCTTCACACCTATATTCTAAATATTACCCTAGCTCTTTCTAAAGAATTTATAAGAGAATCTATTTCCTCTTTTGTATTATATATGTAAAAACTAACCCTTGATGTAGCCGCAACGTCAAGAAGTTCCATTAATGGCTGCGCACAATGATGTCCTGATCTAATCGCAATGCCATCTTCATCTAATATAGTAGATAGATCATGAGGATGAATATCACCCAAGTTGAATGATATCAAACCACCACGTTTTTCAATATCCCGTGTACCATACACATGTATTCCCTTTACATTAATTATTCTGTCCAAAGCATACCTTGTCAGTTCATTTTCATACTCCCTAACATTGTCCATGCCTATATTAGTAAGATAGTCTATTGCAACTCCATATCCTATTACATCTGCAATGTTTGGAGTACCAGCCTCATACTTCCATGGAATATCATTCCATCTAGTTTCATACTTGTGTACTTCTTTTATCATGTCCCCTCCGCTGATGAAAGGTTGCATCTTTTCAAGATATTCCTTCTTAGCATACAATACACCAACGCCAGTTGGTCCAAGCATCTTATGAGCTGAAAAGGCCATAAAACTACAATCAATTTTCTTAACGTCAACAGGAATATGTGGAACCGATTGAGCTGCGTCAATAAGAACTGGTACGTTCTTTATGTGACATGCCTTGACAATTTTATCTACAGGTATAATGGTTCCTAAAACATTGGACATCTGGCTTATAGATACCAATTTTACATTGTTTTTCTCTAATAAATTGTATAGATCATCTAGTATGAGTAAACCATCACTATCTATTCTAATATACTCCAGTTTTGCATTCTTTTCTTGTGTAAGTAACTGCCATGGAACTATATTGCTGTGATGCTCTAATTCTGATATTACAACTCTATCGTCCTTACCAACATTTTTTCTACCCCAAGCATATGCAACTAGATTAATGGCCTCGGTAGCATTTCTAACAAAAATAATCTCTTCTCTATCAGCATTGATGAATTTTGCTATTCTTTCCCTAGCCCCTTCATACGCATTAGTAGCTTCTTCAGCAAGCTGGTATACAGCTCTATGTATGTTAGCATTGTAATACATATAGTAATTATGTATAGCTTCAATTACCTGTATTGGTTTTTGTGTGGTAGAAGCATTATCAAGATAGACTAGAGATTTGTTATCTCTAACCTTTCGAGTAAGTATAGGAAAATCACTACGTAATTTTTGAATATCTATTATGTTGGTTTTAATCATAAATTAATCCACTAATACATAAATCACATTTTCTTCTATTTTAACTTTATAAGATTTTAATGATCCTTCTGCAGGTGGATTCAAAGCCTTTCCTGTTTCAAACTCAAACTGTGATAGATGTAGGGGACATGTTACAGAATCTTCATTGAGAAAACCCATTGAAAGATCAGCACGTTCATGTGTACATATTCTGTCCAATGCAAAAACTTCAGTATTTTTTTTAATTAACATCATCTCTCTTCCTTCTAGATCTAAGCTAAAAATTTCTTCATTTTTAATATCTGTGATATTAACTGTTTTTATCCATCTCATACGATCACCTATATTTGTAGTGTTTTTCGAATAAGTCAATATCTACAACTTTAGCTTCTTCAACTTCGATCATTTCACGCATTATTTGATCAGTCTTAAGTATCAACGATCTTCCTTCCCATTTACTATCAATCAAATAATTGATCCAAGCTCTCATCTTCGGGTTCATTCTTCTTGCTAATGGTTCAAGGAATCCATCAACTATAATACGCTTAGCAGAATCCTTGTTGAAACCTCTACTCATTAGGTAAAACATCTGATCTTCGTCCATTTGCGCAACAGACGCTGCGTGCGTAGCCTTCACTTCGTTTGTTTCTATTTCCAGTCCAGGTATTGCATCAGATTTTGCTCCTTTATCTAATAAAATTGCATGTCCAGCTAGATATGATTCAGAAGCTTTTGCGTTTTTACTAATCTTTATCATCCCTTTGAATAATGATTTTGCAGTATCTTTCATTACGCTTTTCGCCGATATTCTTCCTCTAGTGTTTGGTGTTAGATGTGTCAAATCTGCTGTAATGTCGAATGCTTGATATTTATTTCCGAATATAATATCTGAATGTTCAGCATATGCCCCTTCTCCCTTGAGTAAATTATCGATCTTATACCTAGAAAAACTACTGCCAAAGGCACCTAAACACCAGTTTATCCTACCATCTCTATCTACGAATGCCTTTCTATTCGAAATATGTATATTCTTATGACTCATTCCCTGCAGTGTAACTAAGTCAAGATTGGCATTTTTTGCGATATGAGTCTCCAGTAATTCGAAATAGGTCTGCTGCACTTTCTCATCATAATTTGGTGATGCGTAGAGTTCTTGTGTTATACTTGCTGTACTACTTTCATCTAAGAAAAATATATTCCTAGCAACGCTTGAAATACCACTATCATCTAATGTGTTTATTATAGTAATGGGTTGTTTCAACTCTAAATTTTTTGGTATATAAACAAAAATTCCAGAATTGAATAAAGAACATTCTAATGCAAGAAACTTATCTTCAGTAGGTTCCATGTTACTGGTAAGAAATCTTTTAACAAGTTCTTCGTGATTCTTCAATGCATCATTTATACTTTCAATTATTATTCCTGTATTCTTTAGTTCTTCTGGCACGTAAACAGAATTCAAGTTATCACCAACATGTAAAGCAAAGATACCAGATTTGTCTTCTTGAATTCTATGATTTAATTCAGAAAAAGTCTCGCTAGGTTTATGATCCCGCGAAAGAAATATCTGTTCTGGTTTTAATATACTAATATCTGAATATTTGCTATATAATGGAGAAACTTCTGAATCTAGATTCTGATAATAATAAAAGAAATCCTCTCTAATCTCAGCTAGCCATTTTGGCTCTTTTTCACTTAGAGTTTTAACGTAATTCTTCTCAATTGATGACAGAGCTTTTTTTTCCATAAGAAATCAAAAGAGGGTTAACCTACTGAACCTTCCATCTCTAACTGTATCAATCTATTGAATTCTACTGCATATTCCATAGGAAGTGTCTTTGTAAATACTTCTAAGAATCCAGTCACTATCATATTCAATGCTTCAGTCTCTGTAAATCCTCTACTCATCAGATAGAATATTTGTTCCTCGCCTATCTTACCTACACTTGCTTCATGTGTAATGGTAGCATCATCCTCGTTTACTTCTATGTATGGATATGTATCAGTTCTAGAATTTTCATCAATAAGCAATGCGTCACATCTTACTGTTGATTTTATATTCCTTGCACCCTTTGCAACATGTAATAATCCTCTATATGTTGATCTTCCACTATCCTTGCTAACTGACTTTGATGTTATTCTTGATGTGGTGTTTGATGCCAAGTGTACTGCCTTTGCACCCGCATCCTGATGCTGTCCCTTACCAGCAAATGCAACTGATAACAATTCAGCTTTTGCATTCTTCCCTAGCAAGTATACAGATGGATACTTCATCGTTAGTTTGCTTCCAATATTAGCATCAACCCATTCTACTAAAGCATTTTCATAAGCATATGCACGCTTTGTGACCAGATTGTATATGTCATTACTCCAGTTCTGTAGTGTAGTATATCTAACTTGTGAACCCTTCTTTGCTATGACTTCAACAACTGCACAATGTAATGATTCCGTTGTATAAACCGGTGCTGTACATCCTTCTATATAATGCACTTTACTATTTGGTTCTACAATTATAAGAGTTCTTTCGAATTGACCTACATTCTCAGCATTTATTCTGAAGTATGCTTGTAATGGAAGTTCAACCGTAACGCCTTCTGGTATATAGACAAATGAACCACCGCTCCAAACGGCACTATTAAGTGCAGCAAACTTGTTGTCGTTTGAAGGAATAATCCTTCCAAAATGTTTCTTAAATATATCTTCATGTTCTTTTAATGCGGTGTCTGTATCTGTGAATATTATACCTTGTTGCTGCAGATCTTCCCTTAGATTATGATAAACTGTCTCTGAGTCATACTGTGCTCCCACACCTGATAATAATTTCTTTCGCTCAGCTTCTGGAATACCTAGCTTTTCGAATGTGTTTCTGATCTGCTCTGGAACATCTTCCCAGCTCTCACTTTTTTTGTCGGACGCTTTAGCATAGTAGTAAACATTATCAAAGTCGATATTGCTAAGATCTCCTCCCCAATTAGGCATCTTTTGTCTGAGAAATTCTTCATATGCTTTTAGTCTAAATTCTCTCATCCACTGTGGTTCATTCTTTATATCGCTTATCTTTTCGATCGTTTCTCTAGAAAGTCCTTTCTTACTCAGGTAAACATATGTCTCTNTTGGATCACTAAAACCATATTTAGAATAATCTCTAGTAACCTCTTGCGCAACCATAATTTTTAGTAACACTGTTAAACTTTATAAAGTTTATACTAACTTTCCTACTATTATTTGTTATAAGTTAATTATTTTCCTAGTAATTTTACCACAACTTCTAAAGTACCATCCAAAGTGTGTTCATCAGCCACTACAGCATCTACTCCATGTTCAATCAAAACATTATTTGTAAATGGACCTATTGCAACTACATTTATCGAGTTTAAGATCTCAATTAAATATTCTTGTTTTTCATAACAAATCGTTAATTCGAAGAAGGAATTTACAGATGAAGCGCTAGTAAAGATAATACAATCAATCTTACCTGTGACCAATGCTTGTACAAATTCGTGCCATTTTCCATGTTTTGCAGGCTTTACATCGTATATCTGTAATTCATCCACAATCATACCCAAATCAGCTAACGATTTTGCAAGATAGTTTGTTGCAGCACTACTCCTTGGTATTACTATTTTCTTATTCTTAACATCCTCATTTATGAATAATTCTATAATACCGTAAGAAGAATATTTCTTTGGCATCATCGCCACTGTAACACTATGCTTCTGCAGAGCTTCTTTTGTATGTGGTCCAACAGCAACAACTTGGATATTATTTAGTGTTGATACTATAGCGTTAATCTTTTTTGCTTCATCAAAAATATCAAAAATGATATTGACAGCGTTACCACTCATAAATAGAGCATAATCATGTTTTTTATTTTTTAACAGATCCAAAAATTTGAATATAACATCTGAATTTTTTGGAATCAATGTTATTGTTGGTAGTGCAATTGCCTTACCATTTTTGGATTCTATCTTATTAATAAAATCTCTTGCGCTTTCTTCGTCTCTTGTTATAGCAATTACCTTACCATCAAGCATTATTTTTACTTCTCCAATCAAGTTTCTCTGCCAAACTGACTACTTTGCCTATTACAATTATAGTAGGTGGTTTGATATTACTGTTTTTTACCTTACTAACGATATTACCCAAATTACCAAATAGTGTCTTTTGNCCTTCAGTTGTACCACTTTCAATGATAGCAACTTTTGTATTATTCCTTGCTCCTCCAGAAATAAGTTCATTCACGATTTGCTCAAGTCTTCCCATACCCATGAGTATAACTATTGTATCAACAGCGTTTGTCAATTCCTTCCATTTAACTACAAGTTTATCTTTCTGTACATCTTCATGTCCAGTTACTATAGCTACTGAAGATGATAAAGATCTATGGGTTAATGGTATACCTGCATATGCAGGCGATGCAACAGCAGAAGTAATACCAGGAACTATAACAAAATCTATTCCTTTCTCTCTTAAAAATTCAGCCTCCTCACCACCTCTACCAAAAATAAATGGATCACCGCCCTTCAATCGAACAACATTTTTTCCCTCTTTAGCGTGTTTTACCATCATATTATTAGTTTCATTCTGATGTGTATAATTATCACCAACATTCCTACCAACATATTCTTTTTTCACATTGTTTGGTATTATATCTAGTATTTGATCGCTAACAAGTCTATCATATAATACAATATCAGTAGTCTTGATAAGGTCTAACGCTTTTAATGTGAGTAAACCCGGATCACCAGGTCCTGCACCAACTATGTAGACTTTACCCTTCATTTATTAACACTCCATTTATCTACAGCATCTCTCCATAATAACGAAAGTTTCATTGAACCCTTCTCCTCCAATTCATTGGCTACACTTATACCAAGGTTTTCAGCATTATCAATTCTACCACTTTTTCTTACATCTATCATCTCTGTACCATCTACAGAGTAAACATTTGCATAAAGTTCAAGTTTACTTCCATTTACACTTCCAAGTGCTCCAAGTGGGAACCTACATCCAGCATTCATACGAAACAGTAATGCTCTTTCTGCTGTAATCTCAGCCCTAGACTTTTCATAGTCTATTTTCTTTAATATCTTGATTAATTCATGATCATCATCTCTTGAAACAATAGCAATAGCACCTTGGCCAGGTGATGGCATGAAATCATCGATAGATAATCGTTCAACAATAATATCTTCCATACCTAATCTCTTCAATCCTGATTCAGCCAAAACAACCGCATCGAACTCTTTATTCATCATCTTATTTACTCTTGTTTCTATATTACCCCTTATTGGTCTTATAATGACGTCTCCTCTAACCCTTCTTATCTGTATTGCACGTCTTAAACTACTGGTTCCTATAATCGAGTCACTCGTAATATCCTTTAACTTTAGTCTTTTGTTATTTACGAACACGTCATATGGACTTTCACGTCTGGGAATACTTGCAATTGTCAAATCTTCTGGTAAGAAGGATGGAATATCCTTCAAACTATGAACAGCAAAATCAACTTTACCATCTTGTACAGCAGCATCTATCTCTTTTTCGAATATACCATTTCTATCTATAGTGTACAAGGGTCTAGCGTCGGTATCACCTTTTGTCTTAATCGTAACTATTTCAAATTCTATATCATCTTGTACTTTATTCAGAATGTCTAAAACCAACTGTGTCTGCACAATGGATAGTTTACTCCCCCTAGTCCCAACCTTAAACTTCACGATCTCACCTTTTGCAACGCATTATCAAAACTTTCAACTGTATTCATAATATCGATTTTACTATGAGAATATGAAATAAAACAAGTTTCATATTGTGATGGTGGTACAAAAATACCTTCCTTCAGTAATTGGTCAAAAAACTTCTTATATAATTTAACATCAGATTTCTTGGCACTAGTATAATCTCTTACTAAATTACTACTGAAAAAAATCTGAAACATAGAACCTAATGAATTAACGTTGATCTCTAATCCTAAACTACTTGAACTATCTCTTATTCCCTTTACTATCTTTCCACATGTATTATCTATTTTTGTATAAATCATTCTATTTTTCATTAATGTCTTTATTGTTGCAATTGCAGCAGATACAGAAATTGGATTACCAGCAAATGTACTTGCCTGATACACTCGTCCAACAGGTGTTAAATGCTGCATTATTTCCTCTTTACCAGCAATAGCAGCTAAAGGAAATCCATTTGATATTGCCTTTCCAAAAGTAGCTAAATCTGGTTTTATATCGTAATATTCCTGTGCTCCCCCCAGTGCTAGTCTGAAACCTGTAACAACTTCATCAAAGATCAACGGCGTATCGTGTTGCTGAGTAATCTTTCTGACGTTGTACAGAAAATGTTTTTCTGGGAGTACAAGACCCATGTTTGCAATTACAGGTTCAATTATAACTGCAGCAATACTATTGCTTTCAATAGTTCTTTCTAATAATGTAGAATCATTATATGGAATAACTAACGTATTTTCAACTATACTATCAAGCATGCCTTCCGATAGTGGTATACCTTGATGTGCAACCCCAGAGCCGGCTTTGACCAAAACATAGTCATGTGCACCGTGATAACAACCTTCAAACTTTATAATCTTCTGTCGTTTCGTAAATGCCCTAGCAAGTCTTATTGCATGCATAGTAGCTTCAGATCCAGTATTTACTAAGCGAACCATCTCTGCACATGGAACACATTTAGTAATCAATTCAGCAACCTCCACTTCTTTTTCAGTAGGTACACAGAACAAACTTCCTTTATTCAACTGTGATTTTACTGAATTTATTATAGAGCTATAATTATGCCCAAGAAGCAATGCACCATAGCCCATACAGTAATCAATGTATGAATATCCATCTGAATCGAATATTTTACTGCCGTCAGCTCTTACAGCAAAGAAAGGATATGGTTCATAAAACCTAACAGGACTATTTACGCCACCAGGTATAAGATTTTGTGCTTTTCTGAATAATTTTTCGGATTTACCCATATACTCTTAATCTAATTACTAACTTTATAATTGTGTCTTGAGTTAAAGACTAAAATCATTCATCAATATTTGAATAATTTCTTTTCATATTCATATAATACTCTTGCTATTACAACATTTGCCTCAAGACCATATTCGTTTATTGAATACACGTTATCTAGTTTACTGTAAACTTTAGACGAAAAATGATTATGTGGGAATCCTCCTATGACTAATACACTTTTGTCTTGGTGTCTTCTTGCAACTTCCTCAACACTTAATTTAATGCCACTTTGTGACATACCTATAACATGTAATGGTTTTATAATATTTAATAGATCGATAAATGATATGTCTTTTACCTCCATTAATAATTCTGTATCAGATGTTACCTGCCTATATTTGAAAAGTTCTTCCATCAATCCTTCAAATCTGAAGTATGATTTGGGTAATCGTATATTTCCATGAAAAAATATGACCTTATCTATAATTGTATGTACATAAATTTCTAACATGCCCTTCTGGTAGAGTGGTGTCGACATAGCTTCTAGTAATGCGAAATGAACGAGGTCTGGCCTTCCTCTTTTTCCAGCATCTTCAAGTTTATTCATAGCTCTATGATGATAACTTCTATCCAACAAAATCTCTTGGCCGGATTTTCCTTTTTTATTAGCATGTTTAAGAACTGAAATATGATTTACTATTACTTTTGGTACAGTTTCTAATGCAGCTTCGGCTAGTATTAATGAAAGCAATAATGTAACTTATCTATGCAAATATAAAAATAATTTAGTTATTTAGTTATTAATAAATATCACTAGTGATTTTTTTTTTAATTTTTATAGTTTGAAAGCTCTGATCTTTAGTATTGCAAAAGTTGTGTAATAGAAATGATAGTTTTATCAATGATGAAAGAAATTTAATTATTTTTAATCATTGAGATTATAACTACAGGTTAACCAATGAACTTGTAATATAGAACAATCTAAGCTAAAATCTATTTTAACGTAATAATCTAGATTTTCAAAGAAGAAACATGTATCTAGATTAAAATTATCCATGTTAACTTTTTCTTTTCTTTATATCGATACATTGTATTTGGGACTTTAAAATTATAAACTATATACAATAATGAACGAGATAAGAATTAATTTCATGTGAAGGATTTTTAATCTAAAACTAAATTAGTGCGCAATGTAATAAAAAAAGAAAGAAGTAACTTGTAAAATACAAAATCCTTGTAGTTGAATCTTAATCAGATTTTCTAATGTGAAAAAAAGACAGACATCATATCCAAACCCCGACTAATTATGTAGTTTAAAGTTTATCTAGACATCTATCTTTAGTTTATAAAGTGAAAAAATTACATAAAGATCTGGCATTACAGAGAATAGAGATACTAGTGAAAAATGCTCTTAAAACATCAAAAGATCCAATATTATTACAGAAACAAGCAAAACTTGCTAAGAGAATAAGCACCAAATTTAGGATAAGATTACCGTATGAAATTCGACAGCTTTACTGCAAGAAGTGCAAACAATTCATTATACCAGGTAAAACAGCAAGAGTGAGAGTTGGAAGGGCAAAAGTTAAGGCTATAAGGATAACATGTTTGAGTTGTGGACATATTTATAGAAAAATAATAAAAAGACAGTCCCCGAAATGACGCTTTCTCGTAAAGGTTAAAGATCAAAGCTAACGTTATGATGTTATGAAAATCATTATTGCTTCAGCATCATATGTAAGATTAAAAAACCAGTTCCGGCAATTTCGATGTTTACGGTTGTAAAGAAATCAAATACATTTTCAAGCCCTGAAAAAGGCTACAGGTAACAGAAGACCTTAGACAACTAAAGAAAAATAAACCTTAAAACCCATCAATTATCATTTCACCAATTACTGAACTACCAAATGGGCTATGGTCGATAATTTCGTCGTCAGACAACAAGTGGTTGGCGACGAAATTATCGAAAAATAATGATATCCTAAACAACCCATCCTAACAACCCCTAGTCTAATCTGAATAATACCCCTAACCTAATCTGAATAATACTCCTATCTCTAACTTAGCGTAATTGGCAGGATACGATAGTGTAAAAAAAAGATAGAGCAGGACTTTATAGCTGTCCAATCGTATCTCTCAAAACCACTTATCTATTGGTTTTTTATTAGTTAGAATTACCATCTTTAATTTTATTCATTTAAATCATCATCCGGGATATTATCAGGGCATAAATCGCACTTGCATGTAGTTTGAGTACTCCTATTAATAAAATCAAACCCATAAAGCAAATCGTGACAACTCACACAAGCACAAAAAAAATCATAGTCTGTGTCTAATCTTTTTCCGTCAAGTTCAATAATTTTATATTCACCGCTATAATGGTCTGGAAAGTAGTATTTAGAAGCATACGATAGTGTAACGCTCAAGTCTGTCTGCTAGTGTCGGGCTAGCAGGAAAATCCAGAAGCAACTGGATTTTCTGACCCAAGCGTTACGATAGAATAAACAGAAGTGGATAATCTTAAACATTTATAGAAAAAAGATAGAGTATGGACTTCATAGCTGTCCAATCGCTTACCCAATCACATTTCTCAAAACGTGTTAGTTAGTAAGTTTCTGCTATCTAGAAGTAATTAGATAACTGGTTTTGATTGAATTAACTATTGGATAAGCTTTTGGGCTAACTAGAAAAGCCCTTCTTTATTTTTTTCTTATACATCATCTGATCATATGAGGAGAAAATATTCCGGTGAAAGGCCGCACACAGGTAAACATTCTAGGTCTCTTGGTTAATTATGAGATTAATACACTAATCTAATTTTTTTAAAGACTCAACAATTTGCTTTCCATGATTTTGCACATCTATGTCTCGGAAAATATTTTTAATTGTTCCATTTCTACCTATGATAAAAGTTACACGCTTTGCAAGCCCTACTATGTTAGTACCTGGATATTTTTTACAAGTATCTTTTTGAGTATCGCTAAGATGTAAATATGGAATGTTATATTCGTTGACAAACTTTTTCTGTGACTCAACCGTGTCGATAGAAATTGCAAATAACTTGGAGTTTGTTGATAAGATCTCAGAATATACAGAAATTACACTCTTTGCCATTTCGAATACCTTTTTTGAAGGGCATGCAAAAGGATGGTTTTTAGGATAAAAGCATAGGATGACGTTATTTTTTCCAGTAAAAGATTTCAGGTTTATCTTAGTTCCATCATTTGCTTCCAATTCAAAGTCTGGTGCAGAATCTCCTACTTCCATTCATTCATCACCAATTGCATAGGTTGTAAGTAGTAAAATGGGTTTTTAATACATTATCGTATTAATATCTACATATCTGTATAATCTCCAGTATTGGTGCGCTGAGAGAGAGGTTACAGATTGGACGTCTA
>PAWD01000024.1 GCA_002713325.1 Nitrososphaerota archaeon
AAAATAAAAATAAAAATAAAAATAAAAATAAAAATAAAAATAAAAATAAAAATAAAAATAAAAATAAAAATAAAAATAAAAATAAGATAGGATTATCTACAAAAAAAATATAAAAAATAGATAAAATTCATGGATAGTTAGCTAATGGACTGGGAGGGATTTGAACCCTCGACCTCTCGTGGACTATGGATTTTTCCATAAATCTTCCGCGTGCAAGGCGGATCTTAACGAATTTGACCTCAGTCTAAATCCTATTCTACCCCTGAACTACCAGCCCATAATTATGTTCCACTTCAATAATGATTTAAGTGTTTGTTGATTAAAAAAAATTAATCTTCTTTTAGAGGATTCAGAAACACTGCTTCATTACAATTACCCAGGTGTTGTTGTAGTTCTTCTCTTGTATTAATATTTGAGCAGCAGGAAATACAATGATATATTCCATATTCTTCTTTTTCACATTTATTGCATTGTTCACTCATAAATAAGGCTACTAGACTGTTTCTTATGTTATAATAAGTCAGATAATATTTGCTTTTTACTAAAGTCTTACAACTTTAATTTTACAAATTTAAATATTGGGTAGATTTGGAAAGATTGGGCTGGTAGCTCAGCTTGGCTGGAGCGTTCGACTGATAATCGAAATGTTCCGAACATGGGAAAGTTCTGAACACGGGAAAGGTCGTGGGTTCGAATCCCATCCGGCCCATTAAAAACACTTTTTCAGGAAATTTTTACTGATTTCATTGTTGATTTTCTGTATGCTTATTTATGTAAATAAAATTTTCTCATGGACCGTATTTATCTTATTTTATTCAGTTTGTATAAATAAAACTGTTATAGAAACTGATCTTGTTACTTCTTACTTGAGATTAAATATTATTGTATAATAGATTGTCTGGATTCATATAACAACTTGAATATCTAAAACATAAATTTTCTATGGAAACCATTACCGTATGATGTGATTGAGTTTCTTGGATTGTTGATTTTACTATTTGATGATGTAATAATAAGTACTGTAGGGATTTTTAATAAAACAATACAAATCAAAGTCACTATTTGATTTAAAATCAGATAGGATTATCAGAACTTCTACAATAACTGATGAGATGTATTAGCTATATAGGAACATCAGGAATATGATCGCTAGTGCAATAGTATTATCAATCTTAAATTGTCTAACATCATCACTTACTGTAATTAAAAAGACAGAAATTATTCTCTCTCTATCGCCTTTAATTATTCTTGTGTTATTTGTATATCTCATATTAGATGTATTCTTTGATAAATATACTAATGAAGAGATATAATCAGATCATTATTCCGCCAATTATATGACATAAAGAAAATGAATTTTACGAAAATAATAAATTAAAAAAATAATGTTCAGATAAATAATAATATTTTGTGATTCACCATTTGATTTTCTTATATAACTCTTCTGCCCAATCTATTGTAGAAGATAGATTCGTAGCGTAGAAATCAGCTCCTATATCATTAGCAAGTTCGTTTTCTGTATTGAAAGTCTCACCTTCTGCAAGTATAAACATTTTTTTATTGAACTTGGATCTGATGGATTTTACTGTCTCAACCATACTTGCAAGATGTTCTTTCCTTTCTACAGATATACTTATTATCATTAAACCGCGTTGAATCTTCGATATTTTGTTTAAGAACTTCAATAGATCTATATCGAATAATAGATCAGTTTCCGATGCTACGTTACCCAAAAAGTAGGAACTCCATCCCTTCACATAGAATCCAACAGATGTCATCTTCGAGCCTATAACATCCGATTCACCCTGTGCACTCATAAATACAGCATATGCTTTTGGTTTGATATTATCACGACGAGCATTAAATTTTATCAGATCTATCGACTCATTGATTAAATTGATTATGAATATATTTTCAGTGACAGTGATTCTTCCGCGACTATATAGCTCCTTTGCGGTGTTTAATGTTGGAGTTACAACATCGGAGAGTAATTTTATTGGATCTATACCAGAATGTAATACGTTAATAATTATTCTCCTAGCTTCATCTTCGTAATAATTAAACAATGCATTCATGTAAAGCTGCTGAACATCTAGTATATTAATAGGAACTTCTAATTCGGTAACCCCATCTGCAAGATACCAGATATTAACTGAACCTGTTTTTTTCTTTTTTATCAATCCAATAGCTTCTAAAACATTAAGATATTTTGTAATAGTGATCCTATTGACGCCGATATTTTTAGCGATCTCTACGCCTGAAAGGCCTACATCAATATCCGTAAGAGTATCTATAATTCTGTGTTTAATCTCATCAAGAGAATATCTTTTCGACATAATAATACTATAATTAAATAAAATAAAAGCCTATCATTAATTATTAACGACTAGTCTAAAATAAAAATCACATATACGCTAGAAAACCTATTTGATAGTGATTATGGAAAATCCTTGATTAACCTTCCTAGAATATACACAATTCACTGATATTAGAGAACATGGATATATGTTCGCTAGGACGTTCATTAGCTTAGTGTTAATATTCTTTATTATTAAAAACAATGATAGTTAGGTTGGTATATGTCAAAACTAGTAGATATTTATTCTGGAGTATAAATATCAAGAGTTGAGGTTACTGCATTGAAAGAGAAAGTGGTCCTAGATACAAGTATAATTATTGATGCTAGAATATCAAAAATGCTTGAAGCCGGAGAAATAAAAAATACAGAAATAATAATACCACTTGCAGTCCTTGACGAACTACAGGCACAGGCATCCATGAAAAGGGAACAAGGATTTGTTGGACTCGCAGAGATAAAGAATATACGTGAACTTTGTAATGATAAGGATGTGATGATAAAGTTTGTTGGTGAAAGACCGAGTATGGATGACATAAGACTTGCAAGACATGGACGAATAGATGCTCTGATAAAAGACATTGCAAAAAATGAAGGAGCTACCCTAGTGACTGCAGATTACTTACAAGCGTTAGTTGCAGAAGTGGAAGGTATAAACTCTAAGCATATAAGATCAATAGTGAAAACAACAGATCTTTCCTTTGAGAAATTCTTTGATAATGAAACTATGAGCGTGCATTTGAAGGAGGTAGTTGCTCCGATGGCAAAGCGTGGTAGACCAGGTAATTTTCAACTTGTTAAACTTAGAGAAGAAAAATGTTCCTATAATGAATTAATGCAAATAGTTAGAGAAATATCAGAGGCTTCTAGATTAAATGGTTCTAATTCTACTGAAATAAGTAAAAATGGCGCAACTATTATCCAACTGGACAGATATAGAATAGCGATAACAAGACAACCTTTTTCAGATAAACTTGAAATTACCATTATAAGACCTATTGTAAGGCTAACACTTGAAGATTACAGTTTATCAGAAAAGCTCTTGAGTAGATTGAAAAACAAAGCTGAAGGTATTATGATTGCTGGACCACCGGGGTCTGGGAAGAGTACACTTGCCAGTAGCCTTGCAGATTTTTACATGATGCAGGGAAAGATAGTTAAGACATTTGAGTCACCTAGAGACATGCAGGTTAGTGATGAAGTTACACAGTATTCACCATTGGAAGGGAGTTTCGAAAGTGCTGCAGAGATCTTGTTATTGGTAAGACCAGATTATACAATATTTGATGAAGTGAGAAATAGAAAACACTTTACTGTTTTTACTGATGTGCGTCTTGCTGGTGTAGGTATGGTTGGTGTAGTGCATGCAAGTAGTCCCTTGGATGCTGTACAAAGATTTATTGGGAAAGTCGAATTGGGAATGATACCGCATATACTTGATACGATTATCTTCGTTAAAGAGGGTCAAATAAAGAAAGTCTATGAACTTGCTTTGACTGTTAGAGTTCCAACAGGTATGATTGAGCAGGATCTTGCAAGACCAGTTATTGATGTAAGAGATTATGAGACAGGAAAATTAGAGTATGAAATTTACACATTTGGTGAAGAAAATGTAGTAATGCCGATAACGAAAGAATCTGAACGTGACAGCATTAAGAAGCTTGCTGAAGGAAGGATATTAGAGGTTATGAAAAGATTTGATAGAAGTGCAGAAGTTGAAATAATTGGTAAAGACAGAGCTGTTGTAAAAGTCGATAAATCAGCTATACCAATGCTTATTGGTAAGGGAGGCTCTACAATAAATGAATTGGAAGAGATGTTAGGTATAAGAATAGATGTTGAGTCGAAACTAAAAGTGTTGGGAGAAGATATTAAATTCGATATAAATGAAGCAGGAAATTCTGTGAATATATTATTTAGTGATGAAACCATAGGAAAATCAGTTGGTGTGTATGTTGATAATGAATATCTTTTTTCTGCTATGGTGGGTAAAAAATCAATGATAAAAGTTTCGAAAAAAGCGGATGCCGGTAAGAAGATTATTCAAGCTTTAATTACAAGAAGGTCTGTAAGAGTTTTTTCGCAGTCACGATAGGTTTTTATCATTTGTCTTAAAGATAAATGCATGGTTATCAAGATTGACCAATCCTGTGCACTGCTAATAGTCGACATGCAGAATGATTTCATGACAACAGGAAAGTTACCTGTACCAGATTCTGATGAAATTGTTCCTGCACTTAACAAGTATATCAACATGTTTGTTTCGAATAAATTACCTATATTTGCTACAAGGGACTGGCATCCACCAAATCATATTTCGTTTAAACAACGTGGAGGTCCGTGGCCAATGCATTGCGTTAAATATACCAGAGGAGCAGAATTTTATACTGAATTGAGAATACCTAGAAATACTAAAGCAATTTCTAAGGGCTATGAACATGATAAGGAAGCTCGCTCGTCTTTCGAAGGAACAGAACTTACTAAGAGGCTTGAACAGAATTCTACAAGCTGCTTACTAGTAGGTGGTATTGCAACTGAATTTTGTGTGAAAAACACCGTCTTAGATGCACTTGATCGCGGTTTCGATGTTATATTGTTAGAAGACGCTGTGAAGGAGATGAGTAATGGTGATAAAGCTATCAAAGAAATGAAAAATAGTGGCGCAAAGATAATCAAGATTTGTAATGTAATACCCTAATTACTTTTACTTCTTAACCTTTCTGAGTATTTCTGGACTACTCTTTACTGTTTTAACAAAATTTTCAAGTTTTTCCAATGTTTTCGGTTCAAGATGATGTTCTATTCCTTCAGCATCTCTATGAGCAGTCTCTTCATCAACACCAAGTATGATGAAAAATTCCTTAAGTATACCGTGGCGTTGACGCATTCCCTGTGCTACATCAGTACCCTTATTTGTTAGATTTATTCCCTTATATTTTTCATACACTAAATACTCAGTTTCATGTAATCGTTGCATCATTTTAGTCACACTTGGTGGGCTGACGTTAAGATAATCACAAATATCACCAGTAATGGCATATCCTTTTCTTTGTACTAATTCATAAATTACTTCAAGATAGTCTTCCATTCGTGGAGTTCTTATGCTTGGCTTGAAGTGATGAGCAGATCTTATTGATTCTAATCTATTACTTTCCTTACCAACCAATTTAGATATATTCAATAGACTTACTTATATTTTACACGTTTAAGATATTAATAATCATGTTAATGATTCAACCATATGTTGATTAGTATTAACCAATTAAAGAATAAACTACAAAATAACGAACTGCTTGTTATAGATACTAGAACATGGAAAGAGTATTCTTCTGGACATATACCAAATGCTGTTAATCTGGATCTGTACGCTTTTCACTGGACAGATACTTCAGAAAGAAGTATGAAGATATTCAATAAACAAATGATAAAACTATTATCAAATGTTGGTGTTTCATATGACAAATTCATTGTATTTTATGATAATGTATCTGGTATGCTTGCTGCTAGAGGTACGTGGTTACTTGAATATTTTCGGCATGAAAAAACGACAATTTTAGATGGTGGTATTAAAAAATGGAAAAAAAATAAATATGAGTTGGAAATGGAATCAGTAGCGTACGAATCTAGTAATTTCAAACCTAGAATAAATAAAGCTGTACTTGCTACATATAGATATATATTAGATAATTTACATGATAAAAAAATTAAGATTGTTGATACAAGAAGTGCTTCTGAATATTCCGGAAAATCAATTAGAGCTGTGAAAGCAGGTCATATACCAGGTGCGATAAACGTAGATTGGAACAAAAATATTACTAATAATGGAAACTTCAAATCAAATGAAGAATTGAAGAAACTATATGAAAAAGTGAACGAAAGTGATGAGATTGTTTTGTATTGTCAAGGTGGTTACAGAGCAGCTAATAGTTATCTTGCATTGAAGAAATTAGGTTATACCAAATTACGAGTATATTTAGGTTCGTGGTATGAATGGGGTAATATGCCAAAACTTCCAATTGAACAATAATCATGAAATAACTTTTGATTTACAGTCATTTCTTGTGTCTGAACTTGTAATGTTCTTTCATACAAGTTTTTGAGCAGAATTTGGTATTACAATTTTCATCGTAACATGGTATAGGTTCAGTTTCATTAAATATTGCTATACAGTAAACGCATACTGACTCCAAATCCGGATAATTTTTGTTCATATATCTGTGGTCACAATCGCGTTTCTCTTTAAACCATAGAACTTCCAGCCTATGTTTTTCAATATGTGTTAATACAGTATCATATGCCTCGTAATAGCCTTCTGCTCTGAATTGACGTATGAATGGTTTACCATCCTTCCTTAATGATACCAGCCACTTTTCAGTTGGAATTAAATCTTCCTCGTTCTTGGCCACTTCAACCATGAATATCTTCTAAAAATACAGATACATAGACTTTATGCAATATACATCCAATTAAACCGCAAAAATATAATTAAAATGTATTTTTCATACTACACAATTATTAATATCCATACAGATTATCCTGAGATCTTTTCCTTTAGTAATCTTTCCAATTTCATGGGTAAGTTAGATAAATTATACTACCAAATAATTGTATACAGCTAGTATAAGAATAACAGATAAAAATTAACACAATCAGGTCATAAAATATATAATATTTATTTCATAATTCTAGCATGAATATTTTAATAATGATTCCGCAATCCTAACAGCATGTATAGTTTCATATACATTATGTGTTCTTATCACGTTTATTCCATTAAGCACAGAAATGGCCTCTGCTGTAACTGATCCAATCAATCTATCATCAGGATTCTCTAGCTCCAGAATCTTACCTATGAAGGACTTTCTTGATATAGATATACAAGTAGGTTTACGTAAAACCTGTAACTGTTTCAAATTATTAATTAATGTTAAATCTCTATCGAACCAGTCTACTCCATTAATTTTAGTAAAGAATGGATGATTACTCTTCTTCCTGAAGAACCCTATAGATGGATCTATGACTATTTTGTTTGATTTTATATCTGCATTATTCGCTATCTTCATACTTTTCCTTAAAGCTCCAATTGTTGCTTTTATCAAATCTCCTGATACAGTATAATTTTCATATGCACAAATTATAACTGATGCATTATTATTATATACTGTACTGGCCATTTCTGGATCATATTTCAATCCAGTAACATCGTTCACTATTGTAGCACCATGATTCAATGCTACATCAGCTGTTACTGATCGTGGTGTATCTACAGAAATAGGCAAATCACATACATCACTTACTGCTCGTAAGGCAATTTTAATTCTCTCAATTTCTTTTTCATGTGATATCATAGTTTTGAGATATGGTGCAGTAGACATAGCTCCTATATCTATGAAATCAGCTCCATCTCTCTCAATTTTAGACGCTGTTTTTGCTATTTCTTTAGAAGAAACCTTTATGGAATTTTTGTAGAATGATTCTGGACTTACGTTGATTATACCCATTATTCTTACCTTGTCAATTGGAACTTTCCCAAGGTGATTTTTCATGGCTTACCATTTCTTGTATGGTAATACTACTTTAGCTTATATAGAAATAATTACTATGCTTACAGTAAGGAATTGATTAATAATATTTTGTGCCATCTAACACAAGAGGTTTATTTGACATAAGTAATAGATTATATAAAAATGCAATTAGATTTATGGCTGAAATGGTATGATAAGTTACGGGTAATATTTGGTTACAGTATCGTGGAAGATCAAAGTTCAGCTCAATTACTGAGTGAACTACTATATGAGAAGAGTATTGACATAGAGCGCGTAAAAGAACTAATTACTAGTAAGAATGTCCTCGTTGTAGCTCCTGGTCCTTCTTTGGAAAAAAGTTTTGACATGATTAAAAACTTGAAATCATTTACTATAATAGCTGCTGATGGCGCATCTGAAGCATTAGTTAAAAATTGTATTAAACCTGATATTGTTGTAACTGATCTGGATGGAAATCATGAATATTTGCTGAAAGCAAATAATATGGGTTCCATAATGGTCATCCATGCTCATAGTGATAATGTCAATCTTCTTAGAAATTTAGTTCCAAAGATGAAGAATTGTGTAGGAACGACACAAGTAAAACCATTGCGTAGAATATACAATTTTGGTGGTTTCACTGATGGTGATCGTGCTGTTTTTTTAACAAGTGAATTCAATGCTAAAAATGTTGTATTGGTAGGTATGGATTTTGGAAAGAAAATTGGTAAATATTCAAAAACCAAAATAAAAAACGAAAAACTAAAAATTGTTAAGATGGATATGGGAAAGAAATTATTAGAATGGCTAGCAACATTCACAAATGTAAAATTATATAATACCTCATCTAGTTCAATAAAAGGATTTAAAAATATAACGTTGAACGATATGGACATTCTGGATTAAATTTATTATACCTGATTACTTTATACATGGTATGAGTTATTCAGAGGATGAAGTTAAGAACCTAGCGGAATTAAGAGAGTGGTTTGATAAGCAAATTAACGAAAAAGAAGACGAGGTTCAGCGGCTAAAAATGACGTTAATGATAATAGACAATACTCTCAAACAAGCAAGTTTCAAACCAGCAGTCATGATAGACCAGCGAACAGATAAGGAGAGTGAATACTCAGATGTAAAACAACTCAAGAGCAAGGATGATGTTATACTGGCAAATGTTTACACTGTATCAAATTCCATTACCATTATTCCAATAAGTGATATGAAATTTAATGTTAATACTCCCCCGTTCCAATCCTTCTTCATCAACAGGATACTTGAGGGAATGAAAAGTAAGGATAAAGAATATGTTGAACGAAGAGAAATAGAACTAAGTAATACCATTAATTATAACGTCGATGATGAAAATGGTCTGATAAAAAAGATAGTGATTAATAATTACAGGGATATGGAAAGGTTGAATGAAATAATTAATACTGCTTCATGGGTATTTTCAAGGATGTTAGAAAAAACAAGGTAAATGCCATGGATAGGATAGTAGTTCTGGATTTTGGTTCTCAATACGCACACTTGATCTGTAGAAGGATAAGAGAATTCAAGGTCTATGCGGAACTTGTACCATATGATATTTCTGTAGACAAACTTGAGCAGATAGAAGCTAAGGGAATGATATTCTCTGGAGGACCGGCAAGTGTTTATGAAGAAAACGCTCCTATGTGTGATAAAAGAATATTCGAACTTAATTTACCTATACTCGGTATCTGTTACGGACATCAAACGCTTGTGTATAATTTTGGAGGCGAAGTCAGGAAAGCTAATAGAGAATATGGAAGTGCGGATTTGATAATCGATGATCATACAGATCTCTTCAATGGATTAAATTCTACGATGAGGTGTTGGATGAGCCATGGAGATACAGCCGATAAACTACCCGATAATTTCAGGATTATCGCACATACAAGTAATTCGTTTGCAGCTGCCATAGCCAATAAGGAAAGAAATCTCTACGGTATACAATTCCATCCAGAAGTTGTACATACAGAAAAAGGTATAGAGGTTTTGAAGAACTTTATACTGAAGATCTGTAGGGCGAAACAGGAATGGGATATGAAAGATTTTATCAATAAAACCATCTCAGGAATCAAAGAAAATGTAGAAGATGAGAATGTCTTATGCGCAACAAGTGGTGGTATAGATTCCACAGTTACTGCATTAATAATGCATAGAGCTATTGGTGATAAACTGCGGTGTGTATTTGTAAATCATGGATTACTTAGAGAAGGCGAAGAAGAGGAAGTTGTTAATATGTTTGAATATAATTTTGGCATTAAACTGATCTATGTTAATGCCGAGAAAAGATTTCTAGATAGATTAAAAAGTGTAATAGACCCTGAAAGAAAGCGTATGATTATTGGTAATGAGTTTGGAAAAATATTTGAAGAGGTTGCGAAAGAAAATGGTCCTTTTCAGTGGTTAGCACAAGGCACATTGTATCCAGATATAATAGAGAGTGGTGTTTCGAAAGGACCGGCTTCGCTAATAAAATCACACCATAATGTTGCGGGTTTGCCTAAAAAACTCAACTTCAAGGTGATAGAACCATTGCGTAACCTCTACAAGGATGAGGTAAAAGAGGTAGGGAAATTGCTAGGTATGCCAGAACTACTGATTAAAAGGAATCCATTCCCTGGTCCTGGACTTGCTATACGAATTATTGGTGAAGTTACAAACGAAAAGATTGCTATATGTAAACGTGCTAGTAGAATAATTGAGGATGAATTGTTGAAAGTAAATATGAATGATAAGATTTGGCAAGCATTTGCAATAGTTGGTGATGATAAAGCTGTTGGAGTTCTTGGAGACAAAAGGGTTTACGGTAATATAGTTACAATAAGAGTTGTTGAATCTATTGATGCTATGACTGCAGACTGGGCAAGATTACCATATGAATTGCTAGAAAAGATTAGTAATAGAATAACTAATGAGATTGAAAATATAACATGGGTTACATATGCTATTTCAAGCAAGCCTCCATCTACGATAGAACCAGGGTAAAAACACAATCCCCCCATTTACACACGGAAACTGAGGGGTTGTCGTAATGCTTATGATCTAAGCTAACATAATACCGTTATGAAGTCTCTACTACTGCAAGGATACGATTACTCAATCAAAGTAAAAGACACACGTTTGGTTTTCACAAGACACACGTGCTTTTTCAAATTAAAGGGAAGTTATAGAATATCCTGCTCTGGCTTGCCATTTTGATAAAGTAATAATTCAAGGAGTTGATAGATATGTTTCTATCAAGGCGTTAAATTACTTAGCAGAAGCCAACGTGAATGTAATTTTTTTAGATAAACGTGGAAAGTTGTTTTCATATTTTCACCAGGTGGGAGGGCATGAAAGTCTACTGCGTCAAAAACAATATGATACTTTCAGAAATAAAGCTAAACTAGATTATCTTAGAAAGTGGATAATGGATAAACGGATTACTTCACAAATACAATTATTCAAAGACTTAGTAATAGAACCTAAGCGATTTTACAACAGTTATAATCAAAAATGGCAAGTAAGCGATAACCAACACTCCAACCGCAACTATTCCTTATCGATTAATGAAGAAGTAAAGGAAGAGATTAAGAAAGTAATTCTACTAATGGAGAAAGAGCACCTACGGTTAAAATCTGCTGATGGACTGCGTGAGATAATGCAGGTTGAAGATAATATCGGAAAGAAGTATCACCCTACATTTTCAAAGTGTTTTAACGAAGAACTAAGATTTAACACGAGAAATAGCCAACGCAGACACACGGCAAATGATGCGAATGATGTAATAAATGGACTTCTCAACTATGGTTTCGGGATTTTATATGGTGAAGTCACAAAAGCATTTAACACAATCGGTTTTGATTGCTCAGTAGGTTTCTATCATCAACCGCATGCATCAAACTTGGTGCTTGTGTACGATATTATAGAGATTTTTAGAGATTTTTAGAGATTTAGTCGAAAGATCAGTATTTGAAATAAAAGACCAAATTAAACGGAAAGATTATACATTTTCAATTAAAGGTGTAATTCTATTATCAAATGACTTGAAGAAACGATATATCGATTTACTAAGCACAATTATGTCAAGGAAACTATTGTACAAAGCTAGAACAGGTATAAGAAGGAAAGATGGTAATCAGAAAATGGAAGAGTGCACTATCATCAAAATGAAATGCTTTGAACTAAAAGAATCTCTAGGAGTGGATTAGCATGATTTTCAAAAAAGGACATAAGCCTTGGAATAAAGAAAAGTCCCATTCAGAAGAAACTAAGAGAAAGATAAGTGAGTCAAAAAAGGGTAGAAAGCCTTCAGAAGAAACTAAGAGAAAGATGAGTAAAGCGATGAAGGGTCAAAAGCATATGCTAGGAAAAACCCATTCAGAAGAAACTAAGGGAAAGTTGAGTGAAGTACAAAAGGTTAGAAGAAATCAAGAATCTCTAGGAGCAGATTAGTTTGGTGAGTAAGGGTTCAAAGATGTCAGAGAAAACTAAGAGGAAGATAAGTAAAGCGAAGAAGGGTAAAAAGTTTTCAGAAGAAACTAGGAGAAAGATGAGCGAAGCTGGAAAGGGTAGAAATCACTCAAAAGAAACTAAGAGAAAGATGAGTGAGTGACAAAAAGGTAAAAATGCTTTCTGGTATGGAAAACATCATTCAGAAGAAACTAAGAGAAAGATAAGTGAGGCGATGAAGGGTCAAATTCCTTGGAATAAAGGAAAACCTCGTTCGAAAGCAACTAAGAGAAAGATAAGTGAGGCGATGAAGGGGAAAAAGATAACAGAAGAATCAAAAAGAAAACAAAGCGTATCGCTAAAGGGTAAAAAGAAATCAAAAGAAACTAAGAGAAAGATAAGTAAAGGGATGAAGACTAGAAGAAATCAAAAGAAGCTCTAGCTTGAATATTGTATATGGAAAGAAAATAAGTTAAAGTTCAACGTCATTCCAGCCTAAGATTCTTCGAATTGTATTTGCATTGCGTTGCATTATACCATCCTCAGACTCAGCAGTATTAACCCAATTTTCAAATTGATATTGGAAGGTTTTATACCAAAACAAAACAGGTTAATCTCAATACTGACAGGAAAAGATATTGGTCTACTCGCTTAGAATCAATAAATGAGAAGGTTTTTGTGAATCTTTATCACTATCACTCGATTATTTCACTCAAAAACACATCTAATCATGGTATTTAGTCACAGGTATAATGTACAGGTATAATGTACAGGTATAAAATTTAGTCACAGGTAAAACGTACAGATAATTAGAAAAATAAAATAATTTCTATATCTAGATAGTATCTAACAGATCTAGATTTTCTGGCTATATCTAAATCTAGATTTTTATCTATATCTAATTAGATTTAGCGTCAATTATCTATATCTAAATCTAGATTCATTGTAGATATATTTTCTATAAAGGCTTAAGATTACCCACTTCAGTTTATTCTCTCGTAACACTTGGGTTGATAGATTTTCGATATTTCTAGTCAGCCTAAGTGTTATTATTCAAACACGATGCTGATGATAAAATAAACAGTCGTCTGAAGTTTGATGAAGGACTTAAGGTTTGAGGCATCAATTACCTATATCTAAATCTAAATTCATTGTAGATATATTTTCTATAAAGGCTTAAGACTGCTCATTTCCGTTTATTATTTCGTAACGCTTGGATTGGATGAAACTGAGTCACAAAAGTCAATCAACCTAAGTGTTATACTATTCGATACAATTACCTAGCATCATTACCTAACACCATTTTTTGATGTGTTGTGATGCATTACCTAGCATAGCTACTAACAGAAGTTTTGTGAGATTGGCAATATTTGGCTAACTTTTTACTAAGGTTTTTCCTCATTTTTACGCACGTTTTGGCGAAGTAAAGATAATTTGTAGAATATGAAAGAG
>PAWD01000025.1 GCA_002713325.1 Nitrososphaerota archaeon
TGCAATGGAGAGACCAGAGTTAACTTCTATGACAGCGTCTACAGCCTCGGAGGATATTGGAATTCCAATGCATCCGGGTGCAGAAGCATACTACAAGAGGGTTAACTCCTAATAATTACATCAAATAATAATTATAAATTTAAATAACTTAATTAATTTTTTATTGTTTTTCTTTTGATATCTTCATTCTACAGAATTCGTAAAGAGCATCATATACGTAAAATTGTTTGCTCATGTTATCGAAATCATCCTTGGTAATTTTACGAAAGCCTTCAGCAATAGATACAAGTCCAGGAGATTCTTCGGTTAAAGTTCTGTTAGCAGTATCAGCACCTCTTACTATCTTTGCAAGTTCCAAGAGGGATTTATCATGTAATTTGTATTTCTCTATTATAGCATCAAAACTACAATTACTACCATGATGACCAAGTTCTACATTTGGAACATCAAAGGGAAATGGCATTTTGCTCTTTTGCTATCTCCATGACCTTATCTGTTGGAACGAAGAGGAATTCTGCTTGTTGGTCAATAAACCTCTTTATGAGCCAAGGTGATGCGATCCTATCTACTTTTGCCTTTTCTCGAGTAACCCATTTCATTTGTATTCAGTAGAAAATTACTAGATATAAGAATTCTAATAAGACATTCTACATTTTGATGTGATAATAAACTCTCTAGGCAAGCATATTCAGAACCTAATAATTTACTTCAAGGATCGAAGGGTTTGAGCTTTTTACTCATCATCTTTAGCAGAGATGTAGAATATTTATACAACCAATATTGTTTGAACCGTTTGATGAAAAGCCTTTATATCACATTACGAAATACGGTATCGAATGAAAACAGATATGAAGGCTAGAACTTCCACCAGGATATTATATAATATTGAATATTCTTTTTCAAAGAAAAAGAGGCAGTTTCTATTACTGACAACAATATTTATGGCAAGCGTCTTAATTCTTTTTACAATGACATCTTGGATAGCCATATCAACAACAAGAAGTGATTTGGGAGGTACTGGTCCGGTAAATAGTTTTCCAAATTATTGGTCATTCGAGCCTGATCATGTGATAGCTACAATATCATACTGGCAATCTCCACACTATGGACTTATGGAAAAGATTGAGCAATTGCTTGCAACACCTATACTGATATTCGGATCATATAACCCTGAATACGATTTGGTTGCGGGAGCATTCCAGATTACTTTAACCCAATTAGTAAGTTCCTTATCTATGTCAATTCTGTTAGCTACCTATACGAACCTATGGTTACTTGCTAGGAAAAGTGAATGTAGGATGGGTAATGCTGCTAAAGGAACAGGTGTTTTGGCTGGAGGCGGAGGAGGAGCAAGTGGTATTTTCTCAATGCTATTACTTGCTGGTTGCTGTGGTGGTACTGGAATAAGCATTTTACTCTTTTCATTACCGCTATTTGGGCCTGTCTTCAGTAGCTTCTATTCTAGTTTTGATACATTTTCAGCTTTGGTTATTTCAGTACCTGCCAATTTGTTGTTAATTGGTTTGATAGGATTTATGGCTAACAAGCTCGTACTACCTATAGAAGTAAAGACTAAACGAGTAGTTACTAGCTGGTTTAAAGTTGCTACTTACCTAATTGTTCCGGCCTTCTTTCTCTTCATATTTGGAATGGCAATCTATTGGTGGAATTTTCAATCTATTGTAGCTATGAAAGGAGGACTAACCGGAGGCACACAGAACATGACTGTGGCCATATACGCTACATTACCTTTAACTGCATCACTATTTCTAATGTCAGCCTATATCGAACTTCGTAGAATCTTTCAAACGAAGTCTAATACAACATTAACAGAAGATCATGTAATTAATACACTTTAGAGCTACATATGTCTACAAGTCAAGGTAAGAGTTTACCCGGGAGGGAGGAAGCTCCTTCATTCAATGATCCGGTACCACTCTTTATGCTGAAGGATTTCGACAGTAGTAAAGATGCTCATAGGAACATCATTGTTGCAGCCAGACTAATAGCTGGAATAATCAGATCAGCACTAGGTCCAAGATCTATGGACAAGATGCTTGTTGATTCACTAGGTGAGGTTACGATTACAAATGACGGGCTAACAATACTAAAGGAGGTAGATATAGAACATCCAGTTGGGAAGATGATGGTTGAGGTTGCAAGAACTGCTGACAAAGTGATAGGTGATGGGACAAAATCAATTGTTATTCTTACAGGAGCATTAATGGAGCAAGCCGAAGAACTGATCAACATGGGAATGAGTCCAATTACGATAGTGAATGGATTCAGAAAGGCTTCTGCACGATCTATCGAGATCTTGAACAGTATAGCTGAGAAGGTCAGCATTAATGACAGGAACACTCTTATCAAAATTGTAAACACTAGTATACAATCGAAATTTTTTTCAGAACACAATGCACATCTTTCTGAGATTATTGTTGATGCAGTATTGCATGTAGTTGAAAAGCGTGGTGAGAATTATAGAGTAGACATTGATAATGTACATGTTGAGAAGAAGGAAGGAGGTTCCATTCGTGATACTAAACTCATAAGAGGAATGGTCCTTGACAAGGAAGTTGTTCATGGGCTCATGAAAAAAAGAGTAGATAATGCATTGATAGCATTATTGAGTGTGCCATTTATGATATATAGAAGAAAAGATGGCTTCGCGTTCACACCTAGGTTCAAGATAGATGATCCAAAAAAGATGAAGGCGATCATGGGTGAGGAAGATAGAATGCTGAGGGAAATGGTAGATAAGGTAGTCCAATCAGGAGCCAATGTAGTTATCTGTCAGAGAGGAATGAAGGACATTGTACGAGATTATCTTGCACAAGCAGGGTTGCTTGCAATAAGAAGAGTTACACAACCTAATATGATCAGACTGGCAAAGGCTACTGGCGGTAATATCGTAACAAACTTCAGATTTCTCAGCGAAGAAGATCTAGGTAGAGCTGGTCTAGTAGAAGAGCGAGCCGTAGGAATTGAAAGATGGATTTTCATAGAAGAATGTAATGATCCAAAGGCAGTGACAGTGATGATAAGAGGTGGTACCAAGCGAGTTGTAGAGGAGGTAGAACGTTCAGTACATGATGCATTAATGGTTCTGAAGGCGGTAATAGAAAAACCATCTATTCTAGCTGGCGGTGGTTCATCGGAAGCTTATACTGCACTTAGATTAAGGGAATGGGCAAATACAATATCCGGAAGAGAACAATTAGCCATTCAAAAGTTCACAGATGTATTGGAAACTATTCCATTGGTATTGGCAGAGAATGCTGGAATGGATCCAATAGATACAATTACAGAGTTAAGATCTAGGCAGACCCGAGAGGGTAAATGGATGGGGATAGATGCAAGAGAGAGAAGTATTGTGGATATGATGAAAAAGGGAATAGTAGAACCATTGTTATTAAAGCGGCAGATTATCAAAGCTGCCACAGAAGTAGCATCTGCAATACTAAGGATTGATATGATCTTAGCAAAACCAAAGAAGGAAGGAAGGAAGGAACAACCACATAAAATCAAAGGACTTGAAGTAGACAAAGTATATTGAATTGAGAATAACAAGTGATAATTTTGGTTCAGTTCTGGATCTAGTTGTCGTGAAAGAGTAAATAGATCGATGACCAGTATATCAAAAAAGTTACATATTAAGAATTATTTCATGTTGTCACTGATGCAGTTCAGATTTTTCATAGATATAAGCCAATGGTTACTTATAACAGATTTTCATGTTAACTGAGGTTCATTATGTATAGGTTCACATTACAATAACATAATCCATCATTCATCATATTATGAAAGTCAAGAATCTTCTGGTTCAGATCTATCTCCATGTAACTCTTTCCTAGTTACACAGGAAATTCATAGTATAAGATACTCTTAATTTAGATAATTCATCATCAGACATGTATTATATAGGATTGATATGTGATCCAGTAGTGGATCCATCTACATTTATTATCTATTTTACCCGCTAGCATGTTTGACTTTATTATTTTGAATTTATTTCAATATCAATTACTTAATCGACAAAAATTTTCACAATTAACAATCATTGAACTCTCATTTGAGAACGGTTCTAATCTTCTAAGGTAAAAAGTTTATTAACCTTGTTCCTAACTGTATTGATCTAATGAGTGATCAAACAGTTAACAGAAGAGGCTTCTTAAAGTGGGCAGTAGCGGCCGGAGTTGGAGCTGCAGCTGTAGCTGGAGGTGTAGGTGCATTCCTTTCTACAAAGCAATCACCAGCAGGACCAGCACCAGTAGCACCAGCAGGATCAGCACCATCAGGATCAACAGGATCAGGACCAGCAGCAAAACCAACACCAGTACGTGAAAGACCAAAGAAAACTGGAAGATGGGGAGCAATTGGAGATCCAATAAATCTGACGGTAGGCTATCAGCCATACTGTTCATGTAATTGGGATTGTTCTTCAAATAGAGTTGCGGCATTATGGAAAAAACAACTTCCATCAGGAAGCAATGTTGAATGGTTCGAAGCATTATCAGGACCATTACTGAACAACAACCTAGTTGCTGGTAAGAACGCATTCATATACGCATGTGATACACCGGCTTCTAGAACCTATGAAACTTCTGCTTCAACAAACATAACCCTTCAATGCTATGAGTATTGTGATGAGAAATATCTTTCAGGTATTTTAGGTCGTAAAGCAGGCATGTGGTTAGATAAACCTAGAACAACACCAACTGGTGAACCAGTACCAAAGACTACTATGAGTCCATTGTTAGTACGATCTGATCTAGTGAAATCTGGAGAGATTAAAACTGTTGAAGATTTCGAAGGAAGGAAGATTGGTTTACCAATGGGTTCATATTCACACAGACAAGGAGAAATCATAAGAGGTGTTTATGGCGTAAACCCAGTATATCTAGATCAATCTATTGAATTACACGTTGCTCAACTTAGAGCAAAGCACATAGATGGAATAGCTACTTGGGGACCATACCCAACATGGATAGAAATGCAAGGTTTGGCTCAGATAATGTTATCTGGTCCAGAAATGCCATGTAGTTGTAAGACAGGAACACACTTCCATCATTCGGGTCATGTCGTAGGCTTGGAAGAAATTGTCAACGAAAGACCAGATGTTGTAAAGGGTTGGATACAGGGTGAAGAAGATGCTAGAGAATTATTAGCAGAGGATTACAAGGCAGGAGGAGATCGTGTGAAGAAGTTGGTATTTGAAGATACACCAGAAGTGCCATGGAAATCAATAGATCTAGTCGTAGAGGAGTTCGGACCAGACGGATATCCGTTCTATCCAACTTATAAAGAGCATTACAAGACAATGTCAGACCACTGGAGAGCCGTAGGAGTACTAAAAGGTAAGAAGAGTGAAGACATGCAATTCTACACAGATAACTATGCCTTCAACGATTCTGTAAAACAGATATTCGATGAAGTTATAGAGGAAAGAGAAGCAGCGGGTCAACATTCTAGCGGTGATGCAGAGATCGTGACGAATTTCTGGTAGAAAACATACAAAGTAAAAGAAAAAGAAGCCAAATAGAGGTAAATTTATACCCTATTTTTTTGTTATGTTCGATATAGATTAATCTATGATGTATTCCCATGATCCAAAAGTGAAATTCTTCAAGTTTTTTTATTTTGAAAATATGAAATTCTTTAATAGGTTCCTGGTATGGTAAAATCATAATGGGTGTGCTGTTTGAAGTTATTCGTTATAAGATAATTACCAACTCATTATTACCAATGGTACGAGTTAGATTAAGAGTTACAAATGATACTGGCGCTCTGTTTAGAGCAGGTGTAGTTATCTGTGATGTTTATCTTGGTAAATCTGAATCACAAGGTGGAGATCTACCATATATAACATCTTCGTTATCTGTGAGTGATGATTGGGTAAATGTTGGAAATAGTTTTGAAGTTCAAGTCAATATCATTTTTACTCAAGAAACTTTGTATAAACTTGATAAACTAATATCATTACAAGAAGACTTGCGCTTGAACTTACACTCACAAGTTCAAATTTTCAATCTAGATCAACAAAACAAAATCGAACAAACTTCTATTGAGAGAGGTATATGCAATTTTGAAATTAAAACTAGTGACTGGGCTAAAATTACCTATGAATGGGGTAAAGAAATAGTCTTAGTACCTATGTCACCCAATACTTATGAACGAATAAGGGAAATTCTAAAAACCAGTAAGAGATTGAAAAATATAGACGAAGCGATAAACGAATTAATGGAAATGCATTCCAACCAAAGTTAGTTTGTGAATATTATATATTCCGTACAAACCCACATATCTATAATAGATTATCTAATTTCCTATACATAGAAATTAAATTCAAGAGCCGTCAAATCGCCAAAAGGTTTAATAATCGAATATCTACAAGCAAAAAACTTAGAGGAGAAAATTGGGAAAACAACAACAAGAACCTTTACCATCATATCTTCCTGAAATGGTAATAACACGTTTAAAGGAAAAAGTGGCTGAGGCCAAGAGAGATAAAAAGAGAAACTCAATTATGATGGGTGTATCTGTTTTAACGGCAGTTTTAGCTTGGTGGATTCTAAGTGTAACTATAACCCCTAACCTTCCTACTCCTGCGGAATGGATGGTTGCATCATTTTTCGCTGTTAGAGACCCATGGTATTACAACAGTATAATGTGGAGTGTTGCTCGTGTGTATGTAGGATTTGGATTAGGTTGTGCAATAGGAATCCCAATGGGTACGATTATGGGATGGAATAGAATTGCCAACGATTTTGGTTTTCCAACATTTGAGTTGATAAGACCTATACCACCGGTAGCTTGGGTACCATTATCAATAATTATAACTGGCGCTATAACACCAGCTATAATATTCATCACATTCATTGGTACTTGGTACGTTGTTACTCTTAATTCTGTACTTGGTGCAGAGAGTGTTAATCCATCATTACTTAGAGCTGCGAAGTGTCTAGGTGCGAAACCAATACAGGTCTTTAGACATGTGGTACTTCCAGGTGCCTTACCAGCGATCTTTACAGGAATGGTGCTTGGTATGGCAATGTCATGGATCACTGTAGTTGCTGGAGAGATGATAGCTGGTGACTATGGAGTAGGATATCTAGCCTGGCAATCTTATAACTTAATTAGGTATCCAGAGGTAATACTAGCCATGTTAACAATTGGTGCCTTGGGTTATGCTTCAAGTATGTTCATAAGGGCATTAAGTAATAAATATCTAAGATGGAGAGCGGTCTATAATTGAGTGATAAAAGAACTGAAGCAGATATAGTTGGAAAGAAAGTAGAGAAAGCAACAAGAGGACGTCTTGAATGTAACACAGTTACAAAGATATACGATCCACTTGGTGTCAACGTTCTTGCGGTTGATTCGTGTGATCTGGAACTACAACCAGGTGAATTTCTTGCTATTTGTGGACCTTCTGGTTGTGGTAAGACTACATTACTCAATATGGTAGCAGGCTTTGATTCAGTCACAAAAGGAGAAATTAAACTTGATGGGAAGGTTATTGGATCCGGTAAAATTAAAAAATTATCACCGGGACCAGATAGAGTTGTAGTTTTTCAGAGTGGTGCATTATTCCCATGGAAGACTTTAATAGAAAATGTTATATTTGGACCGGTTTGTCAGGGAATTTTGAGTAAAGATGAAGCAACAAAGAAAGGAATGGCTTACCTAAAGCTAACTGGACTGGAAAAATTTGCAGATCAATTCCCTATGGCTGTTTCATCAGGTATGCAGAGAAGGACGGAAATAATAAGGGCATTGATGACTGACCCAACAATTATTCTCTTAGATGAGCCATTTAGAGCAATGGATGCTTTGACCAAATCTATAGTTCATGATTCTGTCCTTAAGGTCTGGGATCTTCTTAAGGTGTCAATATTCTTCATCACTCACGACTTGGATGAAGCAATCTACTTATCTGACAGAGTGTTCATTATGACCACCCGTCCTGGTAGGCTTAAAGCTAGCATAAAGATAACTCTACCAAGACCAAGAACTCCTGATATGATGGCTTCAGACGAATTTCTTGGTTTAAAGAAGCAGGTTTTCGATCTTGTACATGAAGAAGCTGTAAAGGCTTTCGAACGAGGAGAGAAGGAGATGGCTAAGTAGTATGGCAACTCGAAGTGAAACTTCAAAGTCTTTTGAGAAATTCCGTAAGAATTTGATATCGGCAAGAACGGCAAGAAGGATCGGAGGTGTAGCTATATTTGTTATTGCATGGCAGTTAGCAGCGGATGCAGGAATTCCAGGCATCGAAAATGTACCAAAGCCATCCGCTTGGATAGCTGAAAGTATCGATTACGTACAAACAGAAGATTACTATTTGAGTGTTCTTGGTAGTATGAGAAGAGTAGCTTCAGGTTATGTTATCGCAGCAGGAGCTGGAATACCCCTAGGATTATTTATGGGTTTGAAGATTGCGTTTAAGAACTGGACATTCCCTACATTCGAGATTCTGAGACCAGTTCCTCCAATAGCATGGATTCCTCTAGCAGTAATAATGTTCCCAACCGTAGAGTCTAGTGTTTTGTTCTTAATTTTCATAGGGGCATTCTTCCCTATAGTAATAAATACCATGTTGGGAGTTTTAACAATTCCAACATATGTTGCACATGCAGCGAGCTCCTTAGGTGCTAGGGGAAAAGATCATTTCAGACACGTAATACTTCCTGGAGTGACTCCAGCAATGATCACAGGGTTAGCAATAGGTATGGGACTAACTTGGGATATGGTTGTTGCAGCAGAGATGGTAGCTGGTGGACACGGGTTAGGATATAACTTATGGTATTCCTACATACTGCTTCAGTATGACAGGGTTATCTTGTTCATGGTTTCGGTAGGTGCAGCTGGTTACCTCTATAGTGCGGTGGTAAGAAAGATGGGTGGAAAATACGTTAAATGGAGACAGATGGTATAATGAGTGGAGAAGAAAAATCGTATAGCTCAATGTCGCTGAAAGATGTGTGGAAAGTATACCAATCGTTTGGAAGAACGGTGGTAGCATTAAAGGGAATTAACTTCGAAGTACCAAAAGGCAAGTTGACATGTCTCGTAGGACCATCTGGTTCGGGAAAAACTGTTATAATTAACATGATGGCAGGTTATGAAACGCCTGATGGTGGTCAAGTACTAATGGATGGCAAACCTGTTGGAGGACCTGGTCCTGAAAGAATTGTAGTTTATCAGGAGACGGCACTTCTTCCTTGGAAGACCTTGATGGAGAATACAACATTTGGTCCTCTAATGCAAAAGAAAATTAGTAAAAAGGAAGCAATTAAGAGAGCACAGGCACTTATAGATAAGTCAGGTCTTACTGGCTTCGAGAAGAAATTCCCATACCAACTATCTGGAGGTATGCAGCGTAGATCTGAACTAATACGTGCACTGATCAATGATCCCAAAGTCTTGCTTATGGATGAACCTCTTAGAGGTTTAGATGCTATGACAAGGCAAATAATGCAGGATTATGTGATAAAGTTGTATGAAGAAACGAAGACGACAATGCTGTTTATAACTTCTGATATTGACGAAGCTATCTATTTGGCTGATACTGTGTATTTCCTTACACAGAGCCCTGGTTTCATAAAAGATAAAATGGAGATTACTCTTCCAAGGCCTAGAACGAGTGATGTTTTGATTACAAAAGAGTATAACGAATTCTTGGCAAAAGCTATCGACATAGTTATGGCCGAGAAGGAATTCATATAAACCTCTATATCAGACATATCTTTTGTATTAGCCGTATTGTACAGCGTTTTTTAGATATGTCTCTGGAATTTTTTCACTAATGAGGATTTGTTATTTTTTCTGATACTGTTTGAATAGAATAGGTCTTGTATTTTTCTACTTTATTGATTAAAATTCAAGTCTTCAAATTGGTGTGTAGAAACTCTATCAATTTTCTATTAAAAAACTGAGGATCGTCCAGGTAGCACGGGTGATTACCACCTTCTATAACAAGTAATTCAGATCCTTTTATCGAATTGTGTATATCTTTTGCTACATGTATAGGTGCGACAATATCCTTTTCTCCCCAAACGATAAGAGTAGGAAGATCAAATAATCTAATCTTAGGTTTGAGCTCTTCTACTTCAGGTCCAGCACTTCCAACAAGGATCAAGCCAGAAACTTGATCTGGATATTTAGTTGTAAAGATTAATGATATAACTCCACTTAGGGAAGGTCCGAGTAAAACAACTTTTCTTAATTTCAGAATAGACAGTAATGCGAAGAGAAATTCAGAATAATCAGCTGCTGAATTAGTACCTGGAATTTTGTTAGATTTGCCGAAACCTGGCAGATCTACGGCATAAACACTATAACCCTCACGTGTAAGAATTTCTAATGTATTTGTTTCAATCCAAGTATCTGCATTAAATCTAGCTCCATGGAGAAGTATAATTGGTATTCCGCTAGTGACTCCATTGAAAAAATAACGAATTTTTTGTTTCTCTACGAAGACGTGTAATTCCTCCACGATGATACCAACGATTTGGAAGCGAAAAACAGAATATAAAGTTAAACAATAGTCGTAGATGAACACATGAAATTCATTAGAGATTCATAAAGATCTATCATTTTATTTATGAAGAGTTTCGGCTGTGA
Source organism: Nitrososphaerota archaeon (assembly GCA_002713325.1). Taxonomy (GTDB): domain Archaea; phylum Thermoproteota; class Nitrososphaeria; order Nitrososphaerales; family UBA213; genus UBA213. The sequence continues at coordinate 10,627 of PAWD01000025.1, forward strand.
TGGTGTTCCAAGTCAACTTAATCTTCTATTCATTAGCTATACTGATAACGTTTTTCGCATTTTGTCTCATTGTACTCAAATTGTAGTGTAAAGTTGTTTTGATGAAGTCATTGTTAGATCTATTTGTAAATACAGTTCAGTTTATTTCGTATAATAGAATTCAATAACATGAGAATTCATACGAGTGAACTAAGATCAAAAATAGTATTTCTTTTTATCTTTTTGGGATTCTTTAGAGCTTCTATCTCGCTCCACTATGGAATAAAGATAAGAGAGTTGTGTAATCGTCTCACGTAGAAGTTTCAAGAAGATTTGTTTATCTGCTGAATATTTTCCAAGAATATGTAATAGACTATCTCCCAACTTCATAGGTATAAGAGTTTTATTTATCTCTGAATTTATATAGACCTCTATATCAGACATATCTTTTGTATTAGCCGTATTGTACAGCGTTTTTAGATATGTTACTGGAATTTTATGATTAAAGGTCAGCGTTGTAAGAACTTTCACATAACGCACTAGTTCGTATTCAACAGATAATGTTGACACCTGCATATAATATAAGATTCAACATAATAAAAATATTACAACTTGGTTTCTAAAGCTAAATCACATGGATATTTTTTCTAATATAATACAGCTAAACATCAGTCGATGACTCTAAATGTGAAATTTCTGTTTGTGTCTATATGCTTAACGCCATCAACTTCCGTATATGCAGAGTAGAAGAATAGGATTGGTCCCCCTTTTTGTGGTGGTTCCACGATAATATCCCTGCCTTTTGATAAGACCACATGGTTAACCTCAAGACTTCCAAATAGTCCATGTTTTCCATACTTTGTTGAGCAGGAAGCATCAACTGGAACCCAGCCTAAGTTTGGAGCAAAGAATTCTACCCAACAATGATAACCACATATCTCACAGTTTTCAGCCTGTTCTACAAGCTCATAACCCATCACTAATCGGGATGGTATATTGATAGACCTACATAATGACATGAAAAGTGCATGAATGTCATTACAGTTTCCGGTACTGCACGAAAGAGCATGCTCTGCACTGCCTACCCATGACTGTTCTGATGCATTATATCGCATATGTTCTACAACATGATCAAAGATTCTCTTTACTCGACCTATCATATTTTGCTCAGTTCCAACTATTTCTAATGCTAATTTCCTTATTCTATCATCGACTGGTACGTGTCTTTCTGGACGCAGATATTTTTGTAGAAGTTTCAGTTCAGAATCGTTAAAACTTCCTACAATATCTGGATCCATATTAACACTATATTCATGCTTAAGAATTTTGTATCTAATCTTCACTTCAGTTTCTGTTACTCCAGGATCCTTTGCCTCAAGATAAAGAATCTTATTTCCAAATTCTTGGTCATATGTGATCCTTGGAGTTAATGAACTTTCAACTCTAACATCTAATAGACGTTGATGTTCATTGCTGGTGATAAATGGCATCCATATTTCTAACCTTGATGCATCATTTGATATGTTCTCAATACGTACAATATCCACAATATCGTATAGTCTGTTTTTGAGCTTTTGCATTGTATTTATTAATATAACTACTCATTTATATTTCTCTTTAAATCAATCAATTTCGATTTATTCTAAACGAATTGTATTTAAGAAATTTATTTCTTTTAACTACGCTATCAATTTAGAAATTCATGTGATCTGTATCAGAAACTGTTACACAACATTAGTTAAGACTATTGTAGAACCATGATTGTGATATCGAATTGATGAGTTATATAACTACACCATATGTTAATGTGCTGTTCTATCGACAGTATCTGTTACGAATACTAAATACATCACAACATTATCAATGGTTAGACATGTGAACTTTGTACAGTAAATCTTCTATTCTCAATCACAAAATTATCTAGAAATTAATGGTATGCTTATAACGGGATATATGAAATAGAAATTGTAGTGAACCAGAGTATTCGTGAAGTACTTACGATGCGACATGGAAGTAATGTAGAACTGTGTGGATGGGTGGTTACAAAAAACACTGTTGGTGCTTTACTTTTCCTAACTATACGCGATGGATCTGGTTACTTCCAAGTAGTTGGTAAAAAAGAAGTTACAGATCAGCAATTCCTTGACAATATGAAAGATGTTACCATTGAATCTGCAGTTAGAATAAAAGGACAGTTAATGGATGATGCTAGAGCACCAGGAGGGAAGGAATTGACAGTAAAAGAAATAGAAATAATCGCAAAAGCAGAAAAATGGCCTATAACTAAAAGTGCTGTGAAATCATCCTCTTTTCTTTATGATTTCAGACATCTTTCCATAAGAGGTAAGAAAAGCAGTTCTATAATGAAGATAAGATCTGAATTCATAAAGGCCGCTTTTGATTTTTTCGTTGAACATGATCATATTTACATAAATTCACCATCGATAGTACAGTCAGCAGTAGAGGGCGGATCAACATTGTTCAACATAGATTATTTTGGAAAAAATGCATCCCTGTCTCAGAGTGCACAGCTATATGAAGAAGCAGCAATATGCGCTTTTGGTAAAGTCTTCGTAATGCAACCAGCATTTAGAGCTGAAAAATCTAAGACATCCAAACACCTTACAGAATTTATGATGATTGAGGCAGAAGTAGCTTTTAATGAGCAAGTAGATAATATGAAACTACAAGAAGATTTTGTGAATTATGTATGTGAAAGAATAGTGGAAAGAAGAAGCGAGGAGTTAGAAATTCTAGGTAGAAAATTCACTGTTCCAGAAAAACCATTTCCGAAGATAACATATGATGAAGCTAGGGAAATTACAATAAAGAATGGTATAAACTTCGAATGGGGTGAAGATATACCTACAGAAGCTGAAAGATTTCTCTCAAAAATGTTTGATAAACCATTCTTCATAATTGATTATCCGTTGAGTGCAAGGAGTTTTTACCATATGACAAAACCTAATAATACGATAACATTATCAGCAGATCTTATTGCGCCTGAAGGTTTTGGGGAGATAGCAACTGGGGGACAAAGGATACATGATTATAATTTCTTGGTTGAAAGATTAAAACAATACAAATTGCAAACAGAATCATTCCAATGGTATGTTGATCTAAGGAAATATGGTATGCCACCACATGCCGGTTTTGGTATTGGTGTGGAAAGATCGATAAGATGGATATGCAACCTTAAGCATATAAGAACAACTTCATTATTTCCAAGAACCATTACACGAATATATCCCTGATCTCTGAGTTTCACATTCTGCATTTTACACGAATTTTTTTCTATTGTATGATAGATTGGAAGAATGTTTTATGCTAAGTCTAACTATTGATCTTGGTCTAAACCTAGTTCTTTCTTCAAGGCTTCGTTAATAACTTGAGCCAATGTTACCCCTCTAACTACTGCTTCTACTTTGGCCTTATCTAGTAATTCTTCATCCATCCTAAGTGACACTTCAACACTTTTACCCATATGTATCATTTTGTAGCAGCATTCATATATTTTTCGCATAAAGGTATATCAATATGAGCTTTATTCCTACGAGGATTATCTTAACGATTCCATCACATCAAAAGTTAACAACATTTCTAGATCAATAACATATTCATACAAATCTACAAAGTAAACGATTTTATTATATTTTACTCCAAAAATGAAGAAGTGAAACTCATTAGTTGTATTCTTTTAGTTTTGTTGATATCTCTGTCATTTACTGAAGTATCAGCACTATTTGATAGAAACAAAGAGACTTTAGTGATACCGTATACTGCTTTTAATAATCAAGGATCTAATACGGAACATTTTAGTGCGGAACACCTTAAATCTGAGACTTCACGAGATTGGTTATTAGTTATAAACAACAACTTGATTTATAATCCTGACAATCCAGAATCAACTGTAGTCTTACGCATAAAAGAGCATGAACAAAGCGAAGAATATATCGAATTCATAATGGATAGACAAAATAAGGTCTTTATCGCAGTGAGTAGTAAAGAAACTGGTTATCTTACTATAAACAATGATGAAGATTCCTGGTTCCCAGATAAACCTTTGTTATTGCTTTTTACAGAAACTGATGACGGAAGAATCACCATAAGCAATGGTAAGAGCACTCTGGTTGACAGATTAGAGGTTGGAGAACTTGTTGCGCAAACCATTGAATTTTATGGTATAGGTTACTCAGAAAGCCTACCTGTAGTGTTAGATGGACATATAAAATTAGAGATCACATCTGGTAATCCTGTAAGTAATTTTCCACTAATGTTCCTAATGATCGTTGTTGGATTCGGTGCTGCGATTTTTTTCACTATGCGCGGGTTCAAAAGCAATAAAGAAAGATGGCAAGGAAAATCATCAGCACCGTGGCGATAAAAATACTGAATCGCTACCAAATTTAATTATGTGTGACATAAGTTTCCTTTTCTAAAAAATAAAAATAAAAGTTGTTCTTTTTTTACTATTTATAATTCGGGTGAGGATGTGTTATGTAGTGTCCTGGGTTCATCTCAAATGACGTCTGACAACCAGCGACGTCAAAGTAGTATTTCTTTCCATTGAATTCTGCTGTCCAATCGCATCCTTCTTCCGTTACGTCTCCTCCACATACAATATCTTTCGTCATTATTATCACAATTACCACTGTTGCCTTACTTATAAGATTTTCTGAGTATTTTACTCCGAGAAACGACAACATGTTGATAGAAAGTTTATAAATTAACCGCGATCAAGTTAAAAAAATATTGATCATACTCTGATCAAAACTATGATGATAGTCCAAGCACTAGGAAAATTCAAGGAAAATCTTATAAAGATCATAGAAGAATAGGAGTTTAAGGAGACATAAAATTGGTAAAATTAATGATGCTAGGATTCGACGGATGTTCGCCGGAACAGGTTTACAAACATGCTGATGAGTTGCCGAATTTGAAGAGAATAATGGATGCAGGTGGCTGGGGTGTAAACAAAAGTGTTGTACCTCCAATAACACCGCATGCATGGACAACAATATTTTCAGGTAAAAATCCAGGAACCTTTGGATATTGGGATTTCCAATACAGATCTAGTTATTCATACATAGAGGATCAGCGTGCAACTTCTATGACTTGCAAAGAGCCTAGAATGCACAACATACTTCCCCCTGAAGGTATTAAGATGGGGTTGGTATCAGTTCCTCTATCGTCACCGCCTTTGTATGTATCTAATGGATTCTGTATATCAGACTTTATGACTGCAACAACAAAGAGTAATTGGATTCATCCAGCTTCGATGGCTCAGAGAGTAACAGATACTTGTGGAGATTGGATTTTTGATGCGTCAACAGTAGACGAGAACTTCAGAAAGATGGAGAAAGGAAAGCTCATAAATAGAATCAAAGACATGGACGTGCAGAGATTCAAACTATTCAAAGAGATACACTCTGAATACGACTTTTTGGCAATGGATTGTATGGGAACAGACAGGATGGGACATTTATTCTGGAGTGAATTTGATCCTCAACACGTGAGATTCAGAGAAAACTCTCCATTCAAAGATGCATACACAGATCACTTGAAGTTCTTGGATAAGAACGTCGGTGAGTTATTTGACAAAACAGGAGGTCCAGACAAAGTTAACGTCGTAGTATTGAGTGATCACAATGTGCAGAGACTAGATGGAAGAATCAATATCAACGAGTGGTTAATTTCAAAAGGATATATGGTATTGAAGGAGGGTGCTGAGAAACCAACTATACAAACCTCATTAGCAAAACTTCCAATCGATTGGGCTAAGACTACAGCGTGGGGAACTGGTTATCAAGGACAAATCTACTTGAACGTGAAGGGTAGAGAAAAGTTCGGTATTGTTGATCCAAAGGATGCTGACAGTACTCTTGACCAGATAGTTAAGGAGCTCTATCAAGTACCAGACAATAAAGGAAATGCAATAAAGGGTTCAAAAATCACTATGCGAAAAGATGTATACAGCGGAAAATACGCTCACTTAGCTCCTGATGCATTCCTATTCATAGGAAATGGAAATTGGGCTATAAACGAGCGAGTAGGATACGACTCATTATATTCATACGATACACTCTTGGGCCAAGATGATGGAATACATGGTGATGATTGTACATTCATGGTTGCTGGACCTAACGTTCCAAGACTAGGCGAAATAACAAAGGAAAGCTCACTTCTAGACGTTGCACCTACATTTCTAGATATACTGGGCGTACCTATACCATCCGACTTCGAAGGAAAATCGCTCATACAGAAATAAGATTAGATGAAGATAATCGTCGAAAAAAGAAGAAACCCCTTTACTTTTTTATTATATTATTATATTAAAAGCATTTATTGTTTTTAATCAAAAGCAAATTTTGCCAAATTCTAGATTATTAAGAGAAAGTATTTTTGGTATAGTTTAGCGTGTTGTCTTGGTTCCTATTTTATATAGATAGATAATCAGAATTAATATTTAGTTAAAAAAGTACATTCCCCAAGAATTGACATTCTGCAAAGTCACGTTCTCCGAATACAGTTCCCTGGAAATTAGCTTCGTTGAATATAGCATGTTTAAAGTCAGCTTTTCTAAATGTGACATCTTGAAAGACAGCTGATCCCTCAAACCTTGCTCCTTCAAAGCTGACTAGGTCAAATGTAGTGCCTTTGAAGTAAGCCTGATCATAGAATTTAGCAAAATTAAAATAAACTTCTTTATTTATCATTTTAGTGATCTTAATACTAGGTAAGTTGTATCCTACGCAAAGCAAAACCTCGTTGTTTGGAATTCCTACTTCAATCTTTTGCGTTAATCTTTCATTTATTCTATCAGGGTTATCCTTCCAGTAACTTTGGTCATGAAATAAACAATAAGAACTTGAAGAAAGTGCGTCTTCATCACAAACATAGGGTATTTTTAACCATGTGGTGTAATTGTAATACGAAGTACTAAAAATACAGCGATTTGACAAATCACATTTACACTCCAGTGAATTATTAATTTATACAACATATTTAACTCCTAACTCATTTCCTCCTTACTTCTCCTTTGTATGAGCTAATAGATCTTCAAATTTACTATTTATTTAGATGTGGTTTGGTAAGATAGTTTAGTTATAGAATATACATCATATTCTCATAAATAGCAGTATACAGGAATTACTGTAAAATAGTAATAATCTATATTACCGCTAATAATATCAAACTAATTACTACGGATACTACTAGACCTGATGCAGGACTTACACCCCATCCGATCAATATACCTTTTATAACTTTAAAGTTGATACCTTTCTCCTTCTTCCCGATACTAGCACCCAATAAACCACTAATCAGTGTCTGATTAATAGAAGCGTTATATCCGATCAGGTTTACTCCAATTATTGTTGAGGCTTTAGCTATCTGTGCAGTGCAGGCAACATCTATCTTCATCTTTACTATTTCACGACTAACTCTACCTAAAACCCTACGACCCCATGTCAACACACCTAATGAGATGAATGCTCCTCCAATAAGGCTCGCTGTTGTTGTATCAACATAGTCAAGAGCAAGAAGCATGGATACTGCATTACTGACATCGTTAGAGCCTACCGCGAAGGCGGAATGCATAGAAGAACCTATGACAAAATACCTTAACCATTTCTCCATTCCACGTTTAGGAAGTAATCTTATCACTAAAAGTCCAATTGAAAATGCAACAAAAGGGGCTACTACCCAAAAAATTACAAGGTATAAGAGTGATTTTACACCTATACTCAAGCCCGTGATCAGTGCTGCACCAACCAACGAGAATGTAAAAAGCTGGATAGTAGATGTTGGTATCTTTAGATATGTGTAAAGTGTTGTTAAGAGAGCAGCAGAAAGGAGAGCAGCCGCTACAGCGACTTCGTTAACATTACTCACGATGTTAAAAGCATAAGTTTCCTGGACCTTAAAACTAAAGAAAGCACCAGCAAACGCGAATATAGCCATAAGGCATAAAGCCCTAGATTGGCGCAAGAGTCCAGCACCTACAGCAGGACCAAGAGCTGCACCAGTATAGTGGGTTCCTATAGCCCATGCGAAGTAAAGGCTGGCAATCCATATTACGATCTCTAACGACATAAATACATTGACTAGTTAATCTCTAATAACTAATTAATATTTTTTCTTCAAAGTATGTATTATTACTAGTTTTTGGGATTCATTATACATGATATGATTTGGAAAGAATACAATGAACACATGAAAGATTAAACACTTGTATACAGGAATGAATGAAAACTAGACTCTGATAGTATTGATCTGGAATTGTTAAAAGATGTAATAATATAGGTTCAGATTACTGGATCGAAGCTCAAGTTGTGTAAAATCCATAGATTGGATAAGTGCTAACTAATTTTCATTTATGTACTTCTCGTAATGCTTTATTCCCACCTCCTGTGATTCACCCTCCAGAGAACCTGGTCTCATTTGTTGAATCTTCTGAATCGCACTATCTGCATCCAGACCTTCTACCTTGATCATGTAGCCTATAAGTATCGTTCCAGTTCTTCCTTTACCAGCATTACAGTGTACCATAACTGGTTTCTTATCTTTTATACAATTATCTACAAAGTCTACAGCACCTTGTATTTCATTTATGGTAGGTGCAGTTTTATCTATGATTGGAAGATGTTTGTAATCCAAGTCAGAAGTCCAGGATTGTGGTAATGGATCTTTAATTAAAGTGAGAACAGCTTTGATACCATTTTGTTTCATCCATTCAATTTCTTTTTCTGAATTGGGAACACCACCACCAGCAAGTAAACTCGATATCACCCAAGAAAAGTTAGTAGGAGCATTAACCGTGTTTTGATCTCCTCCTGATTTTTCATCATTGCTCATTAGATATTCTAAATCAAAATACTAATAGAATAATATAAACATTTTCTACTGCTTTCTACTGATAATACGCAAACTTAATCATCTGTAAGTTTAGAAGTTCAAATTATTATTATTACTTAACTAAGAGACGCTATATCGAATTAACTAAGCATTTTATCGATCTTGTTTGATAGAACTTTGTTGGAACAGAACGTCTGATAAATCACTATATTAATTATGGATTTTGTACGCAGTAAAACCTAGAGCTAAATCAGCTTCTTTGTTCTAGCATATTCCTAAACCTTTCTTATTGTGTGGGAAAGATTATTCAGCTATCCATCTTGAATTATAGCACACGTTATTCCTTTCATGTATTGAAAACCTTTGATTGATTAATAGTAGCAATCTTTCACTTAGAATATTCCCTAATATATGATGATATATTCTTCCATACATCTATTATTAGTTCTATGTTATTATTATGAGATATAAATTAAAAATTATCCCTGCTGTCATATAGCTTACCCAATATTTTTTTTGCACAACTTCGATAATCAAATTTTAATTATCAGCCTCATATGTTGAGGTATTATATTAATATCAAATAATCATATAGATAAAAATTCAATATACATGATGAATATATGTGATTATATTACAAAGCATTATGTTATTCTACGATTTATAATAGAATTGATCATCTTGATATAATGTAGTGAGATTTATTAATAAGGTAGAAGGGAGATTATTATATTGATAGATACAATCGCAATTTTTTCAAATATTTTTACAATTGGCTTACCAACATTGGCAATAGGTGCAGATCTATCATCTTTACTTGCAAGCCCTCTTCATATGGCGATTCTAATTATAATCGGCTTCGTAGTCGGTACTGCTGTTGGGGCATCTGGAATAGGCGGAGCTGCTTTGATAGTTCCATCACTACTATTCCTTGGTGTATCTCCTCAAGCTATGGTCGGAGCAAGTCTACTTTTTAATTTCTGTACAAAGATTTTAGGTACTATACTTCACAGCAAGCACCGTAACATAAGCTGGCGTGCGTTTATCTATGTGATTATCACCGTTGCCCCTTCGATGGTTTTAGCTAGTTGGGTCTGGACAGGTATTAAGGATAATTTCGGTACTGACATATTAGATGTTGTCATCCTCTTTTCTGTAGGTATTTTATTAGTATGTATTTCAGTATTTATGGTAAAGAAACACGTACTTAGGAAGAAAGGTACTCAAAGTGAAGAAGCTGAAGCAGTAGAAGTTCCAAAGAATTTTTCAAAAGGTGATAAGACTACACTTTTGAGTATAGGCGGTTTAGTAAGTTTTATGATGACAATTTCATCAGTAGGGGCAGGCACTATTTTGGTCCCAGTACTACTAAAGGTGGTTAAGTCTCCTAAACATGTAGCGGGAATATCTATGATTTTTGGGCTTGTTGCGTCTATTTTAGGATCAGTGTTACATTATTCACTCGGAGAACTTCCAATTTATTTGGTTGCATTCCTTTTGGCAGGATCTCTACCTGGAGTCACATTAGGTGTAAAAATAGCATCAACCACTAGACCGCGTAAACTAACTTTCATATTCAGTATTATAATACTTGTAGCCGGACTACTTATCTTACAAAGAGGCTTAGCATTAGAAATAGTTACGTCTTTCCTGAATATCTTTTAAAAATATGAATTGGAACTTACAAGGATAGAAAGATTATATGTATTTTGAAAATAGATATTGTATTAATGAAGTCTATAGGTGACACATTAGATTATCGGTGTGTAATTGAAATTATTTATCATATACTCCAATATAACAGAATTCAGTTTTATTGATTAACAGTACGATCTCACTACATTCACTATATTATTGACACCGTTTAATTTGTTAGATATATCCATTAGCATTTTAGCGTTATTACTAAAACTAGAATCATTTAGCACAAGTTCAATCGCATTAGAAATATCTTCTGACTTCAATCCTTTTTCCTTCAACATTAATCCTAGTCCAATCTTTTGAATCTTATTCGCATTGCCTAACTGTTCTCCATGATTTCTTATCGGTATAGTAATTACGGGATTTCCATATTGTATTGTCTGTGCAAGTGTGGAATGACCTCCCCGCGTTAAGAGTAGATCGCTCATCGCAAATATTTCATCTCTAACTGGACACCACTCGAAGTACCAACCATTCTTAATTCTCTTTGGCACCGTGTCTCCATTGGGAATTCCTTCTGATACCACAAACTGTATTTTATCATTATCCTTAACAGCTTCCATAATTTTCTTCAATACGATCATTTTAGTCGGAGTTGGTCCACTTATGTGTGCAAATACTATTGGTTTATTACGAGTAACATCCAACAACTTTGCAACCTTGTTAACGCACTCTTCATTTATTGTTGGTTTTGGAGCCATGAAACCAATATATCTCAATTTGTTTATAGAACTTCCAACGGGCCATATGTTCTGCTCAGACAATGTGTATGGAGGCGGAAGATCTGGTATCAACACAGAATCACTTCTAGTCCATAAAGAACCTAATATTTCTCCTAGCATATCTTCAAACACACGTGCAACTCTAAACTCATGCAATCGTGGTGAAAGTAGTAATTTAATCTGATTCAATATTGTAATGCATGGAACGTCTAACGCCTTTGCCATGAGCAGGGAAGATAGTCTTGTATCTGATATAACTACATCCGGCTTGAAGTTTCCGATGTTTCTACCTTCCGTACCAAGTTGTGCAAGAAAACTACGAAAGTTTTTTGGAAGTTTCGTTATACTTTCTTTTACGGAGAAACTTCGATCTGTACCCCAACCCATATCGATCGAAGGACCAGAAAAACATTCTATTCCATGACTCTTAATGTAATTTACAGAATCGCCGAAAGATGAAAACTGTACAGTTACATCGTGATGAGATAAATCATTTGCAACCAGTAGCATCCTGCTTGCATGGCCCAAACCTACTCCATACATAGCAATGTAAACTCTCATAAGACTTAGGCATATATGGATGAGAATATATAGCATTTCTATAATGAATTACAATTCTGAAAGATTATCCTATATACAGAGGTTGATAATAGATAGGCAAGGTTTAGCCGTTAGAATCTTTCATGATTGTAATTTAATTCAATATTCACGCTATTCGATCAATCTTAATAGTTTAAATTGGTCAAACATGAGGCAAATTTGGTAGATAGTTTTGGTTTCGAAGGATCAGATAACAAAAATTGGAGATGTTGAACATAGGATAGAATCAATTCCCAATAAGAATATGCATGTGCCTGTTACAATTTATGCTGATGATTCTCTACTCAACAAGATGGTAACTGATAGAACTCTTGATCAAGCAGTAAATGTTGCGTCGCTACCTGGGGTACAGAAACATGTTGTTGTTCTACCCGATGGTCATGAAGGTTATGGTTTTCCAGTGGGTGGTGTTGCAGCCACAGATATCAGTGAAGGTGTGATAAGTCCTGGCGGAGTTGGCTATGACATTAACTGTGGTGTAAGATTGATCAGAACTAATTTGAACGAGAATGACGTTAGACAGAAATTAAAAGAATTGGTAAACGAACTGTTTCGTGCAGTACCATCAGGTGTTGGTAGCAAAGGCGCCTTCAAATTAAGTGGGGCAGATCTTGATAGTGTTTTGACTGAAGGAGTAAACTGGGCTATAAAAAATGGTTATGGTTTTGAGGATGATGCTGATGTATGTGAAGAAAATGGAAAGATGAAAGATGCAGATCCAAGCAAGGTCTCTGCTATGGCCAGAAAAAGAGGTGCACCACAACTTGGAAGTTTAGGTTCAGGCAATCATTTTCTAGAAGTACAGAAAGTGGATAAAATATTTGATGATGAAGCCGCGAAGAAGTACGGTATAGAACATGAAGGACAAATTACTATATTGATACACTGTGGCTCACGGGGTTTTGGGCATCAAGTGTGCACTGATTATCTTCGTTTATCGGAAAGTGTATTGCGAAAATACAACATACAATTACCAGACAGGGAACTTGCATGTGTTCCAAACAACTCCCCAGAGGGTGAATCTTACAAAAAGGCAATGTATGCTGCATTGAATTTCGCATGGAGTAACAGGCAGATGATCACTCATTGGACTAGGAAAACCTTGGAGAAAGTCTTTAACATGAGCGAAAGTGATCTTGATATGCGCCTAGTATATGATGTAGCACATAATATTGCCAAAGTAGAGAATCACAAGTTTGATGGTTCTAGCAAAGATGTTGTTGTACATAGAAAGGGTGCTACCAGGGCATTTCCAGCTGGTAGAAATGAGGTCCCATTAAAATACAGGGATTTTGGACAACCAGTTCTTATACCTGGTTCTATGGGCACAGCAAGTTGGGTCTTACGCGGTAATTACAAATCAATGGATCTTACATTTGGTTCTACTGCACATGGAGCAGGAAGAACAATGTCACGGTCAGCTGCAAAAAGAAATTATAATGCACAGGAAGTACAGCAAAAACTACAGTCAAGAGGAATATACGTCAAGGCATTAACTAGGGAAGGCGTAGTGGAAGAGACGCCAGAAGCATACAAGAACGTTGATTCTGTAGCAGAAGTTTCACACAAGCTTGGTATTGCTACAAAGGTAGTAAGATTGGTTCCTATAGGAGTAATAAAGGGATGAGTGATTACGATCCTGAACTTGAGCTAATCAATGCTCGAAAACTATTGAAGTTGAAAAAGAAGGTGTCTTCAGATAAAAAGCCGTCTTCAGATAAAAATGTGAAAACCGATAGAGATCTGTTTATAGAACATCTAGTAGACAGGGGAATAGAAGTTCTTACAACAGCTGAATTGCAATACCCAAATGAAACAGTAATAATTATTACCAAAATTGTAGAGTTAATCAAAAATGGTGAACTACGCGAAACAATTTCTGGTGGTGCTTTACTTTCACTGTTTAGATCCATAGGGTTACCTGTTAGAATGGATACGAAAATCAATGTAGAAGAACATGGACGAATAATATCATTGGCAGATAGACTGAATAATAAAGAATAAGTTTTAGACTCTTCTTCCTCTTCTTCCACCTGGTTTTCTAGTAGTATCATGTGGAATTGGTGTAACATCATCAATTCTTCCTATCTTGAATCCAGCTCTTGCAAGTGCCCTTATTGCTGCCTGTGCTCCTGGACCAGGAATTCTTGCACCTATACCACCAACAGCTCTAACTCTAATATGTAAAGATGTTATTCCTTTACCTTTAGCTGTATCTGCTACAGCAACAGCTGATTTCATTGCAGCATATGGAGAAGATTCATACCTGTCAGCAGTAACATGTCTACCTCCAGAACTAATACCTATAGTCTCCCCACCACTAAGATCGGTTATATGCACTATGGTATTGTTGTAGCTGCTGAAAATATGGGCTATACCCCACTTAGCCTTCTTAATCTCTTCCACTGTTTCTGACAACAAAAAACAACTCTTTTATGGGTGTAAAAAATGTTATGATATTTACTTTAATTTCAATACTTTTATGACAATCATGAAGCATATTTGAGTTAATTTCTTTATTATAACATCTTACATTACCATACGTATAACTAATTATTACAAGATTTTTCCTGAATTTATATATTATCTAAATATGTCCATAATTCTCTCAATTTTTAATTGATTATCCTAAAAAATTCCTTTTTATTTATAATCTTAGATAGATTATTTTCTATATCAGATGTTGCCATCCATATCTTTCAATTTTTTTTGACTTCCCATTCTGTTTCATGAAAACACCTTTTCCTTTCTCTACATGACCAATTACTAATGTTTTACATTTGCTTTTCCTAGCTAATGCAAATACTTTCTTTAGATTACGTTTTGGAATAGTAGCTACAATTTCATATTCTTCTCCTCCATACAAGATTAGTTTATCTATATCATATCTCTTATTTTTTACAAATTCTTTAATATCTTTAGTGGTTGGTAATGAATCTATGACAAACATCTTTTTGCTATACTCACTCAATTCATAGAGTGTGATCGCAAGCCCATCACTAGAATCCATTGTAGACGTAGCATAATTAATCAGACCTAGACCAAATACTAATCTTGCATTTGGCATTAATATTGAGTTCTTTGCCTTGTTTCTTAAATTCGATTTTGTTGTGATTTTGTTTTGTAGAATATTTAGTCCAATAGATGAATATCCAAATGGACCAGATGTTATTATAAGGTCACCGTTTTTTGCACCACGACGTTTTATTATTTTTCTAACAAGACCAATCATGCAGCAATCTATAATCAAATCCTTACTTTCGTTGGTATCACCTCCAATTATGTTTATATGAAATTCTTTCTCTGCTTTTGCGAAACCCCTACCTAGCTCAACTATATCTTTCTGCGTGAAATTTCTTGGTATGCCAAGTGATATCAAGGAAGCCAACGGTTTAACTCCTTTACATGCAAAATCACTAATACAAGAAACTATACTCTTCCTTGCCATCTGCCATATTTTCATTTGTCTAGGAGCATCAGTGCTTCTAACAAACATGTCACATTTGAACGCGAGAATTCCATTCACAACTTTAACAGTAGTAATATCATCGCTCAATAAATTATTCTTATTTATTACAGATAGGGATTTTAATATTTGATTAATTATCTGCTTTTCGCTTAGCCTTTTCATTCTCTTCTATTATCTTCTTCTCATACTTATTATACAAACTCTTGCTTTTTTCTATATGATTAGATTCCACTGATAGTCTGATAGAGTGTTCTGTGTTTGATCCTCTAATCAGAACCCATGAATTATCATCAATTGTAGCTAATGAGCCATCAAGATGATCTATCATTGACGATTCTTTTTCTAGCATTATGTTAACATTTTCTAGTACTTCATTATGTAATATGGAATCAGCTACTACCTTTCCTCTTATTGAGTGGTATTGCGATGCAAACGCAATACATTCATCATATGTTTTACTTCCAAGTAAAGTAGTTATTAATACAGAGGCAAGCATACCATCCCTACACATATTAAAGTCCTTGAGTATGAAGCCTCCACTACTACCCTCTCCACCAGCCGGTATATTTTGATTAAGCATCGTCTTAACAACATTAGATTCACCAACTTTAGTACGATACACCATGCATTTTCTCTCTTCTGCATAGTCTTCAATGGCTTTACTAGTATCAATACTCACAACAAAATTCTTGATACCCATCTCTATTGACTTAGCCATACACAACAACAACGTCATGTCAGCGGGTAATTTCATACCTTTTTTATCTATAACAATAAGTCTGTCACCATCTAGGTCAAAAGCAAATCCCACCTCACATTTAGAATTCAGAACAACGTTACGGAGCTTATTCAGTTCGTCACTAGTTGGATCCGGTATTCTTGAAGAGACACCATACTCGTCATTGATGCTTGTTACTACACATCCAATTTTTGATAGAATTGTATTGACATAACCGTTGGCAGCACCACCATTGGCATCTAGCGCAACTTTATATCTTCCATCTATTTTACCTACTAGATTGATAATATCTTTCTGATAAGTAGAATTTATTTGGTATTCTTTTCCTGTTGTCTTAATTTCATCAGTTGATTCATTTCTAATCTTTTCTAATTCCTCTTCAAATATCCCTCTACCATCAATAACAAACTTCAGACCATTCCATTCCAATGGGTTATGAGATGCAGTGATTATTAATGCTGCACCACACTTCCTTGCTTCGTTGAATGCGAATGGTGTGGGCGCTATACCCAAATTGTTTACATCAATACCTTGTTCCATCATAGCAGCAGTTGCAGTTTCTCCGATAATTTGACTCGAGTCCCTTGTATCGCGTGCCAGAACACATTCTTTATCTATCAGTTTAGAAAAGGCCCTGGAGAATTTCAGAATCTCATGAAGTGTAAGGTCTTGACTAAATATCCCACGTATACCAGAGATCGAAATCTTCACAATTCAATCCATAAAAACCTATTATTAAATATTCAAAGTTTTATATTGTTATTACGATATTGTTAATCCTATAATATTTTCATACTGTTTATCTAGAGGTTTATCTCTTGTTTATCGCTGTTTATTATGATAAACAACTGTTTAGCTACATTTACCATAGATCTACTAACGATAAACAAAGACCTAAACTTTTCTGTTATTTTTACTTTTAGGAATTTCCTTTGATGTATCTGTCTCTTCGCTTGTTTTGCTCTTAGAATGCAATTCTGCAAATTTATTATGTCACCATACTAAATCATCGATTGGTGGTGTATGAGTATGCATTACACTAAACTCTAGCAGATGATTCTATAATTTCTCTTTATTTTGAAAAAGTATGTGTGCCTTGTGTGAAAACTAAACGAGTATTATTAACTCTGATAGAGCACCCATAACCTTGAAGCAATAATGATTTCATAGTGCCATTACGGAGATAAAGATCTTAAGCCTTACGAAAAGCGTCATGTTTTGACGCCTAAAAATAACACACTATTTTTATCGATACTGGAGATATAACATCAACAGAAACCTGGACTGGCGTACTAGAATATACAATGAAATTTCTTTGATGTCAACGTTTTTTTATTACAAATTCTACAGCAATTTGATCGTGCCTCGGTGGCTCAGCCTGGTAGAAATTGCAAAATGCCAAGAGCGAGCGCCTCGTAAGCGCTAAGCCGCGGGATCGAAGCCCGCCCGAGGCTTATTTTAATATGAAATTTCTTTCATTTTTCATTATAGTATACTACAAAGGTTCTGCAGACATCTGAAAAATAATGCTTTTATCTTTTTTGACTTTTATCACTATATCATCTTGGAGTATCGTGCATAATAATTTATGATATATACAAACACATTAAAGCACATTCTAAGAAGTTTTTCTAGATTTTAACAAAGATTTGTGTATTTGAGAACCATACTGTAATGCCTTTTTCTGTTTTTGTGCAGCAATTTTTGGTACACCATAATCCATAGCTAATTCACGAATTACATGTTTTCGCTTCATATCATTTGAACCATGAATTTTTTCAGAAATCGGAATTTCTTTCGCATAATCTATAAAATCTGATGATAAAAAAGGTTGGATTATTCTTACACCGAATTCTTCAGTGACGGTATTGACCATAATCATCATTTGTTTTTCATTTTTTAATTTATCATTGATCATTTTCATAATTTCAGTCTCCCACATGTAATACATATTGAGTTTTTGTTCTAACTCTTTACATACAGCTATTATTTCACGGTATGAATTATATCCACAAAATAACTCATCAATGCCATTTGCAGTTACGACCGTGTTTAATTCATTTTTTTGTGCAAGTTTTGCAACATAATAAAATGCAATAGAATTTTCATTCCATGAAAGATTATCAGATTTAATTAATTGATGTATTCTATCACTAACCCCCTTAAATTTTTCAGGATCAATTTCTGAAATACTATGGGGTAAATTGAGTATCTGATTTACTTCTTTGGCAAAATTGATGTCATGTGAGTTATGAAAGCCAATTGTTAAAAGATGTACATCATGTCCAAGATCTTTGATGATTTTCGCCAGTAAAGTACTATCTACACCACCTGAAAATGCAACTCCTATTTTCTTATCAGTGATAGTATTTTTTATTGCATTTTGTATTTCTGTAAGTAATTGTATATTCATAGTATTAATTATGTGATCTAGGTAATTTATTAATTAATCATACAATGTTTTTACATGGCATTAACAAACGATTCTATTTGTGGCTAATTTGACAACATACAAAAGTTTCTAGCTTAATTTAATGACCTAAACACTTTCATTTTTTAATCATTTATTTGTTAGAATCATAAATAAGTGATAATTTGGTTATACAGTAATTTTATAATTTTTTTAATAATTAATTACATTTATTACAAAAGAACAGGTGTGATACGGTTTTAGGAAAAAACATAAAGTTTAGTTCTTTGTTTATATATAGATAATTCGTGATCAACACATGTATGGTACTTATTATAAACCAAAAAAAGTATCCGCTGCCGTAATATTACTCTGGATTTCACTTGTTCTCGGCAGTATAAGGGCCATAATAGAGATTATGCCGACTGAAACAATGGAAGCACTCATTGGAAGTATTATTGCAATCACACTTGTGACAATTGTGGCTATACTTATCTATATGATTGGAAAAGGAAAAAATTGGGCTAGAATCACCTTCTTGGTACTTTTTATTATTGGTATAGCTCTAAACATTCCAGCTTTAGTAATATCATTATTCACAAATCCAATTTTATTTGTTTTACGTTTAGGAGAAATTACACTAACAGGAATTGCACTTGTTTTGTTGTTTCAAGATGTATCATCCAATTGGTTTAGAAACTTTAAATCTTCTTTCTAGTTTTCGCTATAGAACACTACAAAGTCTCTGTATATATCTAAAAATCATGGTAAAAAGAGATAGAATAAAGTTAACTGTATAAGGATTTGTATCTTAGAGGCTTACATGTATTAAATAATGATTAAGACTTAATATATGGATTGATGGAATTTTTATAAAGCATAAGATTCCTATACAACTATGGATGATTTTGAGAAGGAATTCCCAGATTTCGATTGGAAAAATACACCAGCTTACAAGCATCCAGGTGGTAAAAACTGTCCTTGTCCTAAACATGAATATGTTAGGGAACAGATCAGTTTTACAAAACAAATCAATGAATCTGGAAAGGATGCTAAAGTTACCTTAAAATTTTGTCCTGATCATTATAGGGTATATATGGATGAGGTGATCCCATCTATGCCATTAAAATACAAAATTCTTACAAAAATCGCATTGAAGATTGGTGCAATAAAGATTATAATCTTAAGACATATGGAATCAGATTTGTGTTTTTATTGTAGATTTGGTTCAGGAGGTCGCGATAAGAAAACTGAGCTTCCGCCTATTCCATAATTATCAATAAACTACATAGAATCTAATAGTAGTTCAAGCTTAGAAATATTCGATATTCTTTCTACATTTTCGTATTTCTAATAACTTTTTTCTATGGTCTTCTAAAAACTTTATACTCTTCGATACTATGCCCATCTATCTTCTAGTTTCTTCCTTCTATTTTTCACTTAAGATAGAATATTCCCAAATAAATTAAAAATATTGTTAGAACTAATATAAAAATAATATAGGAATTATATTGTGACCACATCGATTCGTTGTTGTAATATCAACAGAATTTATTTACTTCAAATAAAAGTTGATAATACCTAATGCCTTCTTTACTTCATCTTTTCTTGCGAGCTGAATCATCAAGATATTCGATTCTGTCTGACTGTCTGACTCTGGAAGTATTCCTATTATCGCACTTTCTGCTAGAATCTCAAAAAATTCTAAATTTTTATTTGCGTAAATAAGTATCCTTTGTTCTATTCTAGCCTTCGAAAACATAAGTACAATTTCAACAAAGACATGTTTTTTATCATCATGTAGTATATTTAGCTTTGAATCTACTGCGTATGATTTTTCGTAGAATGATTTAGCTATTTCATTAAACCGTTCGTTTCTCAACAATATACAAGGTATCTTTGTGTTGTTAGATTCAAACAGGGTAACACCTTCTTTATGCACGGAATTTAATAGATCGTCGAATGAATTATCAATCGGTTCCACAATTATAACATAAATACATTTTCAAATAAAAGTTTAAACGTTAAATTTATCGTAGCAACAACAAATAAGTATTATANTGAATTTAGTCATAATACTATCAACATCTTTCTACCTAGGATAGTGGTGTTACAGGCTGTGCGGAATAAAAAGAAATAATCTATATTATTAGATTTCAATTAATCAAACATCAAATTAACTCCACACATTTATCTGTTTAAAGATTTCCTGCGTATCTTAAGATTGTATGTAATTTTATTTTCTATTATTATTTTCTAGGAATTATGTGTAAGTATTCAGCAATCACTATAACATATCTTTAATTTTTCTCTAATCATATATGATAAACACTCAACAACTATTAATTATCTAGACTATACAAACGGTATATGGTAGATTATTTTGGTATTACATTTGCACTTGTAGCTGCTGTAAGTTGGGGTACATATCTAGTACCTATTAAAAAATTCGGTATTGAGAACATCTTCCATACACAAGGAGCAATGGGTATAGGAGCAATTGTCTCTGCTTTAGCAATATTACCATTCTATGGTTCATTAACACTAGATCCTGCTGGAGTGAGTGCCGGTATAATATGGATTTCAGCTAGTACTTTAGCCATATTTGCTATCAAATACATAGGTTTAGGAAGAGTCTCACCATTAGTTGGAAGTGTAATAATTATAACATCATTCCTCTGGGGTTTGTTATTCTTCAATGAAGAATTAACTTCCNTTCTTTTTGCACTAATAGGAATCGCAATGCTTGCTTCTGGAATGCCATTGGTTAGAATTGGTGAAAATAAAAGTAAAGACATCAAAGGTTATGTTTTAACAATAATAGCGGGGATACTTTGGGGTAGTCTTTTCGTTCCCATCAGGATATTCAGCGAATTGGAAAATAGTTTGTTCTCTATGTGTTTGGCCATATTCGTAATCGGTATTGGTATACTTATCGCTACTAGACATTTTAGAAAAAGGGAAATATTAACGGGAATAGTTTCAGGAGCTATATGGAATATAGGTAATATAGGCAGCTTCATTGCTGTAGCAACTATAGGTCTGACAGTTGGTTACCCATTGACTCAATTAGCATTATTGTTCAATGTTTCATGGGGTTTGATTTATTTCAAAGAAGTAAAAAAGAGGAAAAGCTTTACCGCAATATACGTTGGAGCAATAATTATTGTCATCGGTTCAATTTTTCTGTCATATAGTAGATAATGATTTCAATATACTTGCCGCTTGTTTGGCAAAGTATGTTATGATAATATCAGCACCTGCTCGCTTTATCGACGTTAGTAATTCTAAAATAACAGCATTCTCGTCTATCATCCCTTGCATGGAAGCAGCCTTTACTAATGCATATTCACCAGATACACTATAAGCAGCTAATGGAACATTGAACATCTGTTTTGCAATGTAGATAAGGTCAAGATATGCTATGGCTGGCTTAACCATCACTATATCTGCTCCTTCATTTATGTCAAGTTCGATTTCACGAATAGCCTCGTTTGGATTTGTATATGACAACTGATAGCTCTTACGATCTCCAAATTGTGGAGCAGAGTGAGCTGCATCTCTAAATGGAGTATATAATGGTGAAGCATGTTTGGCAGAATATGACATTATAGCTACATCATTAAATCCATTATCATCTAGCCCTTCTCTAATAGCTTTTACTTGTCCATCCATCATGGCAGAAGGAGCAACAACATCTACACCAAATCTTGCCTGACTCACAGCGATCTTCGCAAGTGTTTCAATACTCCTATCATTGTCTATAGTACCGTTATTAACAAGACCGCAATGTCCATTCGTTGTGTACTGACATAAGCATATATCAGTTACAATTGCAACGTCATCTCCGATCTCTTTCCTGATTAACGATATTGCTTTTTGTACTATACCATGATCATCAAATGCTGACGTACCCAGATCATCCTTCTTATTTGGTATACCGAATAGTATTACTGCAGGTATACCTAACGACGTTATCTCTCTAATTTCATTAGGAACATGTTCCAAAGGTAGACGCATTATTCCTGGAAGTGATTCTATATTTTCGGGTTTTGATAGACTCTCCTGGACAAACAGAGGAGCGATAAGATCATTTGGAGAAAGACGTACCTCTTCCATCAACTCACGAATTTTTCTGCTTCTTCTTAATCTTCGGAGCCTTATATTTGGAAAATGATTATCTTTCATACTTAAACAACTTTAAAATAGCCTTCATAAGTTCTTTATCCCCACATTCTGATGCTTTTTTCAATGTATTGATAGGGTTTGAGAGAATACCTTCAACGATCGCATGGCTCAAGTTCTCTACAATTTTCTTCTGTTTATCATCTAGATCAAGCATATGTAATGCTTTTCCTAACTCTCTTTCACGAATCATGTGAACTTTCTTGAAAAGTGTACTTACATCAGGTTCAACTTCTAATCTCTTCATTCTTGATTCTATTGAATAAACTCCATCTTCTATTATTCTTCTTGCATCACTCATTTTTTCCTTCCTTACATTCAAATTTCTTTCTACTAGTGTTGAAACCTCATCTATATTGATCAATTTGACACCCTTTAGTCTAGAAATCTTCTCTTCTACAGTTCTTGGATTAGACAGATCCACTATAATCATAGGCTTATCCCTATCTCGCATCGCATTCTTTGCTCTTTCATACGGAATTATGAAGTATGGGGCAGTGGTTGCAACAAACAGGGCATCTATATCCTTCAATATATCAAGTGCTTTCTCAAACGCAATTGGTTGACCTCCAGCAGTTTCAGAGAAGGATTTTGCCCGCGCAAATGTCCTACTTGTAACAATAAAGTCAGTCTTATGTTTCTTCAATGTCTTTGCAACCAGACTTGCTGCTTCTCCAGAACCTATGATCATCACACTCTTTCCATTAAGACCTTTAAGATTCTCTTCAGCAAGTTTTACAGCCATAGAACCATATGATATTATTCCTTTGTTAATACCAGTATTTGTTCTAACATTACCTCCAATTTTTATGGCGTTATCAAACAAAAGTCCAAGATGGGAACCAACATGTTTCATCTTCTTTGCAGAAATAAACGCACGCTTCACTTGTCCAAGTATCTGGTCCTCGCCTACTACTAGCGAATCCAAACCTGAAGCGAGTTTCAATAAATGTAGTACCGCATCTTTTCCAGTACTGAGCTCCAAATAATCGTTGAACAATTCATTACTTAAATCGTTGTTTTTTACCCATGAATCTATAAGTTTTCTATGATCTGGATTGTCAGTTGTGATATAGACTTCTACTCTGTTACATGTCTGTAAAATAACACATTCTTTAATCGATATATCTTTCTTGAATGATCTATAGGTATTTTCAAGATCCTTGAATGTAAACTTCTCAAGAATATGTATTGGGACTTTCTTATACGTAACCCTTGCGTTTATTATTTCAAATCGGTTCATTATTGCCATTTCTCCAATATCCGCATAGCAGTATTTTTAGCATCATTAAACTTCTTTCTCTCCATAAGACTTTTGATATTCTTGTCTTTAATTACTGTATAAAGATATTCTTTTCTCATATTTGAATTTTTCAATGTTCTCTTTGCGGCATCCCTTGCAAAGTTTGATAGTTTTATATATTCAATGTCGTCGTCTTTGATCAATCGTTTAAGCACACGCTCTGCTTTTATCCTTAGTGTTCTGGCCATCAGAGGACTCTTACCTTTGGTAGAAATTGCAACAAATACTGTGTCTCTAATATTTATTATTGCCAAATATGTTATGTCACTAACTGCTGGATCATCAGCAGCATAGGCAAACGCACCTATCTCCTTTGCCTTTTTCACCAATTTTCTATTCAATGAGCGATCATTTGTGCAAGCAAGAATAAGAAAGGGTTTTTCAAACCTGTCAAGTATAGTAGTATCTTTCAATGTTGTTTTGATAATATCTATCTTACCTTCTTCCACCAGATCGAGTAAGAATTTGTTTAACCTATTACTTACTACGACAATCTTGCAGTTCTGTCCTAAAATTGATTTCACCTTTCTGGTTCCTTCGGTACCTCCACCTACTATTATGACTAGCTTTCCAGCAAGTTGCAGGTCTACTATCAAACTATACACCGAAATTAGCTATCGTTTGTTTATAAGGTATTTATAGATTACACTAAATTGAATCTCAGTAATAATTCAGTTAAAGTTTTAACTTACATCATAGAACTGCAAAATATCATGACAGAGTTAGATGCCATTGATAAAGCGATTCTAAACCTTATACAGTGGGACTTTCCTCTTTCGCGTAGGCCTTTTGCAGAGATTGGTAAGCAATTGAATATAAGTGAAGAAGAATCAAGGAGGAGAATAAAGTCGATCAAGGAGACAGGTATCATAAGACAGATTAACGCTATATTCGATACAAGAAGGCTAGGTTACAAGAGCGTGTTGGCAGCAATGAGTATAAAACCAGAAAATCTTGATCAAGTAGCTAGCAAAATAAACGAACATCCAGGCGTAAGTCACAATTATGAACGTGATCATGAATACAATCTTTGGTTCACAATTGCGGTTCCTCCTAATGGAAGTATACAGCGTGATCTGGCAAACTTCACTAATCTTGCCGGGGTTATAAAATACAGACTTTTACCTACATTAAGACTTTACAAGATAGGTGTCAGACTAGACATGGTTAACGACGACCCAGAAAATCCTAAACCAACTGATAAACCAAGTCATGTAGATCAAATTCCTTTTAGGGTAACTGAACGAGATAAGGATTTCATCAGGGAGTTGCAAACTGATATTGAAATAATTCCAGAACCATTTAACAAACCAGCAAAACGCTTAGAAATTACTGTAGATCAGTTATTTGAAAAAGCTATGGAGTATGAAAGAATTGGAGTCATGAGGCGGTTTGCGGCTATATTGCGACATAGAGATGTTGGTTTTATTGCTAATGGTATGATAGTTTGGAAGGTTCCTGAAGAAAGAATAGATGAAATCGGTACGAAATTAGCAGAATTTCCACAAGTAAGCCATTGCTATCAGAGACCTGTTTATCAAGACTGGCCATACAACCTCTTCAGTATGGTGCATGCAAGGACAAATGAGGCATGTGAGAAGATCGGTAAGGAGATGTCGAGACATATTGGTATTACTGAATATAGAATATTGTTCAGTTCAAAGGAGTTCAAGAAGGAACGTGTTAAGTATTTTGAAGAAAACTTTGAACAGATAAATCTGTGGAACTAATTTGATATTTGAACATAAAAGTTATTGTTGTACATTTCCTTCACTTCTTCAAACTCACTTTCATTGAGATAGTTGCCATCTGAAATAGTTGTAAACGTTTCAAGTTCTTCTACACTGGTAACTGTAGGCAATACTACCGACATGGATTTTTCTGAAAGTATGAACTTGACAGCTAACTCAAGAATACTCCACCCCTTTGATTCTGCAAATGGTTTCAGATTTTCTACTTTCTTCATGGCTTCCTCAATCCATTCACGTTTCCTATGACTTCTGTGATCATCTTTGTTCATAACCGTATTAGTATCAACTTTACCTGTTAAAATACCAGAAGCATCAGGCACTCGTACCATCACACCCACGTCCATCTCTCTTGCTACGGGAAAGAAGTCTCTAGCTGGATTCTGCTCAAGAATGTTGTAAACTGTTTGTAATGCAGTAACATTTTGCTTCTGCATCGCAAGTATACCCTCTTCCTTCCAGCCAATAGCAGGTCCCAACGCAGCTCCGTAATGCTTAATCTTTCCTTCCTCCATCAATTCATTAAGTGTTCTAAAAACATCATCACTCCATATATGCTCCATCTTCGGGTTATGTAGGCTATATAGGTCAACGTAATCTGTTCCTAATCTACTTAAACTCTGTTCTAATGCATATCTTGTAAATTTAGGTGTGAATTTTTGTGGTAATTCATTATGTCCTATCTGTTCAATATCACTGTAAATATCATAACCAAATTTAGTCGATAATATAATATCATTTCGCATACCATTGAATGCTTTTGCAATAAGTTTCTCACTTCTTCCTCTACCATAAATATCAGCCGTATCGTAAAAAGTTATTCCCAAATCATAGGCCTTCTTCAACATCTTTATACCTTCTTCATCATCGATCTTCTTACCCCACCAGTCAAGTCCTATGATCCATGCACCAAAACCTATTTCTGATACCTTTATGTTGCTCTTTCCAAGTTTTCTGTATTTCATGATATTAGCTCCTCAAGTAGTTGTTTAAGTTCATAAAATTCTTTATCGTTCAATACTGGTTTGCCCAAACTTGTGGAAATATTTATTTTGATCCAGGATCTGCAACCAGAATATTCTGGTAGAGTATCTATCGTAAGAGGATTGTCTAGGTTATACGTGCGCACAAACAATACACTCATAGGCTTATCCTGATTCCATTGCATTCTGTAATTTATGAAATCATCATTGTAAACATGATAGTCTTTCAGCCTATGAAGTTTCTCCTTATCACTTATCTCATGAACAGTTATTACTTTCGCAGCCAATGTAATGGTAACCTTGTTTGTATTTCTTCTTGATAGTAATTCATCAAACTTGTTCTTATAATTCTCTTTAAGATATTCCTTGGTCTGATGCTCAAAGGTTGGAAACAATAGGAACTCTGAACTTTCAACAGAAAAACCAGGATCTAGTATACCACCTTTCCTGAATAATATGTATTGTTCACCATCCTCTAGTGCTTTTACAACTACAGCCCATTCCTTCAAAGCCTGCCATTCTTTCAGTGTTTGCATATCAACCCAAGCTCTTGATTATCTCTTCTAACTCTTTTTGAATACATACTATCATAGGTGTATCTTTCACAATATATTTACTTACTTGTGTCTCACGCAGCTGCATTATAAGATCTTGAAATGATGGAAGATCATCTGTTTCAAAAGCAAGCATAAAGTCCTGATCATCAAGACCAAATGAATATGTTGTATTTAATTTAATTTGTGGAAATTTTTTTCCTATAACTATATGTTCATCCATCATCTTTTTACGTTCTTCAAATGGTAACAAATACCATTCCCTGTTCTTTATGAATGGATAAACTATTAGATAGTTAGAGGGTTTTTCATCCTTCATAAATGCCGGTATAGAAGCTGGTGCATATGTTGAAGGTCTAGTTGCTGCAAGATAATTATAAGTAGGATTTATGTATTTTCCGAGCACAGTAAAGTATAATTTTGATATTATATCCTGTGTACTATCTAGTTCATCAGAGATCATCCACAATAAAAAATCTGTATCTTCTCGCAGTCCCAATGTAGAATATGATCTGTATTGCACATTATCTGCAGTATTCATAACTGAAGTAAATTCCTTCGTAGATTCCTTCTTAGTTTGTTCGTTCATCCACCGCCATTTGGAATCAATTTTGAAAAATGAAAAATTAAGAAATTTACGTTTTGAATTCTCCGACATTATTGTAGCAACTACTATATCCCTATTTAAAATTATAATTCTCTCTACATTTTGAAAAGAGAATTAATGATCAAAAATAGTAAAACGTTGGTATTATTTAGTTTCTTTTTCATCTTCAATCCAGCTGTAGCCCTTCTCTTCAAGCATTTCAGCAAGATCTCTTTTACCAGATTTGACAATCTTTCCTTTTGACATTACATGTACATAGTCAAGTTTTTCCAAATAACGTAAAATCCTAGCATAGTGTGTTATAATAATAATACCAACTTCTGGAGTTACCAATTGATTGATCGCCTCTGCAACTGCTTTAACAGCATCTATATCAAGTCCAGAATCAGGCTCATCTAATATCACAAATTTTGGTTTTAGTACAAGCATTTGTAAAATTTCTGAACGTTTCTTTTCTCCACCAGAGAATCCTTCATTAAGATATCGCGTTAGAAACGAATTATCAAGTCCAACAAATCCCAAGTTCTTCTTGATGTAATTATGAAATTCTCTAACCGTCAAGAATACTTCTCTATTTTCCTCAGTAAGTGACTTGCTCAGAGAATTATATGCACTTCGCAAAAAATTACTGTAACCTACGCCAGCCACTTCCGTTGGATATTGGAATCCTAGAAAGAGTCCTTTTCTTGCTCGTTCATCGGTTGACATCTTCAATAGGGTTTCTTCATCGATCAAAATATCTCCATCCGTGACAGTATACTTTGGGTGGCCTAGCAATGAGTAAGCCAATGTACTCTTACCAGAACCGTTAGGGCCCATTAATGCATGTACTTCACCCTGGTTGGCGGTAAAGTTAAGACCTGTGATTATCTCTTTGTTATCAATGTTAACATGTAGATTATTAATTTCTATCTTTACCATATAATCATATAATTCCAGAAATACAATATAAATTTTGATAATTATTTGGTAATTATTCCTTGTGGTTTTAAAATTATTCGTATTTTGAAATTAGTAAATATATCTTTACATCTGTTTCTTATAGTAACTTCTGTTACGTTGGAAAGACTAGAGACATCTCGCTGTAATACATTAACTCCCAGCAATATGGCAGCTATATAGAGGTAAGCAGCAGCAAGACCATTTGGTGCTTTACCATATGCCAATATATGATCCTCTGTAAGATGTGCCATCTTAATTGCAAGCCTTTCAACCTTAACATCAATTTTTGAAAAGTTAGCCAATTTGGAAATGTAGTGATCTATAGAAAGCTGTTGTTGCACATTGTCATCCATATCAATGACCAACATTCTATAATATTTGGAGGTTAACTTCAGATGTGTATCCTTTGTATTATATGGTCCCGTAGCCTCAACAATTTCTTGCAATGATCTCAACACAGTACATCTTTTACAAGCAAGATACACAGTAGCTGCAGCCATACATACCACAGATTTACCTTTGGCAGTATTTTGATTCTCATAGTTTCTATAGATTATTGATGCTGTTTCTACTATAAGTTTTGGTAGATTCAGAGACATACAGGTTTCGTTTATTTTTGATAATACATTTGATAATCTCCTTTCTTTGGGAGATGAAATTCTTATTCTAGAATGCCATTTCCTTACTGCGTTCATCTGTTCTGTAACAGAGGAATCTAATGGTTTACCACTAAAGTCTTTAAATGAATGTGCTATTTCCGTTCTAAGACCTAGATCGTGCATTGAATAACTCACAGGACCACCCGTTCTAGCATTTTTCATCCGATCCTCTAAATCAGTTGATATAGACTCTGGTCCTAGATTTTCTATTTGATCTATGACAACATAACCACAACTAGGACAGAAACATTCTCCTTTACCCGAATCTTCAATTAAGTTAGTTCTACATTCCGGACAATTGTTCGTATAAAATGATTCACTCATCTTTTTCCCCTCATGTACACCTTAGTACCAACATATTTCTTGGATCTATCTGTCATAGACATTGCAGATGCATAGGGCGACTTTACTGGACCAATAAGTTCAATAATCTTAGCGATATTCTTACCTTTTGCATCAACAAGTGTATCACCAGGTTTTACCTTCTGATTAAGTTTTACAATTATCCTTCCACTTTTTGCGATGTGTAAGATTTCCCCAACCCCCTGCAAGCAGATTACATTAGTTTTACCCATTATCATAGTTGCCTGTCAATCTTTCTTTATCTTATACTCATGTTCACTTAGATTTCTTTTCTCTTAACTGCACTAATTTCTGTCCAATAGTGTTAATAACTTTTGACTTTGAATGTTTCTTGTTAACTACAATGTACCCAGATCGTACGTAGGCCCTTCGTGGAAAATTTGTATCAGTACTGGTTTCTTTAGGATTATAACCAGACGATTTTGCAGATTGCTCAAGTTCGTCAATTTTAGGATCAAAAATAGCTTTATCTTTATTGACTCTTCTACCCTTCCTTCTACTCAATTGTTTATTAAAATAATCTAACCAAATAATTTGCCGCTCATAGTCCTTCATCTGAAAGTCACTTTACAAGAACAGCATTAACAGTTCCATCCTGTCCTGGTCTAGACAATACTCTAGCTGTTCCTGTCTCTGTCTCAATGATAGCACCCTTAGTTACTACACCTCTTCTTTCATAATCCTTGTTAGATGGATTATGTACAACTTCTTTGATCTGCATCTTTACTACTTTCTTTGATATTGGATCTACTACATTCGCAAATTCTACCGTTTTCACAGCTGATTTGAGATTGTGACCCCTAACCCTTCTAACTGTGATTTTATGTTTGCCTAAAACAGGTTCGCTGGGATATCTATCCATCTCATATTTTCTTCTTCCCCTTGATGCTCTATTACGTCCTCCACTGGCACTTCTCTTAGCTAAATTCTCAATAGGTTTCTTCATTACAGATATTAGAAAATGAAACACTTAATTAATCTTTTTTATCAAAAAGTTTCTCCCTAATTAAACCACTTTTTCAGTATCACTTTGCAGTTTAGTAAAACTCTGATGAATTAGATTATTAATTCTACTGAAAGATTACTATAATTTACAGACTAGGCAGGTTTATCATGTCTGTTTCCGATTATTCTATATCTAAATCTATACAAGGTAATATCTTAGTTTTTACAATCCCTTTTATTATTTCGATTTTACTCATAACCAATTCATATATCTGTCTAAAATCTTCAGCCTCAACGAAGACGATGATGTCACAGTGTTGTGATACAGGATATGCTTCCTTAACACCCTCAATCATCCTCAAAAATTCAGCTGATGCAATTGTATCTCTTCCAGGCTCTACAAATATTTCTACATATGCAATCATATTAATTCTGTATAGACATAAGATAAAAAGATTGGGAAGGGTTATAATTGCTCTGAAAACTTGAGCAGATGCTTAAATGACCATTTTTCGTCATGAACTGTTTTTTAATCTATTAAACAATTATTTTGTCAACCAAATGAGATTATCGATCAGACTACAATCATGTATTGTTAGTTATTAAATTCTCATTCAGAACTTGGTCAAATACACTGTATGGTTGTGCACCCCTTATAGCTTGAACATTTCCTTCTTTGTCTATTATAAGGAATGTTGGTGTAGCATTAATCCCTATACTCTGACCGTATCTATAGTTGTTGAGCACTTTTTGTTTATGTTTTTCATTTTGTACACATTTATCAAATACATCTATATCAAGACCTACATTATATGCAAATTTCTT
>PAWD01000026.1 GCA_002713325.1 Nitrososphaerota archaeon
TTTTTCATTTTGTACACATTTATCAAATACATCTATATCAAGACCTACATTATATGCAAATTTCTTTAGATTGTGAAAGTTTATCCATCCAGTATTTTCACCTTCCCAGTTCTTGTATAGCTCATCATGATAAGCCCAGTACTTGTTTTGGTCATCTGCACAGTATGATGCTTCTGCTGCAAGCACTGAAGTTGATCCATTTAATGGAAAATCTTTATAGACAAATCTTATCTTTCCATTGTCAACAAAATTACTGAATATATCATCCCTTGTATTTGTATGGAACTTATAGCAATAAGTGCATTGATAATCACCCCACTCTACAAAAGTCAACGGTGCTGTTGGTTCACCCAATATAGGAGAGTCTACGAGAATCGACTCCAATTTATTATTAATTACTTCCTGTTTGTTTTCTTGTGAAAAAGTAAATACACCTATACCTATTGAAATTACTGTGATTGGTATTATTATAGACAAGTATTTCTTTAGTTTTCTGTTTCTTTTTTTCACCACAGCGTCTCTTTCCAATGATAAATTGGTTAAAAGTTTTACGAGTTACTTGTTATATCACAGATGCTTTACTATTATCGAAAAAGATATTTCTAGTTGTTTTACACATATATGATGATGAGCAAGACAGTTGTTATTGCAATAACAAAACATGGTATAGAGATAGCCAGAAAACTAAAGACCATCATGCCAGAGTTTGATATTTATGTTCCAGACAAATTTAATGATGGAAAAGACGATGTTAATTGGTATAGTAATTCAAGTGCGGCAGAAATAGGCATATTGTTCAAATCTTATGAAGGACTTGTTTGTATATTCTCACTTGGTGCTGTAATACGGTTAATTACTCCACATATGAAGGACAAGAAGACTGATCCAGCTGTGGTTGTAATAGATGACAAGTCACAGTTTGTGATAAGTACGTTATCCGGACACCTGGGCGGTGCTAACGCATTAGCAAGGCTGATCGCATCGATACTAAATGCTATACCAGTTATTACAACCGCTGCAGATGTGAATGAAACAATCGCAGTTGATCTATTGGGTAAAGAGTTTGGATGGGTAATTGATGATGATTCTACTATTACAAAAGTAAGTGCACATATGGTCAATGAAAATAAGGTCGGTGTTTATCAGGATGTAGGTGAACGTAATTGGTGGTCTAAAGATAAACCTTTACCACAAAATGTGTATATTGTTAATAACATCGATGAATTGGACACCGAAGAATATAAAGCTGCACTGATCATTACGGATCAACTACTTGACAGCAAGTATGAAAGACTACTGCAAAAATCTGTAGTATATAGACCAAAAAGCTTAGTTGTTGGTATTGGATTACACTGGAATACTAGCAAGGATGATATCATGAGTGGTATACAGACTACTTTGAAAAATACAAATCTGAGTTTTAAGAGCATAAAGAATATAGCAACTATAAATAGAAAAAATACCGTGAAAGGTCTACAGGAATTTTTGAATGAGTTCATTATATCTGTAGAATATTATGATGAGAACCAATTATCGGAAATTGATGTACCAAATCCTTCTGATATAGTGAAAAAGTTCGAGGGAACTACAAGTGTATCAGAAGCTTCAGCTATGCTTAGTGCTGAGAACAAAACATTATTGGTTCCAAAGCAAAAATTTCCACCAAATCTTACAGTTGCAGTGGCAAAGGTGAAGATAAATTGAAGAAAGCATTACTGTTGATAGATCGAGGTAGCAGGGAGCAAGATGTCAAGGATGAGCTATATGCTATATGTTCACTTGCGAAAGAACGTGGCGGATACTATTTCTCCAATTATGCATTTCTTGAAGTCATACCACCATACATAGATGAAGGTATCAATTCCTGTATGAAGCAAGGTGCAGAATTTGTAACTATAATGCCTTACTTTCTTTATCCTGGTATGAAGTTAAAGGAAGCAGTAAAGCAGAGCGAAGAAATTGCATCAAGGCTGGATCTTAACTATGCAGTAACAGAATGCCTGAACTATCACACAACATTTGTGGATTTAGTTAAAGATCGTATAAATGAAGTGAAGAATAAGGAAAATTTACACTTACCTGATAAAGAGTGTGATATACTCTTAATTGGACATGGAAGCAGTGATAGAGATGCCAGGAACGCATTTGTTTACATTGCAGATTCCATACGAAAGAATTATAGAAACGTTGGTTTCTGCTTTCTTGAGCTAGACAAACCAGATATAGCAGAAGGCATGTATCATTCATTTACTAATAAACCAAGTGCACTAATACTAGTTCCATATTTCTTACATAGAGGAATACATATCAAGCGTGATGTGAAAGAAGAAGTAGATAAGGCATTACAAAATTCTAATAAAACCAAGGTGTACATGGCAAGACATTTTGGAGTTGATGACAAGATAGTTGATGTCATACTTGAGAGAGCGAGAGAGGTAGAAAAGAAAGTTGGCGTCTGAGAAGGCAATTGACATTGAGAGAAGGAGTATGGAGATAATAGAGAAGGAAGTAGGTAAGCATGACTTTGATGAATTACAATGGATTATTGTAAGAAGAGTGATACATGCAACAGCAGATTTTGATTTCGCTAAACGGAATAAGATAATTTTTCATTGTAATCCTATAATCTCTGCATTGCAGGCAATCAGAAATAAATGTGCTATAGTTGGAGATTCAAACATAGTATTGGCAGGATTGAATAAGAAAAATCTACATGATTTTGAAATTAAAACGATATGCCATATATCTGATCCTGCAATTGCTGATGAAGCGAAACAGTTCAATAAAACTAGAGCGGAAGTATCAATGCGGAAAGCTGTTAATGATATCAACAACGGTATAGTTGTAATTGGTAATGCTCCTACTGCACTTTACTGTGTGATAAAAATGGTAAGGGAAAATATTGTAAAACCGGCACTGATAATTGGAATTCCTGTTGGTTTTGTCTCTTCTTTAGAATCGAAAGTAGAATTACTTAATCTAAATATTCCATACATAACAAATAAGGGTAGAAAGGGCGGAAGTACTGTTGCCGCATCAATAATCAATGCGTTATTCAGCATCTATAGAGATAAAATTTAATTTATACATTGTATTCTATATTAATTCTCTAAAATCAATATGCTTATTGATAATTATTATCTCATTAGACTTATTAATCAGTTGAATTAGTAAAAATATAGAAGAGTTCACGTTGTGTTATACTAACCATCACTGTTTGATCAGTTAATAAGTCAATCATATAACTTTCAATTTCTATAATTTCTCCCTTTGATTGCTGTCAGATTCATATTTTGTTATCACTTACCACAATAAAAACATCGTTACATGGAACTAAAGCATATAATAAATAGGATTACAATTAAAATATTCTAGGATATGTTCATTTTCTAGAAACAAAACAGAAACCTTGTATCACATAGACTATATGTTCGTTTAATGCTTCGAGTATTTCTTGCATGCCACTAATAGATTTTTAACTAGATTTCTATTTGCGAAATGCATATGCATGTATGATGCCAGCGTGTTATATTCAATGAAGCCATCATTACATCCATTTATTCCAACACCTTTACTCAGTTGATATCCAAATCTAGAATCGTTTGAAACATTTTCAATCCTGGAGTAATGAAATTCATGACCGCGAATAGTTTTACCAGTATTTGCGATTACGCATGAATTGACAACTTTTGCTTCAGTGTAATTTAATACAAGTTTCTTATTCATTATAGTATCTGCGTCAAATAAATTTACCATTTTATACTTCTTACCTTCGAACTTTGTTATACTTCGAGTTAGATACATTAATCCGCCACATTCAGCATATATTGGCATTCCATCCATGGCTATTTTTCGTATAGACTTTAACATGGATGAATTTTTTTCCAATTTATCAGNAATCACTTCAGGAAAACCTCCTCCAATGTATAGACCATCTGCATTTGGAATATGTTTTTCATTAACGGGGCTGAAGAATTTAAGTTCTGCACCAAACGATCGCAATATATCCAAATTATCTGCATAGTAAAAGTTGAACGATTCATCTAATGCAACAGCAATTGTAGTATCGATCTTTTTGGATATATTATTGGTTTTGATCTGTAGTTTTGGAGTATTCTTTGCAATGGAAATAATTTTATCGGTATCGATCTGTTCCTTCATATAACTTACTACGGCAGTTACTTTGTCTAACATGTCTTTTCTTTCCGAAGTTGGTACTAGTCCCAGATACCGTTCCTGTAGTTTAACGTCTTTATTTCTCTTTATAGTTCCTAGTACACGAATCTTCGTTTGCTTGAGTGCATCGGTACAGTATTTTGCATGTTTTTCTCCAGCTACGTTGTTCAGTATAACACCAGCAAGCTTTATCGAAAGATCGAATTTCATGAAGCCCAAGGCAACTGCAGCAACTGAACGTGCAGCTTTGGCAGCATCTATTACAAGAACAACAGGACTTTTCAATAATTTAGCAATGTGTGCTGTGCTTGCAAAATTACTTGAACCAGATAAACCATCGAATAGACCCATCACACCTTCGATAACAGCGAAATCAGCATCCCTACTAGCTTCATGAAAACTCTGCAGAAGACCATTGTTACCCATGAGCCACGGATCT
The DNA here is from genome assembly GCA_002713325.1 of Nitrososphaerota archaeon. Lineage (GTDB taxonomy): Archaea > Thermoproteota > Nitrososphaeria > Nitrososphaerales > UBA213 > UBA213. Next base: position 4,616 of record PAWD01000026.1, read on the forward strand.
AGGTTCCTTGAATGTCTATTCGTCACATATGAATGGTAACTAGGATCTATATAATCTGGACCAACCTTGAAGCCCTGTACAGTATATCCTTTCTCTTTCAAAGCCTTCATTACTGCTATAGAAATACTGGTTTTACCTACACCACTAGTTACACCAGCAATAACGATCCTAGCTATCAATATAGAATTATTCTTTAGGTTTTTATTTATAATTTTTTAGACCTACTCACTCAACTAATACTACTTTTCTGTTACTCACGTCGTTCTCTGGGCAAGTTTCCGAATATGATTTTATTTCGTATAAAGTGACGGTTTATCAAAAATATGTCCACAATTAAGATTTTTAGTAGGAAATTTAATGAGTTTTTAATATACGAAAATCTAAAATTTCTTTATCATGACATGCTTTTTATCTAAAACTATTCTATGTTAGTGTATGAGCGATGACGGTCTAGTGGTTATCTATACTGGTAAAGGTAAGGGTAAAACAACTGCTGCACTAGGTATGGCGTTACGTGCATTAGGACACGGGTTTAAGGTTGTTATGGTTCAATTCATCAAGGGTGAATGGTTTTATGGAGAATTAAGTAGCTCGAGTATGTTAGAACCTGATTTTGAACTTGTTGCTGCAGGTAAAGGCTTTGTTGGTATAATCGACGATGATAAACCAATAGAGGATCATGTTGTAGCTGCAAAGAAAGCACTACAGATAAGTAAAGAAAAAATTATTTCTATGAAATATGATATTGTAATTCTAGATGAAATAAATTATGCAGTATATCTGAAACTAATCTCTACTGATGATGTTTTGGAATTAATAAAAATAAAACCAAAAGATATGACGTTAGTGTTAACAGGTAATTATGCAAGTGCTGAAGTGATTGAGTCAGCTGATCTGGTTACTGAGATGAGGGAAATCAAACACCCATATAAACAGGGTAAGAAAGCAAAGAAAGGCGTNGATTTTTGATTAGTAAAGTTAAAGTATACCGTTTCTACGCAGATAGTACTTGTGACTACAGAAGTTAACGAATTACCTGAAGAGAGAGATATCGTAATCGCAACTGTAAAGAACGTCTCATCTCACGGTGCATATGTTACACTAGATGAATACGGCGGAATGACGGGATTTTTACATATTTCTGAAATTGCTACAGGATGGATAAGGCACATTGAACGTTTTGTAAAACCAAAGCAGAAGGTTATTCTAAAGGTAAAAAGAGTGAATAGAGCAAGATCGGAAATTGATCTGTCACTGAAGCATGTTGGAGGAGAAGAAAAGAAAGAGAAACTTTTGGAGGTCAAGAAGGAAGAAAAAGGTAGAGCCTTCATGGAAATTATAAAAGAAAAGTGTAAACTATCTGACGATCAGGTGACAAAGTATTATGAAGTTTTGACTGAAAGCACTCCTCTACTCTACGATGTTTTTGGATCTATTGCTAAAAAGGGTGTTAAGGTAATAGAAGATCTTGATCTTCCAACAGAAGTAGTTGCTGCAATAGAAGAAATTGCAAATAAAATACCAATTCCCACTGTAGAGGTAAGGGGAGTACTGGAGATAACATGTAGAAAATCTAATGGTATAGAGATCATAAAGGAAGTTTTGAAGAGTGTTGAAGATAAGAAGAGTGGTGTGAAGGTAACAATATCGTATATAGGCGCACCAAAGTACAGGATAATGGTAAATGCAGATAACTTCAAGATCGCTGAAAAGGTATTAAATACTGCCCTACAAAAGATCGAGGACGGCATACAGAAAAAAAATGCCTCATTCAAGTTTACAAGGGAAGAATCAAAGAAAAGGCGTCAAGCTTGAAGCAATTATTTAGTAAATGCATTATTTGTAATTTATACACGTTAAAAGAGAAATGTGATAAATGTAATATGAAGACTCACAATCCACATTCTGCAAAATTTTCACCTGATGATAAGTATGCTAGATATAGAATAGAGGATCGGTACAAGGAAGAGTCTACTTGAATGTGTAGGCTTTCTCGATCACAGCATCATCGAATGGGACATCTTTTTCGTCCCTTGGTAGCGATACTATAACATCAACAATTTCCATTCCCTCTACAACTTTACCAAATATAGTATATTTTCCGTCAAGAAACTTGGAGTCTTTAACAACGATAAAGAACTGCGAACCAGCCTTGTTAGGATCTCCTGGGTGAGCCATAGATAATATACCCCTTGTATGTTTCATATCACTTAACTCTGCTGGAATATTATATCCAGGACCACCAATACCCCATATTGACCTATTCGGTGTTTTAGTATTGGGATCACCCGCTTGTATTACAAACTCAGGAATTATTCGATGGAACTTTATCCCATCATAGAATTCAGAATCGATAAGTGTCTGGAAGTTCTCTACAGTCTTGGGCGCTATATCGGGAAATAGTTGTATAGTTACATTACCATAATTAGTTTGCAATGTAGCATATTGGTCTGTTGGTATTGGTTCTATACTTTCGATTTCCTCTTTCTTGGGCATTTCCTCTTTCTTGGGCATTTCCTCTAGGATAAATTCGTCAACAATTTCATAAATCAACACTCCCAACATGAAACGCTCATTCTTGTTAACAAAACTTGGTGATGCGTAGACAAGTCTAAGTGGACCATCGCCATCTTCAGGATATTTGATCTTCTCCTCATATATCGGGATATATCCACTTCTATACTCTGGTTGTAGATCTACGAACCTTCCTTGTTCATCTAAATTAACAAATGCTGAAGGTACTACTGGAAACATTTTTCCAAGTAACGTACTATTCCAGAATAATGATGTAGGCGTAAAATCATCATCTTCTAAATATGCGATTTTGTCCACATCAGCAATTCGCATGAACCAATGTTTCTTGCTTTCGTCACCGCCACCACCAAGCAGCAAAAAAGTTGTACCTTCTGTGACTGGTGTTCTCTGACCTACAACATACACTAAAACATAATCGGCATGCATATCCTTGAGTAATTGCACACCAGTATGCTCTTCAGAATTAAACGCTTTTGCTATACGCTCTATCCTGGTTGAATTTATAGTAGCATTATCTGCTAGCGTGGTTCTCTCTCCTAGTGTTGTTATCCAATAGCCATAGTCCCACCAAGAAGCTATTACAGCATCTGTTGGGGTATTATTTTTGATCCATTCCAAAGTTTCGAACCAGTCGTTTGACAATATCCTAAAAGCAGTAGCACCGTTGGCTATAGTGGGAGGAACGTCTACTTCATTGACCCAGCTTATCTGTGGTGGAAATAACATGGGCATAGCAAGTATGGATATTATAACTATTGCATAAGCGACTCTAAAATCTCTGGTTCTGGTAGTTGGTTGAACCTTCATCTTCTTCTTTGGCTGAGTTGCAGTATCTTGCATTCTATTGAATATACTAGATGTGATTTCATAGAGAGCTATTGATGCTAATATGATTATAGATATTGAAGAGAATACCATCAGCCTTGAAAATGACGCACTTACGTAGATACCAGTAATTCCTATTATCAAAGCAAATATAGTGAGATAGTTTCGTTTTCTGAAGCAAAGCATTGCACCATATCCTGCTAATAGAATTAATATGGAATAGTTAGCAAAATAATCTACTATTGTAGGTGTAAAATGTTCTGCTACAGATTCTACTAAGGGAATTTTTGATGTAGAAAAAGGATTGATCACACTAATGTATCTGAAACTTGGAGCAATGTACGAGCCTGCAGCAATAAATATACCGCTACCAACAATGAAAGTACCAAACCACATAAGTAGATTTCTTAGTTGTTTTCTTTCGCTACTTTTCATTATTATAGCATATGATATTCCAACAAATATTATAGCAGGGATCCATAGTGCGAGACCTGAAAGCGTCATAGAAAAAAGGTGACCCGGTTGTGATGCAATACGTGGAAATATAGCTGCCACTGCTATTGTTATTATAGTAAAGACAGGAATCACGTATAACGGTATTTTATCTCTTCTGAAGAATGGTATTGCAATAAAGAATAATCCTAATAGCAAACTAAAGTACTGTACTCCCCCCCAAGACGCCATGCCAAGTGCAAGAAATAAACCACCGCCTATAGCTTTCAAAATTGCTAGACGTATTTCTTTATGCTTTAATGCACTAAGTAAAAGATACATTGCAAGCAGAGAAAGAAATAGCCCTAGAGGTTCTGATTTGAACCACCCAAGATTTCCTCGCAGAATAATTGCGGGTGAAACTGCAAAAAAAAGTGATGCGAACAGCCCGGCAGTTGTAGTGGATATCACTCTAACAAGAGCAAATATAACAATTGCAGTGAGAGAACTGAAAACAACTGGGAACCATATAACGAAGTCATGAAGTGTAGTACCAGAACCAAATATGTTGTAAAGTAGTGCCGCAGTTAAATGCAGTCCGGTCTGTGATGTTGCGGCAATATCCCTTCCCTCCGGATACCAGGACATAGTGTCATGCCATGTAAAGTATTTTTCAACACCATTATCAACCAAAAACTGTGTTGCACGCAAATCGAAATAAGGATCGAATTCGTTAAGAAATGATCCATATTGTAAAGGAAGGGAGCGTAACATGGATCCAGTTGTAAATGCTATAACTAGTACTGCTATGATCATTATGTGTTTTTTGTTGAATTTAAACGAGTTAAAATTTCTAGATAGCCGTTGTTCTTTTTCCATATTCATAAAGTCTCCAAATCTGATAGTTATTTTAAGGTATAGCTGTTCAAGAATGAACGATCTCCTCGTTAATTACGAATATTTCATTAGACTAGTACAAATAATAGATCTATAACTCCAATAGGATTTCCATACTTACTAACTGATAATGTTTTATTATCTCATGGGAAGCTGAAACCCTTTAGTTCCACCGGATATAATTGTACCATTATCTAACATGAAATTAATAAAGGCAAATCCTTTTGTCTTGCCAGATGGAGATGATTTTATCTGGTCTGTGGGTATTGTGAAAAAATATGATGCTTTGCCTCCCAACGGAACCCTTAGATATAGAATTGATTCGTCTACTCCAACAAAATCATCCTTATTGACTTCAAATATTGTTTCATACAGTGTAACACCTATTGGATCAGTAATTTTAAATTCTGCAGCTCCCTGTGCGGGAAGGGAATCTATCTCCTCGTTACCAAGTGCAAAGCCAACTTCATAGGACTCTTCTCCTTCTTTAACGAGTACTCCTTTTATTTTAGTGATTTTGGTTTTAACACCCTGCCACACAGTATGTGGTTCAGAAAACTGCTCTTCACAACCAGGACAGTAAAGTCGCATCTCTAGTGGGATTATATTTGGATTGAATGGGAAGAATTCCGTAAAGAGATCGAACTCCTTTGAACTTGATAACACTTCAAATCCATGGTTGTTATGTGTACCTGAATTTATCCACTTCCTAGGATCTGTAACATCATCCCATACACCACGCTCAGAAGAAAGTAAAAGGTAGAATGGTCTTGGTGGTCCTTCTTCAGAATATAACAATCGGATATGCATGATGTATCCCATACTGTCATTATAATAATCTGTAGTATTCTTATACGGAATAACTCGAGCAAAGTCAACTTTGATTGGAAAGTTGGAAACAATCTCGCTCTCTACTACTGGATTTGATGTAGGTGTAGGTGTAGGTGTTGATATGAATGTAAATGTTAATACAACACCTAACACTATTGCAGTTACTATACCTCCAAAAATTATTACCTTCCGCATATTATCTTGGAAAATTTTAATTCCAATTAAAGTGTAATCGATATAGTTCTAGTTTATCTTTCCTAGAAAAATATACCCAGTCATACTATTTGTATCTGTAGTAATCTAATTTGATAAATGTCTAATTGGTATTTGATGAATCTCACATTAATTCTATGTGGATTGATATGTTTATTCTAAAACTAAAGTGTTTACAAGGGCAAAAATGGAGTAATAGTTCTAAATTCTTTTTTGCTAAAAGATAATCAATTGTTATTACTGGGAAATATCAGTTTATTTAGATTAGTTTTCTACCTTTAGTAAATTTGCCTCTAACATCTGTTGCAATAATTCAGTTACTTCCTTCTCCACATCAGAACGTTGCATATCTAGTTTTTCTGCGAATGAATCTACCAGCTCTGTTACGGTCCTTGTGCCATCACATAACTTCCAGAATTCGATCAACTTATTGTTTACCATGAAGCCTTGGTTTTGTTTATTTAGTAATGCAAGAGAACCATCTTGCTGTTGTACTTCTTTACCTTGCATCAAAGGTTTTGATTTTTCTAGGTCTATTGTGAATCTTAAACTCTTCTTACCATATATCTTCTCTTTAGCATCTGGAGCCATGCGATCTGAGCTCCATGGAGGATCCCATACAATTTCTACATTGATATTACCAATACCGTCAACTTTACCCAAATATCTTTTCACGTCACCTACTAATGTTTCATGCAATGGACAACCACGTGTTGTCATTGTCATCCTAATATTCACGTCATTGTTATCATTAATATCTACACCGTAGATTAAACCTAGATCAACCACGCTTAGAGGGACCTCTGGATCCATACATTTCTTTAGAGCCTCTATAACTACTTGTTCACCAATCTTTTCAGCCATATTATTCTATATAATCAAATGAAATAAATATCTTTATCCTTTTCGAGGTTTTAACAAGAATAATTTATTCTTGAGATATACTAATACCTCTATATAGTAAAAAATCCGTCTAAAATTTATGGGATTTAGTACACTTTTATCAGATATTCTAGATATATATTTCGTATTCTTGAAGTGTTTTAGATTATATTCTCTCTTGTTCTTTACATAAAGCGTATATGTGTTCTTAGATGCTTTACATGACTTTCCTTATACACTCATGTGTTCTTCATACGTCTACATACTCTAATCCAATCTTCTTTCAATGACGTTTAGATTTTCTTGTGAATTATGCATGAAATATTTGAAATTATTAATTAATGACTTGTTTAAATTTTCAGTATATTATTTCTACAATTATTCTATAATAGTCTTTATCGCCATATCGTATGGTGGTCTTAAGACTCCTTTCTCGGTAATAATTCCACTAATAAGTTCTGGAGGTGTTACATCAAACGCTGGGTTGAATACCCTAACACCCTTTGGTACTATTCTCTTACCTCCCATAGTGGTAATTTCGTCAAATGGTCTTTGTTCTATGGTAACCTTATCTGGATCACTCTTGAGATCGAAAGTTGATAGTGGTGCAGCAACATATAACGGTAGATCATGTTTGTTTGCGAGTACTGCTACCTGGTATGTTCCGATCTTGTTAAATACATGTCCAGTTCGCAATACACGATCAGCCCCAACTATAATCTTCTTTACAGCACCGCTAGACATGAGTGAACCTATGGCAGTATCAGGTGCCACGCTAACATCTATACCATCATGTTTTAGTTCAAATGCGGTAAGCCTTGCTCCTTGTAGAACTGGTCTTGTTTCCGTTGCTATTACACTGATACGCTTTCCCTGTTCTTTTGCCGCTCTTAGTACTCCTAGTGCTGTTCCATATGCCACAGTTGCTAATGCACCGGCATTACAATGTGTCAAAATATTATCACCATCTTCTATCAATGCCGAGCCGAATACACCCATCTCCTTATTGGTATTAATATCCTCTTTAGCCATCTCCAATGCTTCATTTAATACAATGGCCTTGATCGTTTTAACACTACTTTGTGAGTTTGCTTTCTTCATCACACGTTCCAGCGCCCACAATAGGTTTACAGCAGTTGGTCTAGTATTTCTAAGAGCCTTGAATGCTATGTCAAGTTCATGTAAAAGTCCGTCAGGAGTTTTTGTCTTACTCTTGAGAGCTGCAAGTGCAAGACCCATAGCAGCTGCAACTCCTATGGCAGGTGCTCCTCTTATCACCATGTTTTTAATACAATCTGCAACTCGTTCATATGTTTTACATTTCACAAACTCTAATTTATTTGGTAATTTAGTCTGATCGATCATTACAACCGAATTATCTTTCCAAGTTACCGTCAGTAGTTCAGTAGTGCGCACAACAAATAACATATATCACATGTATAATTAGGTTACTTACATGATTCTAATAATCCTATGATTTTCTTCTTTGGATCTTCCATCTGAGAAAGTAATCCATTACTTTTTGATTTTATTATCTTAACCATCTTCTCATCATAAAGCATCTTTCTAGTTAGCTTTATCATCTCACCTTCATCTCTACATTTGTAACTAAGACCCTTACTGAACAGAAATTTGTTAACTAGTATGTTATGCATAATATATGACATATTAGGTATTCCCAGTAGTGATGCTTCACAATTCATTGTTCCACCAGATCCTATAAAGACATCTGAAAGCCTCAAGACAGAAATACCGTCAATTACTTTATCAACTATAATAGCTGAATTATTAAAATTATCTTTTACTGCTTGCAACTGGTCGGAATATCTACATAAAACAACTATATTTGTATCCTTGAAATTTAATATCAATGATTTTAATAGTAAGTTCGAAAGATTCTTTGTATTGTAAAGATAAGCAGCTTTTGATTCTTGAAATCTGAATGTGATAGTTTTCTTAGTTGGGTCTAGTCCTATGTCTTCATGTTTGTATAAGCTTTTTTTATTCCTCTTAATCCAAAGAGCCGGATCCAATGCTCTGTAGTGTATAATTTGGTGCTTTGTAATACCATATTTTATGAATTTATTAAATGGAATTATCCACGGGCATAATAATTTATTTAAAAATGGTACAGATAACCTACAAGTTGCTTCTGCATGAGGCGAGTCATTGAAACCTATGTGTCGTATTCGTAAACCAAATGCTATGCGAGAGGCCTCTGGAGAAGCCAAACTTACTAATACATCAGGATTGAATTTTTCTATTACTCCAATAAGTTTTTGAATACGTTCAGTACTTGCCTTGAGTTTTTCATAAGAGTCACTACCATGTCTTCCAACAATAAATAAATCCAATCCTTTGATTTTGCTCAGTTCTTGAACTTCCCTATATTTTCTGGTCGTACATAATACCTCATGTTTTCTTTTTCTTAGTTCATCCACTATTGGTTTGAAGAGGTTTACTTGTTTCGGTGTCAAGACGTCGAACCAGAACTTCAACGCATAGGTTTATTAGAATTAGTTAATATATTCTCTTTGAATAATAATATCTAAATATTTAGATAGATCTAAATCTGTATAGGTGAAAATCAAAGATGGCAAAAGATCCTATATGTGGCATGTTTGTAGAAGAGAAGGACAATTCTTTAAGTCAGGAAATTGATGGTGCGAAATACTATTTCTGCAGTAACAATTGTGTTAATGAGTTCATGGCTCCAGAAAAAGAACTTAGGAAACTGAAGAAACAGGTCATAATAGGAATAATCTTAATAGTACCAATAATATTACTAGCATACTGGAATATCTTACCTCTTCAAATAAATCATTACATTCTTTTTACTTTAGCTACTCCTATACAGTTCTGGATCGGTTGGAGATTCTATCAGGGTACACGTGATGCACTGAAGCATAGAATAGCCAACATGGATGTTCTAATAGTAATGGGTACTACTGTTGCTTGGTTGTACAGTACGATTGTGATTTTTACACCAAGTGTATTTCCATTCACAGAAGTATATTTCGAAACTGCAGCAATCATAATTCTCCTCATACTGGTTGGAAGACTACTAGAACATAGAACCAAAGCAAAGGCATCTAAAGCAGTAAGGAAGTTGTTGGATCTACAACCCAGATTGGCACATGTCATTAAATATGATCTTGAACAAGAGATCCTTGTTGAGAAAGTCAAAGTAAATGATATTCTTATAGTTAGACCTGGAGAAAAAATTCCAGTTGATGGGATTGTAACAGAAGGATATTCTTCAGTAGACCAGTCTGCAATAACTGGAGAGAGTATACCTGTTGAAAAGGGAGTTGGTGACGAGATAATTGGTGCTACGTTAAACAGGAGTGGAATGCTGAAGTTCAGTGCTACGAAGGTCGGACAGGGCACTGTTTTATCACAGATTATAAAACTTATCGAAGAAGCAAAATCTAGCAGAGTCCCAATTCAAAAAATTGCTGATAAAATATCATCATACTTTGTTCCGACAGTAACTACCATTGCTATCGTATCGGCACTGGCTTGGTTCTTCTTTGGAGGAATCGGTCTGACGTTTTCATTACTTGCGTTTGTATCTGTAATAATAATTGCATGCCCCTGCGCCTTGGGTATAGCTACTCCTGCAGCTTTGATGGTAGGAGCTGGTAAGGCAGCGGAAAATGGTATTCTGATAAAAGGAGGAGAATATTTAGAGATAGCAAGAAAGGTCAAGGTTATAGTTTTTGATAAAACTGGAACACTTACCAAAGGTGAGCCCTCCGTTACTGATATCATATCTTTGAACAATATGAACAAGGAAGAAGTTTTACGATTAGTTGCAATAGCAGAAAAAGGTTCTGAACATCCATTGGGAGAAGCTATAGTAAGAAAGGCAAAAGAAGAAGGACTGATAATTGCCGATCCCAATTCCTTTGAATCTGTTACAGGACATGGAATAAAGGCAAGTTATGGAGATCATTTGATACTCATAGGTAATAGAAAACTAATGAAGGATAATGGAATACGGATAGATGTAGCTGATAAACAATTGAAAGAGTTGGAAGAACAGGGAAAAACTCCTGTTCTTGTTGTCATCGATAACAAATTAAGTGGAATAATCGCTATAGCTGATATAATCAAGGATAATGCTCTTGAAGCGATAAAAGCATTAAAGAATAATGGAATCGAAATTGTAATGCTTACGGGTGACAACGAAAAAACAGCAAAGGCAATTGCAAGCAAAATTGGAATAGAGAGGGTTATTGCAGAAGTTTTACCGCAGCAAAAGGTAGAGATTATTGAAAAGATAAAGAGTGAAGGTAAGAGAGTAGCAATGGTTGGCGATGGAATTAACGATGCTCCTGCACTTGCTGCGGCTGATCTCGGAATAGCCATTGGAAGTGGAACGGACGTAGCGAAGGAGACAGGTGGAATAATCCTTATCAAGGAAGATCTGAGGGATGTTGTAACTATAATTGAATTGGGAAGGAAGACTGTTGCCAAAATAAAGCAGAACCTTTTCTGGGCATTTGTTTACAATGTTGCCTTGATTCCAATAGCAGCAGGCGCGCTTGTTCCAGTATTAGGTCCTGAGATGTATAGTTTCTTGCCATTCTTGGCAGCGTGTGCAATGACTATGAGTTCCGTAACTGTGGTTAGTAATTCGTTATTGCTGACAAGATACAAACCAAATATTGAAGCCAGTAGTAATAAGGTAAGTCAAAAAACTCTAGTAACAAAACCTAAACTAGTACACGAGATGGTAGAAACCGGACTTGGCTACCAACAAAGCTCAAAAGATAAAAAAATACTGGAAAATATTACAAGTTCTGCAAAAGATCCAGTTTGTTGGATGACTATAAATGAGAAAGAAGCACAATTTATATCTGAATATGAAGGGATCAATTTTTACTTCTGCTCAGCTGGATGTAAGAGATCATTCGATAAGGTTCCTCATAAATACACAAATAAGTAATTTCTGGAGATGTGAAATTGTGGTGTATTGAATAGTTTTTTCTTTCCAATTAATTTATATAAACTCATAGAGAATCTAATTATCTTGGCTCTTGTATTAATAATGAGGCACGGTCAAGCAGAAAATAACGTTCAACATATTCTTGCAGGAAGACAGTCAGAATATCATCTTACGGAAAGGGGTAAAGAGCAAGTGTCATTAACTGCAAACGGTTTAAAGTCAATTCCTATCGATATGATTTATACAAGTCCTATCATCAGAACTGTTGAAACTACCAAGATTGTATCTGAGACTATAGGTGTTGACTATGGTATAGATGAAAGGCTGACAGAGACAGAAATGGGTTCTGTGGTTGGTATGGGTTTCAACGATGTGTTGGAAAAGTATGGAAATATCTTTCCTGGATTCTTCCGTGATGATCCTACACTGGAAAACCTGAAAATAGAAAAATTTTCAGATATTAGAAAGAGAATCAGCAATATACTAGACTATGTGGCAGAAAGGCATCAAAATACCAATGTCTTACTGGTAACGCATTTGGATCCAATAAAAGCAGCTATAACCAGGACATTAGATCTAAAACCAGAATCTCTCTTCAATATGACTATAGGAAATGCATCGCTGACAATATTAAGACACGATAGCAGTGAGTATAATTTAATAGCATTCAATGTAATGGATATGAGTAGATACTCGTGGAATAGTAGAAAGAATGATAATTTGCAGAATATTTAAATAACGAATAATATCTTTGCAAATATGCATTAACATGTGTTTGTTTCCAACAAAATTTTGTATTATTGCACTAACGTTATTAGTATTCTCTGCATTTAGTCCAATTCTTGGTAGTGCTTTTGGTCAAGAATCCGAGGTCATCAATAGGAGTGTCTTTGCTTGGAATCTCTTTTATGAGTTGATGACGGCAGCAATCGTAGTTGGTGTTATCGTTCAGGGTACACTGATCTACATAATATTCAGGTTTAGAGAGAAGAAGATCAAACATGAGGAGGTTTCAGGGTAAATGAGCCATACTACTATTGAATGGTTGTATGTTGGAGCTGTAGTTGGTGTACTTATTTGGGTAGGCGCTATTGCATGGGACGCTGAAAGGCTCATTGGAGAGACACCAGAAGATGCAATAACGATCAAGGTTACGGCACAACAGTGGTTTTGGACATTTGAACATCCTGATGGAACAAAAGAAATTGGAGAGCTTACTGTCAAGGTTGGTAAAGTCTATAAATTCGATGTAACAGCGAAAGATGTGATACACGCATTTAATATTCCCGTTCATGCAGTTATGATAGACGCTGTTCCCGGAAGAATAAATCACATATGGTTTGCTCCAGATCAACCAGGTGAATATCTTATTCAATGTAGGGAGTATTGTGGTTTATTACATTATCAGATGCGCGCTACTTTAATAGTGGAGGCTTAATCAATAAATGGTTATTGAAGTAAGAAAACCAAGACCATTATGGGAAATACTCTTTTCTACACATCATACTGATGTGGGTCTGCTTTACATAATAACATCATTTGTATTCATTTTCTTGGGCGGTGCAATGGCACTAATATTAAGAGCTGAATTATTCTTACCTGGAGAAACTCTAATAAGCGATCCATCTGTATTCAATCAAATCTTCACGGTACACGGTACTACGATGCTATTCTTATGGGTAGTACCATTCACAGCCGGTGTGGCTAATTATCTTGTGCCGATAATGATCAAGTATAAAGATATGGCATATCCAAAACTAAACTCCGTTGCCTTCTGGATGATTCCACCAGGAGCAGCATTGGTATGGTTAGGATTTGCAGATACTGGTTGGACTGCTTATCCCCCATATTCGATCTTAAGCGCACCTGGACCTGCAGCAGACATGTGGATATTTGGACTGAAGATATTGGGTTTATCGTCAATTCTTGGTTCTATTAACTTCGTTGTTACAATTCTAAAGTGTAAGCATCCTGACATACCTGCTATGAAGATGCCATTGTTCGTATGGTCGATACTGGTAATATCATTCATGACCTTGGGAGCATTACCAACATTCACAGCTGCATTAATAATGTTATACACGGATAGGCTGGGTGTTTCAGGATTCTTCAATCCTGCTATGGGAGGAGATCCTATTGCATATCAGCATCTCTTCTGGTTTACCTTCCATCCAGAAGTCTATATCTTCCTTTTACCAGCGGTGGGTATGGCGTATGAACTTGTGCCTAAATTCTCTAGAAAACCAATATTCAGCTATGTGTCTGGTGTAATAGCACTTGTACTCCTAATGGTGATAAGTTTTGGTTCATGGGCACACCATATGCTTGCGACGGGTATGTCATTTACAGAAAAGACCGTATTTATGGTTGGTACACTTGCAGCTGTACCGATGTCTGCGATGCACGTATTCAACTGGCTAGCTACTGCATGGGGAGGGAGGATCAGATTTTCCGCACCAATGATGTTTGTTTTTGGAGGAATAGCACTCTTCTTTGCTTCCGGTGCTGGAGGAGTCTTAAATACAGCACTTCCATTGGATTTCATTACTCATGATACGTATTGGGTAGTAGGTCACTTCCACCTTATGCTTATGGGCACAGTAACTCTGATCTTCTTCGGTTTCACGTATTACTTGTTCCCGTTGATAACTGGAAGGATGTACAACAAAATGTTAGCTTCAGTACACTTCTGGATGACATTCATAGGATCAATAATGGTATTCATTACTCAGCACATACTTGGACTATTTGCAATGCCTAGAAGAGTATGGGATTACATCCCAACACCAGAAGTTTTAGTGATGAATCAGATAGCTACTATAGGAGCATTCATTTTAGGTATAGGTATGGCGGTATTCTTATATAACATGCTAAAGAGTTCTGCAAGTGGCAAGCCAGCCAAGATGGAAGATCCGTTTGAGATAGGAGAGCAGTATTATGACCACAGAAGAAGAGAGCCACATTAATCGTACTGACCGCAATAGATTAGGTAAAGGTATCGCAATCATAGTGATAGTTATGGCTATAGGTGCAGGATTGCACTTTGCGTTTTCTTCAGAATGGAGCTCTGTACCTCCAAGGAGCCAGTTACTAGGTATTACGCAAGAAGAATCACCATCTGAAATTATACTAACAGGAGTTATCCAAGAATTTCAACTATTATTTGTAGAAAGTGAAGATCTACGAACTTTAGCATTTAATTCAACAGCAGGGGATCAAAATACAAATCCACCAATAGAGGTAAATGTAGGAGATGAAGTAGTCATTAAAGCAATCAATAGTGGTAAGATACCCCATGCTTTTGGAGTAGTATCAGATCCAGATAACCCCGCATCAATATTATTCAATTCTGCATTAAAATCTACATCTGATCCATTCTTGAGAGGAACAGAGGGAACAATAACATTTACACCTGCTAAGGAAGGAGAATACTACTACATATGCACTATTCCGGGTCATGCAGCCCAAGGTATGCAGGGCAAGTTCATAGTAAAGAAGGTTGGAACTGAACCAACTATATCAACACCTACAGAGCCAACTACAGGAACTGAACCAACTATATCAACACCTACAGAGCCAACTACAGGAACTGAACCAACTATATCAACACCTACAGAGCCAACTACTATTT
>PAWD01000027.1 GCA_002713325.1 Nitrososphaerota archaeon
AGCAAATGGAACAAACGGTACCGAAGATGGAACAAACGGTACCGAAGATGGAACAAACGGTACCGAAGAGCTTTACAATAGGTCAGACGTGGGGAGCCTTGAGGAAATCCTGGAAGGGATATAAGATAGCCAAGGTCCAAGATGATCGCGCAAAAATGATGGAGTATGCGACAAAGATTCGCAAACTTCAAGGTGAACTAGGCGTTCAACAAGCATCATTCCCAGACCTCGCACTGAACTAAGCTCTTTTCCTCTATTTTTCATTTGTTATTCATAATGATTATTCCATAGTTAATGTATTACGTAATGAAATTAGTAACTATAAGATTTAATATGTAAGTACTTGAATTAATATAGTGCAGACCCAAAAAGACATCCATTCAGTTGCATGTAATGAGATAGCTATATCAATTAGTAAGATTGATGAACCTGATCTTAGATCGGTGAAACATATTATCAAACAAGTGTCTACAAAATATGCGCTCTCTTCATTCCCAAAGAATTCTGATATTCTGAATCATGTACAGATATCATCGTACGATAAAGTAAGAAAGTTGTTAATGGTAAAACCAACAAAAACAGCGTCTGGCGTAGCAATAGTAGCAGTTATGCCTAAACCATATGCATGCCCACATGGAAAGTGTACATTCTGCCCCGGCGGTGTAGAAATTAATACGCCTAATAGCTATATTGGCACTGAACCCTTGACTCAAAACGCTATAGAATATTCATATGATCCATACAAACAGATACGCTCAAAGATTCAGCGTTTACAGAATAATGGTCATGATATAAGTAAGATTGAAATTGTTATCGTCGGAGGAACTTTTCTGTTCATGCCAATACAATATCAACATGATTTCATTAAATCATGCTATGATGCGCTTAACGGTTTTAAATCTTCTAATCTAGAGGAAGCGAAAACTTACAATGAAAAAGCAGAGGTAAGGAATGTTGGTCTTACCATTGAAACAAAACCAGATTACTGTAAGCATGAACACATTAATTCAATGCTTGATTATGGTGCTACGAGAGTGGAGATAGGCGTTCAAGCATTGCGAAATGAGGTTTATCAAATAACCAATAGGGGACACACACTCAACGATGTGATTGAGTCATTTCAGATCGCAAGAGATGCTGGCTACAAAATAGTGGCACATATGATGCCAGGACTTCCGAAATCTAGTCCGAAGCAGGACGTTGAAGATTTTAAAAGACTGTTTTCAGATCCAATGTTCAAACCCGACATGTTAAAGATCTATCACACATTAGTGGTTAAAAACACTGGATTGTTTAGTATGTATAAACGAGGTGAATATAATGCATATACAGATGAGGATCTGATCAATGTAATAGTTGAAATGAAGAAGATGATCCCGAAGTGGGTTAGGGTAATGCGTATACAGAGGGAAATAGCTGCTAAAGATATTATTGCTGGACCTAATAAAGGTAATTTACGACAGATTGTTCTTAACAGGTTGAAATCACAAGGCCTAAAGTGTAACTGTATAAGATGTAGGGAAGTGGGATTGAAAAGAAAAAACAGTGATTATTATGATATAAAATTATTGATTGATGAATACAAAGCGTCTGATGGTGATGAATTATTCCTTTCATATGAAGATCCTAGTAAAGATCTATTGTTTGGATTTCTTCGTATGCGTTATCCAAGCAGTAAGGCACATCGTCTAGAAATCAAAGAATGCTGTATAGTAAGGGAATTACATGTTTATGGGCAAGCATTGCGTCTTCATATTAGAGACAACTCTAGCTGGCAACATAGAGGTTATGGATCTGTACTGATGCAAGAGGCAGAACGAATTGCTTTAGAAAAATTTGGTGTGAAAAAGATGCTTGTAATAAGCGCTGTTGGAACGAGAGAGTATTATAGGAAGCTTGGTTATAGAAAAGAAGGTGTGTACATGTCAAAACAATTACATTGATTTCATTTAACATGTGTTTCTTTCTCTAAGATTTTCTTATTCATACTTGAAACTTTTTCTGTATTCTTTCTCTAAGATTTTCTTATTCATACTTGAAACTTTTTCTGTATTCTTTCTCATTAATATATGGATAATTACATTCGTGTACTGATATATGTTAGATACGGAACTCATTTTCTATATTTTACAAGATTTATTCTACATTACAAGTATTAAGATCCCGCTCTCAATTTGAAGGAATAAAACATCACTATTAATTGTAATAGTTCATTACTATCGTTATTTTTCTATTCATAATAGTTATTCTGAAGCAAGATTATCTGTGTTAGTCATATTAGATTCATTATTTTCTAATAAATATATCATTTAACATCTTTTCCAGAGCTAAACATTACAGTTTTCTAACACAAAAAAATACATTTACTTTCATATACATAATAAATAACTTAAATTACGATGAGTGTTAGAGTTTACAAAATGCAGATTATAGGTAAGGGTACGTGGTTAGACAGCGTCGCTGGTAAATTAATTGAGAGAGAAAAGAAGATCGGTAGAGACTTGAGATTAATAAAAGTTGAAAGTGGTTTGGGTGCATCAGGTATGCCTCATATTGGAAGTTTGGGTGATGCCGTAAGAGCCTATGGAATAAAGATGGCATTAGAAAATATGGGATACAAGTCTGAACTAATAGCATATTCAGATGACATGGATGGTTTAAGGAAAATTCCTGAAGGTCTACCAGAATGGCTCAAGGAACATCTTGCCAAACCAGTTTCAATGATACCAGATCCGTTTGATTGCCATAATTCCTATGGAGCACATATGAGTAGTATGCTTATTGATGCCTTGAACAGGTTAGGTATTAAACACAAATTTCAAAGTGGAATTGAAGCCTATAAACAGGGTTTGTTGGTCAAACAGATCGACATTATACTAAGCAATGCAAAATACATTGGAGAAAAGATCGAGGAATTGGTAGGACAAGAAAAGTTCAAGAATTCATTACCGTATTTCCCTGTGTGTAGCAACTGTAAGAGAATTTACGTTGCGGAAGCATATGAATATCTGGAAGAAGAGAAGAAAGTTTTGTATAAATGTAAGGGTACGAAGATGGGTGATAATTTTGTTGATGGTTGTGGAAATGAAGGGTGTGCTGATATCAGAACCAATGATGGTAAGCTGGGATGGAAAGTAGAATTTGCTGCGAGATGGAATGCTTTTAGCGTTAGATTCGAGGCATATGGAAAGGATATCATGGATTCTGTAAAGGTAAATGACTGGATTGCCGATGAAGTATTGAAGTATCCACATCCATTGCATGTTAAGTATGAAATGTTTCTAGATAAATCTGGGAAGAAGATATCCAAATCTATTGGAAACGTACTTACACCACAGATGTGGTTTAGATATGGAAGTCATCATTCTATAATGCTACTGTTGTTTAAACGTATAAAGGGAACTAGAAATGTTGATTTGAGTGATATACCAAAACTGATGGATGAATATAACTATCTTGAAGATGTTTACTTTGGCCGTGTCAAGATTGATAATGAATTGAAGAAGATAAAACTTCGTGGTATTTATGAATATATAAATCATCAAGATCCACCCTCCATGCCATTCCAACATATTCCATACATGTTGCTCGTACAGCTAGTATCTATTATGCATGGGGATAATAGAATAGATTATACAATAAATAAACTAAAGAACTATGGAACTATAAAGGAGAAAAGTAATGATCTTATTGATAAGATAAAACTTGCGGGTAATTGGGTAGATGATTTTGGATTTTTTGAAAAAATACAGGTTACGGTCGATGAGAAACAGAAACAAGCATTATCTGATTTAATTAAGGTTATGAAGAATGAGAATGACCCAATAAACCTACAGACGAAAATATTCGAAGTAGCAAGGAGTAATAATATAGAACCAAAGGATTTCTTCAAACTGCTTTATGCTATACTATTAGATGCAGAACGTGGTCCACGCTTGGGACCATACATAATTGATATTGGTATAGATAAGGTTATAATCACACTGAAACAATACGTCTAGATTAATCCATAATCGAATAGATCTATTGCGACTAGTAATATGAACAATGAATTGAGATTGTTTACCGTGGAAGATATTCTTGGAGCGACAAGGATGATATAGAATAAGGAAATATCAGAAGAAAAAAATAAGAAATCATTGGATTATTTAGAAACAAATAATGTAGTAAGTAACATTGGAATATATTTATCCAAGAAATTAATAGACATAAATACACGAATCGTACATTTATCTATTATTTAGGAGATCCAGTTAACCCTGTTGATGAGTAGTTTACAAGCATTATAGTTTGGAAGATTAAAATGTTCAATCATTATTGATAATATGGGCCCGTGGCCTAGTCATCGTAAGAATAGAGAGGATATGGTGGGAGCTTGCGGAGCTTCAGACCGAGGGATCGAAGCCCTCCGGGCCCGCTATTTAAAAACACATGAGATAGGTGATAATTAATTAGATTGTATTTTTGTTTATTTTCTAAATCTAAAAATATAACGTATTTCTTATTATTACACATGTTTCTTCTATCTTTATGCTTCTACTAGTAGGATTGGGAATATATGGATATGCTGGCCTTAGTGTAAAAGCACTTGATTCGCTACTTAGTATTACGAATATCTATGTTGAAAAATATACTAGTCCAATGCTAGAATCGGAAATAGATAATCTTAAACAAATCCTTAACAAAGAGGTAAAGGTTGTACCAAGATGGTTTGTTGAAGATGGAAGAGAGATACTACAACTTGCAAAAAGTAACGATATTGCTCTACTAGTATATGGTGATCCATTGATAGCAACAACTCATATTGATTTGAGAGTAAGAGCAGAAAATAACGGTATAAAGACTAGAGTGTTACATGCTACATCATCTATAACTTCTATTATAGGAGAATGTGGTTTACACATGTATAAAATAGGAAAGATTATTACATTAACATCAGAAATACAGTCAATTTCAAGTATTTACTATACAGTCTATGGTAATATTTTATCCGGAAATCATACATTAGTTTTACTGGAATACAACCAAGAGAAAAACCTATTCCTTAATCCAAATAATGCTTTTGAAATGTTATTAAAATCGGAAATTGATCAAAAGTATAATGTTTTTTCAACTGAAACATTTGCAATAGTAGCATCAAGAGTGGGTTCTGAGAATCAAAGCATAGTATCTGGGAAGATTAAATCTCTAATAGAAACTGAGTTTGGTGAACCTCCACATTCACTTATAATAACTGGTAATCTACATTTTACAGAAATTGATGCGTTACGTGTATTGATAAAGACTATTGACGAACCAACTGATAACTCTAAAAATATAATGAAGATAGCGGAACAGATGATCATGAAATATGTACCAAAAGCCAGAAAAGCACTAGAACATGCAAAGAATTTGGTTAATGACGATACCAGTTTCAATGATATTTTTGAGAATGCTGAATATTACATAAGCGATGCAGAGAAGTTCTTACAACAAGACAAGCCAGAACTTGCTGTTTTAAGTATAGGCTATGCTGAAGGTCTAATCGATACAATACGGTTCCTCAAGGGTGTTAACATGTGGGAATAAATAATGACACTATACATCTTAACATGTATTTTGACGATCAATTTGTATTAGAAATTTTGTCGATCAGAGTTTTCTACTAAACTTATGAACGTATTTGTTGTAGATATATTCAATGTCTTCTTTTCTGTTACTCTATAGTTAATATTTACTAGTATTGCTTTGAGAATAATTTCTATGAAGAATCTATACAGCATAATTTAATTCACCACTACCTGTTATGTAGTTCTTGTTTGTTTTTTCCTAATTCCATGAATATATGCAGTTTTCAATAATAATGCAATTTCATTTTATAAAATATATATAAAAAACAAATATAACAAAAATCTTCTCTACATTAATCTAATGATAACGATTGAAGAATTTAAAGCAAATTTCTAGTTTAGTTAAAGAAAAATTTTATTTCACACTAAAAAGTGATGTAGAAGAGAATAATTCTGTTTTTACTCCGTGTTGAACGAATTTCCGCAAGCACAGCTCTTAGTTACATTTGGGTTATTTATCTTGAAACCCGCACCCATTAAACTCTCTATATAATCGATCTCTGTACCACGAAGATGTCTTACGCTGTAACTGTCTACGAGAAATTTTATGCCCTGTGATTCTATAACTTCATCGTCCTCGTCTGGCTTCTCTTCAAAACCCATTCCATAAGATAGTCCTGAACATCCTCCTCCAGACACATATACTCGGAGTAGTAAGTCGTTTCTACCCTCCTGCAGCATAAACTCCTTCATCTTCTCCACTGCTTTTGGAGTTACTGTTATTGCAGTTTGTACTGTTTCCATACTGAATTGACTTCACTTATATAATATAATAACTTTTTGTTTTGTATTGGTGATAATTCATTGAAAGAAAGTCTTAATTCGATCAAATCAATTCTCTAGGAATGAATTCTGTCTATTCCTAGCACAAAAGAAAATAACTCATCGGAAAAAAGAATTGTGTGATCTTCTGATATAACAATAATCCTCAATTATTGGTCACTATACAAAGTTTTCATAACGTATTATGGTGAAATCAAGTATAATTCTATTTTGATTATATTCACCATGTAATTATACGTAATACGAATAGGAGCTTATAGCATTATTAAAAGAAACTCTAATCTAATAGGTATTTTATGAATAGCATATCTATGGATTCTATGAGATGTCCTTGTTGTGGAGATGTAATGGAACCGAAAGAAGAGCTAGAAATCTCAATAATGTATAGATGTAAAGGATGTAAATTAAGCGATACTAGGTTAAAAGAGAAAAAACAAACTTAAGCTTTATCTAACCAGTGGGAAAAGATATACCATGTCATTTGAAAGTCTGCAGGAATACGTTAAAGCTCTAGAAGATTCTAACCAACTCAAACACATAAAAAGCGAGGTGAGTGTTGATCTTGAACTTGCAGAGATTTTACGCAGGTTAACGTATAACAATGGACCGGCAGTTATATTCGAAAATGTTAAGGGTTACAACATGCCAGTACTTGGAAATGCTTTCGGAACAATGAAACGGCTAGAGCTTGCACTAGGGACTGATAACTTTGAGCAGATAGGCGAGAGGATTGTAGGTTTATCTAAAATGGAGTTACCTACTGGTATATTAGATAAATTAAAGATGCTCCCAAAATTATCGGAGATCGCAGATAATGCTCCCAAAGTTGTCAGTAAAGGTCCTATATCGGAAGTCTACGAAGATGCAAGTAAAGCTTCACTAAACAATCTACCTGCACTAAAATGTTGGTCCAAAGATGCCGGGAGATTCATAACGTTTGGATTAATAGTAACTAAACATCCGGAAACTGGAAATAGGAATCTAGGTGTGTATAGAATGCAGATATTGGATGATAAGAGAGCAATAATGCATTGGCAGATACACAAGCGTGGTGCACAACATTACCAGATGATAAAGGAACAAAAGAGGAAGATCGAAGTGGCAGTTGTAATAGGTGCAGATCCTATAACTGTATTTTCTGCTGTTGCACCTGTGCCAGAAGGTTTTGACAAATATCTATTTGCTGGTATAATAAAGAAGAAGGGTTTGAAATTGGTACACTGTAATAGTGTTGATCTAGAGGTTCCTGCAAATGCAGAGATCGTTCTAGAAGGTTATG
Source organism: Nitrososphaerota archaeon (assembly GCA_002713325.1). GTDB lineage: Archaea > Thermoproteota > Nitrososphaeria > Nitrososphaerales > UBA213 > UBA213. The sequence continues at coordinate 7,672 of PAWD01000027.1, forward strand.
TTGACCCTAACGATATACGTATGGAAGGACCATTTGGAGATCATACTGGTTACTATACTCCACAGGAACCGTATCCTACTTTCAACCTAACTGGTATAATGCGAAAAGAAAACCCGATTTATCTTACTACAGTAGTAGGTAAACCTATACTTGAAGATGCGTATATTGGTAAAGTAATAGAACGTTCATTCTTACCATTGATACGCATGTTCCAACCTGAAGTTGTTGACTTTGGAATGCCGCCGGCTGGTTGGTACCAAGGTCTTGCAATCATATCTATAAAGAAGCGATATCCTGGACAGGCGAAGAAGGTAATGATGGGTCTCTGGGGTTTGGGACAACTCTCACTTACGAAGATGTTCATAACAGTAGACCATGATGTTAATGTTCATAACATCGATGATGTGATATGGGCTGTTACTACTAGAACTGATCCAAAAAGAGATATAATGATAATTGAAAATACGCCTACAGACACACTTGATCCAGCATCACCTTTTTTGAACCTAGGATCAAAACTTGGTATAGATGCAACTACAAAATCAAAGGAAGAAGGATATGAAAGGGAAGTACAAGAACTTGCCATTGTTGATGAGGAAACCAAGAATATTGTCGATCAACGATGGCGTGAATATGGTATAGACTAAACTAAAATACTCTATTAATAATGCTAGATTCATGCGTAATCTCTTCGATGAACGGTATTTTGTATTTGGTGTAAATCTAGCATGGCTTGATGGTCAATACGATCATGATTTTGGAAAGAATGAAGTTTTGGGTTATGATTTTAGAGCGTATGATAACAAACAGAATAAAGCAAATCTTGATACTTACTTCAAAGACATAAGCGAGATGGGCGCACATGTTGTGAGGCTTTGGCTTTTTGAAAGGTTTGAGGGATTACAATTCGATGATAATGGAAATGTAAAGGGAATAGATGATGGTTTGGTGAAAAATATAGCAGATGTTTTGAATGTAGCTGAAAAATACAATCTATATCTTTACATCTGTTTAATGGATACATGGGGGATAAGTGTTCATTCACAACAATATCTTCCAAAGCTTAATACACTTATTGCTAATGAAAAGATCAGAAAAAGTTACATAGATAACGCATTAAAAAAGTTCATTTCTGATACTAGACTGAAGACAAATAGGATATTTGCAATAGATGTTATGAATGAACCTGAGGGAATGTATAGTAGTATCTGGAGAAGGGATATTGAATGGATTGATGTTATAAAATACATAAATGAATGTGTGGATACTATACATATATTTAATATTAGAGCGTCGTGTGGTTTTCAATATTATCAAACACTAATAGACACGAAGAATGAACTAAAGGATTTGGATTTTTACGATTATCATGAATACAATGACGATGGTACACTAATATCATATTCTAATCTTGCTTTAGATAAACCATGTATAATAGGTGAATGTGGACAGAAAAATGAAATATATGATGATGATATTTATGATAAAGTCGTAACTAAGTTTCCTGATAACTCGTGGAATAATGGATATGCTGGCTGTTTGATCTGGTATTACAACTATAGGGGATATGATGTTAATGACAACAATAATAGATACTCCTTGATTAAAAGTGATGGTAAATGGAGAAGAGCGTGTCATGCATTGGTTGATTTTAATGAGAATCATAAAAATAACATGTTATTATAAAGAAAAATAAGAATTTCTTCATCCATGATTACAGAATATTTCAAGAATAGTAAATCATTGGGTAAAAGGGAAAAAACTAAACATGATGATGAAGAAGATAGCTACAACATATGGATGTAATAATTAACAGTAGAAATTGCAGACAACGTCAATATCTATCTGGTAAGATAAATGATATAGATGAGTCTCTTCAGAAAGTTTTAAAAAAAGAAATGGCGGTAAACTTGAATAGAAACCGTGAAAGATTTTAACTCTATAAATTAGAGTTAATAGATTCTAATATTTACAATGATTCTTTTCCCTTATCATTGGATTATTTTTTTAGGTAAGAAGAGATATAATTAATACTAATCAACAGAAAGAAAACTAACATCTAAGAAAAGACTTTAGATATTTAATTATGTATAAATAATATTTAAAGCTTTAATTTATATCTAAAAATTTACGCCTAAAAAAGCTTTAAAAAATAACTAATAGGTAAATTTACACCTTAAAAAAACCTTTAAAGGATTTAAAGAATTAAAATCTGTGACAGAAATAAAAAAACATAAAAAGAAAGATATAAAATTATCGGACGAAAAATTAACGAAACTAAATAGTGATTTAGCTCGTAATATACAAAATAAACGCCTGTCCAGACATAAATATTTTTCAAACTTTAGTGAAAACAAAAAACATATCTAATCATATACAACACATCTGTGCACGTCTGTGAGATTTATGTCGTCATAATTCATGTCTATGATTTTTGTGTACATTTGTGAAAATTATGTAAAGGTTTTGTCTTACCTGTAAGAAGTAAAATAGAAAAAAGACTTTAGATATTTAATTATGTATAAATAATATTTAAAGCTTTAATTTATATCTAAAAATTTACGCCTAAAAAAGCTTTAAGAATTTAAAGAGTTTTAAAAATTTGTATGGTAAGAGTGTCTATTTTTATTTTTTCTATAATATTCTTATTCCTATTTACCTATCTATCTGCTTATCTATTCGTTTACCCTGTGAATTTTACTTATACCATGTACCTGTATCTGTTACCTATACCTTTTACCGGTATATTTTACCTATATCTAATTATTAGAACTAAAAAGCTTAGAACTTAAGCGTTACGATAATCCATTACTTTTTGTGTATGAATTAGATTTGAAATGTTCTTACGATATGATGGTTTTAGATAGGAAAAGGTTGAATAGAGTGAGTTTATGCGGAATCTACATGATCTGATAGATCGAATTTTATATTTGTATGTATTCCCAATCTAAAGATTCTTCTCATAGGAAAAAGAAACTATTATTGATAATCTAGTATTTAGATAACTTGGACACCACTAGAAAATGCCACCATTCCTTTAATTTTTTGTGCTTCATCAGATGGATTTTGATAGTACCAAGCGCAGTCCATATTTGTTTTACCATCAACGGTAACAGAGTAGTAATTTGCCATACCCTTCCATCCACACATAGTAGTAGTTTCTGTTTTATGAAAATACTCTTTTTTTATTGATTCTGCAGGAAAATAGTGGTTACCTTCTACAACTTCAGTCTTATCACTTTCTGCAATTATAACATCATTCCACATTGCTTTCATGACTTTGGTATGTTTTTAGGTAATTTATGGATATTCCTGAATGGACCTACTAGATCAAATAGATCAAATATTACAAATAAATCGACTTTATCTCGGGATCAGATAAATCAAATATTACAAATATAACAAATATTGTCTTTATCTCTAGATCCAAATGATCTAATAGATCATAGTATTATGAATACTGAATTGAATCACCTCACAGATAATGAGTGACGAAGAAAAGGAATAGTGATTCAAGTTTAGAAAACTTCAAGTGTTAAGGTCTATATTTATGAGATAATATTATTTAAATCTTTAATTTATATCCAAAAACTTACGCCCAGAAATAGTGTTTTAGAAATTTTTTAATATCCAATTATAATTCTAATCATATACAGGGTCTTCTCGATTCTATTCGTAGAAAACTAATTGTAGAAAATTCTACGGATAGAATCAATTATGATATTCATATCGTATTGACAAACGTAAAGATCTTAACCTTGACTACATGTGTCATGTTTTCACACATATTTAAGTAATGTACTCTTTTTATTCTCTATCTATAAAAATAGAAATTCCCGCTACTAGTCATAAAAAGTGATAGGTTATCTAGATCTTTACTAACATATTGAGCATTACAATTTTTTAACCTTGTGTTGATAAAAAGTAAATAAGGGATTATTAGCATAAAATAGCATGAGTTGTTCCATGTGTGGCTCGTTAAGTAAGAAAAAAGCAATTTTCGGAGTTGCATTGATAGTCGGTGCAGTAGTAATGATAGTTGGTCATTACTTGAACCTTTAGACCGAAAACTCGATAAGCATTATGGTATCAATATTTTCCAAATCAATGTATACACTTACAAGGAATCATCTTATTATCAAATGAGCAATCACCTAATACCTCACATCTCATACCAATTGGAATTTGTTTCATGCATTCAGAATGTCTTCCTTTTTTACAAAACCAACAATTTTCCTGAATTAGTTTCATAATATATGAATAAATTGATTTAATAAAAAAACTTATGTCTGAACCTTTAGAAAACCTATAACATACATGTTTATCTTTTTCACCGAAAAGTTAGAAGAGTAATCCCTACAGAGAATCTTGCAAATGAGTTTATCAATGAACACTTAGAAGAATAAACTCAAAGGAAAAAAGAGCTTCAGACCTTCCATCGACGTAGTACTGAATTTGTCTTAACTCCGACATACCTTCCAAAGCGTTTCACTAAAACAATCTTTAGGTATTAACTTTTACGTGAAAATAATATTTAAGACTTTTTTGTAAACACTAAATCTAAACGTATGTGTTATCGTTCAGATTTTCCCTTCTTAACGCCTGTTTTTGCAATTTTGGCGTCTATTTTGCGTTTTCTAAAAACATTTTGATGTCTATCTGGATAATTTCTAGATTTTTCTGTGAAAGATTCCTGAGAACTGTGAAGGTTGTGAAGATTATACAGGCGTGTTCTTAGGATTGTTGCGGTTCTGTAGAAATCTCAGAAAGCTGTGAGAATACCTGTGACTAATCTATACAATCGCCAAAATGTTTAGATCTAACTGTTGTATACATATCTCATGGTTTACCATGAGAAACCGAGAGAAATACTAATGGTTAAGATACGTATACAAGAAAACGATCTCTAGCAAGGTATCTCCTAAGGAACTACGAGCGATAACAGAGTATGCAAACCAATGTGGAGAAACCATAAGTCAATTAATCCGAAAATCAATAATTAGTAAAGCTGTCTTAGCGCAAGAAGGAGGAATTCCGTTAGGCTATGAATTGGGCAGATTTCCTAATGGTGAAGAAGAGGATTACTACAAAACATTTTTTTGAAAAAATCAACAAAATAAGAAGAATACTCTAATGGGAAGAAAACACCTAGGAAATTCTTCATAATACTAATTCATTTTTCCTATACAATATTCTACTAAGTTATATATGTCAATCTTCGCTATAGTGATTTCTTCTACCCTTTAACGTCTCACTTATCTTTTTTCTATGTTCTTCTGACAACTTTCTACCATTTTTTGCCTCACCTATCTTTCTCTTAGATTCTTCTCTATGATGCTTTCCATACATTGGATTCTTTTCACCTTTTGTTACTTCACTTATCTTTCTCTTAGATTCTTCTGAATGAGGTTTTCCTAGTCTATTCTTTTTTCCTAAGTTAATTTTATGTCCTTTTTTGAAAACCATACTAATCTACTCCAAATCTTCAACCTAAATTATTAGATTATAATTTCTTTCTACACTTATTTCCATGAACCTTATAGGACACGCTCATCTTCTTCTGATTTCATTCTACCCTTCATCGCTTCACTTATCTTTCTCTTAGTTTCTTCTGAATGCTTTACACCCTTATGAAGTTCACTTATCTTTCTCTTAGTTTCTTCTGAATGAGGTTTTCTATACATTGGATTCTTTTCACACTTCTTTGCCTCACTCATCTTTCTCTTAGTTTCTTCTGAAGGCTTTCTACCCCTATGTGATTCACTCATCTTTCTCTTAGTTTCTTCTGAATGAGGTTTTTCTTTATTCCAAGTTTTATGTCCTTTTTTGAAAACCACACTAATCTACTCCAATAATTTCTTCATAATACTAATTCATTTTCCATATACAATATTCTGCTAAGTTATATATGTCAATCTTCGCTATAGTGATTTCTTGATACATTACTAACCCATCAGTTCTTTTTAATCCGTGTTTAGATTTGTAAGGTATTTCAGGGTTATACTAACACCGTAACCCTGTAGAACCTTAACGTTGTAATGATTCTTCTTGCCATTTAGAGTCATAATGTCATTACCCATATAATGATCTTAAGCATTACGTGATGACACATATTTTACGCATGAAAAACAAACGTTCTCTTTTTATTCTCTATCTATGAATTCGTCTGGTCTTGGCGGTTCTGGACTCAGGCCCTTTCTCTTCCTTACCTCTGTGATTATTGGCATAAGAAGCGATGATGGTACAGCTTGCCATAATTTGAAATGGGTATTCCATACTGCCTTTCCTGCTGTGCCTCCTCGCATGGTTTCTGCCAAATCAAAAGTTTCAGATGCAGGTACCTCGCCCAATATAATAGCAATTACACCTTTCTGATCAACATTAATCAGTTTACCACGTTTTCCAGATAATATACCAGCAACAGTTCCAATCATATCCGCAGGACACTTTACTTCTATACCTAGTACAGGCTCCAATAATATTGGACTTGCTGTGAGTATAGCACCCATAGCAGCTCTTCTAGTTGCTGGAAGCAACTGAGCAAGAGTTCTATGCGCAGGATCTTCATGTGGAACATAATGATGTAAAATAATCTTTATACCTCTGCAATGTTCCTGCGCCATGGGACCGCTTATCATGATATCAATAAAACCAGATTTTATGGAATCCAATGATTCTTGTAAATACTGAACACCTTTAGTTGCATCAACAAACATGTTTCCGCTTTCTATCGAGATTATCTTTCTAGCTTCATCTGCATCCCAACCTTTCTCCCGCAAAACCTTCGCTAGTTCTTTCTTGTCCATGTTATCATTTATCTTTCCAGTTCTTATCATTTCTACCACATCTTCAGCCAGCGGTTCTATCTTTACGAATATCTTATTATGTCTATTTGGTGACTTTGACATTAATGGACCTGCGGTTCCTTTTATTGTCTCTCTGTAATTGATAAGTGGTTTTGATGTGGTTATTTCCAGACCAGCCTCTTGTAATAATGAAGTAGCGATCTCCAAGTGTAATACTCCCATACCCGCCATCAGTGTTTCACCAGTTTCTTCATTGATCTTTACTACAAGGTTAGGATCTTCTACACTAATCCTTCTCAACGTTTCAACCAATTTTGGTAAATCCTTTGGATGTTTTGACTCCACAGCCACCGTAATAACTGGCTCGGAGACATACTTGATCGATTCAAATGAGACAATTTTTGGTATGGTTGCTATTGTTTCTCCAGATCTTGCATGCTCTAACCCCAACAGAGCTGGTATGTTACCTGCACCAAGCGAATTAACAAGCTCCCTATTAGGACCCATAAACATGTTAACGGATTGAACTCTTTCCTTTCTATTAGAATCGATGAGATAAACTTCGTCACCGTCATTTATTGTTCCAGAAAACAACCTTCCAACTGCCACGGGGCCAGCCTGTGGATCAACCACAATGTTTGTAATCATCATGATAACTGGGCCGTCATTGTCACAAGAAACCAATGCTTTGCCAATTTCGGAGTCTAAATCACCTTTCCATATTTTGGGAATTCTATATTTTTGGGCTACGTGTGGAGGTGGAAGATGCTTAACGACCATTCCCAAAACTGCTTCATGTAATGGAGCTTTCTCAGCTAGTGTTGTAGGATCTCCAGAAGTGTATGCCTCATAGACGTCAGTGAAATTAATACCTTTCTTTGCTGCAATACTAGCATTGAATCCCCATTTGTCCTTTGCAGAACCAAATGATACACTGTCATTCTGTATGCTAACTTTCCACTTTTCCTTAAATTCAGGTTCGGCATAAATATCGATAAGTTTGTTAAACTCGCTAATTATTCCGGCCAGCCATTCTTGCATTTTCTCTGGTGTTAATTTCATTTCCTTAACCAAGCGATCTATCTTGTTGATGTAAAGTACTGGCTTTACTCTCTCTTCCATTGCCTGTCTGGTAACAGTTTCTGTCTGAGTCATAACACCTTCTACAGAATCACAAACAACAAGTGCGCCATCTATAGCCCTTAAACTTCTTGTAACTCTTCCAGTAAAATCTATGTGACCAGGAGTATCAATCATATTCATAGCGTAGGGCTTACCATCCTCTTCATGGTATAATGTGACGTTGGCCGCATTGATAGTCATCTGTCTCTTTTGTTCCAAATCCATGAAATCTAATGCCAATGCTTTACCTGCTACCGATGGACTGATCATACCCGTTGCAGCTAATAAGCTATCACTCATTGTAGTCTTTCCATGATCTACATGAGCTATAACACCAAAATTATTCGGGTATAAAGAGCTACTTCACACCATTCGAATTTGGTCTTTATTGCCTATGATCTTTAATGCTTCTTGTGTTGACTTGTAACGTGGCATATCTATTAAAAACAACTTTATCGAACATCTTTATTTAATCCTTATGCTAGAAAATACCGATGAGATTACTATTTACAAAATCAAAAGATGTTGATTCTTGGTATTTGTTAGTGAACGAAGGCATATGCTAAAATGAAAATAAAACAAGTGTATTAGTAAATGAGGGAGCTACTGATATCTCTCAACTCGGTGTTTACAAAATAGCATTCCGTGAGGTTTTGTTTCTTCGCATTCTGAAGTGCTATCAATTGCAATAAAAAGACGTGATAAAGTAGTTTTTCTTCTAATCCATTGCCTTTTGGTTTGCAAGATACTACATTGTAATTACTATTTGTTAATTTAATAGACAATTCATTTGCTTTTTCATAATCATTTTCTACCGGTAATATCAAAATTATATCATCTTTTTTCAAAGAAAAAAGTTCCATATGACAAAACTGTTCCAGCATACAGTATTGGACTTTCGTTCCAAATATTTCATATAATTTTGCTGAACCATACATAGCTAACGGATAAGTCATCCAACTGCCAATGATATACATATGATCGCTTACTGTGATAGTAAGTGCGTCTCTTTGTGCCTGCCTGAAAAGCTGTTTAATGTTACCAAGTTGTATATTTCTTACAAAGGATAGACATGCCAACATACATGCAGTAAATCCTATACTCCCCGCAGTAAATATACCAGAATTTCTAAATTTTAATTCTACAACCTCGTTACAGATCTCCGCTAGTCTGCTATCAACATGTGCAGTTACTGCAATAGTCTTTTCAGCAACTTTATTGGCTACGTTTACAGCCTCTATGTTTGCCTTAGTATTACCAGATATTGATATAGTATAAAGAAATCGATCTTTAACAGTTGATGGGTTTAGACATATGTCCATAGGATCAATACATTGAATTCTATTACTAGATACAAGTTCAGCTATCAATGCAGCAACGAATGAATCTCCTGCACCAGTGAACGTACATCTTTGCTGCTGATCAATATCTATTTTCTTAATATTCGATAAATGTAAAAACTTCTTAATATCTGTAATTTGATACATGACATCTTGTTCAAACGCCTCTATAGTATTCACATCTATAATATACAATGCTACCTTTTAATATCTGCTTAATTGAGCAAAATTCATGGAAATAACTGTAGGTCATACTCCAGACGCTGATGATGCTTTCATGTTTTATGGAATTGTGTCTGGTAAAGTTACAATTGATAATGTGAAAATAAACCATGTTATTGAAGATATAGAATCCCTGAACATAAGGGCTCTGAAGAGTGAATTGGATATTTCTGCTGTTTCTGCACATGGATATTCATATACAAAAGATTACGTAATACTGCGTAGCGGATCAAGTTTTGGTAAAGCATATGGTCCTATTGTCATAGCAAAAAGGAATTTTGATATTGAAGAACTTAAAAAGATTAGAATTGCTGTGCCTGGAAAGATGACAACTGCATATTTGCTGTTAAGGATGGTACTTGGAGATTTTAATGTGATAGAGATGAGGTTCAATGAGATAAATGATGCTGTTGAGAAAGATATTGTTGATGCAGGATTGGTTATTCATGAAGCACAGATCACATATGATCAAGCAAAATTTGTAAACGTTTTAGATCTTGGGCTATGGTGGAACAATGTCAGCAACAAACTACCATTGCCTCTAGGAATAAATATAGCACATAAGAGACTGGGTAACGATACCATAAGGAAATTTAATGATCTCCTCAAACTTTCCATTCAATATGGCTTCAATAATTTAGATGAGGCTATTGATTATTCTATGCAATACTCTAGAGGTGCATCACGCTACTTAATTGAAAAATTTGTAAAAATGTATGTGAATGATTTGACAATTGATATGGGTCAACAAGGTAATAAAGCTCTGAATAAATTATATTCTATTGCAAAACAAAATAAAATCATAGAAAGTATTGAAGTTAAGATAATTTGATACGAAAAAGATTATTAATTTCCAAAGAGAATTAACAAATATGCACTGGTTATTTTTAATATGTGGATGTACAATCCTAATAACAGGTATAGTTATAACAATCGCATTCGAAACTCAAGTTAAGTTAGGTCCGTTAGAAGAACTGAATCAGAATCTTGCCATTGCTCAATTTGGAGGAATAATTAGCGGTGTAGGATTTATACTAATGCTTGCCAGTTTTGGGTTAAATAGAAGAAGAAAATCAAAACCTGGAAAAGATGTATCTACAAAACCAGATGAGTCTAACTAAAGCGTTTGATTATATTGTGGAATGTATCGCGTTGTGCGGGTATATGATTTATTTCCTTGATCATGTTAACTAGTTCCTCTATAGTTGAACTATATGTTAATCCAGTAGCTCTGAATATCTCTTCGGCAAATGCCGTACCAACAAGATCACTAGCTCCGTATGTCAATGCTACCTGTGCCATCTTCTTACCTAGAGCAATGTAATATGCAGATATGTTATTGATAACATTTGCGAGCATCAATCTTGAGATAGCTATTATTCTCAGATCATAAAGCGCAGAACTGTGTGTTTTAACCAATCCATTACGCTTTAGTTCGGTATTTTCAGGACTGAACTTCAACGGAATAAATGTAAGAAATCCTCCAGTTTTTTTCTGTAGTTCTCTCAACTTCATTATATGATCTATTACATGTTCAGGCTTTTCCACATGACCATACAACATGGTACAATTAGTCATTATTCCTAGAGTATGTGCCAATTCGGCAACCTGTAACCACTCGTCGCCTGAACACTTACCTACAACTATTTGTTTTCTCGGTTCTGGATGAAAGATTTCTGCACCGCCTCCAGCTAAAGCATTAAGACCGCATTCCTGTAGACGTAGTAAAACTTCCTTAGTTGTATTATGTGTAACCCTTGCAATGAAAAATATCTCCGCAGGGGTAAATGATTTGATTGATATGTTTGGAAATTTTTCTTTGATTGATCGAATCATACCTTCGTAGTATTCTAATTCCAGATTTGGATGAAACCCTCCGACTATATGCATTTCATTCGCACCCTTCTGTACAGCAATACTAACCCTGTTCAAAATTTGTTCTTTTGTTAAAGTGTAAGCATCAGGTTCATTATTCTTTTTATAGAAAGCGCATAAAGGGCAACTTGCGGCACAAACGTTGGTATAATTGAGATAGTATGATGCAGTAAAAGTTACCGTGTTACCCTTTATTTGTTTTTTTATTCTATCAGCAATCTTTCCCAACATGAAAATATTGTCATAATTCATCAATTCCATACCATCGTTAAAGGAGAGTTCTTCCCCAGCAAGTGCATTCTCAAGCGCCTTAGAACCATTAATGATACTGTTCAACATAAAAAAACCTTTATTTATTCTTTATATAAATTAAATCTAAAGTCATTTGAGCTTCATTCTGAAAAATTATAAGGAAAATTAGGAAGATAAATAGTAGATCTATCACGAAGAATTAAATAGCATTGTTATGATGCTTTACTGAATTCGAATTTGCTAATTGAAATGATACGACATTCTGATATTAGTGATATTCTTGATGGTGTTCTTGATGGAAGAAACCTAGATCTTAATGACTGTATCAAACTCATGAATTCTGATGACGTACAACTACTATGCCTAGTTGCTGACACTCTTAGGAGAAACCAGTTTGGCAACACTGTCACCTTCATTAATAACCTAATCTTCAATTATACCAATGTATGTGTGACATACTGCAAGTTCTGTGCATTTTATAGACCACCAGGTCATAATGAAACTTATACTGTTAGTATAGAGGATGGTCTAAAACGAATAGCTATTGCTCGTGACATGTTTGGAATAACACAGGTACTAATGCAGGGTGGACATAATCCATCGTTGAATATCGAATACTATGAAAATATGTTTAAGGCTATAAAGGAAAAGTGTCCAAGTGTTGGAATACATGGTTTATCAGTTTCAGAAATAGATGTTATTACCAAGGTAGAGCGGTCTAGTACTAAAGAAGTCTTGACTAGATTGAAGGAAGCTGGTCTTGATTCATTACCTGGTGCCGGTGCAGAAATTCTCGTTGATGAAGTAAAAGAACAGATCAGTCCATTGAAGATAAGTAGTGATGGATGGTTGCGGATCATGGAGGAGGCACATCGATTGGGCTTGCGAACCTCCGCGACGATGATGTATGGACATGTTGAAACTGTTGAGCAAAGGGCACAATCGCTTATGAAGATAATTGAATTACAGAAGAAGACTGGTGGTTTCATGGCATTCATTCCGTGGAGCTTTGAACCTAATAACACACAAATGCAGGAAGAAGGAATGATTTCGTATTCTGCTGGTGGTTTACATCTCTTGAAGATTATTGCTATATCAAGAATAATGATAAACGGTCTAATAGATCATATACAATCATCATGGCTAACCAATGGTATAAGCTTGGCGCAACTTGCGTTAAACTGTGGCGCTGATGATTTTGGAGGTACATTACATGGTGAAGAAGTTGTCACTGCTACTGGTGCGAGATCAACAACACTAAATGCGAAGAAGATCATTGATGCAGTAAAGCAAATGGGAATGCATGTAGCTGAACGTGATAACTTTTACAGAACTATACGACATCATTGAGACGAATATTTTAATTGTAATGTGTTTATTTTATATGATTACATATGATTAGTGATGAACGTATATTATTCGGTACTGATACAGAAACTGTGGTTCTCCCAGAAGAAATCTATGATAGGTGTATTAACCAATACGCTAAAGAAAAAAAAATAAAAGAAATTAAGACACCTAATAAACACGAATGTATTTATTGTAACAAAATAAACTCAGATGTTGAAATCGATATTTCTGAATCTTCTACGAGTGATTTTGTCAAAGAAATGCTCAGAAATCATCCTATTATCAGAGATAGCAAAGTTACTAGGGTGTATACAGAGAATGGAAGACTTGCCATGGAAGGTATTAATTGGAACATTTCCTGGAGATTAGAAAGTATTCTAAGGAAGAAAATGTGGTTTCATTCCATCTGCAAATTCAAAAGTAATCACTATGGAATGAATTATGAAGAATGGAAGTTATGGAATAGAGAATATAAGAAAGCTAGAAAATTAGCTGTAAAACGTGATAATAATACATGCCAAACTTGTTTTGGTAAAGTAAATAAATCCCGCATAAAAGAGAATCAAAATCTTCTAAATAATGAAAAATTACGATTAAAAATGATAAAACAGTATAATTTGATTGAGAGAATAAGAAAAAAGAATAAGGCGGATCGATCTGTTGGTGAACAGTTTTTTTCTAAAGAAAGGTTAAAGGAAGTAATTGAGTATGACAAAAAAATTCGGCTCAATGTTCATCATATAAAAGAAGTAAGGAATGGAGGTATGAATGACCTTAACAATCTTATTACAATTTGTTCCTATTGTCATAGTAACCTAGGTATCAATACTGAAGGAATATCTAATTCTCTTTATCGCAAAATTAAATCACGTTATAAAAAAATCCTAAAGAGTAAGAAGCTAAAATTTTAACTTTACTTGAAATATCTAAAATTAGAGAAAATCCATTTAAAAAATTAATGCAAAAAATTACAGATACTTTATAGGGATTATGCTCTTTCTGATTATTGTTGTCGAATTCAGTTATTAATAATCACCTATTCAAATTAAATAAATCTAAATTTCGTAGCAAATTTGATCTTGATATAAAGGAATATGAATATATAAATAAACATGGATTAGATGAAATTACCAAACACACTCGAAAATTTATTATTGATAGACTCTCTCCTGCATTTCCTTTTAATGATGGTAAACAAACTCCTTTCAAAAATCATCCAGTTTTCATCGCTCAACATGCTACTGCAACCTGCTGCCGTAAATGTATGAATAAATGGTATAATATTCCTAAAGGTGTAACTTTAACATCCACACAAATAGATTTCGCTGTTGATCTTATCATTAGTTGGATTAAATTACATCTCTCAACTCAATACACTTCATCTTCAGAATAGTAATTAATTCAAATTCCAAATTGTTAGAGTATTCACTTCTAATTGAGAAATAAATATTAATTTTTGATTTATTTACGGTGTCAATAATTTCCTAATGAAATTCTTCTCTTTTGACACATTAAATATAATTAACGGGTTTAAAATTAGAAATTAGAAATCAGAAGTAATATGTCATACAAAGGATAACAAGAAACACATAAAGCAATCTATGGAGATTGTGACAAATAACGTGATGTTCAGTTTAAACCAAAATAAAATAAACCTGTCTATTACGGCTGATGTTTTCAAAACCATAAAAGAAATTAAAAACATACTGTCACTTCATGTTTTATTTGATCATGAATGAACTAATTGCCGTCCTATGTATTACATCTATATCCAATAATGTAATTTTATTCCAATGGCACCTTTTTCTCCAATGTTAAAGATAAAGTAACCACAACATGGAAGGGAGATAACGAATAATGTAGAAAATTAACTTATAATATTTTATATACGTCTATTTCGTATATAAAAAATCTGGTTCTACTTTTCGCAAAAGATCTGATACAAAAAATTTCATGAATGCGTGAATTCTAATTAATTACATATCAAAGTCATTCAGTTCAACACATTTAGCCTTCATATAATAAAATCATATCAAAATAGTATAAAAAAATATTAAAAAAATGGTGTTTTAGATAATGGGTTGAAGTTTACTGGTCTAGTTTAAAAACGATCTACTGATGGTAAATAGAATCCGCTACGTAGATGGATGTTATCGATGTGTTTTAAAAGTTCCTCATGGTTTCTCAAGCTAGAATCACAACAACGACATCTATGAGATAAATTATTTCCAGTAAATTCCTTCTGTATGTATTTCACTAATCTGGCGTCATGCTTTATTTGTATCATAAATCTTTGATGTAATATTTATAATATAAATCATTGTATATTAAATATCATATATATATATATATAATTATTTGATTAAAAATGTTTATTATATATAATTTTTTTATATGAAATAACAAGTGATGATTAAGCATTTATTCTATAGAACAAAAATTGAAATTTATCTAATAGTAGAAGGAAAGGAAAATATGTTCTTATAACACAACTTGATAAGTGATCTATTCATTAACAGAGTATTAATCTTGTATTTCTTACTTTAATTAATAATCCATCATCACAAAAAATAGGAATTAGTGGCCATGTCCACAGCCACAACCGCCCGTACCACCTTTACTATCGCTTCCATGACTTTCTGAACAAGTTGGGCATGTCTTGGTATCGGTTTCGGACATAAATGAAGTACCGCACATAACACATTTTACTTTTTGTACGCCTTCCATTAATTTACTCTATCTGTAGTACTATTAAACTGTTTGTTGAAATTGATGTATATTCAAAATCAATATTTATTTATCCAAATGTTGCTAATGTTATCAAAGCTCATGATGTATTACCAAAGCTCAATTCCTTTAAATCACGTTCACAACTATCTATAGTTATGGATAGAATATATCAAAGGAAAAAACAGACGGTCACACATTTCATAAAGAAGTACGGTGATATAGACCATGCAAAGATCTTGAACGAGATAAATGTTGATTATGATACACTTATGAGAATATTATCTGATCTTAGGCAAGAAGGAAAGATTTTACAAAAAAAATAAAATTTATAACTAACTCAAAAGTTAGATTCAGAGAGACTTTTATCAATTCAAATACTGTTTGACGAGAATAGACGACCAGCAATGTATTAGAAAATTATCATTACCAAAATTAACATAAAAATATTAATTGAGTTTCGTATATGGAAAAGAGGTGATGTACACTTTTGATTTAGAAATGTTAGATCTTCTTATTGATTTTCGCTTTACGCGGAATACACTTAAATAAAATATACCCAAATAAAACATACTCGACTAATTAGTAAATATTTTAATTACTTTAAACTAGTGTATTGGTTATGGGTGATAAGAAAAAATGTGCTGTATGTAAGGGAATAGGCAAGATAGAATTATTAAATTCTTCATGTCCTTTTTGTAATGGTACTGGAGAGTTTACAAAAATTTCAGAGAATTATTTTAATTCACATATATGTCAGTGTATATTCTTAAATAGAAAAACTTGCCCTTTATGTGGAAAGAAATGTCATCACGATACACCAAATAAACCAAAAATAATGGTGGGTCCAATGTAGTTTTATCATAATTATGATATAGATAGAAGTTAATTTTTCTTACTGTAACAACATGAGTCAAATCCGTAATAAAAACAAAAATCTGATTATATGAGTTTTAATATTATATTTTTGATTTCATAAATTTTTAAGATAGTTTCTGTTAAGATTCTGAAATTAAACTGTTATCTATACATTTTATAATTAGAAATTAAGATTAGAACTATATATTAAGATATTATTATACTAAAACAATATATTTGATGAAATGTATTTATAAATATAATGAAATTAGAAATTCCAAGATATACTGAAAGATTTGGAGCTGTAAATTTAAATTCTGTGCAGAAGGTTTACGAACTTGATTCTGGAGCTAAACAGGAAATATATCAACCACCGCAAACGATTAGGAAAGTAGAGACAGAAGAAGTAGAAAATATGGAGAGCAAACTTGCGATTGTGATACCCATAAGGAATGAAAAACTTAAGATATTCGAAGGTGTTCTAAGCGGTATACCTCATGATTGTTTTAATATAATAATATCTAACAGCGATCGCTATCCTGTTGATAGGTTTAGGACAGAGTATAATGCTGTTAATCAATATAACAGGTTTGTTGGTCGCGATTCTATAATTATTCATCAACAAGATCCGGGATTAGGGGAGGCTCTGAAGGAATTGGAATACAATGAGTTGCTTGAAAATGGTGTTGTTAGGAATGGGAAGGCTGAATCAATGATTGTCGGTATGTTATTGGCTAAGATGACTAACAGAGAATATGTAGGATTTATAGATGCAGATAATTACGTTCCTGGGG
This sequence comes from Nitrososphaerota archaeon, assembly GCA_002713325.1. Lineage (GTDB taxonomy): Archaea > Thermoproteota > Nitrososphaeria > Nitrososphaerales > UBA213 > UBA213. The sequence goes on from PAWD01000027.1 coordinate 25,018, forward strand.
CAGTTAATGAGTATGTGAAAATTTTTGCGTCGAGTTTTGTGATGGCAAATACACCGTATTCAATGTCAAGGATTTCGTGGGTTTATAAACCAAAAATATCAGAAGGTGGTGAACTTTATTTTCCCAAGACAGGACGGATATCGGAGCATACTAATAATTATCTAAATCTTTTGATGTCATATCAAACAGGTTTTGAAACTGATATTTGTAGGACTGGAAATTCTGGAGAGCATGCAATGAGTATGAAGTTAGCAGAACTTCTTACATACTCATCAGGTTTTGCAATTGAACCATATGAAATAATGAACATATTGGAGGAATTTGGAGGAATAATCACGAAAGATATTACCGATGTTCTTGATAAAGGGGTTGAGATTTTCCAAATAGAAACTAGAAATCCACATTTTCATGCTGAAAAGGGTGATATGCATTTACGAGAAATGCTACTCTGCTCATTGTCTTCAATATATCACAGTGAGATCTGTCCCAAATCATTAAAGGGTAAAATACTGGTGGAACTGAGAAATAATGCATATTTGAATTCTAATGAAGAGCCGCCAAAAATGCATAAGATACCCCCGTTCGGTTTTATTGATATTCATAAATTTGAAAAATTATTACGAGAAAAGTCTTCGACGATGACACAGTTTTCCCCATAAAAATAACCTTGAAAAATAAACTTATAGCGTTTGATATGGATGGTACTCTGATCAATGGGAGATTAGTTTTTACCCTAGGAGACAAATATAATATGTCAAATAAGATTAGGAAAATAATGATAGAGAATATAGACAGTCATAATAAGTCAACAAAAATAGCACAATTATGGAAGGGTATAAACTCTAGTGAAGTTATTAATGCCGTAAAAAGCATACCTCTAATGGATGGAGCGTCTGAAATAATAGATGAATTCAAAAAACGTGATTATATAATTGGAATAATAAGTCATAGTTATACATTGGGTACTGATTACATAGTAAAAAAATTTAACATGGATTTTAGTATCGCAAATGTATTGGAAGTTAAAAACGGTTTACTTACGGGAAAACTAAAAATGCCGTTGGGATGGAAACAAATCAACTGTTGGTGCAAGAACTCTGTATGCAAGCGATTTCACCTTGAAAGATCGGCAAGATCCATGAATATTCCTTTAAAAGATACTGTAGCTATAGGTGACACAAGAAATGATCTTTGTATGATCGAGAATGCTGGTATAGGAATTGCATTCAATCCTAAGGATGAAAGGATAATGGAGAACAAGATAGTAGTAAAAGGTCAAGATCTTCAAAAAATAATATCTTTTATCTAATTTTACTTTTTATTATGTTTTATAATATTGTAATTGTTGATCTTACTCAGATATGTAATATTTTAAATTATCCATATATTTGACCATGAAATTGATTATTAGATAGTATAAGCAGTTAAAAACTACACAAAAAATGGATTTACCCTAAGTGATTGAAAATACCTCCTTACAATCATTACAATAGAAATCGAAAGGAAGAGTGTAATTACACTTATTCCTATTGTAGAGATCTGGTACCATCTCTTTAATGTCTTTACATAATCAATAAATTCAATGGTAATCAAGCCACAATGCTAACATATTACATCATGACATTTATGATATTGTATATGAAGAAGGCGTGACATATAATATATGTTGATAAAACCCATATTTATAGAGTGACCGTTGTAAAAAAAAATTATTGTTTACTGATATGTTTGTTGTGTAATCGTGACAAATGGAAAATGGTTCTTTTAAAAATCTCGATACTTGATAGATATTCCTCTATAGAAATTTTTTCATCTACTGTATGTGATGAGTGTGGATCTCCTGGACCATAAGTTACTACTGGTATATTGAATACATTTCCAAGTACATTCATGTCGCCAGTACCAGTCTTCTTGATCAACATTGGTCGCTTACCCCTTACATCAATAACACCTAATACCAGAGATCGTACTAACGGTGACGTGTGATCAGCCTCGAATGGTTCTGTTCTGTCCTCAAGTGTATAACTTATCTTAATATCCTTCTTAGTAGCCATATTTTTTATTATCTCATCAAGTATTTCAAATACATCAGCTGTGGTCATATGTGTAGGTATTCTTACATCTATAGTCATCGTGGATTTTGCAGGTGTTACATTATGGCTTGAACCACCGGTGAACTCCGTTAAGCAATAAGATACACCTTTCTTTCCATTATTCGAACTTATGTTATCTATATTACTCTTAATTGATTCCCAAATATCAAACATCTCTTCTATGGAATTCTTTGCAAGTGAAGGTGCACTTGCGTGTGCACTGTTACCCACATCACAGTTTATCTTTAATGCTAGTCTTCCATTGTAAGCAATAGTAATACTGCCTATTCCACTTGGTTCGCCAAATATCGCATAATGAGCGTCGATCTTACCTCTTATCAAATTACGGATCCCTGTGGCGTTGCCCTCCTCATCAACAACACCAGCAAATGTAACTGTGCCATATTCTCTTGGAACCATCGATGCTGCAAGCAACATCGCAACTAGAGAAGATTTTGCATCAGATGCACCACGGCCATAAATGAAACCGTTAGATATTCTTACAGGGATCTGTCCTGGTACAGTATCCATATGACCGCAAAGAAGAATTTTTGGTTTTCCATCTCCCTTGGTTGCTATAACATTTCCAATGTCATCAGTGTACACATGTTCGAAACCAAGTTCGCGTGATGCTTTTTCCACAAGTAGGTTTGCAAGACCAGATTCTTGTCTGGATGGAGTGTAAAACTCCAACGCTTTTTTCAAGAATTGGACAGCGTATGTACTTGAGACCATTTCTATCGTTTAGAGCTCATAGTATAATCTATTATAATCGAAGGGATGTCATTACCTGTCACCCTAGTGACATTTTTGAATTCTGTGGTATTATTAACCTCATGAACAAGTAAACCTTTACGATCATCTTCCATTAGATCAACACCAACAACTTCTCCGCTAACAGCCCTAGCTGCGCGTAAGCATATATCTTCAAGATCTTTCGTCAATGGACATAATTCTGCTTTACCACCAAGTGACATATTGGTCTTCCATCTTCCTTCTGGTGAATATCTATATATCGCTCCAACAACGTTATCGCCAACAACAATGGACCTAATATCTCTAGGAGGTCTCTTCACAAACTCTTCCAAATAGTATATTTGGTATAAGGGAAACATATACTCTCTATCTTCAATTACAGACTCTGCAGCTTCCCGGTCATTTAGTAATGCAATAAGCCTTCCCCAGCTTCCCACTGTTGGTTTCAGAACCGAGGGATATTCTAGTTTATCAAGTGCAGCTAATGCAGAATCCTTGGAAAATGCTACTATGCTCTTTGGTGTAGTGATATTAGCCTCCTTCAACTTCATATGGGAAAACAATTTGTTACCGGCTACTATGCTTGTATGCAAGGGATTCACAACATTTACACCCTTACCTTCCAATGCCGCGGTAGAATGTAAACTGCGAAAGTAACTCACACATCTCTGTAAAACCACACCATAATCTTCAGTAATTCCGTTGTTAAGATCGATGAATAAATTATTACAATTCACATTTGTAACATCAATGCTTTTCTTCCTTGCTGATTCGTATAACGCCTTTTCTTCCCAACGAATTTTATCAAAAAGAATTGTAAGCTTATTGCTCACTCGCCCCAATCCTCACCAACGACTTGTGCAGGTTTTATATTAAATCCTTCGTTTGTCTTGACAAGTTCAAAACTTGCACCACAATCAGGGCACGTTATGATCTCTCCTTCGATAGAATCATCTGGAATTTTTATATCGGCGTCACACTCAGGGCATTTAACCAAACCTATATTCACTCCGTAGATTCTACGGATTGGTCGCTAATTATCCTTTTCTCAAGTTTCTCATCTAGAAATATTTCCAATATATCACCCATTCGCAGCTCCTTAAGACCGTTAGCGAATTTCTGTGCATCACCTACCTTTGCTTCCATTCCAAGCAAGGAAAGTAGAAACGCCGCTCCGCTCTTGCCCGCAAGTTCTCCAAATACTATCTTTCTTCTATTTCCCACTTTACGAGGTTCTATAATCTCATATGCAGAGGGATTTCTTAATACAGCAGCCAGGTGCGTGCCCGCCTTGTGCTTAAAAGCACTATCGCCAACTATCGGTTTAGATTCATGTGTTTCCATTTTAGTGTATTGTTCAAGTAATTTGGATAAATCTTTCAACATATCTAATCTGAACTCATTCCTTGTTTTATAAAGTAATTCTAACGCAAGAGCGGTTTCTGCCAATGATGGTATACCTGTTCTTTCTCCAACACCGTCAATAGTTACATGTATCTGATCTGCACCAGCATCTACACCAGCAAGTGCATTAGCTAATGCTAAACCTATATCATTATGACAATGAACATCTAATGGTGTGTTAACAGTTTCTTTGATCATTTTAACAAGGTTATACATTCCTCTTGGACGCATTATTCCAACAGTATCTGGTACACTTATACGATCAATTCCTGCATCGCTTATAGCTTTACACACCTGTTTTAGATATTCCGGATCTGCCCTACTGGCATCCTCAACTGTAAATCTACCTTTCAATCCATGAGCTTTCATATAATCAACAGCTTCAATGGCTCGTTCAAGTGCTTGCTGCTTGTTTATCCTAAGTTTAGCGCTAAGATGAATATCGGAAATTCCAAGATACATAGCCATGTATTCTGCATCACATTTTAAGGCAACATCTATATCCTGTTTTAATGCTCTACAGTGCGCTACTATGTCTGCACTAAGACCAGCTTTAATTATTGTCTTAGTTGCCTTTTCATGATCTGGGGACACAATAGGACTAATCTCTATCTGACTAACACCAAAATAATCTAACATCCATGCAATCTGTATTCTCTGTTTATTCGTGAATGATACTCCAGGATGCTGCTCACCTTCCCTGAGAGTGCTATCAAGTATGTTAATGTGCGTATTACCATTGTTACGCAACTCGTTATACACGTTGGCAAAGTAGTTCGAATCTTGCATTACTAACATACACTAACAATAGGTTATTTACTGTTTTCGCTACTAAATTAGCATATTTAGTCATTTAAAATAACGATTAGAGCTATTCTATGATGTATCGTTAACGATATCCATTGTAAAAAATGAATTTCTTATCGAAATCAGTTGATAACTGACCATTACTAAGAATCTATTGGTTGTTGGAAAGATACATCACACTTTACTAACCATTATTTTTGGTTCTGATGTAACGTCAATATATGGAAATATGTGAGAAAGAACTAACTTGAGATAACAATATTATTCAAGTTATAGTTCTAAGAATTATCACAGTGTTAGTATCATCTACGCCATCTATACGTCTTACATAATCTATACACTTGTTTATTTCCGCAACTGTGGGTGCACTTACTATTGTCACTATATCATACTGACCGGTTATTTCATAAACCACATCCACACCGTCAAGTGACTTTAGTTTTTCAGAAACTTCCGAAGTATCTGTAGACGGACTGACAGAAATTAATGTAATGGCACTTGTCTTATTACTTATACCCATTTCAATGGTAAACTTCTTTATTACTCCGTTATCAATAAGATTTCTTATTCTTCTTCTTACTGCGGATTCTGACAGACCAACTTTCTGAGCTATTTCGATAAATGCTTTTCTTGAATCAATTTTTAGTATACTAATTATCTTTTCGTCGATCTTATCAAGTCTAAACATTTCTTCTATCCTCTTCTTTACTTAGAACTTTATCCATTATAGATAAGACGTTTGACACTGTGCGTTCATCCATAACCAATGGAGGTAAGAGTCTGATTATGTTTTTCCCAGAATAGAGCATTAGTAATCCTTCATTTATTCCGTCAAATAATACATTTTTGACATCAAATCTCAACTCAGCTGCAAGCATCAAACCCAGACCCCTTACATCTCTTATTATTTTATGTTTATCTTTCAATGCCAACAAACCTTCCTTGAAATATTTACCTACACTACTTGCATTCTTAACAAGACCATCATCAACTATGCATTCTAATACCGCACGTCCTGCTGCGCATGCTAAAGGGTTACCGCCAAATGTGGATGAATGTTCACCACGCTTCAAAGCATCCATTATCTCGTGCCTTGCCAAAGTAGCGCCCATTGGCACACCTCCAGCAATACCTTTCGCCAAACACATTATATCAGGTATGACATTCCAATTCTCTCCCGCCCATAACTTTCCCGTTCTACCAAGACCCGTCTGTATTTCATCAAATATCAGTACTATACCCATACTATTACAGATCTCCCTAAGTTTCTGTAGGTAACCATCAGGTGCTACGTGTATACCGCTCTCCCCTTGCACAGGTTCTACAATTATAGCCCCCGTTGTGTCATCAATTGCATCCTGAAGTTTTATTATATCACCAAAAGGTACAAACTTCATACCTTCCAACAGTGGTGCAAATACTTCTCTGTATTTTTGAGCATATGTTATTGAAAGCGCTCCCATAGTTTTTCCGTGAAATGAACCTACAGTAGCCACTATGCCGTGTTTCTTAGTATATTTTCTAGTAATTTTGATTGCAGCTTCCACAGATTCTGCACCGCTATTGGAAAGGTATACTTTACCTAGTCCTTTTGGTGCGACAGTAATTAATTTCTGCAAAAAATCAAGCCTAGTATCATTGTAGTACGAACTATGACACGTTATCAATTTCTCTGCTTGTTCCTTTATTGCCCTTACAACCTTATCATTGCAATGACCAACAAGTGCTACACCGTAACCACCAATACAGTCTATATATTCTCTTCCGTTACTATCCCAGACCTTGGTACCCTTACCTTTTACTAATGTTATAGGAAAGCGCTGGTACACATCAGCTAAGTATTTGTCTTCTTCACTCACCACTTATCACCGTACAATTATTATGTTTTAATGCGGAAGAGATTGGATTAGCCATCTGGCCCGATACGATTATAGCTTCCTTCACACCCATACTCACAGCTTCTGTACATGCCAATACCTTCTTCTCCATCCCAAAACCTATTTTTGGTAACATTTCCTTTGCTTCACTAATAGTAATACGTGTAACAAGTTTTTTATCAATCATCAATCCGCTTACATTGGTTAGAAAGATAACACTGTCTGCCTTTACACTTCCAGCAATATATGCAGCTGCTCTATCACCATCAACGTTCAACGGATCGAATTCTTCACTCAAAGCCACAGGAGAAATTATTGGTATATATCCTCCAGTTGTAATTGTATTTAGTAGTGATACATTAACAGCGTTAATCTTACCAGTATAGCCTCCATCTATTACTACTTTTCTTCCCCTCTCATCAATTATAATTAATTTTTTCTTTCTTTCTGCTTTAATTATGGCTCCGTCTATTCCAGCCAAACCTACAGCATTAATACCATCCTTCTGTAGCATAATGACAATTTCCTTGTTTATTTTACCTGACATTACCATTGTATAGATCTGTGCTGTCTCCCTGTCTGTGTATCGACTCCTAATTCCTCCAGGAGATACTACAAATTTCTGCTCCTTTCCAAGATTCTCAGCTATACTTGTAACTTCTTTACCTCCACCATGTACAAGGATCACCTCATCATGATTTATGACTGTCTTCAAATCTTTGATTGTGCTCTCGTGTAAACCATCAACAACACTACCACCAATCTTGATTACAATCATGTAACTCACACTGGATTTATAGGAGCATACCTGAGACCATCACTTTCATCTAAGCCATTCATGACATTCATGCATTGAACGGCAGAACCAGCTGCACCTTTCATGAGATTGTCCGACGCAGACATTGCTACCAACCTAGAATTCTTTTCATCTACATCGAAACCTATATCACAGAAATTTGAACCAATCACGAACTTAGGATCTGGATACTTGTAAAGACCCTTAGTGTCCCTAATGAATCTGATGAAAGGCTCTCCCTTGTACATAGCCCTATACATCTTCCATAACTCCTGAACTGTTATTTGTTTTTTCAGAAATGTATGATTCGTGCATAAAATTCCTCGTACTATGTTAACGGCGTGAGGACTCATGCTTATCTTAACCTCGCTCTGTGCAATGATACTTATCTCCTGTTCGATCTCTGCAGTATGTCTATGCTTAACGGGCTTGTAAGGCCTTACAACACCATAACGCATAGCATGATGTGTCCCAGCTGATGGTTTTCCTCCAGCGCCAGAAGAGCCTATCTTACTATCAACTATAACATGATCTAAGTCAATCAACCCATTCTTTACCAATGGTGCAATTGCAAGTATTGATGTAACTGCCATACATCCAGGACATGATACCAATTGTGAATTCTTTATCTTATCCCTATGCAATTCTGGAATACCGTAAACTGATCTCATAAGAAGTTCTGGATGTGGATGTTCCAAACCGTAATACTCCACATAAGCTTTGGGATCCTTTAATCTGTAATCAGCACTTAAATCAATGATCTTAACACCAGTATCGTACAGTTTTTTCACTATCCCAACAGCCTTTCCATGAGGCACAGATGTGAATACCAGATCGCAATTGCTGCTTAATTTATCAAGATCAACTGGTGAAAATGTAAGTTCCGTGAAGCCTTTCAGACTTGGATGTACCCTGTGCACGTATTCACCAGCATACTGTCTAGATGTTACCATAGTTAGATCTATTTTGGGATGAGTTACAAGTAATCGTAATAGTTCTCCACCAACATAACCTGACGCACCAACTACTCCAACTTTCATAAAATCACATTGCCATCTTTGACGCGTAATTCACTATTTCTGCGGCTATATCTTTTTCACTAACAGTAGATGCTCCCTTGAACTCTACAGTATTATTGACCTCGTGTACTACCAAGCCCTTCTCTTTGTCTTCCATCAAATCAATACCAAGTATACCACTTCCAACAGCCTTTGATGTCTTCATACATATGTCTTCCAGTTCATTAGTTATGGGACATAATTCAGCCTTACCTCCACGTGAAATATTTGTTCTCCACTCTCCCTCAGGTGAATATCTGTATATCGCTGTAACAACCCTGTCGTCAACTACAATAGTTCGAATATCTCTTGGTGGTCTATTTACATAATCCTGTAAGTAGTATATTTTATTCAATGGATTAGACATTTCTTCCCTCATCTCTATTATCGAATCCATGACATCCTTGTCCTTTATGGGTATGATCATCCTTCCCCAACTACCGACAATGGGTTTAAGTACTAACGGATATCCCATTTCATCACCAACTTCACCTGCAACATCAGGACCAAATGCGAACTGTGTAACAGGTGTAGGAATTCTATGTCTGGAAAGATAGACCGATGTTAACAATTTGTTACCACAAATTTCTGCCGTAGAATATGCGTTGATTACATTTGATCCTAAAAATTCTAAACAGGCAGTTAGATATAATCCCCTATAATGGCTTATACATCTTTGTAATACAATATCACCAAAGTTGTGAGATGTATTTCCGTCAAAAGTACTGATTGCAAGTGTTTTTGCATCAATCATCTTGCTGGTATGTCCTAACTTAATGGCCTTCTCGCATAAACATTTCTCTTCCCATCTGACTCTGTCGTATACTATACAAATATCAGACAACTTATTCTCCCCAATCTTCGCCGACTTTTTCTGCTGGTTTCAATTCAACCTTGTCATTTTCAATACTAACAATTTCAAAGTCTGAACCACAATCAGGACATGTCACTATCTCGCCCTTTATAGAATCATTAGATATATTTAGCTCCTTATCACATTCATGACATTTTATCGTAACCATTACTCTTCACTTCTCCTCATTACCTCATTTGCAATTATAGACTGCAATCCCCAGAGTTCAACAAAACCTTTCGCCAGACTCTGATCAAATGTGGACCCTGCGCTATATGTTGCTAGTTTTGGCTCATAGAGAGAATACTTTGACTCCCTTCCAACTATGCGAAGTGAACCCTTGTACATTTTTATCTTTACCTTGCCACAAACCCGCAGTTGGGTAGTATCTATAAATTTATCTAAATTTGTTTTCAACGGATCTACCCAAAGACCAGAATAGGTCAACCAAGCCCATTGTTCATCAACAATTTGTTTGAATCTTATTTCATGTTTTGTTAGTGTTAGTTTTTCCAGATCTTTGTGCGCTTCAATTATACATGTTGCAGCCGGTGCTTCATAAACTTCTCTAGATTTTATTCCTACCACCCTGTCTTCAATATGGTCTATTATACCAACACCGTACGAACCGGCCTTCTCGTTTGCATATTGTATAAGGTCAACGATACTCATCAACTTACCATCTATTCCAATAGGTATACCACTATCAAATTCAATATCCATGTAACATGCTTTATCTGGCATATTTTGTGTCTTTACCCACTGGAAGGCGTCCTGTGGTGGTTCAGAATCTGCATGTTCTATTACTCCTCCTTCTACTGCTCTCCCCCAAAGGTTCTGATCTATACTGTACTTCCTAGATTCAATACTAACAGGTATATTATGTTCCTTTGCGAATTCTATCTCTTCATCTCGTATCAAATTCATATCTCTTATTGGAGCTACTATCTTGAGCGTTGGCATAAGAGACCTCATTGTGATATCAAATCGTATCTGGTCATTGCCCTTTCCTGTACAGCCATGAGCTAATACATTTGTACCTTCCTTCACAGCCACTTGAACGGTTTTGATTGCAATCAAAGGTCTTGCAAGTGCAGTTGCCAGTGGATATTTTCCTTCATACAGTCCGTTAGCCTTTATACACGGTATCAAATATCCTTTAGCAAACTCTTCCTTAACATCAAAATAAAAGTGCTTTATCGCTCCTATGGCCTTTGACTTTTCCTCTATATCCTTAAAATCATCATCTTGACCAACATCTACGGTAACGGTAATAACATCATAATCATACTTTGTTTGTAGTAATTTCACTACTACAGATGTGTCTAGACCACCAGAATATGCAAGTACGACTTTATTCTTCATGAGTATTGGGTCTGTGCTTACCACTACATTTATATTTTTTGGTCATACATAACCTGGATAGGTGTAATATGACCTATGCTGGTCAGAAAGAATATAACAAAATCTGTGATGGCGATTATTGATAATGATTTATCATTTCAGGATGCAATGCAACGTGGATATTGTAACCTTAGTGGAATGGCACGAATAATTAAACCGACTATAGATACTATTACTGACACAGATGTAAGCATAGAAAGTATAGTTACCGCTTTGAAAAGAATTAGAACATACTACAAAGTACCTTACACTTCAGTGGGACCAATAATTGCTGGAAGTAAGATTAATCTTAGAACAGATGTTGCTAAACTATCAATTGTTAAGAACAAAAAAACAATAGAGAAAATTGCAAAACCATTAACTGAACACTATGACAGTTTTATTAGCGTCTCAGAAAGTATCAATTCGATGACTTTGATATTCGATCAATTAATACTTGAAAAGATGAAAAATATTTTCAATGATGATAATATACTTGAAGTTGAAAATAACTTAGCTGCTATAATAGTCCAGAGTCCGGAAGAAATCATTAAAACATCAGGCTGTGCCCTGATATTTTATAATCAACTAGCAAGAAGGCATGTAAACATAGAAGATACCATAAGTTGTTATACAGATACCATAATGCTTGTTAACATGAACGACATTGCCAAAGCGTTCAACGCACTTACTGAACTTATAACAGAATCAAGAAAGTAAAATTTAAAAAATAGATCTACAAAGTCATATACTTATCTAATATATCAAGTTGATATTTATTGTGAATTTGAGAAGAAAGTGATACTAGTAGAAGAAATGAAGATGTTAGAATTGAATTGTAGTGTTTGTATCTATTTCACTTATTTATTTTTAATTAACTATGTATAGATATTTCTCTAAAATATATATTTACTTCAATGCATTTCTAGCCATTTCTGCGCCCTGCACAACTCTTCTTAGCTTTTCAAACGCAACATTTCTAGTTCGTGTACGCAAACCGCAATCAGGGTTAACATAAATTTTTGTAGGCTCTTCTAATATTTTTTCAGCATAGAGTAATCTATCTCTAACCAATTCTGGTGGTTCCATTTCATCAACATGAACATCAACAACACCTAGACCTATCTCGCCATTAAATCCATGCTCTTTAAGTGATTTCAGAGCAGAATAACCATTTCTAACTTCATCAGTTATTCCCAGTTTCCAGGTATCCCTATTTGCAAATTCAAGGACAAACTGGTCTGCTTTCATCTCGGCAGCGTATGGAGCTAGTGCTTGGTAATCATTCCCGCTATAGCATGCATGCACTGCTATCTTGGCATCTACACCATTAGCACATTCATTGATAGCTTCAGCAAAAATCTTCATCTCACTTGGATGTGTTGTAGCAGCAGGCTCATCTATTTGTATTACCTGTGCTCCTTGCTTTATAAGATCCATCATCAAAGGTCTTACCACATTTCGTGCTAGATCATAAACGAATTCTTCCTTACTATCGTAATATTCGTTGTACGACCAGTCAGCAATTGTGTACGGGCCGGTGACAGGAACCTTTAACATTCTATCGGAACTTTCTTTTACAAATTCGAATTCATCTGAGTGAAAATTTGTTTTATATGCAACCTTATCTACGCATCTAGCTTTCTTGTAATATTTGTTGTCCCATGAACGAACCAAACCCGCAAACTCAAAGCCATTAATATATCTAACAGGATATTCGTACATCTCAACCCTTCTGACCTCTCCATCATAAAGAACGTCTAATCCTATATCTTCCAGAGTTTTAATGTTAAGATAGGCTGCATCATTCCTTGCCTTGCTCTTATCTGAGTCGCTTATCTGTTTATTTCTTACAAGTTCAAGCAGCCATTCTGGTTTCTTTAAGCTGCCAACTTCCTGTGTTGGAAAAGTTTTAGTCAAACTGTACATTCCTCCCTATAGCTCCAAGCCTTGATAATTTCTTAACTGCAAATTCATAAGGTAAGAATTGTAAATCACATGTAGTACTAATATACGCTTCTCTTGGACTCATCTTATCCAAAGCGTTTGAAAGGATCTTTGCCGTTGCCTTGACATCTTCCATCTTTGTATTCATAGCATTAACTATACCTAAACACAAACCCTTATCCACTTTGTAATCTACCAGTGAATTAAGATTGTTACATGATAAATCTATGCTCAAACCATCGATCTTTATATCCAACAATTTACTAAATATTCTGGAAATGTCACCAAAATACAAGTGTAAGTAAACTTTTGTCTTCAATCCATTCTTTATCCTCTCAACTGCGTCCTTGATAACTCCAATATCCACTTTGTCAGCATTATAAGCAATGGATGGAGCGTGTAACTGGATTAATCCAACCTTAGCCCCTGCAAGTGCCTTTGCTTCCCTTTTCAACATTTCCGCAATTGCAAAAAGATATTCTGTATGGTTCTTATAGTAATTGTTTTCATTCAAATCTGCAAATGTATACGGATCGGGCATAGATACGGCAATCTCCTTATTCTTTGGTAATAGTGAAAGCGCCAGATGTGATTTAACGATACGGGATGAATCATCCAACTCACCATTGATTACCAATTTACGATAGAATGTATTAGTCTCAAAGAATCTATTCAAAGCACCCAAACTAACATTCTTCATATTAGAAAATGGTCTAAACATATCATCCCAATCAAGAAGTGGATCACATACATAGCTTAGTTTTGATTTCTGTTGCTCCCTTATGAGTTTCTTCTTCTCCATTTGAAATAACTGTGAAAGTTTTTTGTCATTCTTTCTAGTAGCTTCAATTAGTCCTGTAGACCTAGGATATATTCCTAATGCATGTGTCTTTATCAATTTATTTCAACCCTTATTTTATTCAAAAGATTCATTCCCCCATTAAAACTATTTGGCGATGTTATTAATACTTCTCCACACATCGCTAAAGCTTGCTTTATAAACAAATAGGTATCATTTTCATATTCTCGCCAATCCAAACCGATCAATGTAGCAGATTCCTTGTTTTTTGGAGATGGAACCATTATCATCGGAATTACTCTTCTATTATTGCTTTTTACATGATCAACGATTTTTTGTAAATGATGTAATGAGCTTATTAACTGCGTTATAAAACCGAAAGGGCCTGCTTCCATTTTCTTTTGTATTTGATTGAGATCTGGATTATTGGGAAGTGAAAGGAATAATTTGATCTTATCGCCAAAGCCCTGTTCATTTAATGTCTTCACAATATCACTTGATAATAAACCAGAATCTATAGAAGGATTTTCTGGCTTATCACCCTTTATTATAAGTAAACCTTCAACACCCATCATTATTGCATCAGAAACTAGTTGTATTATTGCATTAAGATTTTTATCCCTTGCTCTTACGCTACAACGCAACTTTATACCAGAATGTATATTTATGATTTCATGAGCTGCGCTTATACTAGATATTCTTGGTATACCAAAAACTGAATCAGTCAAATGTATACTGTCAGTCAGAGCAACAAGCTGAGAAATCCTTTCATAAAACTTATCCATGTCTTGCTTGAGCAAATCAAGATCAAAAGTAGTATTTCGTTTGATCTTTGGGGGATTCATTTCATATGATATATTCATGTAGATAGTCTACAACAAAGACATATTTATTTCGTTGTTAAGTCTTTATCAATGGAATCTTTACAATTACTTGAAGTATTGAAATCTCATCTAGTAAAAGAGGAGAAAATTGATGAAGGAATACTTGCTGCAGTAATAGTGATAATTTATTTCCCATCTGGAAACCCGCATATATTACTTACCAGACGTAGTGACAAGCTTAAGAAACATGCTGGAGAAATATCATGTCCTGGTGGAACATATTTGGATTCTGATAAGGATCTATTACATACAGCAATAAGGGAAACACATGAAGAAATAGGTATTAGTATAGATAAAAATAATATCATAGGATGTTTACGTGGTGTATATACACTAACTTCCAACTTTACCATAGTACCCTACATTGCAATAATTGATGAGATTGAAAATCCTAAACCTAGTATCAATGAGATCAAAGAAATTATTGATGTTCCGTTAATTGATATGCTGAAAACAGTTGAGCCTGATCTGAATCATATGAGTTTTGGTGATGTCTATAAATTTGTATATAATGATAACGTAATCTGGGGTGCAACAGCTAAGATACTGAAGCAAATTTACGACATTCTTCACAAAAGCGGAATGATTTAAAAGGGGTCTTCATTTTATGCTCTTTTAATGGCTGCGAGAAAACATACTGGACGTAAAAATAGGTTAATTAAAAAAGTGAAACAAAATTCTTCGATTCCTGCTTGGATTATAGTTAGAACCGGCAGAAAGGTAAGAAGAAATCCCAAACAGAGAGCGTGGAGAAGAACTGACGTTAACGTAGGGTGATAATTTTGTCTAAGGAAAAACAAAGTCGTGTTTATACAATAAATCTTTCCAAGGTATGGTTGAGTCCTAGAATCAGAAGGACCAAGCGTGCAATTAATATGATCAGGGAATTTGCACAACACCATATGAAATCTGAAGATGTGAAAATAGATCAAAATCTGAATATGATCATGTGGAAACGTGGTATTAGACATCCTCCGCGCAGGATCAGGGTAAAAATGGAAAAAGATGAAGATGACGTTGTAACTGTTTCGTTGTATTCTGAAGAGATAAAAGAGGAAGAGAAACCAAAGGTTAAGACTGCAGTATCTGTACCAACTACCGAAATTGTTACGGAGGAAATAAAGGAGAAAAAAGAAACCACATCTCCAAAATCACAAAAAGCTGAAACTAAAGTAGTAGAAGAAGTAGAGAAAAAAGAGAAATCGGCTAAAATTGTTGAAGAACCTAAAGATGGGAAAAGGAAATAGAATCTGAAACTAGAGAGTTAAGAGAAGAAGAACTCACTGAAATTCTAGCGCAAGGAACAGAAGGTCTAGAAATAAAAGAAGAGCATGAAAAAAATGAAGATAAAAAAAAATCTAAGAAAGAATCAGAAGAATAAATTTTTAAATCTATATCATTTAAATTTTACAGTGAAGCTATATTCATATGAATGTATTAGATTGTTTATAGATCAACTAATAAAACCATATCTTGTTAGCCTTTATGATGGTTCGTATTGAGGTAAGTAAAGAGATAAACGCCCCTCCAGAAAAAGTCTGGAAAGTTATCAGTGATCTTGATAACGAGCCGAAGTACTGGCATGGTACGAAATCAATCAAGAACATAAAGGTCAATGGTAATACTATAACGAGAGAAGTTATCATAGCATTCAAGGATTCTAAGTGTATGGAAACAGTTGTCTTGAATCCTATTAAGAGTATTGAAGTAAGTATAACTGATGGACCTATGAAGGGTATGAAGAATATCACATTGAACGATATAAATGGTAAAACCAAGGTTGTTGTTGTGTGGGACATTAAACTTTCTGGAATGATGTCAGTATTCACAGGTATGATAAAGGGTCATATTCAACAGGGTACTGAAGATGCTTTGAAAAGGATAAACGCAGATGTGGAAAAGCAGTGATGATTATGAATCTCGCATTAAATATTTTCACTATGATACTGGTATCTATAATGTTGGGAGTGTCATCCACGTGGATATACTTACTTGTATATATAATAAGATCATTTAGAAAAGCGCCAAAACTTGATACCGCTAACAGTGTTGAATTACCAAAAGTCAATGTCATCATTCCTGCAAGGAATGAAGAACGCTTCATAAGTAAATGTCTCACTACAATAGAGAATCAAGATTATCAAAATTACAATATAATAGCAGTAGATGATTCTTCAACAGACAGAACAACTAATCTAATCAAGGAACATGCTTCGCAAAACTGGAAAATATTATTTATAAAAACAGAACCTAAACCCGATGGATGGGTAGGAAAGAATTGGGCATGTTATCAGGGATATCTCCGATCTGATGGGGACCTTCTATTATTTACGGATGCGGATACAAATTACGCTAAAAATGTGATCTCAGATGCTGTCTCTAAAATAATGAGTGAAGGTCTAGACGCGCTTACATTAGTCCCAAGGTTGTTATGCTTGGATCGATGGACCAAAATTACGTTGCCATTTCTAAGTACACTTTTACATTCTCGTTATTCTCCATTACACGTTAATGATCCTACACACAAAATAGGCTACTTCTTCGGAAGTTTTTATGTAATAAAACGTAATGTCTATGAAGCGATCGGCACACATTCAGACATTAGGGATGAACTTGTTGAAGATGGTGCACTTGGCTCTCGTGTGAAGAAGAGTGGTTATAAACTAAAGATGTTTAGAGGTGAACATCTTGTCTCTGCAATCTGGGCAAGGGATTTTAGCTCTTTATGGAATGGTCTTGGCAGACTTATCATACCGCTCTACCGAGTAAATAGGTTTCAAGCAATTGCTATATTCCTAGTATCTTTCTTCCTTTTCTTATCACCTTTTCTAATTTTACCTTACTCTGCATTCTTCTTATATAATATAATAGCAAAAATACTCTTCGTTGTAAGCGGAATAACTTGTATATTGATTACAGTATCTGGTATGGTAGAAGCTCGCGTAAGTCTAAAACTAAACATGCTTTATGCCCTACTTGCCCCTCTTGCTGCAGTGATAATTGCGTTTGGTTTCCTTTCTGGTGTGATTAAAGCTAGTAGAAGAAAAGGTGTAAAATGGCGTGATAGGAACTACGTGTATTCACGCTACAGTTCACAGGGTTTCACACTTTAGTAAGTGAAAGAATACTGTGTTTTAAAAAATAAAAACAAATGTGTTTTTGTTACTTCAAGTGGTCTACAATGATGGTCAAGAAACCATTGTCAATATTATATCCTTCCTTCACTGGTATTACAAACACTTGTGTGTGTTCCTTTGGAAGCATAGGTATAGTGAGTACGTAGGAACCTACCTTCTTCTTCTCCACCTGAACTTCTTGATTGTTTAGCACTACTCGTAGAGAATCAGGGTCAATGAATTCATCTCTGTTGTCTAAAAAGGCCATATAGATAAGGGAGGAATCTCCTTGTCTGTACAAATTCTTATCAGAATTTATTATAGTTTTCAATTCATTTACCATTATTGTTGCCGTTTTCTTCTTTGATGTTGAAGCAGTATACTGTTCATCACCGTCAAATTGTGCAAATATAGTTACCGTCTCTGTTTGGAATTTATTAATTACGTCATATGCGGTTTTTTCTACAGGTGTTAATTTAGCAGTCCATGTGAGATCAATATTACCATCTATACCAGTTACTCCGGAGACTATAGGAACAAGTTCAGGCTTTGATAGGAATTTATAAACTGTTATTTCAGCTCCACTTATTGGTTCACCATCATGAGTTGTCAACGTGCCTTTGAATTCAACAATATCTCCAACGATGAACTCTGCACCACAAATCCCGTAATTGACACATCCACTCATCGAGAAATTAAAATTTGTAGATGTCTGTCTCTCTGCGTAAGAGGTATCTGATAATGCTACAGTAGCAAGCATCAGCGTTAATCCCATTATTATTACTGCGATCTTCTTCAATTCAACTTTAATCTAAAGTGGGTAATAATATATCTTTTGTTTTTAAGATTTGGATGTTAAGAATGAATTATGTAGAGAAAAAGGAAATAAATATGATCTCTAGTGTTTCACATCTATATTAATACATGAATTTTAACTGTTTATGAAATTCTGTGATAACAATTTTAAAACCAAACATAATAATAAATTTCAATATGACTATCATACAAACTATTATTATACTAAGTATATTGCTCTATCCAAGTACATTTATCCATATCGGTGCACAGGAAGAAGTTAATGTAGAAATAGTTGACGGTTCAGAAAAAGTTGATAATGTTGAATTCTACATACCTGCAAGAATTACAATACCAATTGGTACAACGGTAATATGGAAGAATTTTGATAACGCGCCACATACTGTAACAAGTGGAACTCCAGATTGTCCGGGGATGTGTTGGGGTATAGATTTTGATTCAGGAATCATGAAACAGGATAAACTTTATGAGATCATGTTTAAGGAGGTAGGAGAATACAATTATCTATGTTCTCTACATCCGTGGATGACTGGAACTGTTACGGTTCTAGATAAAGAACAGAAAATGCCTGCTGAAGATGTAATCATTGTTCAAAAAGGAACTATAAATGGGAATAAAGATGGTGTAGATATAAGGATAACCGCGAAACAGATTAGAAATCTAATTCTCATCCATATTAGGAATGCTGAAAGTAGTGATACAAGTGTTTATGGTATAACTATAGAAACCTCAAATTCTGTTATTGAAGCTTATAGGGGGCCGAAAAACTGGGACGATGAAGATGTAACTTCTAATAAAGTCACTTCATACGTAGATGATGAGGCATTGAATCCAGGAGCGAAGACCCATCTAAAACTAAAGGTTTCCAACAATGACTTCATGATCAACTGGACTGTGTATGATTCAAGTCATAATACTATAGACCAGGGTAAAGTCAGGCCAATAAGAAGATGATTTACTTTTTCGTGTATGAATGATAACGCCTAGCATGAGCTTTTAAATCCTCACCATTTGTAAATGTCATATTACATGTCTTACATTCATATAAGCTATTGTTTCCATGAATTATCTGCTGATGCTGCATAAGCTCTTCTACATGAATAAAACTTCTATCACATATATTGCATTTATGTTTCCTTAACAATCCCGATTTCCACTTGTAGATTGTTGATATAAAGCATTAACACGTCAGATTACTCTTTATATCCTCGATGGAATGCAATGGTAACGAACATGTAAAGTCTTTACAAACATATGCAGTAAATGACTTTTGTTTTACAGCTTCCTTTCCCTTGAAGAATGCTATATCATGAAGCTGAGTAATTCTAGTAGAATCCACCATTGCAAATATACCTTCAGGAATGAACTGCTTATTGATCCAGTTGACCGCATCGTTAGTCCGGAAATCTTTCACTATCAGAGTAACCTCAACAGGTTTTCTAACATACATGAATATTGCATTAAGAAGTTTTCCGAAGGCAAATGGATTTTCTGCGGCCATAGTAGCATTCTTACTAAGAATTTTTTCCGCCTTGTAATAATCTTGTTTCTGAGTGTAATGATATAGACGTAAAAGAGCAAGGGCAGACATTGAATTACCTGAAGGTATTGATAGATCATAGATACTTTTTGTTCTTACTATAAGTTTTTCGTGATTGTCAGATGTGAAAAAAAAATCTCCGTTACTTATATCCCAGAAATGCTTAATCATATAATCGGCGTATTCAGTAGCCCTGTGTAGATACTCTGCCTTGGAATCAGATTCGAAAAGATCCAATAATCCATTTATGTAGAATGCATAGTCATCCAGATAACCATTGAGCTTTACCTGATCATCCTTGAATGTATGCCTTAACATATTGCCATCCACAAGCTTTGTTTCAATGAAATTTACAGCATTCCTTGCAGCTTCTAGATACACATTATTTCCAGTTACCCTGTAGCCCTTTGCAAAAGCGCTGATCATAAGACCGTTCCAGCTGGTCAATACCTTTTCATCCTTTCCAGGTTTTACACGCTTCTCCCTGATCTGCAAGAGTTTTTCTCTTCCTTCAGACAATACATGTTCTATTTCATTCAATGATTTGGAGAGTTTCTTTGCCAATATTTCTGTAGAAACACTTACGTGTAGTATGTTTTCTCCCTCAAAGTTACCCCCCTCTGTTAATCCATAATGCATACAGAAAATCTCTCCATCGTTTCCAAGAGCGTCCATGATCTCACTCTTCTTCCACGTATAGTATTTGCCTTCAACTCCCTCAGAATCTGCATCCTGCGCTGAGTAGAATCCACCATCCATATTTATCATCTCTCGTAACACATAATCGAAAATATGACTTGCAATATCTACATATTTTTTATCACCGGTAATCTGAAACGCCTCAATGTATACTAATGGTATTAATGCATTATCGTAAAGCATCTTTTCGAAATGTGGTGCAAACCATTTGGAATCTGTAGAATATCTATGAAATCCACCACCTATGTGATCATGAATGCCTCCAGCGGCCATCCTATTCAATGTTAATAAAACAAAATCCCTGAACCTACTTATTTTTGACAGATAGTAGTACCGCAGTAGAAAGGATAGATTTGATGTATTAGGAAACTTCGGAGCATTACCGAACCCGCCATTTATTGGATCGCTACTCTGTAGAAGATTTACAGCAGCTTCATCCAAAAGTGTTTTTTCTAGCTTTGTTGATGTCAGTGTAAATTCCGTCGTTTGAGTAAGAGCATCCATTATGATCTTAGTCTGGCGCTCTGTAGTTTCACGATTATTCTTGTATGTATCAGATAACTGTATAAGCAGTGATTGAAAACCTGGAGTTCCATATCGTTGATCTGGAGGAAAATACGTTCCAGCGAAAAATGGTCTTTGATCGGAAGTTAGAAAAACGCTAAGGGGCCAGCCTCCATTTCCAGTAATCATCTGACAAACCTTTTGATAAATATCATCTAGATCAGGGCGTTCCTCCCTATCCACCTTTATATTCACAAAATTTTCATTCATAATGCTTGCTATCTCTTCATTCTCAAAACATTCATGAGCCATCACATGACACCAATGACACGCNCTATATCCTATACTGAGAAAGATTGGTTTATCTTCTCTTTTTGCACTTTCCAGTGCTTCTGGTCCCCAAGAATACCAGTCAACAGGATTCTCTGCATGCTGTAAAAGATATGGACTTGTTTCATTGATTAGTCTGTTTATCTTTTTGTTCATATGAGACTTCTATACATGATGATATTTTTGTCTTTGTATTTAATATGATATTTCCGAGCTTGGTCTTAGACCTCTCTTCCAACCCTCTTTACCACACGTTATACATTTGTAGAGTCGTTTTCGCTTGTAAGTAGCTATTTCTGGTGTGAAAACAATCTTATGTTTTGTCTTGGCCATACAGTTGTCACAGAAACGTAACTCTAG
>PAWD01000028.1 GCA_002713325.1 Nitrososphaerota archaeon
CCTTCACAGGCACCCCAATTAGGATTTTGAGTCGGTATAAAATATTCTATTAGAGTTTCTTCATTTGGATCGAATACAGCTATAGCATTACCTTGATGTTCATTTATCCAGATATGGTCATTTGTATCGATAACTATCCAGTAAGGATATGATGACGGAAGACCTCCCGTGTTTATTGATGTTCTAACTGAAGGTAGTGAGGTTACATAAGCTTTAGTGGTATTATTTAATGGATTAATTTTAAAGAACATACTTCCTGCATGATCTGCAATCCAAACATTTCCACTCTTATCAATCGATATACCCACGGGAGCAGTTACTTCATCAGGTAGTTTATATGAACTGTATATCTCACTTTCTTGTTCGTACTTTAGTACAAAGGAACCAGTTGGATTATTCATAACTAGCCAGATGTTATTATTTTCGTCTACGGTAATTGCACCAATTGTACTAGGCTGTAAAGGTGGTTCTAGTTCAATGATCTGATCTGTAACAGGATCTATATAGCCAAACTTCTTACCAAATGACTCCGTGAACCATATCTTTTCATCTTTATCTATGGTCAAGTCAAATGGAAAGCTTTCTGGTGTTGGTATTTCATACTTCAAGAATTTCTGTTCTTCTATCTGAAACATCCATATAGAATTAGTAGATACATCTGAGAACCATACTGATTTATCTTTACCAAAGATTATAGACCAGATACCCGAACCTTTTGCATCTTCTGTATTACCTGGAATATCGAACTCTTGCAGACTCTCATTATCAGGATCGAATACAGCAAGTTTCCTTTCATTGGACTCTCCGATCCATACCTTACCATACTCATCAATGGCTATTCCTATAGGTAAGGAACAATTGTTTGGGAGAACATATTCTGTTATGTATTTGTTGGAATTTGCTTCTCCAGAGCCACAGTAGTGTGGATTTATGGTTAATGGTTCTTGTTTATTTCTATCTGATACTTGTTCTGCATATTTACTAGTTGGTTCATTAGGTTGTACATCTGTAGTTGGATCTGATACTTGTTCTGCATATTTACTAGTTGGTTCATTAGGTTGTATATCTGTAGTTGGATCTGATATTGATACAGCGATGATAACTATAGCAACTGAGATCGCTATAGCGACACTCAGCATTTTGTTCATATGCAGTCTTCTCCATATATCAAATATCTTTTTATTTTTACATTGTTAAAAATAATTTCCACATGGATATATTGAATAATCATAATATCATCACTCAATTTATTTTCCATTATATATTAGATTATTTACACCTTAATCAATTTAATCCAATTATTTTGTGATTTTTATAGTATACTAGTAAAACAAACATTATACTATCTACGAGTAGATTTTGTAGGAAGTGGAGGATATTTGAGTTCAAACTAGTATTGATGAGCTCATATCCATGAAAAACCTGTTATAATGAATTAAATCTCAAATGATATAATTACCATAGCATCTATACCAATCACTTTAAATAAATTAAAACTTCACACACACCGATGAAATATTATTTTTTAATTATAATGTTATTGTTAATTATTTCACCTGTTAGTATATCAAGTCATCTCCTTGGTGGAGAAACCAAACAGGTAAGAGATTACAGTGTAACATACTTGAGCACTCCAGCTAATCCTATATCAGATACAGATGTTATGCTTGCATTCAGTATACTTGAGGAAAATACTGATGTTTTTAATATACTGGTAAAAGTAAGTATCATCAAAGATGATAACATTATAGCAGAAATACCTGAAACAAGATACACTACAGGTGATGTCTTCATTCCTTTCACTTTCATAGAAGATGATCTTTATAGAATCACGATAGAAGCAAGGCTGAGCGAAGATCCAGACCCAATAATAGTTTCATTTGATCAGAGAGTTGGCCAAGTATCTTCCAAATCACTTTCCGCAGAGATCATTGATGTGAATAGTGCTATAGCACTATCTATTGTATTTGGTGTGATACCACTTTACATAGGCCTTACCAATTCTAAACTTTCTCATAAGTTAAAGGACTCATCAAAAGGATTCATTATTGCTATTGCATTTGGTATAACAATTTTTTCACTAATAGATTTGTTTGGTGGAGCATCTAGACTTGGTATAGACTTTGGATTGAGGTCAATTCCATTACAGTCAACACTTTTACTCGCATTTACAATAGGTCTTGTAATTCCATTTGCAGTTGAACGATATTCAAATACCGAAAGAAATACTCAATCACAATTTACAACCTATACTATAGCATATCTATTTGCATTAGCGGTGGCATTTCACAGTTTTGCAGAAGGTGTAGTAATAGGTTTTGATCTACAGTCAGGATATTCATTTACTTTTATACATCAATCAATACAGGCTACAAGTTTCTTTCTACATAAAATAGCAGAAGGACTTGTTATCTCGATACCAATCATGTTGATCAGACCAAAAGTAGGAACTTTTGTATTAGCAGGCATAGTAGGTTCTATCCCATTACTCATCGGTGTTGTGGCAGCATATTTGGGCATTCCTGGCCTGGCAGTATCATTTGGATTTGCTTTGGGAACTGGAGTATCTACATATGTTTTGTTCAAGTTGGGTCACCTCTCTCATATGTTCACACAGAGTAAAATACTGATGTTTTCTGGTATCATAATAGGTTTATTTTTCATGTATTTTGCGGGATGGATTCACACAATATAGAAAGAATGATATTTCTGAACATATAATTTGTTGAAAAGAAACACCATATTTGTATAACAAACTCTTCTTCTTTTTTCTCCACAACTTCTAGATTGAATTTTACTTACAATCTAAAGATCTAGATCTGATTATATGATATATAAAAAATGAAAATAGTTCATTTCAATTGACTGTAATATCTATTTCTTAATTATCACCTTTGGTTTGATTAGTAAATCTGGTGTAATCTATTCCATATTACAAGTCAATTTTGTATGTATGATAACAATATACATAATCCAGTTCTATAATGTATGACCCTTAAACTAAAAATCCAAGGCTATATTCACATTTTTGTATCTTAACTGTATATCTATTATCTAAATTATGATACATATATGATAATAATTCTTTATGGTATTAGCTACTATTGGATAAAGCTATAAATTTGTATTATTATATTTCAGTATAGAATACTTGGTTTGGTTATCTAATACCAGATCTTTATACAATATATATTGAATTTAAATTTACAAATAAAATCTATATGAAACTATATTTGATTACAATAGAGATATAAGTGCTAATAGAAAATTACTATTTGATAATTTAATGTCTAAAAAAACAAAGAAGAGTAGTAATATAAAAAAAATTATCGTTGTCGGAGTTGCAGTAGTACTAATAGGTTCAGTTCTGGCAATTATATATAGACCACCAGTATCTGAAGTAGAAAATGAAGCAAAAGCTCTTCTCTGTGGTTCTGGTGTGGTAAATTCCAATGAATATATTCAGGAATTTCTTATTCCTAGTGAATGTTCTGAACCTGTTGGTATAACCGTTGATAAAAATGGTATTATATGGGTAGCAGAATCTGCCACAAGAAAGATAGGTAAATTTGATCCTGAGACAAAACAATTCAAGGAATTTTCATTACCAGATGCTCAGGCACGAAAGAAGACCTTACCTATAGCATCAATATGGGATATGAAGTTTGATGAACATAACAATTTATGGTTTACTGATGTTGTGGCTAATGCAATATGGAAGTTTAACACAGAAATAGAAATCTTTGAAACTTACAAAATACCAACAACAACAGAATTTGGTACTAGTTATCCGATCAACTTTAATTTTGATAACGAAGGAAATATTTGGTTTAGTGAGATCTATGGAAAGAAAATAGGTTTTCTAGATCCTTCTAACACACAACATAACACTTCTGAAGGCATAAAAGAATTTTCTCCAAGTATTGATCTGGAAACACTTGGGCCGTTAGTATTTGATAACGAAGGAAGTATTTGGTTTACAGCTTTAACATATCCAGTTACTGGAAATATTATGAAATTCAATCCTAGCAATATGAATTTTACAACATACAATATGCCTAAAGGAATTTCTTCTCCGGTTGGTGTTGTAATAGACGTAGATGGAAATTTATGGATCAACGATCACGGAACAAGTACCTTTCTCAAATTAAATCCAGAGAATGATACACTAACAACATATGTAACATCGTTACCACGTGCTAGTACGTCATTAGGCGGATATGAAAAATGTCTCACCCAATCTGGCGGTTCATATTTGACATGTGCAGGTTTGCCTGTATCACTTCCCTATTGGAATATCATTGATGATAAAGGAAAGATATGGATTAATCTACATCAAGGTAATGCTATAGCTGTATTCGATCCAAATGAAGAAACTCTAATAGAATATTTTATACCGACTCAAAATCCTAATTGGGGTGCCTGTGAAGGTTATGATGAACCGTGTGGTATAGCTAATCCACTACAGTTTGCGTTGGGATCAGATGGTAAGGTATGGTTTACAGAATGGAGTGAGAATAAAATAGCTGTATTGAATCCAAATTTATCTTTACCAATCAATCTTAACATAGTGAATAATAATGTTAGGATGTTACATGGGGAAAGTGTAAAGATCGAACTGGAAGTAACTGCAAACCAAAAACTGGATTCTACTGTAGACATGCGTATCGCTGGAACCGTAATACCTACTGGACGACTCTTTAATATGACAGCTCAATTCGACGAGCAGAAACTTACTTTTAATGAACCTTCAACAAAGACAGTAATGTTAACAATTGTACCGGAGGATGGATTACAACCTGGTGAATATAGAATTACTATCAGTGTTAACTATAAAGATCTAACATATTCAAGAATTTTACATTTGAAGGTAGAACCGAGTAAGATGTAACATTGATAGTTCCAACCATAGATACTTCTATAGGTATGGAAGTCTATTCAACAAATATAGAGGGAATATCTGGCTCCATTAAAGGCGCTACAGATGAATTCATTGTTGAAGAACTTGTGGATAGTACATCATTTGATCTTACAAAGAATGTCGATGAAGAGCATACATATCCGTTATATTTGTTACAGAAAGAAGGTATTGACTCTGCTCATGCAATAAAAGAAGTTGAGCTCGCTACTAGATTAAAGCTTAAAGTTCTGGGTTTGAAGGATGCCAAGGCAATAACTAAACAATATGTAAGTTCTGTTAGAAAGTATAGAGATGCTAAAACCTATGTTGTGACAAAACATTGTTCACTAGAACTACTTGGATATACTAGAAGACCTATCACGAAGAGAGAACTTATTGGTAATAGATTTACTATCACCGTCACAGGTTTCACATATGAAAATATGGAACAAAGTAGAGGTGAACTTGAAGAGATGATTCATAAAAACTGTATTGCAAACTTCTTTGGTTATCAGAGATTTGGGAGTTCAAGGGCTGTAACACATCTAATTGGACGTGAAATAGTGAAGAGGAATTTCAAAGAGGCTATAGAACTTTTCATTTGTTATCCTGGTAGGTATGATAGCGAAGAAATAAGAGAAATTAGAGAATTATGTAAGGATAGTTCAAATTTTCAGAACGTACTAAAAACTATGCCCATCCGAATGGATCTGGAAAGAATTCTGTTGCAGGAACTTGTAAATAATAACGATCCGGTAAGAGCACTACGAAAACTCCCAATAACGATTAGGCGTTTACTAGTTCAATCCTATCAGTCCTATTTATTCAACAGATCTCTAAGCAAAGTCATAAAGGAAGGTTATGATATAGCATTACCTAGGAGTGGCGATGTATGTTTCCGTTTTTCAAACAATAGTGTTGTAGGAATTAAAAAGTTCGATTATACTACATCAGTGATACAACTACCTGCAATACCATTGGTAGGGTACGCTTTCAAAGATGACAATAGATTCAGTTCTATTCTTAAGAGTATTATGGAAGAAGAGAATATATCTAAAAATAATTTCTATATTAAAGAAATGCAAGAAGTTAGTGTTGAAGGTGGTTTCAGACATACATCATTATTATGTAATAAATTTTCTCATTCTTTACATGAATCCCTTAAATTAAATTTTATTCTGAATAAAGGATGCTATGCAACTATTTTACTGCGAGAATTAATGAAACCAATAGATCCTATAGCAGCAGGTTTTTAGTTGATATATTTTATATTTTTAAAATAATNCATGGTTGTATAACACGGTTAAATTATACGCTTCAAGAATATTAATCCTTATATTAAATCCCAAGCGTTTGTCTTTGTTCTTTACTCTTAAATACAGCAGGATGATTTATGTCAACTAAAATACATTCAAACCAAGATTTTTTACTATCTTGGTACAAATAATATGAACCAATTACTTTCAAGTTTGGATGTTTTTCAGCAACTCTCCTTTCGGCAACCTTTTGCATACTATCGGATTGCTTTATTCTTACAACACCAAAATGTTTTGGTCTTCTTCCAGCCTTCGGTCTTTGCTTCCTCATACCACCTCTTCCAACTTTAATTCTTACAACAACAAATCCCTGTTTCGCCTTGTAACCCAACCTTCTAGCTCTATCGATCTTTGAAGGTCTTTTTATTCTGAGCATTGTTGGTTCTTTCCTCAATTCTATTGCCTTTGCTTTTAATTCGTCAGAATGTTCCTTCCACATCTTTCTCCATGTGTTAGCTACACGAGTATACATATTCATAGCAACAAATCTGAAGAACCTATATATGTTATCCCTTCCGAAAATCTACATTTTATCTCTTAATTAATAGATATATGATTAATAAAAAATGGTCTTGAAGAATAGGAAAATTTACTTCTTGACTCCTATTTCTATGGTTGATACGTTTCTTGATCTACCATCCTCCGATTGTACAATTTCCGATCCAATACTCACATCACCCAGGGTGTAACCAATATTTCCCATTCTCTTCAAAATTATCTGAGACACATCTACTGCTCTTGTTATACTCAGACCCCTTGCCTTGATGATTATAGATGGTTCATTTGCTAGCTGTACTATTGAAGCAGTGACATACACCATAAGTGGTTTTTTGCCGATATAGATTACATTTGATGGTTTTGACATTAGTTTTTCTCTTCTATTTTGTACTATATAATTTTAATGAACAAATTATTCATACTTTATGTCATTTTCGTGTTAGGAATCTGTTTTGTGACGTTTTTTTCTATTACAAATAATCATGTGAATTCTATTAAATCATGTCTTTCTCTCTTTCAAAAGTAGAAATACTTAGATTTAGAGGGTTTATATTATGTAATATTTTATTTCTTATCGAAGGAGGTGTACTGTACGGGATTTAATCGAGGCTTTAATTCTGGTCCAAAACCAGTTGAAGAAGGTAAGGAATACGATGTAAGTGTCACAGAAATCAGCCGCAAGGGTGATGGAATAGCAAGAATTCAAGGATTTGTAATTTTTGTTAAGGGTGGACAAGTAGGTCAGAATTGCAAAGTTAAAATCACACAAATAGGAAACAGATTCGCTACTGCTGAAATAGTTTAGTAGATCTGTTTTAACATACTGCGAGGTTTTTTACCAATATATTTTTATTTTTTTTTTTAAAAACTAAAATTCAGATTGTCTTACTATTTGGATTATCTGTTCGGCTATTACATTTGCAGCAAGTTCTTGCGCCTCCACTGTTTGTGCTCCAATATGTGGAGTACATATTACATTGGGAAGTTTCACTAATTCATTATTTGTAGGTGGTTCTACTTCAAACACATCTAAAGCAACTCCAGCAATCTTTCCTTCTTTTAATGCTTTATACAGAGCCACTTCATCTATTACAGCACCTCTAGATGTGTTTATTATATAAGCAGTTTTCTTCATAAGCTTCAACGTCTGTTCATTTATCATATGTCTAGTATCATCAGTCAATGATACATGAAAAGTCACGAAGTCTGCACTACTAAGTAACGTGTTAAGATCTGTTGTTATTAAACCAACTTCCCTTGTAAATTGTTGGTCTATTGGGACAACATCATATCCTATCAAATTCATACCAAACCCTCTTGCAATCCTACCTATCCTTCTACCGATTTTTCCTACACCAACTATTCCAAGGTATTTTCCCTTTAGCTCTATACCCTTAAACTCCTTCTTCAACCATTTATCATTCTTTATTCCAGCATCATTAATTGGTATGTTTCTAGCAAGCGAAAGCATGAGGCCGATTACAAGTTCGGCTACAGCATTCATTGCAGCTACTGCAGCATTGATAACCTGAATATTTTTGGATTTTGCATAGTCTACATCAATATTATCAAGACCTACTCCTACTCTAGCAATGATCTTAATCTTTGTATTTGCATCTATGATCTCTTTCGTAATTTTTGTTCTACTTCTTACTACCAGTATATCATAATCTTTCGCTAATTTTACGAGCTCATCTGATTTGATCTCAGGCTTATAATCTACCTGTAGACCAGATTTCTTCATTATTTCTATACCTTTTTGATCTATTTCATCACAAACTAGAACCTTCCCATCCATATTCATTAGTATTCTTTGATCACATACCTAAATAATCATTTTGACAAACTTTTCAAGCGCGTATTTAGTTCAATCTATGGAAAAAATGCATTTTAGACTAAAATTTTCTAACGAAATAATATTCTAATTGTATGAATTTGATAATAGATTAAGTTCTTTATTATATTTATTATATTTTTAAATTACGTGTTTTACATTTCTCTCACGGATCAATTTAAATATAGTATTAATAAATTGAACGTCAATGTTGAATAAGACAATATTAGCAGGAATAGGAGCAGGAATATTAGTTTTAGGAATAATTGTGGCACCGCTTTCATTTGAGCAATTTGCTGAAGGTAAACGTCTTGAAAGAATTGCAACGACAACGCAGGTGGAATCGATGCAAGACCCCGGTGTAGGCCATGAGGCACACCAGATATCAATACTTTTACCTCCTAAAGATGGAGTTCTTTATAGTGGTAGATTAAGTTACTCTGCAAGTGCACCTGTAGAAGTTGTTGTATTACATGACATAAATCCAGGAGAAAGACCAGCAGCTACATACACTATAGATGGAGAAAAGAAATGGGCACTCTCATTGATCTTCTTAGGTGGTGATAAAAGAGCCGCTAGTTCAGGTTCAATGTCATTTGCAGGGGCTGCATTAGCATTACATACTCTTGACGGATCTGAGTTTACTGCAACAGTTACACTTCATGTACAGGCAAGAGCTTTGAAAGGTGAATTACCAAGTTTGGAGCCTAAGACAGTGGTAGATAGATCAAGTATGGTAAGAACAATAACAGTTAGTGAATGGGCACCTTGGTTCCAACCCTCAGCATTGCAGATCGACCCAGGAACACCGGTTGCTTGGGATGCTCAGGAAACAACATCAGTACATACAATAACATTCGTGACTAGAATCACTGACTTAGAACTGAACATGGATCCAGAATTCACTGCAAAGACATTTACACTATTATCACCAGGTGATATTACTCCAGTGTGGACACCAGAAGCTGGTGTCTATGTATATGTATGTGCAATACATCCATACATGACAGGAGTTATATCTGCTGGAGTTCCATATAGTGCAGTAACTGGTGAAGAAGGAACTGGTGCAGACGATCCAACTATAGCAAAATTTGCACAGTGGTATCCAAGTGTTGCTCCGTGGCAGGACTTTAGACCCTATAGAGATGTACCAGCAACAGCAGGTGTTGGTGAAATATGGATAGATACACAGTTTGAAGTATTGGCTGATCCTACATCACCGACTGGTAAGTTAGGAAAACCATGGCCTGGTACAATAACGATTGTAGATGCAGAAACGTGGGAAGTTGATGGCAAAATAAGTAAAGGACTGAATAATCCTCATAACTTATGGGATTCAGCTGATGGAAAATATGTTATACAGACAAATTGGCATGATGACTATCTGTCTTTGATAGATGTGCAGACTCGTGAGGTCGTAAAGAATTACATACAAACTGGACCAGATCCAGCACATGTATTCTTCTCTTCAGATGACAAATACGTCATAGTTACCATCAACGCAGGTTCTGAAGTACAAATATTTGATGCACAACAGATAATGGATCTAAATATACCAGCGTCGGATATTGAACCTATAGGAAGTATAAAGGCTTCACTTCCACTTGCAGGTCCACACGGATTCTGGTTAGTACCAGAAGGATTGATATCAATACCATATCATTTGGCAAATCATGCTGTAATAGCTGATTTGGAGACACAGAAAGAATTGTTTAAACCTATTAACTTAAGCGAACTTGATGATCCAATTACAGGCGACAAGATAGGCCCTGGTATAGATTTAGCGTCATACATAGGTCCTGAGATCAATGGACATAGAATGTGGGTTACAACTGAAGTACTATTATCACATTCCAAGTTATTACAAGGAAGGTTGATCTTGTATGACATTGGTAGCGAAGCAGGCGGTCCAAGCAATCCAGAATTTGTAAAGATTCTTGAAGTTGGATCTACTCCAATACAATCACCTGTAAGCCCTGATGGAAAATATGTAGTAACAGCTAATGCAGGAGGAATAGGAGCACCAGGAACAATATCGGTAACACAACTTGATTATAACAATCCAGAGAATTCTAGAATAGTAGCTACATTACCAGCGTATCCAGGTGCACATGGTGTTGAATATGGATTCAAGGAGGGAGGCGGACTATATGCTTATGTCACAAGTAAGTTTGCACCAGTGATGCAGGTGGTTGATCTTACAACAAGTCCACCATCGATAGCAGGTGAAATTGATTTGGGTAATGGTTGGGGTGGTATGGGAATACTCCCAATACCAAGTGCCGGATGGTATGCTACACTAGATGAGCATCCACATGGAAATATTTACAAGTAATCACAAGTAATCACACACACACACACACACTTTTTATTTTTTTAAAAAATAACACTAAAGTTAATTAACGAATGTTAGCATAGTTACACTATGCAATTTAGGATTGATAGAGATTCTTTAGGGGAGATCAAAATTAATTCTAATGCTTATTATGGACCATTTACTGCAAGAGCATTGAAGAATTATAATGCTACAGGTACAAGATCACATCAAAATATAATCAAAGCATATCTTATGATTAAGAAGTCTGCTACACTTGCAAATATTAGGTTAAAAAAACTTAATTCAAAAAAAGGTAACGCTATAGTTAAAGCATGTGATGAAATTCTAAAAGGCTCATTGATAGATCAGTTTATTGTAGACACAATCAACTCTGGTGCAGGAACTGCGTTAAACATGAATGTTAATGAAGTGATTGCAAATCGTGCATTAGAGATTTTACACAAGAAGAAGGGTGATTATAAATGCATTAATCCTAACGACGAGGTTAATATGTCACAGTCTAGTAATGACACATTTCCTACGGCTTTGCATACTGCAATTCTTTTGGATCTGAATGAATTTATCCCCACGATAAACAAATTGATTTCTTCATTAAGAAAGAAATCGCGGGAGTTCAATAATATAATAAAAATGGGCAGAACTCACTTGATGGATGCTCTACCAATTACTCTGGGTATAGAGTTTGAGGCATATGCGATAGCTATTGAAAAGGCTAAAAATACCATAAAAATTGCAAGTAAAGAACTTGAATATGTAGCACTTGGCGGTACTGCCATTGGCACAGGAGCAAATACGCCAAAAGGTTACAGAATACTTGTAGTGAAGAACCTATCAGGAATATCTGGCCTGAATTTAAAACCTGAAAAGAATATGTGTTATGGGTTGCAGAGCAGGTTTGCTGTTGCAAATATTTCGTCAGTATTAAGAAATCTTGCATTGGAACTAACTCGATTAGCAAACGATATTCGCTTGATGGCATCTGGACCAATTGCTGGTCTTGCTGAAGTTACAATACCTGCTATACATGCAGGCTCCTCAATAATGCCAGGAAAAGTAAATCCATCGCTCGCAGAATCACTCAACATGGTTTGTTTCAATGTAATTGGTAACGATCTTTCTGTAGCATTTGCAGTACAAGCAGGACAGTTCGAACTTAACGTAATGTTACCAGTAATAGCAAAATGTACACTAGAGTCAATTGATATGTTAAAGAATATTTTACCAGTATTTTCTAAAAATATGATCGATGGTTTACAGGCTAATAAAGAACAATTACAATCATATGTTGAAAAGAGTCCAGGACTAGTTACATTATTTGCTCCGTATATAGGCTATATGAAGGCGTCAGAATTGTATAAAGAATCATTGAAGAAGAACATTAGTGTAAGAGAACTAGTTATCACAAAGAGATTAATGCGTAAAGAGGACGTCGACAAGGTACTAAAGAAGAAAAATATTCTTAAGAGTGGGTGAGATATGCGTGGCTAAAGTGCGGATTGAAGCGTATGGTTGTTCTGCGAATATTGCAGACTCAGAGATGATAGCGGGTTCCCTCAAGAATAGTGGGCATGAGCTGGTTACTAATACAAACAACGCTGATGTAAATGTGATAGTTACATGCTCGGTCAAGGACGCTACTGCAAACAGAATGATTTACAGGATAAAACATCTCACAAATATAGGCAAGCCATTGGTGGTAGCTGGTTGTCTAGCAAAGGCAGAACCTCATACCGTTCAAAAATACAACCCTAAAGCAGGCATGATTGGACCAGACGCGATAGACAGGGCTGTAGAAGTAGTGAATTCCGCTCTTAATGAAAATAGGTTAATTGCTCTTCAAAGATCTACTAACCCAAAGGTAAATTTACCCAGATTAAGACTTAATCCCACCATAAGTATGGTAGAGATTGCTAGTGGCTGCTTAAGTGACTGTTCGTTTTGTCAGACCAAATTGGCTAAAGGTAAAGTGCAGAGTTACAGGATAGGTGATATAGCCAGACAGGTGAGGAATGATGTGAGAGACGGCTGTAGGGAAGTATGGTTGACCTCTACAGATAATAGCACATATGGGAGAGATTTGAAGTGTAACTTAGCAGATCTGGTGAAAAGGTTATACGAGATAGAAGGTGATTTCATGATTAGAGTGGGCATGATGAACCCCATGTATGTGCCATTCATGCTCGAAGATTTAATTGAAACATATAGAAATGAGAAAGTTTTCAAATTCCTTCACATACCGGTTCAGAGTGGGAGTGACAGAGTGCTGAAACTAATGAAAAGAGGACACAGTGCTTCGGTATTTGCTGATATTGCAAAGAGATTCAGAAGAGAATTCAAACATTTCACTATAGCCACTGATATTATAGTAGGTTTTCCAGAAGAAAACAAAGATGACTTTCAACAAACGATCGATCTCATGAAGGAGATTGAGCCTGACATCATAAATATATCAAAATTCAGTGCTAGACCTGGCACTGAGGCAAGTACAATGGAGAGAGTAAATGTAAACAATGTAAAAGAGAGAACAACAACACTTCATAAGCTTGCAAACGCAATAGGTTACAAAAGAAATCTTCCATGGATAGGTTGGAATGGTGAAGTCTTAATTGATGAAATTAAAAAAGATGGAGTTCTTGGAAGGAATTTTACATACAAACCAGTATTTTTGCATACAAGTTTAGCACTAGGCTCCAAAATCAATGTAAAAATAAATTCCGTTTTCAGTCATTCATTAGTTGGAAAATTAGAAAACAATCTATTAAATCAAAATTGTTAGATCCATGAAGCACTTTCAGTAATCGTCAAGTTTTTTAACATACATTTAGTAAAGTAACTAGAGGATAATTTGGGTATAGAAATAGAAACTCCAATAACTATTGTTGGTGTTGGAGGGTTAGGAGCAAAAGTTGCTGCACAAGCACGAACTAAATTGAACACGAGATGCCTTCTTATAAGCAATGATAAAAACGATCTGAATTATCCAGACTGCGAGAATATGTTTATTGATGTTAAAGGTCTTTTAAATCCATCCTCTAATAGCATACGTGGAGCAGTTCTAGGGGTAAGTAATGAGATAATGGTTCGACTTGATGGTTCGACGGTTATACTCATATGCAATTTAGCAGGTAATGGAGGAACGGGTATAGCACCTCTCGTGGCTAAAATGGCTAAGCAAGCGGGAAAGAACGTTATCTCATTCGTTGTAATGCCTTTCAAATTCGAGACAAACAAACTATTCAGCGCTGGCGTTTCACTGAAAAGAATGCAGGAGTCTTCCAACTGTCTTGTCATAATTGATAATGATGCTTTACTCTTCAATAATCCAGACTTGAATGTAGAGGATTGCTATAGGATAACCAATAGCGCATTATTGGATGTGCTTGGTTCACTTACAAATGGTATTTCACTAGGCGAGGAGATAAACGTGTTGTGTACAAGTAAAGACTCTTTAAACGATGCTGAATCTGCCCTGAAGGATTCATTCAAAATGCTTTACAGTGAAGTAGACCCTGATAATGTAAGGAAAGCTATGTTATACGTTATTGGAGGTGATAGAGTTCCAATAGGCGTTCTTGATTCTCTAGTTAATAACGTTCAAAAGATACTTGGTAAGAACGGCACGGAGGTAGGCTTATCATTATCATCTTCATCTTCAAATGGCGTAAGAGTACTATTAATGGCATCAGTTCTTGAGCAGACTAAATTTAATGATTATGATCCCCTGAATATAATTCCAAGTGATTCTGTTTTAGACTGGGATGAAATAGAGTGTGATATGAAGATAGAAACAAGTTTACCACGAATTGACTAATATTTCTTTACAAATCAAATCAATCTTTTTTATTTGTTAAATACCAGTTATTTTTCGTTAGTACCCGTTCTCATATATTGGTAATTCCGTCTAGACTAACCAAAAATGATTAGTTAAGTGGTTTTGAAAAACATGATCGGGTAAGCGATTGGACAGCTATAAGTCCTACTCTATCTTTTTTCTATAAATGTTTAAGATTATCCATTTCCTTTTCTTCTATTGTAACGCTTGGGCTGTCTTTAGAAGTGTCTATCATGGACCGAGCAGCCTGTGATAGACATTCATCGCGGAGCGGTTGTTAGTCAGCCTAAGTGTTACTATTCAAACTATGGAAACTAAATGTTTAAGATTACTTCTTTCCTTTTTTCTATTGTAACACTTAGGTTGTTCAGCGTCCCCGTTGCCAACCTAAGTGTTACACTATTCGGATATGATGCTGATGATAAAATAAACAGACGTCTGAAATTTGATGACGAATGCAAGTATTGAGGTATCAATTACCTACAGCTATTACCTAGCACCAATGTTAGCATCATTATGATATACTTTAATGAATCATTACCTAACTCATAACCTAGAGAAGTGACATTTTTCAGGCGTGAAAAACAAGCGTTCTCTTTTTATTCTTTGATAATAAAAATAGTCCCCCGCTTTTTCATGCCTGGAATTTGTGTCTTCTCGTAATGCTTAAGATCATTATTGCCGTAATGATTTTATGAGTTT
>PAWD01000029.1 GCA_002713325.1 Nitrososphaerota archaeon
CCAT
The DNA here is from genome assembly GCA_002713325.1 of Nitrososphaerota archaeon. Classification (GTDB taxonomy): domain Archaea; phylum Thermoproteota; class Nitrososphaeria; order Nitrososphaerales; family UBA213; genus UBA213. The sequence goes on from PAWD01000029.1 coordinate 5, forward strand.
CTGTACGGTTCAATCAAATCATAAATCAACGCTTGAAAAGAAGTGCGCACTTTATGAAAATAACCATAGTATGGGTCTAAACCCAAACCGTTGACAAACTTTGCAATTTCTCCAGCTAGTACGGTGTAACCATAATTCAATAATGCGTTTATGACATCCGAAGCGGATCTATTGGACATCATCAAACCGCTACCGTGTCTCGACTCGAAGCCATACACGGGATTGATGAGTTTTGCAAAATTCCAGAAATAGATATGACCACATCTTGACTCAATCGCTAGAAGATTGCGTTCATTGTTATAGTCCTTAATCATTTCCTTGTGCTTTCTCATCTGCTCTATACCTCGCATAATCTCTTCTCTATTCAGAGAGCTGAGAAAATCAATCTGGCTTTGTAGTTTTGAGGTAAGCATCTGTTTTTGCAAATATGTCACTCTCTCAGGGTCTCTGAACGTGTCATATTGACCCATTCGATAGATTGTAGATTTATGGGTTGACATCACGTTATTCATGCTTGAGATAAGGTTACCGTAGGTATCCGTTAGGATAACGTTGATGTGCTTCTCCGATAACAGTTTGATAGCCTCTGTTGATATGAAACCCTTGCCAGAAATTATTATCTTGTCGTATGGAATCTTTGTAACAAACCATGCTTCTTTTTCCTGCTCTCCACTGAATGGATTCTTTCCATCCTTGAGCAGAATTTGATTATCTTTCAGTGTTATGCTTACTCCATAACCCTTCAGAACTTTGATGCGTTGAACCTTTTACACTTCGCTCATCTTTCTCTTAGTTTCTTCTGAATGATGTTTTCCGTAATTTGGATGATTTTTACCTTTTTTTGCATCTGACATCTTCATTTTAGTTTCTTCTGTATGCTTTCTACCCTTATGCGATTCACTCATCTTTCTTCTATGTTCTTCTGATTTCTTTCTACCCTTGTTCCCATGAACGCTAGCCAGACTCATAAAATCATTACGTCAATAATGGTCTTAGACATTACGAGAAGTGACATTTTCTAGGCACAAAAAGGGGACAACTATTTTTATTATGCGGTATTGTACTTATCTCAAACTTAATCTTAACACTAGACTCCTTTAGACAATGTACTATGCAACCTATCAATGGCGTCCAGCATAGTGAGTCTTCTTGTATCTTCGGTAATGGCAGCCCTTGTATCTTCAATAAGTATTCTTGCGACATCCAATTTTCTCCTTACACCTTTAATGATATTATCGTAAACAGCCAGAGGGTAGAGTATTATATAGATCTGTTCCATTATTACAAAGAGATTTTTTGCATCATCACTCTTTCCGTTACGCATCTTATCATAAACCAATCTTTTAAGTTCTCCAACACAGTCAAGCAAGCCAAAGATGTAAGAGTTTCCGTGTACATTCAGTATCTGCATTGAAGGAATGTTTGATGTAGAAGTTATCGTTTGTAACGCATTGGCTTCAACAAGTTCAGTTTCAGCAGATATAAGATATCTGTAAAGATCTTCCTTTGCAGTATGCCTCAACTCATCCAGTAATTCTTTTGCTTTCCCTGTTTGTTGTAAGGAATTCTCATACTTTCCATTGTGTAATGCTACTATTGACTTAGAACAAAGCAATATAACATCTCTGGTTCCTTTTATCAACTTCTCTCTTCGTTCTTCCATATTTTTCAGATCAGTTGTTATAGTATCTATTGATCCTTCTAAGCCAGTTATGTTCATATCAAATATTTGTATATAGAAGGATAAAGTTGTTACTCTATAACTATATTGTTACGGAAACCAGTACTTCAGCAAAGCCCATATTCTTGACATTTGATATAGTGTATATGAAAGTAATTACGGCTGATAGAATGAGAGAAATAGAAGAGAAGGCACACAGTATGGGCATGTTAAGAATTTTCATGATGGAAAATGCAGGAAATAGTGTAGCAAATTACATATTTAATAAGTTCAAAAAATTGAGTGGAAAGAAAATAGTTATTATTGCAGGAACAGGTAATAATGGTGGAGATGCGTTTGTTACCGCTAGACATCTTGTGTATTATGATGCAATAGTAACAGTGTTTCTACTTGGTAGCCTAACAGATCTGAAGACAGAGTAAGCAAAAATAAATTGGAATATAATAGAAGGAATGAATAGTATTAATATAATTTTAGCAAAAGAGGTAAGTAAGGAATTGATTAGGATGATAAAAGATGCTAATATAATAATTGATGGTATCTTTGGTATTGGTATAAGGGGTGAAATAAAGGAACCTCATTCCAGTATTATTGATGCGATAAACAAATCCAGGGCATACAAGATCGCAGTAGATGTACCATCTGGACTTGACCCTGATAGTGGTCAGATCCATGATAAATGTGTAAAGGCAAATGTAACAATAACGTTTCACAGAATGAAGAAGGGTTTACCGAAGAAGAGTGTCTGTGGAAAGATAATGGTGGTACCTATTGGTATACCACCAGATGTAGAACGGTAGATGTAATATGATTGTAAAGCAGATACTAGTTGGTTCGATGGCCAATTTCACATATATTATTATCGATGAGAAAAGCAAATTGGCTGCAGTAGTAGATCCATCATGGGATCTTGAGAATGTCTTGAATATGTTAAAGATAAATAATCTTAAACTTAAGTATATAATCAACACGCATACACATTTTGATCATGTACTAGGAAACGAACAACTTGTTACACTTACAGGTGCTGAAACAATTATGCATAAGAATTCACAACTTGACAAGAATATAATAGTAAATGATAACGACGTTATCAAACTTGGTAATTTGAACATCAAAGTCATCTACACTCCAGGGCACTCCAAGGATGGTATCTGTTTATTCGTAGAGAACAAACTCTTTTGTGGTGATACTTTATTCGTAGGTAGTTGTGGTAGAATTGATCTACCAGGTGGTAGTACATCTGAACTTTACGATAGTTTGTTTGATATACTGATTAAACTAGACGATGATATTGAAATCTATCCCGGTCATGATTATGGTAACAAACCTGTTTCAACCATAGGTGATGAAAAGAAGAATAATCCAGTCTTGAAACCGAGAACAAAAGAAGAGTTCTTATTCTTCATGGGGTGATTAATAATACAATTTAAAGAAATAAAAATATTCGGGAATGAGGAGAGGGCAAAAAATTTTATAAAAAGAGTAAGAGGTAAGGATTGCTGCTTTGTATGTGTCATATCTTATACGAAAACATGTGAAATACCCGGTATAACTGTAGCAGGTGCAAATCCTGAATTACTTCAATATACACCTGCTGCAGATGCAGAATTTCTTTACCATGGAGAGTGTAAATGTGTCAGTGTGATTCCGGCAACTCCTGATGGTAAACCTACTCCTGCACTTATAACAAGGACCGCATTGAAAATAGCGAAAATCCCTCTAATAGTAGTTGATGCGGGAAGTAAGATCAAACCAAATATTCCACATGTTTCATTAGAAGTAGAATGTGGAAGAAACATATCTAATGGTCATGCCTTGAATATGAAATCTGTCAGAAAATCTTTCTATAACGGTGTAAAATTGGGTAATAAACTTGGTGAGACGATAAAGCATATTGTGATAGGTGAAAGTATACCCGGAGGTACTACAACTGCGTTAGGTGTTCTTTTAATGATGGGTATAGATGCCAAGTTTAAAGTCAGTAGTAGTATGCCAAAAAACCCTCATGAGCTAAAATTATCCACTATAGAGAGAGGAATGAAAGCTTTGTCAACATCGTTTGGTATATTTGCAAACAAGCCATTTGAAGCTGTGGCACATATGGGTGATCCAATGATACCTAGTGTAGCAGGTATCGCAATAGGTGCTTCTAAAAACTCAAATGTCATGCTTGCTGGTGGAACACAAATGGCTGCCGTATTATCTATTATTAAAGCTATAGATAAAACTGTTCTAGATAACATAGTAATTGGTACAACGAGATATATTACAGATGATAAATCATCAAATATTGGTAGTTTGACCAATTCTATTACAGATATTCCTTTACTTTCATTTGATCCGTATTTGGAGAGATCAAAGAAAGAAGGTCTACGTGCATATGCCAACGGTTTTGTGAAAGAAGGAGTTGGTGCTGGCGGTGCGTGTATAGCCGCAATGCTCAAGAGTAATGGAATGGTAGATGGAAATAGATTACTTTATGAAATAGAAAAAGAATATGAACGTACTATCGAGTACTAGTATTTGTTTTAGTAAACTCTTGTAATATTATTTCATGAACTTTCTCGAAGTAAAGCTTAGTTGAATAAGGCATCTCAGATGATGATTGATCTATGGCAGCGATCACAAAGGGAATGGTTCTTTTAGAGATATTTAATTTGAACTTCATTGGTAATACAGGATCCTGTTCTATGATTATCTTACCTCGTAAGTCTTTCGGACATAGTTGGCTTGCTCTGTTTTGAACTATAAAATACCAATTTGCTATTACCTCTGGTGTCAAACCATTCTGCATTTCCTTTATAATATTATTAATTTTTATTGGAAAGTTATTTTTCATACTACCACATTATTACGTATGACTAAAAGAATGAAGATCAAAAAATATTACTTAAGTTGTTTACTTCACGGTAACGGATTTTGCCAGATTTCTGGGATAGTCTGGATTTGATTCTCGCTTTACAGCGGTATAATAAGCAAGTAACTGTAACGGTATTACTTCAAGGAGTGGATATACAAGATCCTTGGCTTTTGGTATCTTTATCCATTCGTCATATTTGTTATTATTAACGTTAGATACTCCCACTATGATAGCGTTTCTGGCCTTTATTTCATATACGTTAGACAATGTATCTTCATATGTTTCATCTTGAGGATTGAGCATAATAACAATCGTATTCTCATCCATAAGTGCTAATGGACCATGCTTTAATTCTCCAGCAGGAATGCCTTCTGCATGCACATAAACCAATTCCTTTAATTTCAATGCTGCTTCTAGAGCAATAGGAAAATGTAAACCCCTTCCTAATACATAGATATTTCCTATATGCTTAATCTGCTCAGCTATTTTTACGATATTTTTTGAACTATTTAATATATTATTTACAAATTTTCCTATTTCATTAATATTTATACGCATAGTAGGAATAGATAGTTCGTTAGTGATACGATAAATTAGTGATAGCTGTGCAGTGAAACTCTTTGTGGCAGCTACACCAATTTCTGGACCGCAATTTATTCCAAGAAAGAGATTACTTGCCCTAGCAAGTGATGATGTAGTTACATTAACAAGAGAAAGTATTTTGGCCTTTGATTCTTTTACTGTCTTTACTATCTGTAATAAATCAGCAGTTTCCCCACTCTGTGAGATCGCCAAAAGTACAGAATCCTTAGTCAATACATTAGAACTATATTGGAATTCGCTTGACAAAATTGTTTCACATTGCAGTTTACAAAATTTTGAGAGTAGTTGTTTGGCGATCAGTGCGGCATGATAACTGCTTCCACTACCAGTTATCAATATCTTCTTGGAACTAGCTAACACATTAACAAATTCCTGGAAATCAGATTGTCGAATTGAAAATGCTTTTGAAATCATGTGTTTTTGTTCATTAATTTCTTTCAATGTATGATGTGCAAATTTACCCTTGTCAACATCAGCAAGCTCCCATGCTATCCGTGTAATACGTTTTTTTACTTTAGAACCATTAGCATCATATATTGTAAGAGATTCACTATCTATAATGACGAACTCATTATTATCCAGAAATATTGCCTGATCCGTATACTCTATAAAGCCCAAGACGTCACTGGAAATATAATAACCATCTTTAGCAACACCTACAATTAACGGTTCGTCATATCTTGCACCAACAAGTGTACCGTCATTTAATATGGCAACGAAAGCATACGTACCTTTTAACTTGTTAGCAACATTGATCACCGCCTTCTTGATATTATTATTCTTATTGAGAAATTCTCCTATCATATGAGCGATTACTTCGCTATCGGTTTCACTCTTGAACTTGTGACCTTTAGTTATTAGAGATTTCTTGAGTTCATTATAATTCTCAATTATACCATTATGCACTATTGCAATTTCATTCTTGCAATCTTGATGTGGATGAGCATTCTTATATGTTACACCCCCATGTGTAGCCCATCTTGTATGACCAATACCCACACTACCATTAAGTTTCTCAAGATGAAGTAACTTGTTCACATCGTCGACCTTGCCAACACCTTTTTTGATTAGAATACGTTTCTTTGAAATAGTTGCTAAACCTACACTATCATAACCTCTATACTCCATTCGTTTGAGGCATTTAACAAGAATTGGTGCAGCTGTCATTTTACCCATATACGCTATAATAGAGCACATATATTCAAAAAAATTACTCCTCGATTATAAAAATCTCTCACCAGTTAATACAACAAACCTGTTAGTAACAGTGTTATTTTACTAGAGTGGGCTTCTCTTCTACCTCTTCAACTGGAGATTCAGTAGGTTTCGTAGTTACCAACGATGGTGGTTTATATGAACTATTTTTCCTTATTGAAACTTCAGGCTCTTCGTCATATTTTACCAAATAACCTGGTATGTTCACTATTCTATCGTGAATTGTTATATGACCATGGACCACAGCCTGTCTTGCCTGCCATGGTGTTTTTGCAAACCCCTTCCTTACAACTATACTCTGAAGTCTTCGCTCAAGTAATGTTTCAATCGTAAGGTTTAACACATCATCCAGCGTAGCACTTTCTTGCACTAGTCCCATCCTACGTAATGAATTAAGCAAATCCGTTTCCATACCATGTCTAACTTCATGTGGTAATGCAAGTAGAGTTCTTGCTTGCTTTCTGATCCTTGATAATTCTGTTTGTGACTTCCAAAGTTCACGTTTGTTTCTTAATCCAAAAGTACCTACAATCTGTAAATCAATCATAAGCTGATCAGATGACCACAACCTCCTAGGTTTCTTAAACTGGTTTTTTGGTCGCTTAGGATCACCCATTACTTCTCACTCTTATCTTGTGTTGGTTTGGATTCTGCCTTTACAGTAGATTCCTGTTTAGCTCCTGAAGATGGTGTTTCTTTAGCAGTAGTAGCAGCAGCAGTAGTAGTAGGAATGGCTCCGCCTGGTGCGGTTGGCATCGCTTTACCAATCTTCCTAACTCCAACAGCACCACCCTTTCTCCCAGTGGTTCTAGTACACTGGCCCCTAACCTTCAAACCCATCATATGTCTAAATCCTCTCCAACTCATAACACCTTTTTCACGTTCTACATCGTTATAAATTACAATATCCCAGTCCGTAGTAATATTATGTGAAGTTACACCACTTTGTACATCTTTTCTTCTATTCAAGAACCATTGTGGTATACCAATATTTTCAGGATTTTTTATACCATTTTCTATGATACTGACTTCGTTTTCAGATAAAAATCCAACTCTTAAATTTGGATCGATCTGTAATGTATTAAGTAAAACTTGCGCAAAGTTAAAACCGATACCTTTTATTTTGCTCAGAGCTACTACTAATTTCTTACTACCATCAATATCCTTACCAGCAATTCTAACTATATGACCATACTCCGTAGCGGACAATTCAAATGATTTTGCTAAATACTACAATAAAAATCATGCTACATATAAAATAGTAATATTTAAAAATTAACCTTTTATTTAGTATATATTAACTTGTAAATTTGTTTGAGATTATTTACTCAGCCATACCATAATAAGTTAATAAGATTTAAATCCATAGCGAATAGAGTTATTTTCCATAATGAGTGAAGAAAATACTATAAGTGAACTTGTATATAGATGTTATACTGGGCAACCGAAATATGACGAAATAGAACCAGGTGTTCCTAAAAACTACAAGCAGATAAACACGCTTGGACAGTTGCTTGAAATTAACTACAAAGAAATTAACGTGAGTGAACAAATGTTAAGGAATCTTATTGTAAAGAGGAAGCGTAAAGAAAACCCCTATCATGGGATAATAGGCTTCGACGAAAATGTGATTCCTGCTACGGATAGAGCTATTCTTGCATCTCATGATATTATCTACATAGGAGAGGTTGGACAGGCGAAGACCAAACTTGTAGAAACTATTGCTAAGAATTTACTTTCACCGATACCCACCATTCATGGTACACTAACTCATGATATTCCCATAACTGTGCCTAAGGAGGAATTAATTGCTATGCTCATAGATCAGGAAACTGAAAGAACGTCACCAGAATTCCATATTTCTAAGGAAGGGGAGAATATTATTAGAAATAACAGACTTGATACTAAAATTGAGTGGATTGAGGGAATGCAACGATACAAATATGTCCTCGCAACGCCAGATATTTCCATAAAAGACCTAGTTGGGCAGATAGACGCAATCAAAATTGCCAAGAAAGGAGTGGAGATGTATGATATAGAATCTTACTCTCCTGGCCAATTACTGCAGGCAAGACATGGTATTCTATGCATCGACGAACTTCCTGTACTTGATCCAAGAAAACAAGTTGCTTTACTAAGTGTTTTGCAGGAAGGTAAATTTACAACTGGTGCATATCCTGTTATTTTCAAACCGCTAGTAAAGATAATTGCTACTGCAAACCCAATAGATTACACACACTCTGGTAAGATAATTGAACCATTATTTGATAGATTAAGGAGTCATATAGAAACACATTATCCAAGTACTTTTGAACAAGAAATGATAATAATGATACAAGAAATAAAAATCAATCGTGAAAAAATTTTTCTGCCTATATTTATGCTTAAAATAGTGGCTAGAATAGTTCACTTGGCTAGAGAACATCCTGACGTTAATCAAGACAAAGGTGTGAGTGTAAGAATGAGTATTCATAGTTTAGAGCTATTGGTGGGAGAAGCAATACGAACAAGAGCCTTATATCACGATGTGTTTGCAATTCCAAGACCATGTGATATATATTCGATTCAACAAGCAACAAAGTTTGAATTATCAGAAATAGAAGATACTAGAGAAAATAGAGTAAACATTCTTAACGCATTAATCGAAGAATCCTTGAAACAAACTGCGTTAGAATATATTACAGATCTTAATCAGGATCAAAAGGAAAAATTAAAAGAGGAATTTGTCGCTAATAAAACATTTGATGTAGCACAGAATTTACTTGGAGATAAGGAGGACTCCATTAATTATGTAAATCGCTTGAACAAATTTCCAACGTTAAAGCATTTAGTAGATCAAGCTACAGAGATCGTGAAGAAGGAACAGAACGCATTTGTTGAAGAGATGAAGAAATATAACGTTAGAATGGATGTTATATCATTGAGTGATAATTTGAATGGAGAATTTATCGCATCTGTAACTGAAATTGTTTTAGAGGGTCTTCGCTGGCTCAAACCTGCAGTAGTGTACAAGAAAGAAAAAGGGTATGTCACAACCTAGCTACAAGGAATTCATTTACTATCAGACCCAGAACAAACATGAGGAACAGAAGGAACTATCAAGAGATATGCTAAACAAACTACTGCATACACTGGGAAGAGAGTCAATTAGGGAAAAAACTCCATCAATGCAGGAATTGGAACAAACACTACAACAGGTGTTCACAAATGAAGGTATCGATATAAACGAATTATCGGAAAAGGCTACAACTGGTAAGGAGGATGGAATCAGGGGTGAAGGTATGACAGTTGTGAAATACCTTATACAGAAAGGTTATCTAAAAGAAGAGAAAAAATGGCTGAGTAAACAGGGTTTCACAAGTATAGGTTCTAGAATTCTTACAGATGTAATGAGAACGTTAAAGAGTGGTGATCTTGGCTTGCATGAAACTGTAAAGTTAGGTTCTGGTACTACTGTGTTGGATACAAGTAAGAAATATGAACTTGGTGATGATATACGTCTACTGGACGTTCCAAAATCATTGCTTAATACAGTAAAAAGGATCATGAAGTGTTCTAACGAAATTAAATTTCCATTGGAAATAAATATTGATGATTTCGAAGAATATGAGACAAGACAGGAAATTAGAGTTGCGATCGTATATTGTATAGATTTGAGTTCAACAATGCGTTATTCCTCTGCTGTAGGTGATATAAGTAGGATCGAAGCTGCAAAACGTGCTCTATGGAGTTTATATGTATTGAACAGTAAATTCTTTCCAACAGATACAATCTATATAGTCGGTTTTGGTGCACTTGCATCGAAAGTACTACCACAAGATATACCATATTTGAAGACTTTCGAACCTGGTTATGACCTTTTACATTATACTAATTACCAATCTGCATTCAGATTAGCCAATAAAATATTGCAGAGAGACAGTGCACTAAACAAAAGAATAGTTTTGATAACAGATGGTCATCCCAGTGCATGTTTCATAGATAATGAACATGAAAAGGAGGAGATACTTTCTGCAAGACCCCATTCTCAGTTCTACAAGCCTAATGGTGATATCCTTAATACAGTAAAGAAACAGCAGGATATGAATCTAGACATGAGTGGCGGTGAACAGGTGTATTTATGCTACCGTTACAAACAGGTAGATCCTTACATAAGAATGAAAACTATTAGTGAAGCCAAAAAATGTAGGAATACAGGTATAGAAATAGACACATTAATGGTTAGTGAGGAAGAAGCATTGTTAAGTTACGTTAATGATATGGAGAAGTGTGTGAAGGGAAGATCATATTACATTAATCCTGCTAATATTGATAAATTACTCATAACTGATTATCTTTTAAATAAAAGACGAACTCTTAACACAAGATCATTTTAATTGTTTTTTATTATACATTTAAATAACATCTAATTGGAAAAAAATCGATTTGGGTAAAAAGGCTGCTATTATAGAAGGTGACGGTACAGGTCCTGAGCTTGTTAAAGCAATGCTCAAAGTATTGAAAGAATGTAACACCCAAGTTGAATTAATACAATGCGATGCAGGTTCTGAATGGTGGGAGAAACATGGTGGAAATTCCTATATATCTCCAGAAACATGGAAATTACTGGAAGAATCCAACACATGTTTTAAAGGGCCGACTACTACTATATCCGTTCCAACTGCTCCCAGGAGTGTTGCTGTTAGTATAAGACAGAGATTTGTACTCTACGCAAATATAAGACCTATCAAGTCATATAACAGAACAGAAAGGAAACTGGATTTCGTGTGTATGAGAGAGGCTACTGAGGGACTATATGCTGGTATAGAATTCAAAATTGGAGATGATTCTGCCATCGCAATAAGAAAGATCACAAGAAATAGATGTGAAAAAGTGATAAGAAAAGCGTTTGAATCTGCCAAAGATAGGGGATTCAAGAAAGTGATCGCAATAACAAAACGCAATATTTTGAAAGAAACTGATGGTATATTCATGGAAACAGTAACTAAGATACAGTCAAGATATAGTGGTATAGAGGTAGAGGAATATTTCATCGATAATGTGTGTCAACAACTTGTGAAAAATCCTGAACGGTTCAATCAATGTATGCTTGTGAGTACTAACTTATTCATGGATATTGTTTCAGAGACTGCATCTGGGCATGTTGGTTCTATAGGCAATGTTTATTCGGGTAATCTAGGCGATAACTATGCGATGTTTGAACCTGCTCATGGAAGTACTCCGAAATATAAGGGTATGAACAAAGTAAATCCAGTTGCAACTATACTTTCTGGCGCATGGATGCTGGAATATCTCGGTGAGAAAGATATTGCTAAGGCAATATTTACTGCAACAGAACAAGTGATCAACGAGGGTAAGTATATTACTTATGATCTTGGAGGTAACGCTACCACTAGTCAGGTGGCAGAACAAATTGCAGTAAGAGCAGCAAAGATACTCTAATACATTCTAATTATAGTATTATTTATTCAACACTTACTAACATAATTGTTAAATTACTGTTTTTAGATTTTTATTTATGTAATTATACATCATCAGTGGTATTACTGGCGGAATCGTCATGATTGTAATGATATTAATCCCTTATACAATATTCTAGTGAAGAATATGCTTTGGATGTTGATGCATTCAAAGATCAAGTCGATGTTATGGGATTCACTCGCATCATTCTTACGAATACAGGTCGTTCTACCCTTACAAACATTGTAGTTGATTTTGGTAATTATCAGGAAAGAATACCAAAACTTCCTTCAGGGCAAAAACTAATGGTATCTCCACAGAGTGGAGACTTTGATATTGCAGAACTTGATGAGGTAACAGTGACTGCTGATAATGGAATTCATATAACTAAGAAATATAGACAGGCACCAAAGATGCCAGGTATGATAGGTGGAATGGGATGATAGTACTTTTTACACTTATGTAATTGTAGATTAAACTAACACAATTAATATAACTTCCACACATTAAAATTTTGAGTGGAACTTCAGGAAAAGTTTGACGCAAAATCAATTGAAAAAGTAGTAAGAGAGCACTGGAAAAGTATAGATTTATTCAGTTTATTGATTAACGAACTAAATGATAAAAAGAAGATAGGATTTGTAGAGGGGCCTCCTACTATGAACGGAGAGCCTCATGTTGGTCATCTCAGGGGAAGGATCATCAAAGATCTTTGGTACAGGTTTTCAACATTAAATAAGTTAAAAGTTATTTTCCGTGCAGGTTGGGACACACAGGGATTACCTGTTGAATTACAAGCTGAAAAAGAATTAGGACTAACAGGTAGTAAGGCTGAAAATTTGAAAAAGGTAGGCATAGAGAAAATTGTGGAACAATGTAAAAAACTTGTTCATGAATACAACAAGAAATGGGTCGAGGCAGATGAATTACTTGGAATATCTTTTGATTATAAAAATGCTTACTGGACATATTATGATGAATATATAGAACGTGAATGGAAGTATTTGAAAAATTCATGGGAACAAGGTATACTTGTAGAAGGTTTCCAAGTGGTTGCATATTGCCCAAGTTGTCAAACATCATTAAGTCATGGAGAAGTAAACCAAGGTTATGAAATGGTTGAGGATCCTTCGTTATATTATAAGGTTAAACTTACTGACGAAGATGTATATCTAATAGTATGGACGACTATGCCATTCACAGTTGTCACTGATGAGATGGTTGGAGTTAAACCTGAGGCTGATTATCTTTACATTAATGTTAATAATGAAAAATGGATCGTTGCTCAGAACATATTTGAACAATTAAAAAATGAATTGAAAATAAAACAATATTCAATAATAAAGAAAATCAAAGGAAGTGACCTTGATGGAAAGAAGTACTTACATCCTCTACTTGACCAGATTACCGGTTTAAAGAAACTTGCTGACAGGATACATGTTGTAGTTGCGGAAGACTTTGTTGATACAGAAACTGGAAGTGGTATAGTACACCTTGCACCAGCAAATGGTGTAGAAGACTTTGAGATTGCCACTGCTAGAAAAATACCTATATTCAACCCAATAGATGACCAAGTAAGATTTACTGAAGAAGCTGGAATGTTCAAGGGTATGTTCGTTCGTGATGCTGATCAGAAGGTGATAGAAGCTTTAAAGGAAAACAATGCTCTAGTCAAAATAGGTAAGATAAAACATGAATATCCAACATGTTGGCGTTCTCATCATAAGATAGTATGGTTAGCTAGACGTGAATATTTCAATATTATAGACAAATTGGGCGATCTAACAATAAAAGCAGCTGAAAGTGTTGAGTATTTTTACAACGAGCCAAAAAATAGGTTCGTGAGTATAATAAAAGAAAAAGTGCCATGGTGTGTTTCCCGGGAGCGTTTATGGGGTGCTCCATTACCCATCTGGATATGTTCTAACTGTAAATATAAAACTGCACTATTCAGCAGGAAGGAGATTTTGGCAAATGCAATAAAATTACCAGATGGAGAAAACTTCGAATTGCATAGACCATGGATAGATAGAATTATAATAAAATGTAATAAATGTCAATCAGATTCCTACCGTGAGCCATTTGTGTTGGATACATGGCATAATAGTGGAGCTGCTCCATACTCTTCGTTAACTGATAAAGAGTATGAGGAGTTAATACCTGTTCCCTTTCTGACTGAGGGAATAGATCAAACAAGGGGATGGGCATATACATTGCTTGTTGAAAATATTATATTCAATAAAAATGCTAAAGCACCATTCCAATCATTTCTCTTTCAGGGACATGTTCTAGATAAAAATGGTAACAAGATGAGTAAGAGTCTGGGAAATACTGTTGATGCAGTTGAATTATTGTATAATCATCCAACTGACCTCATACGTTTCTACTACATGTGGAAAGCAAATCCTATTGATGCATTAAACTTTGATGTTGATGAAATGAAAAAAAGATCTTATCAGGTTTTAAGTACACTTTATTATTTACATGTATATTTTAAGCAGAATGGTCACTATGATAACTTTGATCCAAACAAGAACAATGTGGAATGGGCATCATCAAATGAACTGATAAGAGAACCTGAAATATGGCTACTCTCCAAGATGGAGAAGCTGATTGATATAGTCACTAATGGATATAAAAAATGTAGATATCATGAATCAGCAAGAGCTATCGAGGAATTTATAATAAATGAACTAAGTCAAACTTACATACCGTTGACTAGAAACGAGATATGGGATGATAGTATAGAAAATTTGAAAAGGAGACTTGCGATCTATGCTACGCTTGAAGAGGTTTTAAAAACTATAGATATACTTTTGCATCCCATAACTCCATTCATAACAGAACATCTTTATCTATTATGCTTTAAAAAGAAGGAGAGTATCTTCTTAGAAAACTGGCCTACTAGAAAAGAATATTATATAAATAAAGATGTTGAATATGCTTTCGATAAACTTAAGCAAGTTGTTTCTATTACTAATGCTGCAAGGATGAAGGCACAGTTAAAACGTCGTTGGCCACTAAAAAATGCATACATATGTATAAACAAAAATGATGTTCAAGCATTGAATTCTTTACAAGAGCTTTTAAAAACACAAATGAATGTAGGTGATTTCAAGCTTATCGGTATGGAGAGAACAGGTATAGGTGCAGCTATACTTGAAATGATAGATAATGACTTACCAATCACAATAAAAATATCATTAAAACGGGCGAACATTGCGCCAAAAGTGAAGGCAGATATAGATATCGTACAAAACGAATTTGCAAATATAGATCAAGTAAGATTTTTACTTGAATTGCAAAATAGAGGAGAATTTGTTCTTAGTTATAATGGAAAACATGTAACTATAAATAATGATGATATAGAAATAGCATATGAAACTAGTAATGGTTTTGTAATGGCAGAACGTGAAAATATCTTTGTTATTATACCTACAGTACGTGATAGAGAACTTACAACAAAAGGATTAGTTAGAGATCTAGCAAGAAGATTACAGTCATTGAGAAAACATAGATGTTACAACCCTACAGATATGCTTGATACAGCATATGTGGCAAATCTCGACGATGAAGTGCTTGAACTCATTAAAGGAATGAAAGGTGAATTGGCCTATCTGGTACGTGTGAAGAAAGTTGAACTCATGCGAGATGCTAAACAAGGTGTAAAATGGGTAAATGACGAGATAGACGGTAAGTCTATCAGTTTGTCTGTGGAATAATTGGTAAAGATTATTTGTTGTCTCTCCGTTATATAATTAAGAGAAGAGTAGTATTATATGAAGAAACAGGTAACGTTAGATGAATGGCTTATAACCAGATTTAAAGATTTACTACATAGAGCTAGTGTTATAGCTGCCAAGACAGATAAACCGTTAATTCTGTATAGATATTCTATCGAAGAAAGTGAACATGCTATAGAAGAAGAAGTTGCAACAGTTACGAGTCGACATGTGGTAATTCAGGTAATCACACATGGAGGATTCATACCTCCAAACTTCCAACAACAATTTGTATTTACAATAAATGAATTTCCTGAATGGATAATGAATAGAAGTAAGGACATTTTTCTTAAATCATTAGATAATCTACAAGAAGAAATTAAAGATTAGATTATATAGGATCAATTTTTGGTAGAAGCTATGCGTTTGCTTGAATATCAGGCTAAATCACTATTTGATGAATATGGTATAACTATTCCAAAAAGGTACATCGCAAATAATTTTGATGCAATAAAGAAAGGCGCTGAAGAACTTGG
The DNA here is from genome assembly GCA_002713325.1 of Nitrososphaerota archaeon. GTDB lineage: Archaea > Thermoproteota > Nitrososphaeria > Nitrososphaerales > UBA213 > UBA213. Next base: position 16,085 of record PAWD01000029.1, read on the forward strand.
ATTCCCATTAGTACTAAAAGCACAGTTAAAGGTTGGTGGAAGAGGTAAGGCTGGTGTAATCAAAATATGTAAAAAACCTGAAGAATTGAAAATATTATATGATGATTTAACCAGTAAAACTGTTCAAGGTGAAAAAGTAAAAACACTACTCATGGAAGAATTCGCCGAACATACTAATGAACTTTACCTATCGATCTACCTGAACAGGAGTAAGAGATGTTATTCTATAATTGCGTCAGCTGAAGGCGGTATTGAAATAGAAAATGTCGGCGATAAAATAATACTGGATACTGGTATAGATGGACCTACTGAAAAAGATTTAGAATATATTGCATCTGAACTTACACTAAATGGGAATAGTAAGAAGAATTTCATTGAATTTGCTTCTAGACTTACTAATTTAGTAGTAAAGAAGGAAGCTGAATTAGCAGAGATCAATCCTATTGCGGTGAGAAATGATGGAACTTTACTTGCTTTGGATGGAAAGGTGATAATAGATGATAACGCTATGTTTAGACATGAAGAGATGAATAAGTATGAGGATATAGCAACACTAGAAGCAGAGGCCAAGAAAAGTGGATTTTCATTAATAGAACTTGATGGAAACATAGCTGTAATTGGTAACGGTGCAGGTTTAGTTATGTCAACACTAGATATTCTGAACGACCATGGAGGTAAGCCTGCATGTTTTCTGGATGTTGGAGGTAGAGCAACTACTGAAAGTGTACTAACAGCTCTTACACTGATAAGCAGAATTTCCAAAGTTGAAGCAATTCTGGTTAATTTATTTGGTGGTATAGTTAGAACTAGTGTAGTGGCCCAGGCAATAATCTATGCTTATAAAAATAATATTATACACGTGCCAATCTTTGCAAGAATCTCTGGTGCAGAATCTGACAAGGCAAAAGAAATACTTAATGGTAGTACAGCAAAGGTATTCCATTCTGTAGAGGAATCAATAGTATCAGCTGTAAAGAGTGTGGGATAAATGTTTGACCTATTTGATATTCTACAAGGTAAGGAAAATGATAGGGATTACAAAAAGAAAGCTGTAATTGTACAAGGAATTACTGGTAAATTTGGAATGTTCCATACAAAATTGATGATGCAATATGGTAGTAATATAGTTGCTGGTGTCACACCAGGTAAAGGGGGTCAACAGTTTAACGGTGTACCTGTCTATGATAATGTTGCTGAGGCTGTTAAGAATACAGGTGCAAAGATATCTATAGTGTTTGTTCCCGCACCTTTTTTCCTAGATGCGACAAAGGAAGCATTGGATAATGGAATTTCGTTATTAGTAGCAATTCCAGAACATATTCCAATCAGAGATAGTCTGAAATGCTTGGAAATAGCAAGAACTAAGAAAGCTACAATAATTGGACCGAATACGCCCGGAATAATAATCCCTAATGTAATTAAGCTCGGAATAATGCCAGCAGAGCCATTTCAATCAGGAAGTGTAGTTGTGTTTTCCAGAAGTGGAACACTGATGTATGAGGTTTCACATATACTTAGTACATCAGGCTATGGTCAGAGAATTTCTCTAGGTATAGGTGGAGATCCTATAAACTATACTTCATTAATAGAATGTTTTGATATGATCAAGGATAGGCCAGATGTAAATTCAGTCGTTGTAGTAGGTGAGATTGGAGGCGATGCAGAGGAGCAGCTTGCAGAGCATATAATATCTACAGGTTTTAACAAGCCTATGGTTGCCTACATAGCTGGAAGATCTGCTCCTAAAGAGAAAAGAATGGGTCATGCAGGTGCTATAATTTATGGTAGTTTTGGCTCAGCAGAATCAAAAGTTAACATGTTTGCGAAGGCTAATGTAGTTGTAGCCAATAGACCTGCTGAAATACCTATACTTTTGGCAAAAAAGTTGAAGGAAAAATCACGTTAAAATAGAAAGGTAAAAATCACCATTTGATTTGGACATTAGTATGCCTATAACTGACGCGTTCAAGAAACAGATAGCACAGAAACGTAGACTGTTTTTCAAGATCTGTTTCAAATGTGGGGTAAGGAACCCTATAGACGCTACAAGATGCAGAAAATGTAAAAGAGATCAATTGCGACTTAAGAACAGATCGCTTGGTGTTAAAAAATAATTAATTATTTTCTCCTTAATAGATAATTGAATATTGTATATTGTATATAGATCATATAATACTCAAAATTATTGAAATGAATCATATATTTCACGAATTTTTTGTATATAAAGGAATTATTATGAAACATTCACAGTATGCTAGAATCTCGGATATTTCCGCCTTATGGAGAAATTATCTATGATCTTATAGAAATATTACACTATGAACAGAACATATACGTGATCCTACAAGATTATATTATACTAATTTGAACAGATGAAATGATATAAAATGGATACAATTTCATTAATTCAAGGTAATATTCTAACTCCAGTAGTATTATTCTTTATTTTAGGGATAGTTGCAACACGCGTAAAATCTGATCTCAAAATTCCTGAGGCAATATCTTCTATACTACCAATCTATCTACTAGCAGCTATTGGTCTACATGGAGGAGTAGAGATGAGAAAGACTGGATTGGAAAATGTAGCTATTCCAATTCTGGTTGCAGTTGTTTTAGCTATTGCTCTTACTGTATATCATTACCAAATACTAAGACGTCTTGGTAAATTCAATTTCTTTGATTCTTATGCACTGGCCTCTACTTATGGATCCGTTGGTGCGATAACCTTCTCTGTGGGACTGATATTTTTAAGAAATCTGAACATAGAGTCTGAAGGCTTCTTAGCGGCCGTACTGGCAGTACTAGAACCAGTAAGTCTCACGTTTTGTATCTTTATGGTAAATAGGTCTATACTAAAGCAAAAAAAATCACAGATTTCCAAGACCGGCACAGTTAACGAAAAAGAAGTATCTAAACAAAGCAACGATCGTGACACTAATTCAATTGTAGACGCAGCAGAGGAGACTAGTCATTCAATGCGTAAAATTTTACATGATAGTATAACTGGGAAAGCGATAATTATTCTCCTTGGTTCCATTGTGATTGGATATTTGATTGGTGAACATGGTTTTGCCTCTATAGAACCTGTTTTTGAAGACATGTTTGCTGGTGCAGTAGCAATTTTTCTACTAGAAATGGGACTTGTAGCAGGACAAAGACTGGGTGAAGTAAAGAAGGTAGGAATATTTTTGTTAGGTTTTGCGATTGTAGTCCCTACAATAAACGGAATACTTGGAGTAGTAGTAGCTTATTTAATGGGTCTAAGTATGGGTGGTTCTATAATGTTTGGTTTGTTACTTGGAAGTGCTTCGTTTATTGCTGCTCCAGCTGTTTTAAGAACTGCTGTACCACAAGCAAATCCTAGTCTATATATCACTGCTGGACTTGGAATAACCTTCCCTTATAACATAATTGCACTGCTACCTATCATGTATATAGTAGCGTCAAAGCTTTATGCTTGAGGATAAGCTTATTAATTAAAATTACATTATGAAGGGATTAAACGAGATTATATAAAGAAAAATTATTAACGGTTACGTACAAAATAATGGTACAGAATAAAGTTAAAGAAATTTTGGAGAAATACAAAGTAACAGGTTATACTTTCTATAAAGCGAATGGTAAGGGTGAAGGTGGAATACGCGGTAAAGGGTTACCAGAAGAAAATAATGTGAAAATAGAGGTGATCCTAAAAGAAAAAACTCTCGAGAAGATAGTTAAAGAAATAACAAAAACATTATTTTTAGACTTTATTATTATTTATTACGTCAGTGACGTTAAAGTTGCAAGGATAGAAAAATATGTTTAATGAAAATATACTCCAATAAACATGTTATTTGAAAAAAGAACAAAATTGATTGAAAAATGATAAAGTAGATGGATTTTGAGTTAAGAAATCTGCAATATTAGCAGTCATTGCTAGTACTTACAAAGGCTTATTACATTCACTTAATTGTCCTACATGGGAATTAATTTAACATGATCAATCTTCTTGTTTGTTTGGAACTCTTTGTTCATATTCTTGATTTTATTGGCTTCACCTTTTAGTAGGAATATTTCCAAACATTTGTGGTTATCTAGTTTGCTATGAATATGAGTATTAACCAATTCATCAAAAGTATGTTTTGTACCAGTTACTTCTTGTTCCGATTCTTCATTGTGGATAACAAGAAGCAAGGCATGAAGTATCCCTAACAAATCTTGGTGTTCCTTTTTTTCCAAGATTAGCTTTCTTATCCCAGCTCGAATCATTTCTGATCTGCCAGAGAAACCCATATCTTTCATCAATTCGTTGATATCACTAAGCATTTCATCATTTATAGAAATGCTAACTATTGGCATAACATTTTTGTTAATAAGTATCTTATAAATCATTATATAAAAATTATTAAAAAACTATTATAACTTTATTAATTGCTAAAAATATAGAGTGATACTTTGATAATCCATGTCATTATCGCTTCTGTGATAATAGGAATAGAAACAATGGCGCACCTTATTGGTATTCATTTAGGTTTGGAATCGTTACTAGCATGTCAATGCCATTTTGTGAGTCAGCCCGTAAGCTTTAAAACAATCAAGCAGTTTTTTTATAGAAAAACATCCACACATACTCACAATGAATGAACAAATATCAATGATAGAAATTTAGATATTTATACTCCAATTTGATTCATAATATCTGTACCAACATCTTTCTGTATGATTATAGACTTATACTCAACACATTCATTCATAATTTATTCATGGATAGTTGAATGGTGAAGATTTCTATTAATAGAATATATACAAACTATAATCCTATACTGTTTTTAGATATTTTATGTATAATAATTATTATTAGACAATATTATCACTAATAATTATATTAACCATCAAGAAATTAATAAAGACTTTAATTATCTGTATGACCTATAATAACGCAAAAAATTGAATGTTATAAGGTAGAACTCTGTAAAAAGCAATAAGAAGTATATCTATTTTTGTTTAATTTCTAACTGTTTTTTCTAAACTAAACTTTAAATGATTTATTCCGTGTTGATTATGTATAGGGTGCGTAGTCTAGTTGGTTAGGATACCTGCCTTACACGCAGGTGATCGTTGGTTCGAATCCGACCGCACCCACTAGCATAAATATTACTTTTCCTGTTTCTGTTTAAAAAGAATAATCGTAGATATAAAATAAGGCAATTGCGTAGTAAATAGACCGAGAATAACACACTTGAAAATGTTGGATGAATTCATTCATTATTGTAAACCAATATAGACCGAGTCATAACAGATTCGGATTAAGATATTTTGAAACTAATGATATTATTATCCAAATAGGTTTCCTTAAGTGATTCTTCTATGGATAAAGTAATTTCATTTATTTCATCATGAATAATATTTATTTTCCTCATGATATCACCGTTTCTTGTTATTTCATTTACCCATCTATTATGCATCAGTGTTCAAAGTACTAACAGTTAAAAATTAGTTACCAATATGAGTTATTTCTACAGATCTGTCCACCAAATACATTAAACATTATGTTGATATAACCGACCAGAAATGGTGTAATATCTGGACTTATTTTACTTACTATATTACCGTTATACTCATCAATAAGTTATTAACATGTAGATATTATAAGGAATTTTGTAAAATAAAAGTTTCTCATATATGAACGTGTAGAAATGGTAGTTCCAACAACATATAGATAATATATTCATGGATAATTCGAGTTTAAAAAAATCATTAATGATGATTTACTCATATTTGATTTGCCAATGTTTTTTAAGCAAGTCAATTTATTATAACGGGTAAATTGACTGTTGAAACAGAGCTCATACGTACAATCATAGCGATATGCCTTTTTCTCTTCGCTGCAAAACTTCTAGCAGAAGGATTCCACCGTGCTAAATTACCAATAGTGTTGGGAGAATTGGTAGCGGGTATGATAATTGGCCCATTTGCACTTGGAGGCTTGCCATTATTCAATGGAGAGCCGTTGATAGTGCTTAATGAATCAATACGTGTAATCGGGGAAATAGGTGCCATAGTAATACTTTTCATCGGGGGGCTACATGTAACACCAAGAGAATTTTTTAAAGGAGGAATAGCTTCCTTCACAGTAGGATCAATAGGTGTAATCATACCATTCTTTGTTGGTTATTATGTTTTTACATTATTTGGATTTGAAGCGTTACAATCAATGCTTGTTGCCACTGCGCTTACTGCAACAAGTATAGCCATATCAATACAAGTATTATCGCACTTAGGAAAATTACAGGCACCTGAAGCAAAATTAATCCTTGGAGCTGCAATAGTTGATGATATACTAGCACTTGCTGTTCTGTCAGTTGTAACTTCAATGGTACAAACAGGTGCAACTGTAAACCCAATAGAAATAGCTTTCCTTATAATGAAGGTTTTAGGATTTTTTGCAGTATTGCTTATAGCATCAATAGTTATCTTACCAAAGGTAATTGCAAGAGCAGACTTGTGGAAAGCTAAGGGTAGTGTAGAAGCAGTATCAACTGCGGCATTTTTTGGAATAGCAGCACTTGCAGCACTGATAGGACTTTCCCCAATAGTAGGTGCATTTGCAGCTGGTATGGCACTGGCAAGTACGCCTGTTTTAAAAAGATTAGAAGAATATGTTGGTAAATTGGAATTTATTTTTGCACCGTTGTTCTTTGCCATTATCGGTGCACAAGTAAATTTAACAGGTCTTAATGTAGAAGTCTTGCTACTGGGAGGTATAATAATTGCAATAGCCATAGTGACTAAGATAGTTGGATGTGGTTTGCCCGCTATGTTGTTCCTTAAGAACAAAAATAAATCAATGAAAGTAGGGGTAGTAGTACGAATATATTCTACGCCATCACTGTCTGTATTACCATTGACAATGGTACCATCAATCTTTCTAAAATTGATAACACTGAATTCATCTATTGGCATTCCTCCCACGATTGTTTGTATCGTTGGGGGTGTTTTATCGGGAAGATATGTTGTTTCATTCTGTTCCACCATAGCATTTCCTGCCAAGTCAAATATTGCATCTGCTACTGGATCAGGGTTAACTGTAATAACTTCTGTGCCATCGGAAATATCAGTTAAATCCAAGGCAAAACGAGCGACAAACTCACCTTCAACGTAAGGATCACCATTAGCACGAGTGATAGCACCT
>PAWD01000030.1 GCA_002713325.1 Nitrososphaerota archaeon
GTCTTGCTCAGCCCCATAGCCAGGTCCATGGACTTCCCTTCAAATTCCACTTCATATTCCGCCACGCCGTCGTTCAGGCTCTTTGCGTACGCATTGCGCACCCCGCTCACTGTCTGGGCCTTTAAAAAAGACTCGAACATGGTATAGGACATGAAATCGGCATTCTTAAGCACAATAAAAGCTTTGATGAAGTTTGACTGCTGAGTGCTCCATTTTTCGATCAGCTGGCGAATGATCTCGGTTCCGAGTTTTCCGGCTGCTTCGTTCATGGCGTTCACGCCGGCCGTGGATGGAGATATATGGGGTTTCTTACCGTGCGCATTGGGCACCACAGCCAGTATATCTCCCGTATCCACCCGAACGATCTTGCCATTAATGTCCGCCTGTCCCGATGTCATATTGTAGAACTTACCGCCGGATGAAATCTTTGCCGTACCGATCACTATGATATCCGCTCCCAGCTGGCCGGCTACTTTTGCTGCCGCTGAAACATTTCCTGCCAGAGCGTCTTTATAGTCGGGTTTCCCCTTGAGGGCCTGGACCAGTTGCCGATCAACAACATCAAACCCTTTATCATAGAACTGGCTCAGTAATTTTGTTTCAGCAAAATCTGTGGGTGTATTGTCGATCAGGTTTTCTTCTCGGACAAGAAAAATGACCCGCGGACGGTTCATAGAATTGAGTAGCGTCTGCAGCGCTGCTTCGTCCTGCATCACTTCATCCAGGATGGCTGTGACTTCTGCAGAGATGGTCACTTCCCAATTACCGTCAGGGCCCTGGCTCTCACTGACCACCTTAAACGTTTTCACGAAACCCTGGGCCTTGGAATAGATGTTATCCGTCAGTGTGGTGGCAGTTACAACGGTCTCCGATGAGATATAGGCTCCCAGTCCCACTTCCACCGCATCGCGCTTGGCCTGTTCGATGGCGGCATCCTTGGTCAGCCCGTAGCCAACACCTTCTACGCTCTCTCCTAAAAGCAATGCTGATCCCAAAGACATGAATATAAATAGACGTGTCAGCCACCTAATGTTGTCGGATGGTGATCTAAAATATTTTTCCATGATATGAATAAACTAAAATGTGATGCGCAGTGCGTTCTGGAAGGTTCTGATACTTAACAGTGCATCAGCGCCGGAGACTGGTCCTACGGCATCAAAGCGCCCGGTCACAACATTGGCCTGCATAATGCCCCGCTCAGCGCAGATGGCCATGGCGTTATAGGCCGGGTGGCTGCTGGACACATCTCCAAAACGGGATGGGCTCTCGCCAAAATAACGGGTCTCTAGGCCGGGGTCTCCGGTAACAAGTACCAGCAGGCGCTGGACGGCAAGGGCATATTCCGCCCGGTTCACCGGTTCATCCGGATAAAAAGGCTGTCCGGGACCGCCTTCAAGGATACCATAGCGGGACATTTCATTGATCCAGACTTCCGCCCAGTGTCCTTTTGAATCGGTGGGGTTCCCGGCGTCGGTCCCCGCGGCCGCCATTTCCGCTGGCGTCTGAAAACCTCCAGCTGGTTTAGGCTGGCGAGCCATGAGCTCGCTGATCTTCAGTTCTTCGGCAAAAAGCACCGCCAGATCCGCCCGGGTAATTTTTTCATAGAGAGCAACCTTTTTCCCTTGGGGTGTTCCCGGCATGGCCCGAACTATTTTCTGGCTAAGCTGCCACATCCTGTCAGCCCGGCCTGAATACTTTCCCTTCATCTCTACCACCCGGCGAAAATAGTCTTCCGCATCGGAAAATTCGTACCTGTATAGCTGCATCTCACCGGTGTAATAGAGTGCTCCTTCGTGGTCCTTTTTTCTTTTCAGGGCTTTTTTCAGCAGCTTCTCGGCGTTTTTATACCATCTTTTCTCTTCGTTTCTCATGGTGATCCACACCCGAGCACAAAGTGTAAAAACATCCGGGTCTTTATCGGCCATTCCTTCGGCCTTATTTACAAACTTTTTAGCATCCTTCGTATTTCCCAGGTAGGCGTGGGCCAACCCCAGGCCGCCATAACCGGGCACAAATTTCTTATCCAGGTCCACGGCCCGCTGAAAGGAAGTTAGTGCATCTGAATACTGGTTCATTTCTATCTGGCGCATACCGGCCTTGTAATGGTACTCGGGGGTATCAACATCGCTCTTTGGTTTTGTGGTGCAGGAAGAAACAACAAGCACAACCAGGAGACATAAATAATAAAGAGTATTCTTATAATCGAGAATGTGTGAATGCTTCATTGTTCTCTCTTAAAAATTACTTCAAAAACAGTATTTTAGATATTTTAATATAATCATGGGACCCATCCTGTTTATTTCTTTGATGTAAGTATCCAAACCCCGTCCCAGTCATTACCGGGCGGGTTTGCTTTAATGTGGTTACAGCGATCCATATAAACACGACTGGGGTTGGTCTTGCGGCCGGGAAACATGTCTTCTGTTTTTTCTACGGATTCAAAGATGGTTCTGGCGTTATCCCATTCCTGCTTTTTATACAATTCCAAGGCCTCATGGAAACGGGGAATAATCTCTCGATAGATATCCGATTCCTGATCTTTTTCAGCGATCAGTTCATAGGTCTGAATGGGTTCAGATCTTCCTACCACGATAACCTTGTCCAGCTCGCGAACTGCCAGCCGGTCTTTGGCGGCCTTATAGGTGTCTTCTGAGATCTGGATATAGACGCCATACTGTTTTGCCGATGCTTCAAGGCGGGCGGCCAGGTTTACGGTGTCGCCCATCATGGTATAGTTCATTCGCTGGGTGGAGCCCATGTTGCCTGTTACCATGGGCCCTGTATGGATTCCGATCCGGTTTTGCATAGCGTGCACCCGCTCTGGCCAGCGACCTCCTTCCGATTCCCATCTCTGTCTTAGGACATCAAGCTGCGCCTGCATTTTGAGAGCCGTTTTACAGGCCCAGTACTCGTGTTCTTCCACGGGCATGGGGGCACCAAAAAAGGCTACAATAGCATCTCCAATATATTTATCCAGGGTGCCCTGGTTCTCCAATAAAATCGTGGTCATATCTGTCAGGTAACTGTTCAGGAGTTCCACCAGGTCGGTGGCGGTCATTTCTTCTGAGAAAGCGGAGAAGCTCTGTATGTCCGTAAAAAATGCTGTGTTGATCGCTTCATTCCCGCCCAGTTTTGGCTCTTCTTTATTCTCAACCATCTGTTCAATAAGCTTCGGAGAGATATAAGTTGAAAATGTGTTCTTCAGAAACCGCTTATCCTTATCCATAACCAAAAATGTATAAGAGAAAACGCCGAGCTGGGCCAGTATCATTGACAGTGTGGGCCGCACTACTTCCCACATAACCCGATGATTCAAAAATTGTCCATAGGTAAAAACAAGCCAGACCCCCACACCGGCAACCAGCACCAGAAAACCCCAGAATGGTTTTGCTGGGTATGCGCTCAATATACCTATTAATAAAGAGATCAGTATAATGGATAAAAAATTCTTCCCGGGTGACGTGGGCGTAACAAACTCGTTCTGGAGAATGCTTTGCATCACATTGGCGTGGATCTCCACCCCGGGAAACGTTTCCTGAACCGGAGTGTTGCGTAAATCAAAAAGGCCTGCCAGTGATGTGCCCACAATGGCCACCTTATCCTGCCAATAATTAGGGGGCAGCATTTCCGGGTCAAAGCAGTACATATAGGACAGATAATAAAATGTCTTGGACGGGCCATAGAAATTGACATACATGTTGCCATTGTCATCAATGGGAATTTCCCGGACCACTGCTCCGGTCGTATCAGAAAGGCGGAGACGCTTGTTCTCAAAATCATAATCAAAGCCATCAGCGGGGATGCCTAAAATGTCCATCACTGCCGCCATAACTATGCTTGGATAAACATGCTGCGGTCCCTTGAAATAGATCGCGGTAGGGGCCCGCCGGGTAAGGCCATCCGTGTCCTGAGGAAAATCAACGGAACCATTTCGCCGGGAAGCAGAAAGCAGCTCCATATGTTTATTGCCAATGCGGTCTCTTGTTGGAAGCCGCACTGCATCTTCCAGCGGTATGATGATCAGATGATCTGGGCGGCTATACCCTTCTGGCTCAGTGTCCATTCTATATAGAAAATTGAGCGAGTCTTCATTCTCAAAATACAGGGAGTGGTATACCCTGTCACTGCTGTTTGTGGACAATATAATGCGGGCCGGGTCGTTACTTTTAAGAAACTGCTGGGCGGCTCCCGCGATTGCTTCATCAGAGAGCGGAGCAACTGATGCTATGGCGTTAACGAGGTCATAGTTATAGGTGTTCTCCGGATCGAAGATAATATCAAACATGAGCGCTTTCGGCTTGATGATGTTTGCAGAGTCAACAAAATACCCTTCTCCGTTTGAACCGTCCGTAAAGATAGGCACAACAACAAAATTATAATTGTCCCAGGCTTCTTTTCCGGGAATGAAGTGCATCACATCGTAGGTGTCGCCCATGTACTCGAACTCAGCCTGATTGTCATCCTGCGCCTGCCTGGAAATCTGGTAATACTCTACATCCTTTTCATTGCCTGGCGGTGACCACTGTATCTCAAGCGAGTTTGTTACCACATCAATAAGCTGACCATGGTAAGCCTGGGGCCAGTTGTAGAATCGGCCCAGGCCGCCATCTTCCACGGGACTAATGGACATATCATCAATATCAATGACGATCACATCATCGATGGATGCTTCTTCGCTAAAAGATGCACGGGCTTTCATGCGAGTATCGTAAGACCTGTTTTCATAACCATCCATCAGCCCTGTAACAACGGATCCGGGGATGCGGGTGCCAAAATGAATCAGGAATGAAGCGACCACGCCTGCCAGCAGGCCTGCCAGCATTCTTTTTTGCCGATCAGACATTTAGCTGCTCAATTATTGTTTGGCATCCTGTTCCTTGTTCCACTTAACAAAATCCAGGTCACCGTCAGCGGCCTGGTCAAACTCAAACATGCTGTATTTCCCGTCTTTCCGAACATTGATCTGCATGCCTTCGGCCAGGGTAACCCACTCTTCCAGCGTGATCTCGTAGGGGCCCGAAACCTGGGTTGGGGCCTTTATCTCTTCCACGGGTCCAAGCTTAAAGGGGGTGTTCTTTGGCGCCATTCCTTTTCGTTTTTCTTTGCGCTTTTCGATATAGTTCTTGGCCTGGTTCACATCTACCTTTCCGTCATAGACCAATACCGAGCTCTCATCATCGCCGGCCTTAGCCCGGTATTTTGTTCCCCTGATAGCCGCCACGGCGGTGGGGGTGCGGACAGCAATATTTTTCTTTTCGCCAAACGCAGCCTTCGCGGACACCCATACGTTTCCTTTTTTCAAATTAGCATTAAAGTTTTTCGCCATGGGTTTTACATCTACTTCATTCAACTCTAGCTCAGAGTTCTCCCCGATGCGCACCTTGCCGCCACCGGTAAGAGTAATCTCGCACCGGGATTTTGCCTGGGTGCGGATAATGTTTCCCTCGAAAACGGGTTGATTTGGTTTTGCCCGGGTCCACTTATTGCTTGTGCTTGACAGGTCCACCTTTCCAAGCGGCAGGGAAATTTTACCAAAGGGCTGCTGAGAAAAAAGGGTTGTTGATAAAATCAGCAGTATAATAATACGCAAGGACACCATAAAGACATCTCCTTATATAATAGTAATGTTAGGGCTATAAAAAGGTAAAATCTACCCCTATTGTTTTTTTACCCCCTGTTAACAGACCAGAATCCCCTGGCGCCGACCCGCACACCCAGATAATGCCGCACTGGAGCAACCGGGGCTACAGAATCCAATATAATAACATCAGTAGATGCAGTTTCATTTGTTCGGTCACTGCTGTGATCCAAACCATGGCTCTCCGGCAGCAGACACAGATAAACAGTTTTCAAGGATTGCGTCTTGGCCCCAATAGAACCGTGCCGAGCCTGACCATGGTAGCGCCCTCTTCTACCGCAATTTCAAAATCACTGCTCATACCCATGGAAAGTTCCATTATTTTTTTTTCTTCAAGCTTACCGTTCAAGGCGTCCTTCAATTCCCGCAGCTGAATAAACGAGCTCCGTATCTCATTTTCATTGCTCGTCAGCGGTCCAAGGGTCATTAGTCCCTGAACGCTAACTCCCGGCAGGGCTATACAGGAAAGCATTTCACCTATTTGATCTGGCTGGAATCCGTGTTTTTGTCTTTCCGCCGTGGTGTTTACTTCCAGTAGGATTGGAAATGTTTTATCAAGTGCTTCAGCTCGGTTACTAATCTTTCGGGCCAGTTTGACTGAATCAACTGAATCAACCGTATCAAAAAGAGCTAAACACTTGTTCACTTTATTGGTTTGCAGGTGCCCAATAAATCTTTTTACAAATCCATGAAAATCAGAAAAGGTCTCGAATTTTTCAGCCGCTTCCTGCACCCTGTTTTCACCAATAGATACAATACCTGCTTTATAGCATTCCCTGATCGCGGCGAAGGGGTGGGTTTTGGTTACGGCTACAACCTGTACAGCCTGATCGGTGCTTTTCCGTTCTTTTGCTGATTCAATGCGGCTGCGGACATCCCGCAGGTTGTCCGCTATTATCACGAATCACCGTTTAAGCTGATCGGGTTTTCTGGCTCAGGTTCTGCCGGTGTTACTTCTTTACTTGTTTCATCTTCGTGCATTACCCGGGTGATCGAAGCGATACTGCTGCCGTCATCCAGTTTCACCAGGCGCACGCCCTGGGTGACTCGGCCGATCGTGCGAATTTCGCTCATTGGCTGCCGCATCAACACCCCCGCATCAGTGATAACGATCAGATCGTCCGAATCCACCACTTCCATAATTTTAACCATCTTACCGGTCTTATCAGTACAACGCATGGTCAGCACGCCCTTGCCTCCTCTTTTCTGGGTTCGGTACTGGATCACGTCCGTCCGCTTGCCATAGCCTTTTTCCGTTGCCACCAGAATGGTCCCTTCTCTCTTTACAACCAGCATACCAACCACCTGATCATCTTTAGCGCTGAGAGCAATGCCTTTCACACCCATAGTTTTGCGACCGCTGGACCGTACGTCCTTTTCTGAAAAGCGGATCGATTTCCCTGCTCTTGTGCCAATCAGAATGTCATTTTCGCCATTGGTGATGCGGGCTTCAATCAATTTATCTCCATCGCGAATATCAATGGCGTATATACCGCCCTTGCGCGGGTTGCCATAGGCTGACAAAACTGTTTTCTTTATAGCTCCCTTCCGGGTGGCCATGACTATATAATGACTATCGTCAAATTCTTTAACGCTCACAAACGCCTCAACCCGTTCACCCGGTTCACAACCGATCAGGTTCACAATAGCCCGGCCCCGGGTAGCCCGGCCGCCCTGAGGGATATCATAAACCTTAAGCCAATAACACTTGCCGCGGTCGGTGAAGAACAGCATATAGTTGTGAGTATTTGCAATGAAGAGGTGTTCCACAAAATCTTTTTCTTTACTGGTCGCGCCCTGTACTCCCCGGCCGCCCCGGCGCTGAGTCCGGTATGTGTTCAGTGCTGTCCTCTTAATATATCCCTGGTGGGTAATGGTCAGCACCACTTCTTCTTCGGCAATCATATCTTCCATAGAAAAATCACTGTTGACCGGGATTATTTCTGTCCGGCGCTCATCACCATAATTATTGCGAATTTCCATTAGTTCAGATTTAATGATGTTCATCCGCTGGATCCTGCTTTCCAGTATGCTTTTTAAATGAGAAATGAGCTGGATAATCTCTTTGTACTCTTGGACGACTTTTTCTACTTCCAGGCCGGTGAGTCTCTGCAGGCGCATTTCCAGGATAGCCTGGGATTGTTTTTCTGATAGGTTAAAGGAGTTCATTAATCCTTCTTTTGCCCGTATGGGATCCTTACTGCTGCGGATAATTGCAATAATATCATCTATATTATCCAGTGCGATCTTCAGGCCTTCCAGGATGTGGGCCCGGGCTTCTGCCTCTTTAAGCTCAAATGTGGTTCGCCGGACCACAATATCGTGGCGAAATTCAATAAAGTGGTTTAAAACCTCGATCAGAGACATGATCTTGGGAACGCTATTTACCAGGGCCAGCAAAATAATACCGAATGTGTCCTGGAGCTGGGTGTGTTTATAAAGCTGGTTCAGTATCACTTCTGGGACTGCATCGCGTTTAGTCTCGATCACCACCCGAATACCGTCCTTATCAGACTCGTCTCTAAGATCAGAAATGCCCGCCACTTTTTTGTCCCGGACCAGATCGGCAATCTTTTCTACCAGATTGGCTTTATTAACCTGATAAGGCACTTCGGTTATGACAATATTATCTTTGCCGCTTTTTAAATTTTCAATATGGGCGCGGGCCCGCATTTTAATTTTACCGCGGCCGGTTTCATAGGCCTGTTTTAATCCATCTATGCCCAGGATCAATCCTGCCGTTGGGAAATCGGGTCCTTTGATGTGCTGCATTAGTTCATCAAGGGTCAGGTCTTTATCATCAATGAGTGCCACCAGCCCATTGATAATCTCGATCAAGTTGTGCGGCGGAATTTTCGTGGCCATACCCACCGCAATTCCTTCTGAGCCATTGATCAACAGGGCCGGAACCACCGATGGCAACACTCTTGGCTCTTTTAAGGTTTCATCAAAATTCGGCGCCCAGTCAACTGTGCCTTTTTCAAGGTCTTTAAGCATTTCGCCAGAAAGTTTTGTCATCCGCGATTCCGTATAGCGCATGGCCGCTGCGTTGTCGCCGTCAATAGAGCCAAAGTTGCCCTGTCCATCTACCAACTCATAGCGCATAGAAAAACCCTGAGCCATGCGCACCAGGGCATCATAGACAGATTTATCACCGTGGGGGTGATATTTCCCCAGCACATCACCAACAATTCGAGCAGACTTTTTATAGGGTCGGTTCCAGTAAGAGCCAAGTTCGCTCATGCCAAACAAAATGCGGCGATGAACTGGCTTTAAACCATCGCGGACATCGGGCAGGGCCCTGGATACGATCACCGACATGGAATAATTGAGATAGCTTTCCCGCATTTCATCAATAATATCCCGGGGCATAGTATTGTCTCTGTTAAAATCGGCCATATATAATTTCTTTTACTGTTTATACGTCCAGGTTAACAACAAATTTAGCATTCCGCTCAATAAAAGAGCGGCGCGCTTCCACATCATGTCCCATTAAGTTCTGAAAGGTTTCTGCGGCGCGGACAGCGTCATCAACGGTCACCTGAAGCAGGGTGCGCTTTTCTGGGTCCATTGTGGTTTCCCACAGCTGTCCCGGGTTCATTTCACCCAGTCCTTTATATCTCTGCACGCCTACTTTTGCGGTCTTATTCTCTTTCCGCATGCGCTCAATGGTCAGGTCCCGTTCGTTGTCATCGTAAACATAAGCTTCTTTCCTGCCCTGATGCAGGCGGTACAGGGGCGGTAGCGCCAGATATAAATGACCATTGTAGATCAATTCCGGCATGCGGCGGAAAAAGAAAGTTAACAACAGAGTTCTTATATGAGAACCGTCCACATCCGCATCAGTCATAATGATTATCTTATGATAGCGGAGTTTTTCAATATCAAAATCGCCAGCCACTCTTTCACCGCTGTCTTCATCAGAGCCTCCAAACCCAGCACCCAAGGCTGTTATCATAGACTGGATCTCATTGTTGGACAGAAGTTTGTCTATCCTGGCTTTTTCAGAATTAATGACCTTTCCGCGCAGGGGCAGGATTGCTTGGGTGCGGCGATCACGTCCCTGTTTGGCTGAGCCTCCGGCAGAGTCCCCCTCAACCAGATACAATTCACAAAACGCCGGATCTCTATTCGAACAATCCGCTAATTTTCCCGGAAGTGATGAGCCGCCTAGTGCGCTCTTTCTACGAATCAGTTCCCGGGCCTTGCGGGCAGCTGATCTGCTGCGGGCCGCCAGTAGCGCTTTCTCAATAATCCGACGGCCAATGGACGGGTTTTGTTCAAGGAAATCCAAAATTCCTTCATAGACGATCTTATCAACAATACCTTTAACGTCACCATTGCCCAACTTTGTTTTTGTTTGTCCTTCAAATTGAGGTTCTGACACCTTAACACTGAGGATGGCTGTAAGGCCCTCGCGAAAGTCCTCCCCTGAAAGGTTGATTTTTTCACTTTTCCTTGCCTTGATAAGATTGTTCTTGATCGCATGGTTGTTCATCGCCCGGGTCAGTGCAGATCGAAAACCGGACAGGTGGGTACCTCCTTCAATGGTGTTGATATTATTCACAAAGGTCATGATGTTTTCTGTGTAGGTGTTGCTATAGCGCAGGGCTACGTCCACCGGGACAGCTCCATTTTCTTTGTTTACAGTAACCACTTTATCATGAAGAGGGTTATTGTGTTCGTCCAAAAATTTGACAAAATCACTCAACCCTCCTTTAAATTTAAAAGAATCCGAATCACCTTCAGAGCTACGCTTATCTTTTAATGTTATTTCCAGTCCCCGGTTTAAATAGGCTAGTTCCCGCAGGCGATCGGCGATAATATCATATTCAAAACTGATGGCCATAAAAACCGAGTCGTCGGGGAAAAAACAGACCCGGGTTCCCGTTTTCTTTGTTTTGCCAGTTTCCTTTATCTTGTTTTGGGTCACGCCGATTTTATAATCCTGTCTATATACCTTCCCATCACGCTTAACCTCGACCCATAGCCACTTCGACAATGCGTTAACTACCGAAACTCCAACCCCGTGCAGTCCGCCTGAAACCTTATAAGTGTCTTTGTCAAATTTCCCGCCGGCGTGAAGCATCGTCATAACGACCTCTACCGCCGGTTTTTTTTCTTCTTTATGCATATCCACTGGAATTCCACGGCCATTATCTTCCACTGTTACAGAACCGTCGCCATTAAAAATGACCGTTATTTTAGTGCAGTATCCTGCCATGGCCTCATCAATAGAGTTGTCCACCACCTCATATACCAGGTGATGAAGGCCTCGTTTGCCCAGGTCTCCAATATACATCGCCGGCCGCTTGCGGACCGCTTCCAGCCCCTCTAAGACCTTTATGCTTTCAGCGCTATATTCCCGGGTTTGTACTTCTGCGCTCATAAAAATCGAATATCCTTAATTACTTTTTTTCTAAGCTCTTTGTTCAATTTTTTAATAATATCCTTCTTTTGTAGTTGCAGTTCCTGTCGCCAGGCCGGGGTTGATGTTTTTACCATAAGTACGCCGTGGTCTACTTTTTCTGCTTCTGTGTTTTCCGCAACCTTTTCGCCAACAACATTTGACCAAACAAATAATGCCTTTTGTTGCGCCACACCTTTTTCAAGTCCAGATTTACGTAAAAATTTTTCTATGGCTCGGCTTATGTGCTGCATTTTTTTCTAAATAATCTGTTCGCGCGACTTTGTTTTTCATTTGTGGGTTACTGTCAGATGAGTTAAACAACTTTTTTATATCAACAACCGCTTGGTTGGGTTCGCCTGCGGACTCGTTCATTTCCAGATTGTTTTTAAACGCGGGCGTAAGAAAACGACCACTACTTCAGTCGTTCAAGCGAATAGGCATTAACAACATTAAGTTGTCAACGCTATCTTCGTCAACTTCTGAGCTAAACAGCGCGGCGCTTATAGGTGTATTAAGCCGAATAAAGACTGTTTTACCACTTATGTGATTTATAACATCCTTTAAATATTCAGAGTTGTAGCCAATAACAATATCATCTCCGTCGTATTCGGCTGGTAATTCTTCCTGGGCCTTAGAAGACATTTCTGGGTCCTCGGTTGTAATAAGACATTTCCCGCTTGAAAGATTCAACGCAACCTGACGGGTGGAACGGTTTGAAAATATGGAGACCCTTCGAATTGCTCCAAGAATAACATCTTTCTCTGTTTTCAAAGTATTTTCATTGTCCCCAGGGATCACGCTCTCATAATCTGGAAATCTCTCGCCAAGTGTGCGGGTAATAATAGTGTCTTGTCCTATTTTGGCTGTCAGGTAATTTTCACCGGCCAAAATAGTGATATCTCCTGTTGACAATTGTGTTGATAAATAAGATAGGAATTTTCGCGGGGCTATAATATCACCCGTAAAATTATCTGATTTAAAGTCTTTTCGCTCATGCCTTACAAGGCGATGACCATCCGTTGAAACCGCGGTCAGGCTTTTTGGACCAAAACGAAACAACACACCTGTAAGGGCCGGTTTCAGATCATCTTTGCTTACTGCAAACAGTGTGGCATCAATAATGCTTTTAAGTGTTTCCGCCGCTACAGAAAGTTCTCTTGTGGTGTCTATCTCTGGTGTTGCTGGAAATTCATCAGCAGGCTTGCCCATAAAATCATATAGCCCCGTATCCGTTTGCATTTCAACCTTGTTTCGATCATCAACACTAATGGTGATTCTTGTTTCCGGAAGTTCGTTTGTAATGTCAAACAGTTGTTTAAGCGGGAGCGCCACGGAGCCGGCATCTTCCAGGCTTACGGAAATTTCTGACTCGATAGTTAGTTCCAGATCAGTAGCACGAAGGGTGGTTTTATCATCTGAAGACTCAATCAGCACACACCCTAAAATTGGCAGGGTGGAGCGAGTGGGAGTTGCTTTAGAAAGCTTCTGAAATGCCTTTTGTAGTTCGGTCTTGGATGTGGAAAACTTCATTGTTCATCTTGTTCTATTTAGGCGGTAGAACAATCATTCTTTTGATAAATATTCTACCCAAGAACCTACCGTAATCCGCCTTTTTTTGAAAGTCTTTATAGGGAGTAGCTTGCATATTTTAATAATAATAAAAGTAAATATTTATTATATAAAATCTAATTAAAATATATATTTTATTTAAGGGTGTTAATATGTTTAAAGATATAAACGGAGAAAGCTATCTATCTGTAAAACCGTAAAAACAGTTTTTATTTAAACGATTTCTTGATGTGGATAAAATTGTATAAGTAAAGATAATTTGTTAATAAGAAAGAATGAACCGCAAATATGTGAATAGAGAAAGTTATCCACAATTAAACGATCAATTGTGAATAAAAATGTGGATTAGTTTGACATTACTTTTACAAAGAAATTTTTTCTGGCAGCAATTAGCCAATTATTGTACCAATCCATTTTCTTTTTATTAAGCGCCATTGCTTCCATTTCTGACCAATGATCCTTTAGGTTTGGCCGACCTCCCGGCTTCACACCTTCAAGCCACAACAAATGAAAGCCTAAGGAAGCATTAATGGGGGGACTACACTGATCAATCTCAACGTATTTTATGGCTTGGCCAATTTCTTTGACTGGGTATGTATTGGGATTTATCCACCCCAGGTCGCCTCCAAGCGATGCAGTTTGGTCATCTTTGGAGTGTTTTTTCACCAGATTTTTGAATTTGTCTAGAGTTAACGCAGAATCTTTCAGTGAAAGAGCAAAATTGCGGGCTGTTTCGTTATCTTTTTGAGTAATATCGGGCATAATTAGAATATGACGAACATGTACCTTTTCACCTTTTTTTTCAAGTGTTTCAATTATATGGTAGCCAAACTCTGTCTCAATAGGCTGGCTGATGTGACCGATATCAAGTGTGAACGCGGCCGTTTCAAAGTTCTTTACCAGTGAACCGCGTTTTACCCATCCAAGGTCTCCGCCGTTTCTTTTAGATCCAGGATCCATAGAATGCTTTTCGGCCAAAACGCCAAACGCATCTCCAGCGATAATATTTTTTCGAATTTTACTTAATAACTTTATAGTTTCCTTTTTGCTGCTGTCACTAGGAACAATCTTTACGAAAAGGTGTCTAAGTTT
Organism: Nitrososphaerota archaeon; assembly: GCA_002713325.1. GTDB lineage: Archaea > Thermoproteota > Nitrososphaeria > Nitrososphaerales > UBA213 > UBA213. The sequence goes on from PAWD01000030.1 coordinate 13,710, forward strand.
TGCTTTTAATGGAAAAGCCGGGATACTATCTTGATAAGTTTTAAAAAACCCGACAACATCTTCTCTCGTTGCTGAAATGTTATTTAAAAGCTGTTGCTGGTATCTTTCAGAAATCATTCTATCCTGCATATCAAACCAAAACTCACGTCTGAAGGACCGAATGGATTGCCCCAACATTTTTTCGGCCTGCTCTTCGCTGCCAGACTGAGAAATTAACATTTGAATTTGCTGATCGAGAGACTGGTTTACTTCTTTTTCTTCAACAATGATTGAATCAACTGCCGCCATTTCTAAAACAATTTTTTGGTCGACCATAGATTGCAAGACTGATTCCTGTAATTTTATAAAGGCATCCGGGTTGTTACTTGGGTCTATGCGTTGCTGGATAGCAGCCATATTGATCATCTGAACCAAATCGCTCTTTAGAAGGATGCTGTTTTCGATCACCGCAGCAACACCATCGATATGTTGGCCATTTTGTTGCGAGTAAACGGACCCCAAGTGACAAAAAATAAAAAAGGAAAGAAAACTTCTCATTTTATCTGGATATTAGGTGAAATAAACACACTTGAAGCAGCATACAGACTATCAATCACTTCACGAACCAGAACCGCATCGCGCTCTTTGGATAAGCGTTGATAAATTTCATCATAAACATCTTCAAGTCCTCTTTGTGTTCCTCGATTTTTAATACGAAGAATATCTATAATGTGATAGCTACCAGCGGATGTAATTGGACCTATGATGTTTTTTCCCTTTGCGGTGAATATAGCCACATCCAGATTCTTTATTAAGTGTCCTCTTTTTACAGTTTTCGTTTCAACTGAGTATTTGGTGAAAAGTTCAGCGGTTTTTTCTTTTTCCCGCCCGCCGGTCAAAGTTTTCTTTATGGATCGCGCCTCTTTCAATGACGGGGATAAAAAGTGACGAATAATTGCTTCATCTGTTTCTAAATAGAAGGAATTTTTATTTTTTTGATAGTAATCTCGAATATCACCTTCTGTAATCATTACCTTTCCCTGAGTTCGGGTTTTAATAAATGAAGAACCCAGAATTTTTTTATAAAACCGGTCTCGCGATGCCAATAAAATCCGGTCTTTATTTAACCCGATTTTAACTGCAGCATCGTATAAGAGAGTGCTTTCTACCCACTCGTTTATAAATCGGTTTATCTGATTTTCAGTGCGACGGCCAGGATGAAGAAGTTCTTCAAGATCATTTGCAGTTAAGGCGTAGTTGTTTACGCGCGCGAGTACTTGTGATGCGCTTTTCTTTTCTAGGGAACAAGAAAAGAAAAAAACAAAAATGACAAACATCAAATGTTTCATCAGTAAGAAATTACCCTATAGATTTCTCAGAAAAAAATTTTGCACATACAAGTCCAAAATCCAACCCTGACATATCATCTGAAAGATAAAAATTAACAACTGTATTACCGCCTCTTCCCGTTTTCATTTGACGACGTGTAACACCCAGGTGTTTATATGAAATAAGCGAATTGATAGTTTTTTTAGCAACAGAGCTTTTTTCTTTATCCGGTTCGAATTCCAAAGAAAATAAATTTTCACTTATNTGAAGTCGCTTAACAGCAGTATTCTTGTATGATCGNCGAATAATTGAGACCTGTAATAGGTTTTCTGTTTCCTTTGGGGGCGGCCCNAAACGATCTAAAAGCTCGTTTCTGATATCAACAATTTTATTTAGGGACGTTGCTTTTGATATTTTGTTGTAGAATGCCANCCTTAAAGAAGAATTATTAATGTATCTATCAGATATTAAGGCGCTGTCTGAAAAAGNAATGGAAGGAAAACAGTCCTTTCGTTTGCGATCAAAAGCAGAATCAACATTCTCTCTTAAAAGCTGGCAGTACATTTCAAATCCAACGTCTGTAATNTGTCCACTTTGTTTGTGCCCGAAGAGGCTTCCCGCACCACGAATTTCCAGGTCTTTAAGTGCAATATCATATCCAGAGCCAAGAGACGTGTGCTGTTCGATTGTTTTTAATCTACGGTAAGCGCGGTCATCCAGGGATTTTTGGGGNACCAAAAGAAAGCACGACCCCTGTCTTGCGCCTCGTCCTACACGACCTCGAATTTGATATAATTGAGAAAGACCAAGTTTTTGAGCATTATTGATAATAATGCAATTTGCGTTTGTTACATCCAAACCGGACTCTATAATAGTTGTGCAAACAAGAACATCTATTTTTCCGCCGAAAAAAGATAGAATTCTTTTTTCAAGTAATCGACTGTTCATTCGCCCATGAATGGTGTGGATATTTGCACGGGGGAAAACATCACGAAGCTTTTTTGTATGGTAATCTATAGAAAGTATATTATTGTGTACATAATATACTTGACCNCCGCGCCCGATCTCTTTCTGGATCACGTCTTTAATTATATCCCAGTTAAAATATGTTATATGTGTTATGACGGGCTTACGAGATTNTGGTGGAGTCATTATTTTACTTATGTCCCGCACNCCAACAAGTGAATGTTGTAGGGTTCTAGGAATTGGAGTTGCTGAAAGAAACAAAACGTCTAAGAACGATTTNAGTTGGTGAATAGTTTCCTTGTGTTTAACGCCGAATCGATGCTCCTCATCAATAATTAAAAGGCTAAGTTCTGGAATAACAACATCTTGTGANAANAGNCGGTGTGTACCAATCACCAGCTCTGCTTTCTTTTCGGCCAATAAATTTAAGATATTTCCTTGTTCTTTTTTTGTTTTAAAACGAGACAGCAAAACCGTTTTAACCCCCAGGGGATCAAGACGTTCCGTACATGTAATATAATGCTGGTCTGAAAGGATTGTTGTGGGACAGAGCAGCATTGTTTGTTTTCCGCTTGCAGCAGCTTTCATAATGGCGCGAAGGGCCACCTCTGTTTTTCCGAAGCCAACATCTCCGCAGATTAAGCGGTCCATTGGGAAAGTGCTATCCAAGTCATTTAAAACATCATTTATGGCTGTCTGCTGGTCCGGTGTTTCTATAAAAGGAAAAGAGTCTTCTAGGGCAGAAAGAAGCTCGTCGTTTTGAATGTAAGAAAAACCTCGCTTTTTCTTTTTATCAGCATGGAGAGATAAAAGCTTTTTAGAAATAAGACTGACGGATCTCTTTGTCTTTTCAATGTCTCTTGACCATTTTTTATTACCAAGCTCATTTANAACAGGATTTTTTTTGGTAGAGAGATATCGGTGAACCAAGTCTAATTTTTCCAGAGGAACAAAAAGTTTCCCATTATTTTTGTACAAAAGGGTAAGACATTCTTTTTCGTTTCCAGGCATTCCAACAATGCCTAGCCCAAAGTATTTGCCGATACCATGATGAGCATGAACTAAATAATCGCCTTTAGATATAGTTGACAAATCATTTATAGAAAACGGTTTTTGTGTTGCTTGATTGTAAGACCAGCGACTAGGAAAAGAAGCTCCGTCAGAGACAGGATTAGAAAGACAGAANACTTTCAATACGTCAGAGTAAAATCCATTTGAGATATATCCATCAACTTTTGAAAAACCAGCAATTANATTTTTAAATGAATTATTATTNTTTCCAAATACNTNCNCCCGCNCCCTGCCATATTTTGTTATAGCAGAATCGAGAAATGAACCAACAGAATTTTTATTTAGGCTAGTCGGGTTTAGGGAAAAACAATCAAGCGCAATGGTGCTAGAATTCATTTTATTTATGGAAACAGAGAATGTTTCGCTATCCTGATCAACATATAAAATATTTTTCCAAGAAAAGGAATCAAGAAGACCACGTTTTTTTATTTCATCAAAGCCGCCATTGATAGAATTCAATGATATTTTAGAAACATTTTTTATTTTTCTTTGTGTGTCTACATCGAAATAACATATTGATGAAACAACATCGTATTTAAATAAAATTCTTAAAGGGCGCCTAAAATGTAAAGGGAATAAATCAACAACATCCCCACGTACAGAAAACACACCAGGATCATAAACAAATTCTTCTCTTTTATACTCCCATTTAGTAAGGGTTTTTATGAAAACATCACGATCAAGTGTCCTATCAGGAACTAGATCGACAGTAGAGACAGAAGAATTTTTATTAAAAGAAAGCCCCCGACTTTTAGATGCCGTTACAGTTGAAATGCATGTATAACTATCTTTGTTTTTTGATAGGGATATGAGTGTTTCCTGTCGGTATCTGAAGGGCTCGCTATCAAAACCTGGCACGCCAGCGCCCATCTTTGTTGATGGAAAAAACAAGAACCCCCTTATACCTCCATTAATAGTTAAATGGAATGTTTCCCTGGCAGTTTTTTCATTTTCGAATAGGCAGAGCACATTGGTTTTATATCTCTCATTTAAAAAGATCAAAAGAAGCGAAAGAGCGTCTTTTGTTAAATGAGCAATCCTATAACCGCTTGATAAATCGTCGA
>PAWD01000031.1 GCA_002713325.1 Nitrososphaerota archaeon
CTACGCCTGCACCCTTTACTCCTTCAATGCCCTTTATCTTGCCCTTTAATATCAATCTCATTTGTTCATTGACGTGATTCCAAACTGGATCTAATGGGTCTCCGACCATCCTAAATGTCTTGAACCAAGGTACATCATTTGGTGGCGGAAGGAAAGTCATACACTGCGTTCCGTCCTCTCTCTTACAATCCTCCATATAATATAACTCTGCACCATAGTGCATAGGAATTCCCATGTCCATCCAAGCTGTTGATCCTGACAATGAAGCTAATTCTGGTCTCTCCTTTGCAAAGTGACTGATATTTCCGACTAAGAATCCTGCAATATCCTTTACAGCATCTGGTGATAGTTCTGAACTACATACCCATATTGAATTTGAACCCACTGTACGTACGTTTTCTGTTACACCCTTGTACGTACCAGCTGGTATTACTACATTAGTAATACCCTGAGATTCCAAAGTCGCCAGTATTTTACCATCTATACGTAATACTTTAAGATTATTTGCTTTGAATAATTTTGCAACTTCATCACTGCCTATTGGGACAAAGTAAGATATTGCATCAACTTCTCCTCCTGTAAGCTTCTGTAAACCTAAGTCAAAGAAGTTATTCTCTACATTAACAGATATTCCATATGCTGAAATGACTGCCTGTGTTAAGCTTTCATCTGGTTGTGGTTGATAACCGGTTGATAATTTCTTTCCTTTCAAACCACTTACTGAATCTATGCCTGAGTTAGCTTTTACTATGATCTGTAATGCTTGTGTGTGAGTTGTTGCAACTCCTTCGAAGGCTGTACTCGCACTCTTAAATGGAGCCTTTCCCTCCACTAATGCTTTTGCTAAATATGTGTAAGTAAATCCACACTCAGCCTCTATTGCTGGTGATGCTGTTATCTTTTGAAGGTTAAGTACTGCATGTCCAGGCATAGAGTCTACGCCTGCACCCTTTATTCCATCAATGCCCTTTATCTTACCCTTTAATATCAATCTCATTTGTTCATTGACGTGATTCCAAACTGGATCTATAGGGTCTCCGACCATCCTAAATGTCTTGAACCAAGGTACATAATCTGCTGTAGCTTTAGAAACTGGTGATGCTGTCGGTGCTGGTGCTACATATGCAGGTGCTACATATTCTGGTTCATTTGCAGAATATACTGCAAAAAATACCCCTAAACCCACTACTACTATAATACCAAAAATCGCTGCTACTTGTGCTCTTCCACTCATTAAACCTGATCTAATGGCGCAGTATTAATTAAACTTTTAGCGATTGTTTGGAATTATGTATTAAATTATGTATTTGATCTGTTTTTGATCGACAATTTTTGCATAGTAAACCATGATTTTTTAAAAATGATATATTGCTCTAAGTTTAAATAATATTTACCATGACGGCAACACAATGGATACAGCAATCATGGTTAAAACAATATATGAAATAATCAAGGAAGATATTGATGAAGTCTTTAATGCGGATCTAATCTACAAAAAAGTCAAAGAAAAAAGAAATGCAGACTTGACTGAAAATGCTATACTACAATCTTTTGATCTCCTAACAAAGATGCGTATAATAGAAATGACGTCTGAACCAGTAAAAGAGTTTAGGCTCACAGATTTAGGACATAATGTTCCAATCGAGCTTGTAGAAAAAACTGTCAGGATCTATATGGAAAGAAATATGTGTCAAGACAGTAGATTTACACGTTCATGAATTATAATTATATCTACTTTACAAAGTATGAATCCAATTTATTTAGTATTAGAAATACTGCTTAATAATTATTCAGTTACGAATATATCTTGTTTACTCAAGATTTTCGCAACTTCAGGGCGAACTATTTCACCAGGAATCTCCTTACCTTCCTTAAGAAGGCCTCTTATTTTAGTCTGGCTTGTGCTTATGTGATCTTCTTTTGGATGTGGACACACTTTTGGTGAAGACATTCCACCGCAACGTCTACAGAAATGTGCAGCCTTGTACTTCAATGGTGCAATACCAACATCATGTCTATCAAATATATCGTGACATTCGTATGGTGTATAATATTCCTTCAGTCCTGCTTGATCTCTTCCGACTATGTAATGTGTACAACCATAGTTCTTCCTTACAATAGCTAGAAACAAGGCAGCCTTTGGTCCACCATATCTCATAGTTATAGATAGAGAAGCTAAAAGACATCTATCAGGTGGATAATATGCATTAACTAATTCCTGATATGCTTCCATTATTATCGCTGGTTTATAATCTCCTATTTTAAGTCTACCCACAACTGGATGAATAATTATTCCTTCCATTTCATCACGTTCCATTGAGAGTCTCTGAATATATTCATGTGCAGTATGAGGTGGATTTCTACATTGATAACCTACAGTATTTTTCCATCCCATTTTGGTAATATGCTCTCTCATCTCTATTGGTGTTAACTCGTACTTGCCAGCAGGTAGATCTAATCTTCGAATAATGTCTACTTTTCCTCCAAGCATTACATCTCCAAGACTATTGTAAATATCACCAACGTTTGGATGATTTTCATCAGTTGTAGCATAAACTTTTTGCGCGTATTCTTTCTTATCATAATTGAATTTATCTTCCAAGTGAAGTATAGCAAATGGCTTATCTGTCCAGTCTAATATTGCTACATCATCACCGTTCTTTAGAGTTTCAAGAACCTTTCCATTCTCTGGTGTTGGTGGAGCAAGACAAATTGGCATAGTCCAAGGTAATCCGTTAGGTAGTTTTTCATTATTAATAACACTAAGATAAGTCTCCTTATCCATGTAACCTTCAAGAGGACTATACGCACCTATTCCAATCTTTTCAAGATCATAAATAGCATCAATAAAAGGTTTAATCTTAGGTAATCCATCGGCTTGCGAGGTCAGATCTGCACGCTTATTTTCGTCTACCATCCTGCTTATTATTTTTCCACCGTAGGGTTCGCCTAATTTCATATCATAACACCAAAAATAAAGGATTTAGCGGATATATCCCAATCCGCGTAGTCTGGCTTCTACTATTTCTTTTTCTTTCGGATCCATTGCTACTGCAGCTCCAGTCTTCCAGAGCGCTTCATTGGCTTTTACTCTAAGTTCTCTTAGGAATTGAGGTGCGTTAACCTTAACTGATTCAATCACATTAGAATTTTCTAATGGATCATCGTTAAGCTCGTAGAATTCCTCAGTCATTCCACTGAGATATCTTATGTATTTCCAATCTTGTGTAGTAAATGCTTGTTTTGCTCCTTGAGGTCTCAGTTCCCACATCTCATCTTGATAACCAGTAAGTCCGTCTACTCTCTTCTCTCCGCCTTCTACCCACGGTCTTAAACTTGTACCTTCCATTCCAAACGCTGCAATCTCCTCATGTGAGAATCCTGCTAAGTCTAGAATTGTAGGCACCATGTCTATGTGTCTTACCATTCCTCCCATTCTCTTACCTCCTGTGAACGCACTTCCCTTTGGTCCTTTTATGATCAAAGGTACATGTACATCATATTCATAGAAGCTTGGATGTGTAGGAATTCCTGGTGGTAGAATTGTATCTATTCTATAACCAAAGCCCATGAGCTTGTCAGGGTCATCAGTTAAATCGGTTCCATGATCACTAGTCATAAGAACTATTGCATCGTCATACAAACCTAGATCTTTGAGTGTGTCCATCCATAATGCAAATACTTGTCCATCACCACATTGGATCTTTGAATCATAGTATCCACCTTCTGGCCAATGACCTTCTTCAAGAACTTTCTTCTTCTTTATCATCCAACCCTCTGAACCAGAGTGTGTTTCATAGAATTGGTTCCATACGAAGAAGTTTTTGTCCTTGTTCTTCTTTATGAATTCAACAACTTCATCTGCATACCAGTTTCCTGCCATTTCTGGTGTACCTGGATTTGCTATTTGGAATTTTCTTCTCCATAGTGCGTCTAGTGTATCCCAAATGTCATCACCTGCTTTTGGTGTACTATAGTGGTCAAGTCCTTGATGGTATCCATGCATTTCTGATAACAAACCGTTACTCACGAATCCTCCAGTTGTATAACCCTTGTCTTTTAGCATTCCCCATAGAAGTTTGTCGTGTATGTAACCGTATGGATCCCTGCATCCGTTAAGATTAGGGCTCTTACCGGTCCACATAGCTGGTGTACATACTGGAGTCAAGCTACTTGACGAAACACATCTTTCGAAAAGTACACCGTCCTTTGCCAGTACATCTGCACCCTTTGTTGTAGTTGGTCTCTTGTAGCCGTAACATGATAAGTGACTTCGTTTTACTTCATCCCATTGCCAGCATATAATTGGTCTTGTCTTCCCCATCGTTTATCGCACTTTGCTACTATAAAGATACATTTAAGTTTTTTCTTAAACCGTTTTGTTTTCCATGATCCACGCTGGATCAACAGTTACCTTTACAAATAACCACATACCAATAAATTAGTTTTTAATTTATTATCCAATATAGTAGCTGGAATTATACACTTCATAATAAAGAACAATATATGAAATGATTAGATAAATTATTATTTTGAAATCATAAAAATATCTATGGAAATTATTAAGAAATGGAATAATGGGTTTAAGCTATTATAAGTTAAGAAGACGATGATGACTAGAAAATAGAAATTCCGATCATATAGCTCGGAGTGTCGATAATTGTTTTTGTAAGATTTACAGAGGTATACTTGGATATCCTTTATCTATAGATAACCATTATTACTAATCAAAAATATATTATATGATACAGATAAAGCAGTAATTGAAAGACTTATGATGATTTTCTTCCACCGTGTTGCTCTCCCCATCCACGGTAAATACGGTTTAATGCTTGTTCTAGGATCCATGGATTACTGTGTCTGCCTTGACTGGTAAGTTCAAATTCTTTTTTGGATTCTAAAACCTGTTTAATTAATCCCATTTTCTGCAATGTTCCTATAGCACCTGTTACTTCTCCATCGGTTATTTCTTTACCGATTTTTTCTTTGATATTTTGATATATAACATTAAAATCGAAAGATTCATCAGGACTACTCAGCATCAACTGAAAAGTCTTAATCATTATCTGCATAACATTGGTTACACTCAATCTTGGTTTAAATACTCCTCTTCGTCTTTATTAAAATTTACCTGTTTGGAACTCAATTCTTTCTAATATTCTACACAGATAACTATCAACACTGTATTGTTGTTAATTCTGAATATAAATTTGTTCAATAGGAAAGTTCGTTATCTTTGCTATCAGGAAATCCATGTCGATGAAAATAAATCCTGTTAATAAATTTCTCCCAGTGTTTTTCACGGAGGAGTAATAATTGATTACGTCCATTGATGCGCATATAAACAGACCTTTTGACTTTTCGATCACAATTTGTTACAGCACACTTCAGTCGTTATTTTTCATGTGGTTTATCTATAATTGTACTGCTCAAAGCAGTCACCTTATTATTGCTTAAAACATATATTTTATATTTTATTAGGGATTTTTTTTTACTTTTTATATGATCGTAAAATACCAAATACATGGTCTTAGATCTGCTGATTCTTGCTGTGATTGGTATAGTTGGTGGTTTTGTAGGCTCTATGGTAGGTTTAGCAGGAGGTTTTTTATTCGTGCCTGCACTAAGCTTCATGGGATATCCCCCATACATGGTAGCTAGTACAAGCCTCTTTGCTGCATGTACTAATGCATCTACTTCATCTTATGCATATGCAAAGAAGAAACTCCTTACATATTCTTTGGCATTAAGACTTACTATCTTTGCAGTTCCGGGAGCACTGATAGGTGCTTACATCGCAGATTCCATAAGTATGAATGACTTCAAATTGGTTTTCGCAATAGTAACCTTGGCTGTAGCAGGTATCACAATAATACGATCAAGACTCAAACAAAATCTGGATCCTATTGAATCCGTCGAAGCTGTGAAGCATGTATTGAAGAATGTAAGATCACATAAATTGATCATAGTATATGCCGCATGTTTTTTCGCTGGGATAGTCTCCAGTCTCTTCGGTATAGGAGGAGGTGTGATCTTCATGCCCTTACTACTTGCCATGTTCGTCATCCCTGTACGCTTTTCTACTCCTGTATCACTTTTGGCTGTTGCAATACTAGCTGGTTCTGGATTGATTATTCATACAGCTCTAGCCAACACCGATTTCCTACCTGCAATAATTCTAGCAGGTGGAACACTTTTGGGAACTAGAATGGGTACAAAGACGGTTATAGGTAAAAAAATTAAGGAGAAGAATCTAAAGAGTGTACTTGCTATCATGTTGTTTGGTGTTTCTGCAGTATTTTTCATAGATCTTTACTTCTTCCCGTTGATAGGCTTCAGATAATCATAATAATGCATACCAGTTAAAATTAACCAATTTTCACTATCTGTATATGATTAAACATCTACATTGCTATATTTTCCAGCCAAAACAGTATGACGTTCCAAATAAATTGCTTTTACCTGTCTGGATATTGCATTAACCACCTTCCAAAATAGTCCAATGAAATTAAGCATACTGACTAGAATTTTTGAAATAGAAACCACCAAAGCAATCCTTAAATTAAACAAAAATCAGATGTATGGAAGTGCAATTAATAATATTAGGTCCACCAGGTTCAGGAAAAGGGACATACTCTATGCGATTAATTAATGATCTTAAAATTGTAAAAATTTCCACTGGAGATATTTTCCGTGATATGGCAACAAGAAGCGATGAACTTGGAAAACAAGTTGCAGGAATGATGAAACGTGGAGAACTTATTCCCGATGAAATTGTTTTGAAAATTTTTGATGAGAGGATGTCTCAGCCTGACACAAAAAATGGATTTATCCTCGATGGCTTTCCAAGGACAGTACCCCAAGCAAAAGAGCTAGAAAAGATTGTAAAAATCGATGCGATTATTCATATTATTGCAAAGAACGAAATCTTGATTGAGAAAATTTCGGCAAGAAGGATCTGCAGTAATGCCTCCTGTGATGGTAATTATAACATTGCAGACATAAGTAGGAACATCGATGGTACAGAGTACATTTTACCTCCTCTTATGCCAAAGAAGGAAGGCATGTGTGACAAATGTGGTAATACACTCTATCAGAGGAGTGATGACAAACCTGACGTTATAGCCTCGCGTCTAGAAGTGTACGAAAAACAAACAAAACCACTGGTTGATCACTATAGGGACAAAATACCATTCATAGATATCCATATGAATAGACCGCCAGAGCAGATAGTTGAAAAGATATTAAGTGAAATAAAGAAACTAGGTATTTGAATTTTTAAATTTACTCCAAAACTACGTAACTAATTTATCAATTGATATTTTAAATGTTTTATTTCTTCGGGTAGTTTAGAACATGGACTTTGAAACCATGCCATAAAAAGATCATCTAGTGATCCTAATCAAGGAAAGTCTTCAATTTTGTGAGAGTTTTCAAGGGTTCCCAAACAGATTCAATTACATAGATTCCATTGAAACTCTGTTTTAGTGAATTAAGTAATTTCGTCCAGTCTATATTACCTTCTCCAATATTTAGATGAAGATCCTTATCACCAGAATTATCAGTAACGTGAATCAATACAAACTTTGACGCGTATTTTTCAATGAATTCATCTATTTGTTTACCAATATTTGCATGTCCTGTATCAAATACAATACTAAGATCAATATTATTGGTTTTGCTGAACTCCTCGAACTCGGTTGGTGTTGACATGAATGCTTTAGCAGGAGCCATATTTTCAATTGCAACCTTTACGCCTAGTGAATTACCGTAATCTATAATATCTAATAGAGATTCACAATTAAGTTGCCATAGGTTCTTGTCAGTGCTAAATGTCTTATCACCAGGATGTTGAACATAGGCTAATGCTTCTAGATCGGCAGTGTAATCGATCGAGGATTTGATTCTGGTAATTGCTTGCTTCCTTGATTCATCAGATGGATCCGAGATCTTCTGCGCTGCATCAAAAGGTCCATGAACCGTGAACTTGATATCATCTACCTTCTTCAGGAATTCTCTAGTCTGATCGTTCAACGTAGTTGTCTTGAAGTCAAAAACTTCACCTATGCTTAAATCATTATTCCCCTTCACAACATCAATAAATGATTGTATGCTTTTATCAAAAAGGGCTGTATGCATACTTGATAGCCCAAACATGTAATAAATTCTAAACTTTTAGTTATAAACTTTAACACTTAATTAGAAATACTTGAGCTCTTGTTCACAATTACTTCCTATAATACCTACTTATCAAGGTATCACAAAAGATTATATGTCTGGAATTGATCGTTTTGATCGGAAATGACGACGGTATTAGGTTTTGATTTTGCTCTTCCAATATTGACATCCATTTTATCTCTTATAGTAGCTGGTATAATGGCTGTATGGGTTACCAAGCAGAGTACAGGTACCGAACAGATGCTGGAGATCAGCAAGGCAGTAGCAACTGGTGCTGCAGCATTTTTGAAACGTGAATTCAAACTTATAATTCCTATAGCAATAGGTCTATCAGTGGCAATTTCAGCTGCAGCGGGTATATCAAATGGAATTGCATTTGGAGTTGGTGCAGCATTGTCAGGTATTGCTGGTCTGATAGCGTTGAAGATAACAGTAAAGGCTGCTGTTAGATCTGCACAGGCCACAACGAAGAGTCTTGGTCATACCTTAGCCACTGCATTTAGGGGAGGTGCATCCGTGGGCCTTTCTATCCCAGCGATGGCATTGCTCGGAGTTACTGGCATATATTTACTCTATCCTGAACCGATCGCAATTGCTGGTGTTGGTATAGGAGCAAGTTTGATTGCGTTATTCATTAGAGTTGGAGGAGGAATCTTCACTAAAGCTGCTGATTCAGCGGCGGATCTTGTTGGTAAGATAGAAGCTGGTATACCGGAAGACGATCCAAGAAACCCTGCTACAATAGCTGATAATGTTGGTGATAATGTTGGTGATGCTGCAGGAATGGGTTCTGATATTTACGAATCCTATATAGTTACACTGCTTGCCGGAATGCTTCTGGGAGCTTTAATCATTTCAGATATGTTTACCGAAACTCAGTTTGTAGTTCTTCCTCTTGTCATTGGGGCCGCGGGTCTGATTGGAGGTATAGTAGGTGCTCTGACCGTTACATCTAGGAAGACAACGGATCCTATGAAACCACTTAACATAGCCTTCATTGTTGCTGCGGTAGTTGCAATAATACTCAACTTTGTCTTTATAATGTATCTTTTGGGTCCTAGTCCGTTAACATACGGCCTCTTCGCAGCTACTGTGGTGGGTGTCGTACTTGTGCCAATAATTCAACGTATAACTGATTACTATACAAGCTTCAAGTACGCTCCAGTAAAGGAGATTGGTGAGGCTACAAAGTGGGGCTACTCGGCAAATGCACTTGCTGGAATAGTCGTTGGGATGAGATCAACAATGCCCTTCATGCTTGCTATTGTAATAACACTTGCAATATCCTATGGAATTACATATACAATATCTGGTGATCCGTTAATAGGAATCTATGGTACAGCAATAGCAGCAATGGGTATGCTCAGTTTGGCTGGTATTGTTTTATGTATTGATTCGTTTGGACCTATTAGCGACAACGCCGGAGGTATAGTTGAAATGACAGGTATGGGTGAGGCGAATAGACAGATCACTGATGAGATAGATGCAGTTGGTAACACTACTAAGGCGGTTACCAAGGGCTTTGCAATTGCAAGTGCTGGTTTGGCGGCCTTAGCTATGATACAGGCATTCCAACACGAAGCAGCGCGGATCTTTATTGGTACTACTCTAGATTACAGTTTGTCAAATCCAAACCTGATAATCGGTCTACTTGTTGGAGGATTATTACCATTCCTAATAGCAAGCCAATTGATCTCTGCCGTTAGTAGAACTGCAAACAGATTGGTAGATGAGATAAGGAGACAGTTCAAGGAAATTCCTGGAATACTTGAAGGAAAGAATAAACCTGATTATGCTGAATGTGTAAATATTGCAACTAGTGCAAGCATAAAGCAACTCTTTAAGCCAGCAATAATAACTATAGCAGCTCCGATCGTGCTTGGTGTTCTATTGGGACCGCCTGCAGTTGCTGGACTACTTATGGGTGCTGTAATAAGTGGGCTATTCCTTGCATATCACATGACCAATACTGGTGGTGCGTGGGACAATGCCAAGAAATACATTGAAGTAATGGGAAGAAAGAAGTCTGAGGAACATGATATAGCAGTTGTTGGAGATCTTATAGGCGATCCATACAAAGATACTGCCGGTCCAGCACTTAATACAGTAATCAAGCTGCTAAACACTGTAGCAATTGTATTCGTTGCAATCTTCTTTGCTTTCGCTGCAATTTAGTATTTTATTAGCGATGTATAATATTCCAGATGTTTTTATTTTCTTCTATACATAGTCAGATACATGATCCTTGTTAGATCCATTAGGAGTAGATGTATATTATGAACATCTTTAATCAATTTGTAATATATCTATTGTCACATTATTACTTTCTACATGAGAAGTATTACAGAAATGAGAGTCATACTGATCTAGATCATATTAACAAGAAACAAATAGAATATGTTTAAAACATCGTCTTAATTGGTTCTTTCTCAAACACACTTCACTTGAGGTGAATAAATTATTCATAAAATAATTTTAAAAAAATCGCCAAGGTTTAAATAACTAAAACAGTGTTAACGTAATCATGACTAAGGCGTCATATGGAATTTATTTGAAGTACAATTCCAAGAATTTATTCAAGGTATACTGTAGGTGACATAAGTATGCTTAAGATGACTGCTGAAGAAGTGCAGAAAATTTCTAATAGTTTGGAAGACAAGAATGCAAATGAGGTTTTGAAGTGGGCTTTGGATACTTTTCATCCAAGAGTTGCTCTGGCATCCAGTTTCAATGCAGAAGATGTTGTTGTAATAGACATGTTGGTCAAGTTAAGAAAAGACGTAAAAGTAGTCACGTTAGATACTGGAAGATTGAATCAGGAGACATATGATTTGATGGATGCTATACGTGATAAATATGATATTACAATCGATATCTATATTCCGGACCAGAAGGAAGTTGAAGATATGGTTAGAGAACGCGGTCTGAATCTCTTCTACCGAAGTATTGAAAACAGGAAATTGTGCTGTGAGATAAGGAAAGTACATCCATTGAACAGAGCGTTGAGCAAGTTGGATGCATGGATCACTGGTCTGCGGAGAGATCAAGTATCTACCAGGGCTAATGTCAAAAAAGTTGAGATAGATTATGATCATGGTAATATTATAAAAATGAATCCAATAGCTGATTGGACGTGGGATATGGTATGGGACTACATAAGGAAGAATGATGTGCCATACAATAAGTTAAATGATAAAGGATACCCAAGCATTGGTTGTGAATGTTGTACAAGAGCATTAAAACCTGGTGAGGATCTTAGAGCTGGAAGATGGTGGTGGGAACAACACGTAGACAAGGAATGTGGAATACATTTCAATCGCCCTAAGAAAAAATTATTTCTGAGTGAGACCAGTGGAATTCCTGCTTCTCATGGAGGTTTGCTAGTGAATAGGGTGTTATCTGGAAACATGTTAGAAAGAGCATATGATGATGTGAAGGAATTGATGAGTATTAGAGTGGATAAGGATATTGTTAGTGATATAGAGAATATTGCAGATGGTGTATTTAGTCCGTTAGAAGGATTTATGCTATCGAATGATTTTAGAAATGTGTTAAAACGTGGAAGGCTTGAAAATGGAACTGCATGGACTGTGCCAATTGTGTTGGATGTTAATGAACAAACCGCAAAACAAATGAAGGATTCACGTGATATTGCTATAAAAGATGAAGATGAAAAAATATTCGCAATAATACATGTTGAAGATATCTTCAAGTTTGACAAGTTAGAGATAGCAAATGACGTTTACCAAACAAATGATGTAAGACATCCAGGTGTTGCTAAAATATTGGAAATGCAAGATATGCTAGTCGGAGGGAAAATTGATCTAATAGACAGACCTGCTAGCAACGAGCTTAAGAGATATAGACTTTCTCCGGTACGTACAAGAGACGAATTCAGAAAACGTGGATGGAAGACAGTTGTTGGTTTTCAAACAAGAAACATACCACACCTTGCACATGAAATGTTACAAAAAGCTGCGATGAACCTTTTTGATGGTCTTTTTATCAATCCTTTAATAGGAAGAAAGAAAAGTGGAGATTTCAAGGATGAGCTAATAATGAAGGCATATGAAACACTGATTGATAGTTATTATCCTAAGGAAAGTGTTATGCTTGCAACAATGCACACTAGAATGCGATATGCTGGACCTAAGGAAGCTATTCTGCAAGCAATAATATGTAAGAATTTTGGTTGTTCTCACTTCATTGTTGGTAGAGATCATGCTGGTATTGGGAACTACTATGATCAGTTTGCTGCACATGAGATCTTCAATGACTATCCAGAGCTTGAAATAAAACCAGTATTCTTTCCAGAATTCTTTTATTGTAAAACATGTATTAACACTGTCAGCAAGAACACTTGCCCACACGATGTACAACACAAATTAGAGATTAGTGGAACGAAATTAAAACAGATCATAAGTGACGGAGAAAGACCCTCTGAACTTTTGATGCGACGTGAAATTACGGAACTGATATTGAACTGGAAAGAGCCATTTACTACTTAGATTTTTATTACTTGTTCTTGATGTTGATTAGAATGAGAATTGTAACTTTAATTATTCTAGTATTTTTACTATTAGATTCTTCAAATATAGTTTATGCTCAAGATGACAAGAGAAAAGTTGAAATTATTACTATACCGTATACATCTGCAAACACAGAGACTGCATCGCCTGAATATTACAGCTTTCCTTCTAAGCATGAGGCAAATTGGATATTAAATATACATAACAATCTTATCTATAACAAAGATAATTCTGAAGCAAAAGTTGTTCTGCGATTAAAAGAAAATCCAGATGATACAGATTTTATAGAGATAGTTATGTTTGGTCCGCCATCATATAGACTCTGGCTTGGTATTGCTAACGAAGAAATTGGTTACATGCGTATATATGAAAATACAAATGCATGGTTCGTTGATAAATCTGTAGCATTATCATTTGTACAGAACGAGAGACTTAGTGTAAACAACGGTCAAAGAATAGTTTTGGATCGATTGCGAATTGGTGAGTTCACACTAAGTACTATCGAAGTATATGGAATGGATAAGACTAGTACTGATTTTAGTGTGCATGGAGGTGATATAAAATTAGATATTATGTCAGGTAATCCGCTTGATAACCCTGTACTTATGATACCTCCAATTTTGGGAGTTGTAACTGCAGTAACAATCATAACTTTACTGATGATGAAGAAACGAACTTGACTTTCATATAATACTTGCAGTGATTTTTCAAAAGACATGGTTCACATAATGGGCCAATTGGCTTGCAAACATTCTGCCCAAACATAACAAACGTTTCATTGATCTTGAGCCAGTATATCTTGTCTATCTTAGATGTGAGTTCTATTTCTGTCTGTTCAGGTGTCTTAGTTTGTACAAGTCCCAATCTGTTGGCAATTCTATGTACATGAGTATCAACAGGTATTGCAGGTTTTTCAAATGCATATACAAGAACACAGTTTGCAGTCTTCCTTCCAACACCTGGTAATTTCAATAATTCATCTATATTATCGGGAACATTCCCATTATACTGTTCTACAAGTATCTTAGCTACTTTCTTGATTCTCTTGGCTTTCACACGATAGAACCCTGCATGTTTGATCAGTTTCTCTATTTTTTTTATATCTGCATTAGCAAGCTCTTCTGATGTACTGTATTTTTCAAACAGATTACTAATTGCTACTTTTGAATTTTCATCTCTGGTCCTTGCTGAGATTATTGTACCTATGAGTATCCGCATAGGGTCTCCATGTTCTATCTCTTGTAATTCTTTTAGTGCTGTCATTCTAGGCGAATTTATTTTATGTATTGTTTCAAGCATCGAATCGAGAAGGCGCTCCATCTTCATGTTCTAAAAAGTAGTTGTTAGTATTATTATCCTTTACATACGATAGTTTATTATCATGAATACAATAATGTGTTTATGCAATTAACTAGAGAGGAAGAGAGAGCGCTTAATGGTAAGGAAGGTGAAGCTGTGGCCACTGCATATAGGATATTACTTGCTATAGGTGAATCAACAGATGCTGAGAAACTTGTACCTGTAAAGTGGGCACATGTTTCTGGTGTTAATTATAACACGATTGGAGATTCTGGTGTGCAGTTTCTTGAAAATATTAGTAAAGATGGTAAATTTGTTGTGAAGACGACGATCAATCCTATGGGTTTCGATCCACTGAAGATAAATTCCTTGAAAGTGAAAGCAGAATTCATTGCACAACAGAACAGAATTCATAATGTATACGAACGTATGGGTGCAACAAAATCATACACGTGTATCCCATACGAAGTGTTTGATATGCCTTCTGAAGGAACCAGTGTAAGTTTTGCTGAAAGTAATGCTGCAGTTTATGCAAATTCTGTTACACATTTACGAACCAATAAGGAGAGTGCATTAAGTGCACTTGCTAGTGCACTTACAGGTAAAGCTCCATACTCAGAATTACGGGTTGAAGAGATGAGAAAGCCTGACAAGTGTATAAGGATCAAGAGTGAACTTGACAACGAACTTGATTATGGATTATTGGGATATTTTGCTGGTAAGATTTCGAATAATGTTGTTGGTTTTGACGGTATTAACATATTGGAAAAAATGAATGGAAAAGCATTATCTGCTGGTATAGGAACTTCTGGATCATGTGGAATGTTTACCATAGGTAAAACTGATAATGAAACAATAGATTTCGGTAGAGAAGAAGCTATGAAGGTAAAGGATGAACTGAATACGAGTGAGAATGGAGACATTGTTACTCTAGGTAGTCCCCAATTGGGTATAGACGATCTATCGTTATTGGCTCATATGGTTGATGGAAAGAAGTTCCGGAAAAGATGTTTGATATTTTGTGCAAGAGCAGCGTATGAAAGTGCCACACGTTTAGGTTATACACAAACGATTGAGCATTCTGGTGGTGAATTGCTGTGTGATTGTTGTACATGTTTGACTCCACTAGTAGATCGTAATGATGTTGATAGTGTAGTAACTAACAGTATTAAAGGAGCTTATTATTTGAATAATTCCAATAAGGTTGGTGTATGTTTAAAACCATTGAAGGAAATAGTGGAGCAAGAATGTATATAAAGTGTAGACAAATTGTTGTCGGTTCAGGAGAGGGTGAAGCGTTAGTAACTACACAGATGATTAATTTTCTTACAATGATAGATTTGAAAAGTGGAGTTATAAAAGACGAAAAACATGAACTGCGTGGTAGAAGTATTGCGAACAAGATGTTAATCTTTCCCAATGCTATTGGGAGTAGTGTTGGCGCATATTCAGTCTATGCGTTGAAGATGAACAGAGTTGCGCCAAAAGCAATGATGTGTAACAAAGCTGATATAACTACAGCATCTGGATGTGCCATTGCTAATATACCATTAGCAGATCAGTCTAATGTTGATATCTTTACAATAAAATCTGGTGTAAAAGTAAAGTTAGGTGAAAATCTGCTTCAAGTATTTTAATTATATCTCTATTTTAGCTTTATATAAAATAAATATCTTCGATAAAACTCCATAAATAATTTTCTTCCAAATTAACCCCTCGTTTTTTATTAATCTAATTTTGATCAATGTGATCTTATTCGGTATAATTATTATATCTATATGAACATAATGATCTTCTGAGATAAATATTATCTACTAATTTGCTTACCACTACATTAGTATCTTTAAAATCTGGGATTGGGCTAACATCTGTCTTGGAAATGTTATTATGTAATTACTTTACAATTAACCATAAATATACTTGAATATTTTATATTTTCTTTTCTTTATGTCCATCCAAACACTTTTAATTTATTTTTTTTAAATTAATTTGCTCTGGTGCACGGCATTTCGATGGGCGAACCGAGCAAAAACGCGATGACGATAAAAGTCCGTGCGCCAGTAGTTCTATTAAAATTGCCTATACCACATTATTCTTAGCAAAAATATAATATAATATAATACATAAAACTTTCATTATAGAATGTAATATACTATGCAATGGAAAGCTCAGACAGTTTTGGTGCTCAACAAGGATATGGTAATAAAGTTATGAATTGGATTAACGAAGCTGTTAAGAATAAGAAAGAGATTAGAATAGAACTATATGGACATATTATTAAAACATCACGTTTTGGAACGTTTGAAATGCTTAGGTGGTATGGGGAATTATCTGTTGCAAGAGATCTTATAATTAAAGCTAGTAAAAGATATAAAATTAAAACACTTGAAGGTAATTACAAACCTAAATCATTCTTTTCCTTTTCTATTGACAATAGAGATTATGCCAAGATACACTACAATGGTAACCTCATAGGTTATCTGAAATTAACCAAACCAAGACTACCTGGAACAAAATGGAGCGTGTCTGATGAAAAGGCAAGATAGTCATATTGAATCTTCTAGATTCAATTTCACTTTTTCTAGTGCTGTATCTATTGATTTGTCATCATAATATACCATTTGATGAAAAGGATTTTTAGTCATGTGATCGACCGCGACTTCACTAGTATCAAACACAAGTCTATCTTCACAGGTTATGCACATAAAAGTCATAAATAATATTTCTATCACAAATATGTAAGGATTACCAATTATATGGAATAAATTTTGTAGATAAATACAGTTAACGCATTATGACTAACATGTGCGAACGATTTTATATGGTTAGGAAAGAAGTTTTCTTAACGTGACAACAAATTCGTGTCCAGAATGCGAAAGTGAATTACAGTACGAACAAAATACCAAATATTTTACATGTAAGAAATGTGGTCTTTATCTCACGCGAGAACAGATTTATGATATAAAGGATAAACTTAGACCAGAAAAGAAGAAAAATAAACAAGATGATTATCTTGAATGGTGGCTCAGTAGCAAAAAATAATTCTTATTTTTTGTTTATTGTCTAACTTACTAATTGTAGAACATTGAGTTTTGACTACAGTTATCATACATGTAAACAGATTTTTGTGTGTAGAAAAAATATTAAATAACCACGTTTTTCATATACACTATATGAGTAATGAATTTCCAGAATGGGCAGAGAAAGAAATTAATTCTATAACTAATTCCTCATTTATACCACAGGATGATTTAGAAGGAACTGGTTATTTTCTTGATATTGATAAAAAAAATAGAAAAGCAGATTTTCAATTCTATGAAAAACTACCAACTGGAAAGCATATAGTCACTGCTAATATTCCAAAAAATATAAAGATAGATGAACTAATGAAAGGTTTTGTTTATATATGCAAGTTAAAAATTCTAAAGGCTTCATTAAGCACTAAATTGAGTAATTATTTGAAAGAAAATCTGAACATAGATATGGATTATATTTATCAATTTGAAGTACAATCACTTGAAATGCTTGATGTTGGTGGAGATCTCACTTCCTCGTCTACAGAAGATGATTTGGAAGACTAGGATAGTATTATGACAACATGTATTGTAAAGTAAATACTGATCGTATTGTTTTCATAGAAACTAAACTTGATTATCTGTTTTTTCGAGGTTATTCATATGTTTTCTGAATACAATACCTATTATAGGATTAAGTAGATATGGCAAGGTCTGAATAAGCCATACTGCACCTCTTACATAAAATGGTACTATCATCTCTAGGCGTTTTGAATTTGCAGCTCGTAAAACAGCATTAGATACGTGTGTAGCACTCAATCCAGGAGGGATATAATTCAGTTTTATCTTTTGGAATGATGGGTGATTGAAAAAATTTGTTTTTACAGTGATAGGACTTACTACAGTCACACCAATACCTGTACCCTTCAATTCATGATAAAGACTCTGTGAAAATCCCACCATTCCAAACTTTGATGCACAATAAGAAGCAAAACCAGGAACTCCAATACTGCCTGCAACCGATGCTATATTTACAATGTGACCACGTTTTCTAGTTAACATTGAAGGTAAGAATGCTTTTGTACAGTAAATCGCGCCAAACAAATTTGTTTTTATTTGTTCTTCCATCTCCTCTATTGATAGATCCTTTACGCTACCAAAGATAGCAAAACCAGCATTATTAACGAGTATGTCAACATGATCAAATTCATCAAATACTTTTTTGCTCATGGACAACACTTGTACTTTCTTTGAAACATCACATTGAATTACTAATGTATGTGTTTGATAGTTTTCTCTTATTTTCTTTGAAATGGCTTCCATTCTAGATGTAGACCTTGCTAGAAGTACAATATCTGCTCCCCTCTTTGCGAAATCTAGGCATGTCTGTTCACCTATACCGCTAGAAGCACCTGTTACAACTACAATCTTGTTTTTGAACCTCATGTAACAATTTTTCGTATAAGGCTCTTAAAGTGGTTTCTAAAGTGTTGATGTAGTAGGCTATCTAACTTACTCACAGCCAACTTCATTATAACGATCCACGCTATCTCCAATTGAATATGATATGAAGCTATTTTAAGGTGGAAAAGGAAATGGAAAGACTAATGGAAGACAAAATAACAGCTCGTGCACCATCGTCAACAGCAAATATAGGTCCAGGTTTTGATGTGTTTGGACTTGCACTTGATGCATTTTATGATATTGTAACTCTCGAAATTATACAAACACATTCCATACAAGTGGAAATACATGGAGAACATGGAAAAGCAATTCCATTAAAGGTTGAAGCTAACGCGGCTGGATTGGTTATCAAGAAAATGATTGAGGATCATCATATAGAAAGTGGCCTCAAGATAATAATAGAAAAAGGCGTACCTGCTGGTTATGGAGTTGGTAGCAGTGCTGCATCTGCATCAGCGACCGCGATCGCATTTAATGCAATGTTCAATTTAAATCTAGATAAAAATTCATTAGTGAGGTATGCTGCAATGGGTGAAGTTGCAACTGCAGGTAGTATCCATTACGACAATGTATCTGCATCATTACTTGGTGGTTTTGTAATAGTAAGAACTGAACCGTTAAGCTTTGTGAAGATAGATGCTCCAAAAGATCTTACTTTGTGTGTTGTAGTTCCAAAAATAAATGTACCACAAAAAAAGACTGAAATTGCTAGAAGTGTTTTACCAACACAAGTTTCACTCAAGCAACTAACTAGTAATGTTGCTAATGCATGTACAATAGTAGCTGGCTTTATGCTTGGAGATGTGGAACTTATTGCTAAAGCTGTTAACGATGTTGTAGTTGAACCTGCAAGAAAACGTCTCATTCCTGGTTATGAACAACTAAAGAAGAATGCGTTAGATGCAGGCGCGCTAGCTGTAACAATTAGTGGAGCAGGTCCCTCAATGATATCATTTTCAAAAGTTGGACAGAATGCTGAAAATATTTGCAAAGCAATGGAGAATGGCTTCAAGAGTGCTAATGTTGATAGTAAAGGTTTCATATGCAAACCAAGCGATGGTGCAAAAATTATTTAATTCAATGAAATAAATTAGTTTATACTCTGGCATTATCTCTATTTTGATCAGTGTTGAAATACATAGGTTTAGCAAGATATATCGTGGTTTACCGAGATATGCCAAGGTTTACCTTGGTATACCATTATGCGACTCATTCATCTTTCCCTTAGATTCTTCTGATTGCTTTCTACCCTTGAAACTCACACTCATCTACTCCTAGTGTTTCCTCATCTTTACTACCAACAAAGTATATGTACAATATTACATTAATCGGTTTGGTTATTTTTATTGTATCTATAATACATTGTCCTAATTATAGGATAAAGTACGTAATGAGGTTATAATTTTTAAGTGATAAGAGTGATAATACTTTGTTATGGAATTTGTTAATGTTGAAGATGTGGAATTAAAAAAACCAATAATAGTTGCCGCAATGCAAGATATGGGTAATGTTGCTAGTATTGCAGTTGATTTTATCAATAAAAATCTACGGACACATCTTTTTCGATATGTTTCCGCCCCATATCCAGATTACGTCGTGGATAATGGTGGTCATATTGATTATCAACAGCAAAGGTGGGAATACAGGTATGGAAAGGATATGATAATATTTGGTGGTGATACAGGTCAACCACAAACTAATGATGAATTGTATAAACTCTGTCAGGATGTTATCGATATTGCTAAAAAATATTCTACACAATTAATCTATACATTAGGTGCATTTCATACTGATAGAGAAATAGACAATCAACCGAAAACATTATTCACTACAACCTCCCCCGAATTGTCACAACAGATTAGGAAATTAGGTATTGAAATAACTCCAGGTTCATCACTAATTACGGGTTTCAACGGTCTCATTCTTGGTTTTGCAAAATTGAATGGTATTCAAGGTATAGGACTATATGCTGAGATAAATGAGCCAGGAATACCACAGTATCGATCAGCAAAGAGTGTCTTACAGACATTAGAGAGATTTACATATCAAAAATTCGGAGAGTTAGGAGATCTCGACGCAATGGCAGAGGCTGTTGATAACGAAATAAACAAGATGAGAAAATCAGATCGGTAATAATACAATGTTACTTTAATGTGTATTAAGTTTACATACTAAAATCAAATTAAAAATAGATAGAGATATTGTAACTACATGAAGTTGATAAAAAGTGAACATGTGGTCATATAGTAAAGCTTAACAATTTATAACCAACAAAAGAAATGGTTGTAGAAAACTAGATGGTGGCAGTTTTAACAGAACGGCTTACAAAAGTATATAATAATAACACAGCCGCTGTAGATAATATTTCATTTAGTGTTGAAGATGGTGAAATATTTGGATTTCTTGGTCCAAATGGAGCAGGTAAATCAACAACAATAATGATTCTAACGACATTATTGAAACCAACTTCTGGAAAGGCATTCGTGTCAGGATACGATGTTGATAAACAGCCAAGCAAGGTTAGAGCTAACATAGGCTATGTATCACAGGATATTGCAATTGATGAATATCTAACTGGAAAGGAAAATTTAATACTGCAGGGTAAATTAAATCATATACCAAAAAATCTACTAAATCACAATATTGAAGAAGCTTTACAATTGGTTGAACTGAAGGAACGAGCTAATGATATCGTAGGTACTTACTCGGGGGGTATGAGAAAGCGATTGGATATTGCAAGTGGTTTGATTAACAAACCGAAGGTATTATTTCTTGATGAACCAACACTAGGTCTAGATATTCATACACGTCACAGAATCTGGGACTACATCAATAAAATAAACAACGAATATGGGATGACAATATTTCTTACAACACATTACATGGAAGAAGCTGACAAACTTTGCAATAGAATAGGCATTATAGATCATGGAAAAATAAAAGTTTTAGGAAATACAAGTGAGCTGAAACAGAAGGTTGGAAGTGGAGTGATCATTTTGAAACTTATGCATTATTATGAAAAGGAAAATTTTGATAAATTTATTGTGAAAATTAAGGATTTACATGATGTGGACGATGTTAGGCATACTGATATGTATCTTATTGTTTCAACAAAGGAAGGGAGAACTTTGATTCCAAGGATATTTGATCTCTCAGATACATATAACATAACGATATCATCTATATCACTTAAGGAACCGTCGCTCGATGACGTATTTTTGGCATACACTGGAAAGGGTTTACGAGACGAAACTGGAACAGCATGGACAGGAATGCAAACAGTCGAGCGATTCAGAAGGGCTAGAGCGTGACTATATGATAATACAGATATCTGATATATATTGGGTCTTTTGGCGTGAGTTAAAGAGGTATAGCAGATCTAGGATTGGACTTGTAGTAAGAATTGTACAGCCTGCTGCTTGGCTGATCTTAATCGGTAGTACTTTTGCAGGGACACAGTCATTACTTACTACTACTGGTTATCCGGGCTCATATATTGAATATATAACACCCGGTATCATTATGCTTACTTCAATATTCAGTAGTATATTTGGTGGTGCTACGACACTGTGGGATAGAAGATTTGGATACATGAACAAATTATTGACTACACCCGTCTCAAGAATATCGATTGCTATAGGAAAGATGTTTGGAATCTCAATAATATCAGCTATACAGGCATCAATGATAATTGTTATAGCATTATTGATGGGTGTTCGATTAGGAAATCCTATAGGTCTACTGCCAGCCATGCTTGTAATTATTGCCTTTTCTATGGGCTTAGCGGGTGTATCGTTGATTGCTGCAGTGCTTGCTAAATCACAGGAGTCATTCTGGGCAACTATGAACTTTCTTGGTATGCCCTTGTTTATGTTGAGCTCAGCATTATTCCCATTGGAATTGATGCCCAGTTGGTTATCTATAGTAGTTAAGTTAAATCCTCTAACCTATACAATTGAACTTGTAAGGACTCTTATCATTGGAAACTCGATACCAAATATTCATTTGTTTATAGATATTTCAGTATTAGCTAGCTTCGTCATTACTATGATATTGGTTGCAGCGTACATGTTTAAGAGAGAAGTAAGTAAAGCCTTTTGATGTATAGAAACAAACTATATTTTACACATTTCTAATACGTTCGCAATAGTTAACTGAAAGGATCTAAAATGTTTGAAGTTATATTATGAGTTTTTAACATATGTTCTAAATATGTAAAATTGGTTAACCAACACTCGATCAAGTTATTACTTACACGTAAAAGATGATACTCAAAACTGGAGATAAAATATCTATTAAAAAATATAAAAGATTCTTTTGTTGAAGTATTTCTTAGAGAATCTAAAGTGGAAATAAAATCATAATCCGTTAAAGCTATTGCAAGAATAATGGAAATACTAGTAGAAATTATTGGATCTTGATTATGCACAACATGGAGAACAACCACTCTTAGGTTTTACACCACATCTAGATCTTGCTCTGTGTTTTCGTAAATTACTGATATACTTATGACATATAATACAAATAGGTATAAAATTTAGTATTCGATGTGATTTAAATACTTGTGCTTTTACATTGTTCACTCTAGCAATATGGTGTTACTCAACCATTAAAGGGTCTGATTCAAAACATATGACAAAGCATTCTCTAAAACAATATCCTTGTGTTCAATTCATTATGTTTAATCTACTTTGCAAAACATAGCTGATAATATATTAAATTTTAGAATTATGCCACGAATATATTAATAGATAAAATTAGTTTTTAGATCTGTAATCTATTTTGTATATTCATTACATCATCTATTTTGAAAGGAAACTGAATTATTTGTTAGTTAAATGGGTATGTAGCCAAAATATTACTATATTTCTTATTTTCTTACTGTAGGTATACTTGCTTATCTATCTGTTCATAATTCTACTAGTTCCTATTACTATCCTCTCTAGTACTCCAAATAATAGGTCCACTCCGAATGCTAACAATGCTACAGGAATTGCTCCTGCGAGAATCATTTCAATATCTACCAGTGCAATTCCCGTGAAGATCAATTCTCCCAGGCCACCAGCACCTATCAAAAATACCAAAGCTGCTGTTGCTATACAAAAGACTGTTGAGATACGAATTCCATCAAGTATAATCGTGAAGGCTAAAGGAATCTCGACATGCCGTAGAACCTGAAAGGGATCTAGTCCGATCCCAACACTTGCCTCAAGGATCTTTTTATCAACACTCATCAACCCGGCATAGGTATTGCGTATAATTGGCAAAACCACGTATACAAAGAGTGCAAATACCGCGGGTGTAAAGCCTATACCTAACAAAGGAATAACCAATCCAATAACTGATAGGCTTGGTACTGATTGTCCTATGTTAGAAAGACCGTTGACATAATGTGCAAGCCATTTGAATCTTGGTCGCGTGATGGCTATACCAAGTGTCAGACCCACACCAATTGCAATGGACTCTGCAATTGCCACTAGAATCATGTGTTCGACAATGAGATCTCCTACTTGCAGATTATGTTCAAGTAGGTAATCTAGAATCATCACAGATCTCCTGTCACCTGTGAATATATTCCATTATAAGTTCAAATGTTATGATGTCGATAGCCGTATTGGAGTCATTATTTGAGTTTCTTATCACTGGCAAATAAGTACGTCTATTTTGAAGCATGGTTTCAAGCGCGAGTAAACAGTTTGTATCTTCTGTTACATTGATACTTGTATCTAATTTTTCGTACTCCTGTTTGCTTATGTGACTCTTTGATAGAATATTTTCTCTTTGCCTATTTATATCAAGTATCTCTTTTACCATCGAAATACTGAGTAGTTTTAATATCTTGTCAGAACCGATGAAATTGCTTACAAAAGTGTCTACCTGTCGCTTGAGTAGATTTTGTGGAGAATCGAGCTGGATTATCTTACCCTCATTCATTACAGCTACAATATTACCCAATTTAAGAGCCTCGTTGAGATCATGTGTAACAAAGACTATAGTCTTACTTTTTTTGGACTCTCTTTGTATTAAGGATAAAAACTCATCCTGTAGTTCTGCACGTATAATTGGATCCAATGCTCCAAAAGGCTCGTCCATAAGCAAAATATTGGGATCTAACACTAGTGCTCTTGCAATTCCTACCCGTTGGGCTTGACCACCGGAAAGTTCTCTTGGATAACGCGAAGTAAAGATCTCTGGATCCAGTTTGACTTTTCTGAGAAGATGGTCCACTCTTTTGTGAATCTCTATCTTATTCCATCCTTCAAGTTTTGGAAGGATCGAAAGGTTTTGCTCAACGGTTAGATGAGGAAAGAGACCAACTTCCTGTATCACATATCCTATTCTTCGTCTTAGTTTTACTGGATCTTCTTCAGTCACATCTACACCTTCTACCAATATTTTTCCAGAGGTACTTTCCACCAGCCTGTTAATCATCTTGAGAATTGTACTCTTTCCACAACCTGATGACCCTACCAACACAAGTGTCTTTCCATGTTCTAGTTGAAAAGATACATCGTTAACTGCTGTAATTACCTTTTCTTGTTGCTGGTGCTGCTTCTGAACTCGATAGATCTTCATCACATTCTGGAATTCGATTGAGATCTCTGATTGCCTATTTCTTTTTGTTGTTGATGTTGATGATGGTTCAGGTACTGATCCTCTATCTATCATTTTATTCCCCTCGGAGTTAACCTATCCTCGACTTTCTTCAATCCTACATCAGTAAGCACCGCAAGTAGTGCCACGGGCATCGTGCCTACCAGAATCAGATATGTATTACTTTGTTGGATGCCCTGAAATATCAGATCCCCTAGCCCTCCTGCACCGATCAATGCAGCTATACTGGCAAGACCTATCGTGAACACTACAGAATTTCTAATACCCGCCATTATTACTGGAAAGGCTATAGGAAAACGGATTTTAAAGAGTATTTCCCATTTGTTAAGACCAATTCCCTCCGCGGCATCAATAATCTCAGGCCTAACTGTAGTAAGACCTGTGTATGTGTTTCTTAGGATTGGAAGCTGTGCATACAAAACGAGTGCAATTATAGAGGGAATTATTCCAATACCAAACAGCGGTACCATGAAGCCAAACATTGCAACAGATGGAATTGTAACAATAATAATTGCTGTATTTAATACTCCATTTGAAAATGTCTTGTTTCTAAAAATGGTTATTGCAATTCCTAAGCCTAGGCCTATCCCTACAGCGATACCAACTGAGATAAAACTCACTTGAATGTGCTCAGTGGTCTTTACTGCAAGAAATCTTGCTTGATGTTGAAAAGACAATAAAGGAGAAGAGGAAGACAAACCTGATACTGATCCCGAATCAGAATGTTGTTGTAATCCACTACTTCCGATAAGATCCTCTTCTTCGATCCACTGCCTTGCCACTATTTCTGGATTCTCACCATCTATATCCACTCGATAGTTCATCTCAATCATCTCCAAAGTAGTAAGGCGGGGACCTATCTGGTTGAGTATGTCCTTGACTATGGGATATTTTTCAACCACTTCACTTCTTATCACCGGTGCTGGATTATAGATGGGAAAAAACTTCTTATCGTCCTCTAAAATCATCAGATCAAACTTTCTGATATTCCCATCCGTTGAGAAACCAAGGGCAACATCAACCTTGTCATCGTTAAGGGCCAAGTAGGTAATGCCGGTGCCCATCTTCTTTATATTATTATCGGGAAAGCTAAAATTATAATGTTTTTCCAATTTATGAAGACCGTCTGGTCGTGCAAAAAATTCTGCGTTTGTAGCAAAAGAAAGTTCACTTGGATTGTTTCGGACAATGCTTGCCAAATCGCTTATTGTATTAATACCAAGCTCATTGGCTCTTTCTTTTTTTATCAATAATGCATTTGTATTATCGAAGTTGGCTCTATCAAGCCAGACAAGATTCCATCTCTCTTCATAGTCTTTCTTCACGATCTCATATACTTGTTGGGGATCGTGGATCACTTCTTTCTTTTCCAATATGACAACATAAGCAGTACCCGTATACTCCATGTAGATATCGATCTCGTCGTTTATTATAGCTCGATGGTTTATCATGGTTCCACTAAGTCCTATCCTGTCTTCTACTTTAAACCCATTCTCTTCCAACAGAATTTTCATTATGTTACCAAGAATCAACTGTTCTGTAAACTCCTTCGAGCCAATAGTAATCTTCTTCACACTAGATATTGATGACTCTTGTTCCTCGCCAGCGGAAAAGTGTATCAGTCCTACTAGAAATATTATAATTATAACTAGAATTATTACGTTAGATGATGATCTCATAGTAATATCACATATATGAAACAAGACAGTCATTTATAATAAATAAAAATAGAATTCCCCATTTTTGTGCCTAGAAAACACACTTTCACATAATGCTTAAGATCTTAACGTATAGATGGTCCCATCATTAATTTTGAATGGTATTTAATCACTTTTAGTAGATTCGTTATAATATTTTCTTAGCTCCTGAACAACTTTCTTACTTTCATTGATAATATCGTCATGAAATTTACTACTTATAGCAAGAGCCAATTCGGAAAATTTTTCATTTTGAAAAGCTGTGGTGTCACTTTCTCCATTTAAACATGAGGGACAAGCCCAATGTGGAACAAAAGGATACTTATTCCAAGTTTCAAGAATGTTTGAATCAACTTCTGCACGTATTATTTCAGAACCAGGATAGTGTTCTTTAAAGGAGTGCAGATAATTCAATACATCCCACTCTTCTGCATTATTGTTAGTAGATATAAAGTAATTATATCCTCCTTCAAGAAAACGAGTACGTATACTTGCACTCCATCGTACGCAACATGATGGATAACCTAGAACTTGGCCTAACCATAAATTTCCTTTCAATACTTTTTCAATTAAATCTTCCGTCTTATGTTTGAGGTATAACCATATTACTCGTCCAAATAAAATAGTTCGTGAATGTGCTGCGACTATGTGACTAGGTACAATCGTCGCCTCAAGAAAATTAATTCTAGGAAAGTTAGTTCTCTTAACGAGAAGCTGCATCCTAGGTGCCAAAGACTCCAGTTGCCGTAGTACATCCAAACCAAATATCTGCTTTGGAGTAAGTATAGATTCATCTTCGGGATCAATCAAAGAACTAGAATTAGACGAGTCACGCTCTGGTAACTGGATAGCGTCATAATATACATGTTTCATACCACTAATTACTGCTAGGATCTCTAATTTAGTTCTAAGACTAAAGTAATTATAATCCTTTTCAATCCCGAATGAACTAGTAGTTATTACAGAAGGTAACAGACTTAAGATTTTGCGTGATTCAATAATTTTCATGTTCAAAAGTCTTCGCATAGGAAATATTAAGTTATATTAACTAAGATCAACTAGCTAATATTCACTCTTTCTTAATTAATCACAAAAACTTCTTCGATTCAAGTATGTTATCATGGAAACAACATACTTTGTATTAGTAAATAATGTAAATAGATAAAAATGGAAAACATGCAGAGACTACCAGTATATCAAGTATAGAAATATTATTCTAACTGTAATGGGGATCTAATCATACAAAATGTAAATATTTATGTTATAAATCACTATTTCTAGTAATTATATTCTTTCTAACTAATAAAAATATAAAAGAAATAGTAATTTCTGGTGTAATTCATTTCAAACATAATGAATAATTATGAGGAAGAGGAATAGAAATAGAAGGTCTAAAGCTTGATAACGCCAAATATGATTGTGAGTATCATACTCGTGATAGGTGGTACTATAGGGTTCATCTATTTTGGTAAAGATGTTCCTTTTGATATAGAAAATGGAGTAGAATGGGAATTAATATACGAGAATATACAACCGTTATTCAGACAGGTGGCCTCACTTACACTTGCAATTATAGGTATAGTAACATTGGTTGTTGGTTTTACCCGTAAGTAAAATTTCTATATAGAATTAGACTAATTTGATTTTCAGTAATAGATGTCTATACTCTGTATTAATACCCCTTAAATGGTGAGAGTATAAACAACAATACAATTGTGAATCGTTGATGGTTGTATGTATGCTGTACATATCATCATCAATACAAATATGTGTGATCTAAAGCGAAAAGTAGTAAAAATATAACTACTCGTATGTTGACAGTGACAATGAACTAACTAGTTAATATGAGAAATATTCTAAAAATATAGTAGAAAGATGANTGAGACGAATAAGGGTAAAAAGGTTTGGAATAAAGGAAAATCTCTTTCAGAAGAACATAAGAGAAAGATAGGTGAAGCGCTAAAGGGTCGTAAACCTTGGAATAAACGAGAAACAGAATTTTTGGGAGTATGATATATGTCTAAAATCAAGAAAATGTTACTATATAACTTGTATTTATTATAAAAACATAGTTGTTTAATCGTATAAATAAACAAATTTTCTAGGCCCATAATCACATATACCTTAACCAGATATAGTATATGCGATGGTAAACTGTCTTACTTGCAAACAACATGTGAATTATGTTAATCTTAGAATAGATAAACCAAAATGCGAACATAATCATTCCCTTGGTAAATGGGTTATGTGTGAAGGATCTGGAGGTAGTCATGTGTTCTTGAGCAAAAATACTAGTGATCCATGTCCAGTATGTAATGATAAAAATAAAATAAATGTACAGAAAGGGATGAAGGTAAAATGCATGAAAATTTATTCCAATGATGATACGTGTCCTACACCAGAATATACGTGGTTTGTTGACGGACCGCCATGTAATTTAAATCATATCGATATAATACTGGTGAAGTAATCATATGCTTATGTCATGTGTGAATTGCATGAAGAAGACGGAGCATGAAGAAACCAAACCTGATTTTTGGGAATGTAGTGAATGTCGCTTGGAAGCATGGCGAACTACAGAAGAGGGATAACAATTATCTTTTTATTCAAAATAGCGTGTCTACTATTTTAATTGACGTTACACCATTTGTTATTACAATAGATGTGGAAACTGGATAGGAATTTGTGACAATTATTGTTTAATCATCTAAACATGAACCTACAAATATTTGTTTGATTAAAAGATTACAAATTGATGATATCAACCTTGAAGAAATTATCAAGGTAATTATGAAACAGGTTACATCTACACTGAAGAACTCTAGTTATGAAATTAAAAAATAACATCAAAAGTTAGAAATATAATTTCCATAAAAAAATCAATGATATACAAACTGGTGACCAAGGTATAAAGTAGTAATAAAATCTGATAGAAAACATGATTAAAATTTTGAATTGATAGTGCGGGAGGTGGGATTTGAACCCACGGACCCCTGAGAGACGAGGTCTCTCCAAAACATCTGAGCCTCGCGCCTTTGACCATGCTTGGCAACTCCCGCAACGCAACATGCTGTAATCTTCTCGCATAATAGTATTTACGGAATATTAGGCATTAAGAATTATAATATTATGAAAGCTCGATTGTTAGTATATTAATCCAAACAATTATTGTGAGGGTTTATGACAGCCTTCCATGGTCCAGATAATAATGCTATTTTTCTGATTATAGATATGATTGTTGCACGTATAACATAGCTAATCAAATAGGGGAAAAATTAGCAAAATTACAAGTTATGTGAAAAAATATGTGATAGATGAACTGGTGTGAAGATGAGTGGGTCAGCATCTACTGAATCGTACCACAACTCCACTAATTCTAAATTTACTAATAAATCTATGATGATTCATGTATTAAAAATATAGGTAAATGATGTTATGTCTAGGTAGTTATTATAAGCTTTACAAAGTATGTAGATTGGTAAAATAATGAACGTGATTTATTAATAACATAATTCTAGAGTAGTTATTGATAAAAACTGTTTGTATAATTAGTGGAGGTATAGATTCTGCATGTACAGTTGCACATCTGAAAAACAACAAACATGATATACATCTTCTCACATTTTACTATGGACAGAGAAGTAGAACAGAAGTAGAGAGATCTACGATTATTGCCGATTATCTTCATGTAAAAGAACATAAAATAGTTGATATAAGTTTCATGAAAGAATTTTATACAAAAAGTAATGTATTAACTGACACGAATTCACTAATACCTGGAAAGTTCGATTATAGTATAGTCGTTCCAGTAAGAAATGCGATCTTCATAAGTATAGCATCTGCGTTAGCATTCAGCATTGATGCGGAAATGGTTGCGTATGGAGCTCATAAAGATGATCTTAACTATCCAGATTGTAGGACAGAATTTGTCAAATCTATAAATGAAATGATAAACTTAGCAGAAATTGATGGAATAAAGAAAGGTATCAGAAAGGAAATCAAGATTTGGTCTCCCGCGATGGATGATATTGGTAAGAAGGAGCTATTAAAGATAGGGTATGAAGTGTTAGCCGATAAATTATTTGAAACGTGGAGCTGTTATACCGATGGTATTAAGCATGACAACGAATTAATACATTGTGGGAAATGTGAATCATGTGTTAATAGAAAAAAGGCATTTATTGAGGCTGGTATAGAGGACAAAACTAGTTATAATGAGTGATCAAATTGAAGGTAAGTCTTAGCGAAATTTTCACCAGTGTTGAAGGAGAGGGTATATATTTTGGAACAAAAACTATGTTTGTCCGTCTAGCTGGTTGCCATTTGAAATGTTTCTGGTGTGACACTCCATATGCTTTGTCAATGAATGATGGTAAGGACTATGAAGTAAGTGATGTCACAAAGATGATTGATGATAACTTGATTCAAAATACATACAAAGTGAACTTCACTGGTGGAGAGCCATTGTTGCAACATAATGCTGTACACGAAATAGCAAAGCACATCAAAAGAAAGTCTCTACGAACATACATAGAATCTGCATGCTATGATTTAGAACGGTTCAAGGTGGTCTTACCATATATAGACATATGTAAAGTTGAATTCAAGTTAAGTGATTCGAAAGTTGTTGATATCAAACACTATGAAAAATTACTAGAAAATGAGTTAAAGTGTCTTGAAGAAGCGATTAAAAATAAAAAATCAACCTATACAAAGATAGTGGTTAGTAGTTTAAGTGATAAAAAGGAATTTGAGGAATTAGTAAAAATGATATTCAATACAATAAAGCCTGATGATATTGAAGGTTTCATAATACAACCAGTCTATGGTGAGAGTGAACCAAGTTTGGATAAGCTTTTTCAATTCTATGATGCTGTTTATCCATACTATGAGCAGGTGCGTATTGTTCCACAATTACAGAAGGTAATGGGTGTTAGATAATGAATAAGGAGAAGATAAAGAAACTAGTTAGAGAAATATTGGTAGAACTTGGAGAGAATCCTGATAGAGAGGGACTGAGAGAGACTCCAGAAAGGATTGCAGATCTGTATGAAGAGATACTTGGTGGTTACAAAATGGATTCTGAGCTGGAGGTACAATTTACGGAAAATAGTGATGTTGTGGTTGTAAGAGAGATACAGTTCTATAGTATGTGTGAACATCATATGTTACCATTCTTCGGAAAGGTGCATATTGCTTACATTCCAAATAAAAAAGTGTTTGGAATATCGAAACTTGTACGACTGGTTGAAAAATATGCTAAAAGATTACAGATACAGGAACGTCTTACAAAACAAGTTGCTGACGAATTACACTATATGGGTGTTAGAGGTACATTAGTTTTAGCAGAAGGTGACCATATGTGCATGCGTATGCGTGGCGTTAAAAACAACAGCAAAGTAATGACAATAGCATCTAGAGGCGAATTGGAAAAGAATGAATTGAGAGAACATATAGTTTCTATGATATACGCAACAAAGAAAGAGTTTACAAGTTTAGGTTAGATGAGTTATTGATCCTGTTATCAATATGTCCAAATCATATTCTAGAAACAATATTTATACTTACAGGTAGTGTAAATATGGATTTATTCATTGATAAAATATCCATAGAAATTTCAACTATAAAGTTATAATTCTGAATTTTATCCCATGTTTTCATCCAGGATTGCCTCAATGCGTCCCCAAATGTTAGTATTATAAAATTATATTGTATTATTACTGTAATTATACCTTGACCAAAACTAATACTGTATCTGTTTTGAGTTTACAACTTATCAAAGTAAAAGTTAGATAATTATAAGAGGATTTGATTCTAATCTACCTTAATGTCTATTCCTAAGTTCGGAATGCTCACGAATCCTTCATTAGAAATACTAAAGGAAATTGAAACTATATACGAATTAGATTTTGATTACGTAGAAATTGGAATAGAAACTCCAGAAGGAGAACCGGCGATTCTTAATAAAAAGAAATTCAAAATAATGAAACTATTAAAGAGTTTTAATACAAAACCAATCGGACATACTGCCCCATGGATTGATCTAGGTTCTAGCTATGAATCTGTACGTCGTGGATGGATCCTAGAATCTAAAAAATTTATAAAAGTGGCAAAAAAACTTGGATTAACACTCCTTAATTTCCACGCTAATACAAATGGAATGTTCTTTGGTAGAAATAGAAAAATAATTTTGGACAACTGGGTAAGGAGTTTGCGTGAGATCGTTCCATATGCTAAAGACATGAATGTGGAACTTATGCTAGAAAATATGCCTAGAGGTAGAGCAATCCATACGCTAGATGAGGTAGAATATATCACTAAATATGTTCCCGAATTACAGATACATCTGGATATTCCACATGCGTTCAGTTCTGGAGGAATCAAATCTGTACAAAACTATATTAGAACTTTCAGGGAAAGAATAGCTCATATTCACTGGCATGACAATCATGGTGTATTTGATGAACATCTTCCAATTGGAGCCGGACTAATCGATCATAGAAGAGTTGTTAAAGCACTTAAAGAAATTAATTACGAGCGTACTATCACGCTAGAAATCTTTACTAGTAAGAATGATGCTAAGACATCTGCAGAACAATTAAAAGATCTGTGGAAAACAGTATAATCCTAGGAGATTATTATTCTACTTATACAATGGATGATTGTAAAGAAAATAACAATTAGTAGTTACTCCTGCACTTTACAAAATTAGTGGACTTTAATCTGTTACGAAATATACATTATAAATTAATAACTAAATATTCAATTTCTAGTTAAAATGTAGTTAAATGGGTTATTTGTGATGAAAATAGAAAAAAAGTTCACATAAATGAAAAATAATACTTTTCTAATATTAATTCCTAGATTTGGAATTATAGTATATATCATGTGTTATAGAAATAATCAAATGACAAATCTGATAATAGATTAATTTCTAATTATGTAAAAACATTTTAAAAGATCATGATTATGGTGGAAGAAACAATCACCATTCAAACCAGAAGATAAATTATTTCTAGAGGTCAATAAAGAAGTACTTGTCATTCGAATGAGAAAATATGGACAGAAGGTTATAACAATTCTCTAATAATGTAGTCTAAATCCATATACAAACAACTGACACTTTTTACAGAAGAAAATTTTACATCTAATAACTTGATAATATCACCAACAATAATGTTTAAATAACATTAGGCGTGCCTAATTAGGCAGTCCTAATTAGGTAGATAAAAATGAAAGGAAAAACAGTTACAGNAATAACGATTGGTGCATTACTAGTTGGTATAGTAATTGGAATATCTGGTTCGTATCTAACACAGCCAACACAGGCAATACAGGTAACACAGACAACACAAACTATAGAAGCTATTCCCGAAAACTTCAACAAACTTGTAATTGGATTCATACCTACAGAAAAGGCAGAAGAATTAACGCCAAAGGCAAAAGACTTGGAAAAGTTCCTGGAAGAAAAATTCAATGGTGAGCTTGACGTGGAAGTATTAATACCTTCAGCTTATGAACCGTTGATTGAGGGCCTTCGCTTTGGACATGTACATGCTGCATTTATGGACGTTGGGGCTGGCTGGATAGCACATAAGAAGGCTGGTGCTGAAGTTGTATTTTCAGAAGTAGTTAAAGGTAAAATATACTATCAGGCAAGTGTATTTGCTAGGGTAGATGACAATTCAATAAATACAATAGATGATGTTATAGGCAAAAGAGTTGCTTTCACAAGTATTACTGGTTCCTCTGGTTTCATAAGGCCAATAGGAACATTGGTTGAAAAGGGATTGATAGAAATTACTGGTAATGATGTTGTCGCACTTGAAGCAGTACTGAACAAAGCATTCAAAAGTCACACTTTCGCTGGAGGATATAAATCAGCACTAGAAATGTTGGTTAATGGTAATGTAGATGCAGCTTTCGGTGCTGATGATGCACCGCAAAGATTCTTGTCTCCAGAACAACAAGCTAAGATAAGAATAGTTGAGAAAATAGGTCCGATTCCATCACATGTCTTCGTTATCGGTGAAGATATACCTAAGATAGTAAAGAATACACTTGTAGATGCGATGATAGAGTTGAACTATGAAGAAAATAATCAGATATTGAGGAAACTCTACGGTGCTGAAGCTTTGTCTCCAACAACTACTAGAATGCATATTGGAGACTTTGGAAACAAGGTAGATGTACTTACTGGGATCGAGGACAAGTTACTTTCCAAAGTAAAGAAATGAGAAAAATGACGGAAATATTAACTGCAGATAATTCTTTTTCTAACGATTCAATAATACACATGTATGATGTTTGGACTTCTTATGATGGTAAGGGTTATACACTACAAGGGATTAATATGTCCGTAGAAAACGGTAAAAATTATATCATTATAGGTCCTTCTGGAGCTGGAAAATCTACGTTACTTAAACTTGTTAATGGTATGGTAATACCTACTAAGGGTCAAATCGAGGTCTTTGGTAGAAGGCCAAACATACACGATAATATCTTTAAAGCCATCATGCCAAAGATAGGATATATACCCCAGAATTTAGGACTGGTAAAGAACCTAACAGTGATGGAAAATGTACTTATTGGTGCTTTACCCAGAATTAGCAAAGTGAAATCATTCTTCAAGATATTTCCGGATAAGGAAGTAAGTGATGCGGAAAATGTACTAAATCTAGTTGGTCTTGAAGATAAGGTCAAAAGGAAGGTGTATATGCTTAGCGGAGGGGAGAAAAGAAGAGTTGCAATAGCCAGAGCGTTAGTACAAAAACCAGAGCTTTTACTAGCAGACGAAATTGTATCTGAATTAGACCATGTTAGTGCTAAAGAGATCATGGATTTGATTATCGAAGCAAAGCACAGAATAAATCTAACAGCCGTCATGATACATCATGATGTACAACTTGCACTTGATTATGCAGATAAAATTGCAATGATTAAGCATGGAAATAAGATCGCTGAATTTAATCCAAATGAAATGAGATATGAAGAAGTGGTTGGGATGTTTAACTCATATGAATCCTAAAGACAATCTTGTTATAGGAATAATAATAGCAATACTTATTTTTACTTCATTTAACGTTGGTGTAGATCCTACACAGTTTGTCAAAGGTATTCCAAACCTGATGGTAGTTGTGGAAGAGATGTCACATGTTGATCCTACATTGCTTGGAACCGCATTCTGGTCAATGATAGAAACTATACAGATGGCATTCATAGGAACTATAGTTGGCGTAGCAATTTCCCTTCCGTTAAGTATACTAGCTGCAAGAAACCTTTACAGTAAATTTGTTTATGCTCCGGTAAGAGCTTTCCTAGCTATGATGAGAACATTTCCATCAATACTGTGGGCAATACTTTTCGTCATAATGGTTGGACTGGGACCATTTGCTGGTATACTTGCTATCATAATGTATACAATAGGCTTCATGTCCAAATTACAATATGAAGCTATAGAAGCTATAGATTCAGATCCAATGGAGGCAATAAGTGCCATAGGAGTTTCTAAATTGCAATTGATACGGTATGTTGTTGTACCTGAATCTGCACCACATTTGCTCAGCCAATTATTATACATGTTTGATTACAACGTGAGACAGACAAGTATTCTTGGACTTGTAGGCGCAGGTGGTATTGGTTTCTATATAATAAATTACATAAAGTTCTTCGAATATGGCAAGGCAGCAGTATTCATGTTAGTGGTACTTACAACGGTATTGATAATAGATTGGATAAGTGTGAAGATCCGTGATAGGTATATAGTAAAGGCACAGAAGGGAGTAAATATCAAAATCTGATGGTTAAGCTTAAGAATTGCTTGTTATTGATTTAATGTGTGAATGAAGAGATTTGTGTTTTAGCTTGTCCGGGTTCCAAGAATCTTGCTAATGGTATTGCAAAGATACTTGCAACAAAAATCATTGATGTTGAACTGAAAGTGTTTCCTGACGGTGAAAGTAAGATTAAGCTAAATGGTAACCCATCTGGAAAGTTAGCTGTTA
Source organism: Nitrososphaerota archaeon (assembly GCA_002713325.1). Classification (GTDB taxonomy): domain Archaea; phylum Thermoproteota; class Nitrososphaeria; order Nitrososphaerales; family UBA213; genus UBA213. Next base: position 36,801 of record PAWD01000031.1, read on the forward strand.
TGGTTCAATCAACATATCCAACAGTTAATGCGCGCTTGCTAGAAACATTGTTCATAATAAAGAAGGCAATGAAGATGGGAGCTGATGTTTGTGCAGTTATTCCATATCTAGCATATGCAAGACAAGACAAGGAATTTGTTGAAGGAGAAGCTGTAAGTATGGAATCCATAGGAAGTATGTTTGATTCATCAGGGGTAAGAAATCTTATAACTGTTGATATACACAGTGATACAGCACTAAAGTATTTTACAATACCAGCATACACTGTATCTGCAGTGCCTTTACTTGCTAACCATTTTAAGAAACAAGATCTAGTTCAACCATTAGTGGTTTCTCCTGATATTGGAGGTAGTAAGAGAGCTGAGGAATTCGCAAAGATTATGGGGACAGAATCTATTGTTTTATCAAAACACAGAGATAGAAATACTGGACAGGTAAGTATTGATGATTCAATACCTGAACTTGCGAAAGTAAAGAATCGTGATACTATACTAGTAGATGATATAATCAGCACTGGTGGTAGTATAGTTAAGGCTACGGAAGTCTTAAAGAAGGCCTATTGCAACAATGTCTTAATTGCTTGCACCCACGCATTACTACTTGATGATGCTCTTGACAAATTGAGAAGCGCTGGCGTACAGGAGATTGTTGCTACAAATACTATTCCCAGTCAGGTCAGTAAAGTTGATGTGACTCCCGCTATATGCGATCAAATTAACAAATTATGAATAATAAATATTTCTTCATATATGGTGGGGAGCATGTGGAATTAGCTGGTGCTGAATTAAGAGCTCTTGTAAAAAGTTATCATCCTGATGTACTACTACAAAATTTGGAACGAAGGGTTTCTATTGTTGATGGGTATATCGATTTACAAAAAATAACATCACGTGTTATATGCACAAAATATGCAGGTCAGTTACTGAGTTTGTCAGATGGTATTAATTTTGATCCTGAAGAATATTTTAGGAGTTATACTAAATTTGCATGTAAATTGATCAATCTATCGCAAAAGTATGTGAGTATAGAAGCAGTAAGTAATTTAGGTAAGTATATCAAGGAAAAATCTCCGTGGATGCAGGTATCGCTTGATAATCCTGACATTATTGTGTTGTATGTAGTCACAAATAATGGATCTATGATTGGTTTTACAGAACACAAGTATGTAAATTCAAGAGTAAAGGAACTAAGGAAGAGACCTTACTTCCACAATGTTGCGCTGGAACCAAGATTAAGCAGGATAATGGTGAATTTAACAATGGTCAGAGAGAATGATCTTCTTCTAGATCCTTTCTGTGGTACTGGTAGTATATTGCTTGAAGCTGAAGATATGAATATACGAACAGTTGGATGTGACATTTTTGCTAGTATGTGCTACGGTGCACTAGCAAATACTCTAAACACACAAAGTTGTATTGTTAATTGTGATGCTTTATCGCTGCCATTTCAATTCAAAGATATTAACGTTATAGCCACGGATCTTCCTTATGGTATATCTGCTTCAACTATGAAAAGATTACCGAAAACATTACTGAAAGAATTTGTTTCATTAATAAGTGATGAAATGAAAGGTAAGAGATGTTGCATTATGTACAAGAATAGTGATGAGTTATTATTCAATAACGTTGTGGAAGAGTATAACATATACGAGCACAAGAGTCTTACACGAAAGTTGATAGTGTTATGCAGTTAAAAGTAATTTTGTTGGGAACTGCTTCTGCAATGCCAACGTATGAAAGAGGTTTGAGTTCTACTGCTATAGTTAGGGGAGGTGAAGTAATGTTATTTGATGTTGGTGAAGGAGCACAACGCAATTTTCTCAAATCAGGTATAGGTACCAATAGAAGGATGAAGGTCTTCATAACACATATGCATAGCGACCACTGTGTTGGTTTGCTTGGATTACTACAGACCATGTCTTTACAAAACAGGAATATGCCGATGCAATTGTATGGACCTGAACAAATTAATGATTTTATTCATAACAATATGAAATTACTTAATTTCGGTTTTACATTTCCAATTACAATTAATACTGTAAGTGAAGGGATCGTTGTTGAAGAAAGTGATTATGTGATAAAGGCAAAACTTGCAAACCATTCAATAAAGAGTTACAGTTACTGTATGGAAGAACGTGAAAGACCGGGAATATTTTATCCTGAAAAGGCAAAGACGTTAGGTATACCTGAAGGAAATTTATGGCATAAGTTACAACAAGGAGAAGATATAGAATTTAACGATAAGATAATAAAATCGGAAGAAGTAACAGGGCCAAAGCGTAATGGTAGAAAGATCGGGATTTCCGGAGATACTAGACCTGATGATAATTTAATAGAGTTCTTCCATGATTGTGATCTCTTGATATTTGATTCTACTTACACTGATGAACATAAGGAGAAAGCTAAAGATAACATGCATTCTACTGCAAGAGAAGCTGCAACTTTAGCTGTAAAATCAAATGTAAGAAAAATTATACTCTCTCACTTTAGTGCAAGATATGAGGATATTAATTTGCTTGCTAAGGAAGCGATGGAAATACATTCAAATGTTGTTGCAGCAGAAGATCTTTTGACAATAGAAGTTCCATACGATCAATAACTTTTATTCACTAATATTGGATTTACCGTATGTATGGTCTTTGTACTGGTTAGAGTTGATATTCAATTTGCTAGACTAGGTTTTTGATTGACAGCATATCAGATAATTTCACTGTTTTATTATGGTCTTTCGCTTGAGTAATTATGATGTAAGCCAGTTGATTATCAATTGTAATTGATTACTTGTGATTGTAATCTTTATTGGACCGAGGGGTGATTCTGATTCTTCCTCGCATATGGATACTATGCCAGCATAAGCTGCTTGTTTGTTGAGGTAGAACCATGTATAATTTGCAATTGTGTTATCATCTAGAACTCTCCTAAATACTCCAAGTATTGCTCTAGATCTTGCATGCTCATAAATTTTGTTCAATGATTCTGGAATTTTGGATATAGCTAATATCTTACTGTCAGTAAGTGTTACAGTACAGTTATTCAGTATATTTTTAACTGCTTTGATAACTTTAACAGAATTTTCTGAAAGATAAACATCGCATTCCACTCTTATATCTAATGAAACATTAGGGGCCTTAGACAAATTCTTTCCTCCATCTGTTGACTATCTCGTGGGTCTTTTTCCGTAGTTCCTTTTCTGTTTTATCATTAGTTATTATGCTGTCTGAATAGGAAATTGCTTCAGCTACACCTACATCAAGTTCTCTTTTATCCCTGTTCAAAAACTCATCTTCAGTCTTAGGAGCATCTTTTCTTCTTCTATTTCGTAGAAACTGGAAGCGAGTTTCTTTGGGAGCGTGTATTCCTAGAATTTTTACTATGCCATACTTCTTAAGTACCTCGACCTCATGTGTGCTCCGCAGGCCATCTATAACAACCAACATATTAGAATCTCGCTGCATCTTTTGAACTATAAGATGTGCAATAGCACCGGGGCCCAGTGTTTGACGTAGTTTCAACATCAATTTTCCTAAATTAACATCGTCCTGCTCCAAGCCCTGTCTGGTAGCTTCTTCCCTGACAACATTACCCATAGAAATTATTTTAAAATCATATATCTTGAGTGTCTGAGCAACTGTTGTCTTACCTGCACCAGGCATTCCTGTTATACAAATGAATAGTGGTAATTTGGGCATAATAATACATGTAGAGTGGTATGAAATAAAATCTTATCCTTAAATAAATATGCTATACAGACTAATAGATAAAAATACTGGTATTTTCATTGTAATGATGATCATGAAGTCGGTAACAGAATACCTAACATTCAATACTCCAACACGCCGAGCATTTATCAACATAACCAGCAAGATTCAAGAGATAGTAAAGAAGAGTGAAATAAGAGAAGGATTGTGTTTGATCAATGCTATGCATATTACAGCAAGTGTTTTCATCAATGATGAAGAAAAGGGTTTACATGCAGATTATGATAAATGGTTAGAAGATTTAGCATCACACGAACCGACGGATCAATATAAACACAATTTAACAGGAGAGGATAATGCTGATGCACATCTAAAACGTCAAGTGATGGGGCGAGAGGTTGTTGTTGCCATAACAAATGCGAGTCTTGATTTTGGTCCTTGGGAACAGATCTTTTATGGAGAATTCGATGGTAAACGTAACAAAAAGGTATTAGTGAAAGTAATAGGTGAATAATTTTTTACGATATTTGATCAGTGATGGTTTAGATGACCACAAATAATATAAGTACTTTATCTCTAACTGATGAAAAATGCGCACGTTTGTAGCAATAGAAGTTAGCAACCATGAAGCTGTGCAGAATATGCTTGGGTTTCAGAAAGCATTTTTGGAAACAGGTATAAGTGCTAAACCTGTAGAGGCGAATCATTTGCATTTCACTCTCATGTTTTTAGGTGAAATTAATAATGCGATGTTGGAATCGATAAAGAGTAAATTATCCGATATAAAATTTGAACCCATATATGTTACATATATGGGAGTTGGAGTGTTTCCAAACCCCAAATCTGTTAGAGTGATATGGATAGGTGTTGATAATGATTCTGCGTCGAAATTGATAAATCTAGTAAAGGAAGTTGAGTCGAGATTAAATATTTTAGGATTCAAGAACGACAAACCCTTCAAGCCTCATCTAACACTGTTTAGAATTAAGTACAAAATACGCAATTTTGATGCGATAATGAATTTTAAAGATAAAAAGTTTGGTACGGACACATTAAGTACTATAAAGATCAAGAAGAGTGAACTTACACCTAGTGGACCAATCTATAGAGATCTTTTTTCGGTGGGTAGTAAATAATGTCGGATGTATTGAAGCAGGCGTTGAAATTGGTAAAACCTACACAAAAGGAAATAGATTTTATAGATGGAGTAGCAAATAAAGTAATTGTATCAATAAAGGAGTCTTCCTCGAAGTTTAATGAAGTTGTTGATATAATCTTTGGTGGTTCTTATGCAAAGTTCACATGGTTAAAGAATGATGTTGACATAGATATATTCGTTAAAGTAAGATATGGTACTGATGAAAAAGAATTTGAAAAAATCGGTAGAGATCTTGGATTTCATGCATTTAAAAAATACAAACCATATTTGCGTTACTCAGAACATCCATATGTAGAGGCTTTTGTTGATAAGATTAGGATAAATGTTGTTCCCTGTTACGATGTTGAGCGAGGTAACTGGAAGAGTGCTGCTGATAGATCTCCTTTTCATACAGAGTTCATAAAGGAATCATTTGATGAAGAAAAGAGATGGGAAACACGTTTGCTCAAAAAATTCATGAAAACCATAGGGGTTTACGGTGCAGAAATAGCTACCAATGGATTTAGTGGATACGTGTGTGAAGTGTTGATATTAAAGTATGGAACATGTATAGGAGCTTTGCGAGCAGCTGCTGAATTCAAGGAGAAGCAAGTGATCAGTTTAGAAAGTTCTAATGATGACATAGCTAAGCTCTTCAATAGTGCTCTGATCATTATTGATCCCATAGATAATAGAAGAAATCTTGGAACAGCAATATCAGATGAAAGTGTAGGAAGATTGATACTTGCTGCTAGAAGATTTATTATCAAACCTGATATAAAATTTTTCAAAAGTGTTTCTGGTACGAAAGATCACAGGTTTACTGATAATGTAATTTTAATTAAATTCAACTATAATAAGAGAAGTCCAGACATAATATGGGGACAGTTGAAGAGTAGTGCAACAGCTATTGTGAAGCAATTATCGATTTATGGATTCAGGGTAATACGTTATTCAACATCTACTGATGAAAATGGAAATGCCGTATTTGTATTCATGTTAGAATCCATACTATTACAACAAATGATCATTAGGCAGGGACCTAAAGTTTTTGATAGTAATGATAGTGATAGATTTTTGGAAAAGAATATCAAAAAAAGTAACATGATCTGGATTGGTGATGATACAAGATTGTTTGCAATGTTGAATAATAAATTTGTTGACGCTATAATATTTCTCAATTTTCTACTATCAAATAATATCAGTACAAGTGGGATCTCAGCTGGTTTGATCAATGATATCAGGAAGGGATACCAGATTTATAGTGGTAATAAACTGAAAAGTCTAAAAGAAGTACTCGCAAGAGAGGTGATAGGAGAAGTTGTTACAACAGATCAATTCGCATTTGGTTGAAATAGAAATTTTGGTAAATGAACCATACTCTACTATCTTAGGTTATCCTAGATATTCAAGTGAGGAAATTGAAAGTCGCGTTAATGAAGTGCAATCAAATGGTATAAGTTCACTTTTGTTTGAAGGAAATTGCAAAATAGGGAAGTTGGATTTGTTGGGTAAGGGATGTGTCAGCATTGTTGTAAAGGCAATCTACAATGATAAAATAGTTGCATTAAAGATAATGAGAACGGATGCAGATCGTTCAACAATGAAAATGGAAGCTGAATTTCTTAAACTCGCTAACAAAGTTGGTGTAGGTCCAACATTCATCAAAAATAGCAAGAAATTCTTACTGATGTCTTTCACTGATGGTATAAACATTTCCAAGTTTATTGAAATTGAAAATAATAAAGAAAAATTATCAAATGTTATATCTGAAGTATTGGAACAATGCTACAAATTGGATAGAACTGGATTGGATCATGGAGAGTTGAGTGATATGAGAAGACATGTTATTGTAGGAGATGAAATCACGATAATAGATTTCGAAAGTGCGAGTATTAGTAGAAGAATGTCAAATGTCACTACTGCAGTACAATATTTCTTCATTGGAGGTGTTACAGCAAAGAAGGTGAGAAATGTGTTATCAATCAACTCTCTCGATTCTATTGTCTCATCACTAAGACAATACAAAAATGATATTAATAAAGAAAATTTTGAACGTCTTAAACAATTTCTTAATTTATGAACGTGTGTTTTTATAATATCCTAACCATTAAATTATTGCGAAGATCGAAATAGTATAAAAGAGATTAAAAATTATACATAACGGAAGTAAATAGTTGACGAATATAATATGTGAATAAGTTATGATGAATGTTAATGTAGATAGAAACATTGAATTAAAATTTCACATTTTGTAAACTTTTACCTCAAGAGTTCAAGGTAGATTGTTATGATGTGATAAGAAATTGATCCACATATCGCATTCTACTGATGAAGAAATGATAGAAGAATATTCGAAGGTAAAGAGTTTGGATTAGAGTAAACTTTGATGATGTAGTACTATAACGAATGTATTTTAAGTGTATGTATTGATTGAACCAAGTATGGGGTCGTGGTCTAGCATGGTATGATGCCAGCCCGGGGCGCTGGTGATCCGGGGTTCAAGTCCCCGCGACCCCATTCTTTAAGCGATAATAATATTGTCGACCTAGGTACCAGTTTTAGTTCAGTTTAACCTTTTCAATTCCAATCTTATTCCATATTTCATAGAAAGTATAGAAAAAGACGATCCTTAGTTTAGGTATAAAAACTGAAGTTCGTTAGATCATTTCTAAGGTTATGATTAATTAGAAAATTTTTAACTAGTCTCAAAATGAAATTTTTGCAATTGAATCTTTGACATTCTTAACACCTTTGTCAAACCATTCCTTTTCCTCTGTATTTAATTCAAGTTCAATTATTTGTTCAATACCATCCTTACCTAGAACTGCTGGAACGCCTATACAAACATCCTTAGTACCATATTCTCCATCAAGATAAGCTGCTACAGGTATTACCTCCTTTCTATCCTTGACTATTGCATCAACCATATGAGTAACAGCATTTGCTGGTGCATAGATCGTTGCGCCCTTCAGCGCTATAACTTCAGCCGCTACCTTTTTTGTATTCTCTACTACTTGCTTGGCATTCTCATTATCTAAGAAGTTCACCAAGGGGATGCCCGATATTGATGAGTATCGTATCAACGGGAGCATATTCTCTCCATGTTCACCAATTACTAGTGCATCTATTGCTGATCTTGACATCCTCGTATCATGAGCAATGAAGCTCTTGAATCTTGATACGTCTAACATATTACCCATACCAATCACTTTATTGGGTTTGAACTTGGTGATCTTCAATGTTACGTAGGTCATAGGATCCAATGGATTTGTGACAGTAATTATCGTAGCATCCTTTGCATTTTCTGCTATCTTCTTTGCGACATCCTTTACTATTGATGTATTTGTGTTAAGCAGGTCCATTCTAGTCATTCCAGGCTTCCTACCAACTCCTGCGACTATTACAACGATATCTGAGCCAGCCATATCTGCATATTCATTCGATCCCTTCACATGAGTATCGATACCCCTTTCTGATAATAGATGTGAAATGTCCATAGCCTCACCCTGTGGTAATCCCTCAACTATATCCAAAAGTAGTACTTGTGTGTCAAGCTCTTTCATTGCTATTTGCAATGCCATAGAACTTCCAACCTTGCCAGAACCAATGATCGTTATCATATTATGTTCTAGATTTTTGCAATTACTTATATCTTTACTCATGTTTGATCTGCATTAAGTTAAAATAACAAAAATAATTAGTGAATTCTAAAATAAATTTATATTCAAACATACAACTAGCGTTTATATGTTAGCGCTCGTTGACTGTCAAATCTCTGGAATATCCGGGGATATGTTGCTTTCTTCACTGATCGACATTGGTGCAAATAAGAAAAGAGTTATTGATGCAGTGATGTCATGTCAGAACTTTTTTGAAGGAAGTAAGATAACACATATTTCGTTTGATGATGTTACGCGATCAGGTTTCCATACAACTACGTTGAATATACAGTATGATGATAATGTACACGAGAAGAAAGGTGTGGAAGTTTACAATGCGATTTCACGATGCTGTGATTCGCTTGAATTAGAAAATAAAAGTAAAGCGTTCGCACTAGCAAGTATAAAGACATTGATAGAAGCTGAATCAAACGTACATGGTGAAGAATTTAACAATGTACACTTACATGAAGCGTCAAGCATAGATACACTTGTTGATATTGTAGGAACTGCAGTAGCCTTACAGGATCTTGGATTATTTAATGTGAAAATTTATTCTAGTAGGGTTGCTGTTGGCGGTGGTACGTTAACGTTTTCCCATGGAACTATAACTAACCCAGGAAATGCAATACTTGAAATTTTTAAGAATAGAAACTTTACGTTAATTGGGGGTCCTGTTGATAGTGAACTTACTACACCAACTGGTGCGTCAATGCTTGTTAACCTTGCAAATGGATCTATTGATTTCTATCCGCCGTTACAACCAATTAAAATTGGATATGGAGCTGGAAGTAAAGAATTTGTAAATTTTCCTGGTTTACTTAAAGTGGTTCTAGGTAAAGATGTACAGACGTTACAGATGGATACTGTTTATGTATTAGAAACTAATATTGATGATGTAACTGGCGAAATAATTGGAAGTATAATCGTTAGTTTGATGGAGAAAGGTGCAAATGATGTTAATGTAATTCCAACCACTAAAAATAATAGGCCTTCTAACCTTATACGTGTTATATGTAATTATGAATTACTAAATCTCATCTTGAATGTGTTGATACAGAAATCTGATACGCTGGGCGTAAGGATACAACAAACCTCACACTATACAGTACCAAGAATCACTATTTCTATTCCTGTAAGTATCAAGGGTGAGGAATTTGTTATATGTGTTAAAGTAGTCAAGGAGAAGGATATAATAGTAAATGCAAAACCAGAATATCAGGATGTGAAAAATGTATCTATGAAGTTGAACATGCCGTTTCACATCGCCTTATCTACGATACAGCAGATAATAATGAATAAATTATCAGTGAAACAATCATGACAAAGTTCGATGAACTGGTAAGTTGGTTTTCTGATAAAGATAGAGTAATAGTTGCTCTTTCTGGGGGAGTTGATAGTGCTGTTGTTGCGTATGCTGCCAAAAAAGCATTGGATTACAATGCAATAGCAATTACTGCAGATTACAAAACACTGTCTGATGAAGAAATTGAAAGTGCTAAGAATGTTGCAAAAGAAATAGGTATCAAGCATAAACTAATTGAATATAACGAATTGAAAAATCCAAATTTTGTAAAGAATGATATATACAGATGTTTCCATTGTAGAAGCGAACTTGCTATCCACTTGCGTGAGGTTGCGAAACATGAAGATGTTAAATTGATAGTTGATGGTACCAATATAGACGATCTTGACGATTTCAGACCTGGAATAATTGCATTAAAACAGAATGGTGTGAAAAGCCCTTTAGTAGAGTTATCGATAAAGAAGAGTGAAGTAAGGCAGATCGCTAATTCATTAAATTTATCTATATTTGACAAGCCATCTAATGCCTGCTTAGCATCAAGAATTCCACATGGTACAGAAGTTACAAGTGATAAACTGGAGAGAATAGAGATGGCAGAAATAATTGTCAAGAAATTGTTTGGTGTGAAACAGGTTAGAGTCAGAGACCATGATGAAATTGCTAGGATCGAGATTGGGAGAGATGAAATGTTTCTGTTATTTGATCAGAATAAACTAGATGAATTAGACGGTGAATTAAAGAAGTTAGGTTACAAGTTTGTTGCAGTAGAAGCTAGCGGATATAAAACTGGTAATATTAACGTGATTTGAATGATTTATCTTGATAACGCAGCTACTACACCCATGCTAAACGAAGTTCTTGACGAGATGATGCCATATATGAAAGATAATTATGGAAATCCGTCTTCCATACACAAATTGGGAAGGCAGGCGAATAATGCTTTACAGCTAGCCAGAAAGAGAATATCTACATTAATCAATACTACGGGAGAAATTGTATTTGCTTCTGGTGCTACAGAAGCAAATAATCTGGCATTAAAAGGCTTGACAAATTCTATGAAAAATAAAGGTAACCATGTAATTACTAGCAGTATTGAACATGACGCCATTCTTGAGCCCTGTAAGGAATTAGAGAGAAATGGATTAGATGTTACGTACTTGCCAGTTGATAAATATGGAATGATCGAGCTTGATGAATTGGAAAGTGCTATAAAAGAAGAAACAATTTTGATCAGTATTATGTTTGCTAACAATGAAGTTGGAACCATACAGCCTATTAAGGAAATTGCAGAGATCGCGCATAAACATGATATTGTATTCCATACAGATGCTGTACAAGTTGTTGGAAAAATAGCTGTTGATGTGCAAGCATTAGGAATAGATATGATAACCTTATCGGCTCATAAAATGTATGGTCCTAAGGGTGTAGGTGTATTATGCATCAACAACGATTTGAAGATTGAGCCTATATTACACGGTGGAGGTCAAGAAGACCAAATCAGATCTGGAACACAGAACGTTGCTGGTATAGTAGGAATGGGTAAAGCTGCTGAATTATCAATACAACATATGGATGAATATACAAATCATGTCACGAAATTACGTGATCACTTGATTGATTCAACATCAAGTGAGATAAGGTTTTCCAAACTAAATGGTCATCCAACACAGAGATTACCTAGCAATGCACATTTCACATTTTTAGGTGTTAATGGTGAAGATCTGATCATCAAGCTGGATGAAAATGGGATAGAAGCTTCAACTGGTTCTGCATGTTCAATTAAAAAGCAAAAGGCATCACATGTTTTGATGGCAATGGGTTTCAACTATGAAGAAATAACTGGTTCTTTACGCTTAACATTAGGTATACAGAATACAATTGATGAAATTGAGTTGACTGTAAGTAAGTTAGGGATAATTGTTAATGAGTTGAGAGAGATATCACCATACAAATACAAATACACCTAGAATTAAGTTAAACACTCTAGTGTATTTTTAAATATTTTAAATGTCTTTTCATCATATAAACAGAAAACTATCTTCTGAAGATTAGTCTGTTTATTGCAATATTCTNTGGTAGTATTAAGCATAATGTCAGCACATCTATCGACGGGAAATTTATAAATGCCAGTTGATATCGCTGTGAATGCTATACTCTTTAATTTGTGTTTATCAGCAAGGTTCAACGTACTTGATGTTGCACTATTCAATTTTACATCCTCATTACCTTCACCCATCCTAGGACCTACAGCATGTATAACATATTTTGCCTTCAACTTACCAGCAAATGTTATTACAGCATTACCTACAGGACAGAACCCTAGCTTCTCAGATTCCTTCTGAATCGAATATCCTCCTTTGTTTATAATTGCCCATGCAACACCCCCACCATGATGTAGTTTTGAATTTGCTGAATTAACTAATGCGTCTGTGTTCAATTCTGTAATATCTCCTTGAACAAGTTCAATAATTGTATTTTTGATCTTTACCATACTGTTAGTATGGTGTAAAAGTTAATAGTGTTTTCCATAATTTAATCCAAAAAATATTTAATAAGATGGTAAAGATATAGACTTTATGGCCAAAAAACTTTCTAAAGTAAAATCAACAAAGAAAAAAACTAAAACAATGAAAATACCAAATGTTGGTAGTACAGCGCCAGACTTCAACCTACCAGATCCGGAACTGAATATGAAGAGTTTGGTGGATTATAAGGACAAAAAGGTTGTATTAGCATTCTTCCCTGCATCAATGTCTCCCGTATGCACGAAGGAAATGTGTACCTTCCGCGATTCTTTTCAGGAATTGAATGATGTGGAAGCACAAGTGGTTGCTGTAAGTATTGATGGTCCTTTTGCAAACAAGCAGTTTACTGAAATGTATAATCTCAACTTTCCAGTTTTGAGTGACTATGCTAGAGATGCAGTAAATAAATATGGTGTTGTAATGCCAGATCTGTTGCATGTAAAGCAGTACAATGCTGCCAAGAGATCTATATTCGTTATAGATTCAAATAGAACTGTGCGATACAAGTGGGTTTCTGACAGTCCCCTAATAGAGCCGAACTATGAGGAGATAAAGCAAATAATAAGAACTATCTAACTTCTTTTTTATTTTATTTCTATTTTTCATGTGATTTTATGATTTAATTTGTATGTGTAATAGATATATGTATCAAGTATAGATAGCAGGATCATTGCGATAGAGATTTTGATTAACTTCTTATTAGATCTCTTCTTAAGCTCCATCTTATTAACCAATGATCGTCTTCCTCCTCAATGCATACAATACTTCCTTCACCAAATTTTACCAACTTATAGTTCTGATTTCCAGTAACGAGCATTGGTAAAAGTCTATCCAGATAAGGAAGGTGACTGACAATCATTATTGGTTCTTTCGCATCTTCGATTATCTTAAGTGCTGTTTTGATATCATCAGAAGGAGCTAGTCCTAATACACACTCAACACCATTTTTTGGCTTGAGCTTTTGGTATAATATTTCAGCTGTTTGTTTCGCCCTCAGTTTTTCTGAATGATAGATCTTGGAGATCCTTAAACCTAGAGTCGATACATAGTCTGCTATGATCGAAATATCACTTCTACCATTATCACTAAGAGATTTTTCTGGATCCTCATGTTCAAGTTTAGCTTCACCATGCCTAACCAAATATACCTCCATAGTATGTTATTACATCTAGTGGGTTAAAGCATTAACTAATTGAAAGTTCGATCATTGTTCTTACCTTTGTTATCAGTCTTGTAGAAGTTTTATCATCTTATTTCTCCATAATTCTTGACATTAGGTCTTCCATCGCTTGAAAATTCAAATTTACAATAATAGAATCCACAGTAACTGTAAACAATAACTTATTCGATCAAAGCAACCTTGTGGTTTCTTGAAATACTAGAACCTTCCTTAACATTAAGTTCCTTTACCTTTCCATCCTTATGTGCTTTGATTGCTACTTGCATCTTCATAGATTCCAATATGGCTATGACGTCACCCTTCTTTACTTCCATTCCTGGTTTTGCAACTACTGACACTACTCTACCAGGAATGAAACTCATAAGGGCCTTTTGAATCACATTTGATGAATGTTTAGAAGACTTGGATGTGATAGCACGTAATTCAGCAAATTGACTAACAGTAACGGGGTTTCCATCAACCTCTAACTGCATATCCGTACTGTTAATATCAATATATTTGGCATGATGATAGGAATTGTCTAACATGAATTCGATTTGGTTTGTACCAGAGTATAGTATCTGTAATACATGTTCTTTATCTCCTATCTTGATTATCATTTCCTCAGGACCAACTTTCCTAACCACATTAGCTTTTAATGTAAGTGCCAGATCTTCAATTTTAAATTCCATAGTTTAAACCCTGAGCGAATGTACCTTTTTCCTTCCATCTTGATCGTTTATTTGTTTTTTGTTGCATATCTATTCCCCTCTTTACCAATACGTTATGCAGAAGTGCAGTAGCAACTATAGCATCAACGTTCTTTTTCATATATTCTTTAGCCATGATATGTACCTTATCAAATATCTTGAATCTATCAAGATAGTCCGTAGAAAGATCGCCTATAATAAACGCTGGATCATCTATTATTGTTTTGTATAGTGGGATGGTAGTCTGTATACCTTCAACATAAAATTCATTTAATGCATTTTTCACTCTACCCTTTGCCTCGTCAAAATCCCTACCCCATGCAAGCAGTTTTGCGATTAGTGAATCATAATAACCCGATACTCTGCATCCTGGAAATAGATAAGTATCAACTCTGATTCCAGGGCCATATGGTATAACACAACTTGGAACGGTACCAAATGAGGGTACAAAATCACTCAATGGATCTTCTGCATTAATTCTGCATTCTATTGCACATCCATTAAGCTTCAGATCACTCTGCTTGAACGGTATAGTTTTCCCTGATGCTATCTGTATCTGTAACTTGACCAGATCGACTCCAGTAACCAATTCCGTAACTGGATGCTCTACTTGTAATCTAGAATTAATTTCAATGAAATAGAAGTTTCTATCATCATCACGTAAAAATTCAGCAGTTCCAGCATTAAGATAGTCAGAAATATCTGCGATCTTCGTCGCAATCATTCCGATTCTATCTCTAGTTTCAGGATCAACTGCTGGAGATGGTGACATCTCAATCAATTTCTGGTGTCTTCTCTGAATAGAACATTCACGCTCAAACAAATGTAGTGAGTTTCCTTCTGCGTCCCTGATCAACTGAAATTCTATATGTCTTATTTTCGAAAGTGATTTTTCAATATAAAGTGCAGATCTACCAAAAGCGCTTTTGGACTCCATTGCAGCCATCTCAAATTCCTGCCTGAGTTGCTTCTCCTCATTTGCTAATCTAATACCTCTTCCACCGCCCCCATATGCTGATTTCACCAGAACTGGATACCCAATTTCATTTGCAAGGTCAAGGGCTTTCTCAACCTCTTCTAGTGTGCCATCACTTCCAGGTACAACTGGAACACCAGCTTTCTTCATCATAGCTTTACAACGCATCTTATCTCCAACAAGTTCCAGTGTTTCACTACTAGGTCCAATGAAAATTATACCAGATTTTTTACATGCAAGAGCAAAATCAGAATTTTCAGATAAGAATCCATAGCCTGGATGTATGGCATCTGCACCACATTTCTCACCAATATCTATTATCTTGTCGATTCTAAGATAACTTTCACTTGGGTTCGAAGGGCCTATATGATACGCTTCATCTGCAAGTCTAACGTTCATAGCTTGTGTATCTTCGTCCGAATATATCGCCACACTCTTTATACCAAGTTCTCTACATGCTCTAACTACCCTTATTGCTATTTCTCCCCTGTTTGCAATGAGAATCTTGTTTATCATTTTGATCAGAGGTTTATGTTTCCGTGTTTCTTCGGTGGTCTAGACTCTCTCTTGTTAGCAAGTGCCCCAAGTGCCTTTATCAGCATTGGTCTAGTCTCTATTGGATCTATTACCAAATCTATGAATCCTTGTTCAGCAGCAATGTATGGATTTGCAAATTTATCCCTGTATTCTTTTACTGTCTTCTTCCTGAAAGCTTCAACATCTTTAGCTTCAGCAAGTTCCTTCCTGAATATTATATTGATCGCTGCCTCAGGACCCAGAACCGCAATTTCAGCTGTTGGCCATGCATAATTAATGTCAGATCTCAAGTGTTTACTACTCATAGCGATATAAGCACCACCATATGCCTTACCAACTATAACAGCGAGTTTTGGAACAGTTGCTTCGCAATAGGCAAAAAGTAATTTACTTCCATGTCGTATGATACCATGTTGTTCCTGTTCTAAACCTGGAAGATAACCCGGAGTATCAATTATGGATACGATTGGGATGTTAAAGCAATCACAGGTTCGTATGAATCGTGCCGCCTTGTTGGACGAATCGATATCCAACGAACCGGCTAGATGTAAAGGTTGGTTCGCAACTATACCAACTGTTCTTCCATTCAATCTACCAAAACCAACTATAACACTCATAGCCCACAGCTTGTGAACTTCAAAGAATTCATTATTGTCAAGTATCGACGTTATTATTTGTTTTATATCATATTGTTCATATGGATTCTCTGGCACTATCGTGGCTAACTTACTATCGATTCTGTTTGGGTCATCTGAAGTGAGTGCTATTGGAGGATCTTCTACATTGTTTTGCGGTAAGTATGACAACAATTTCTTTGTAATATCCATACATTCATACTCGTCTTTGGCCAAAAAATGTGCCACACCACTATACTTTCCATGTGTAGTTGCACCTCCAAGCTCTTCGAAACCTACATCTTCTCCTAGTGCAGTTTTAACTACTTCAGGTCCGGTAACGAACATATGACTTATTTTATCTACCATTATTACAAAATCAGTAATTGCTGGTGAATAAACTGCGCCGCCAGCGCATGGTCCCAAACTAATAGTTATTTGTGGAATAACACCAGATGCCATAGTATTACGGTAAAATATTTCACCATAGCCAGAAAGACCCATCACACCTTCCTGAATTCTTGCGCCACCAGAATCAATTATGCCTATAATTGGGCATCCTGACTTAAATGCGTGATCCATAACCTTAGTTATCTTCTTGGCAGACATTTCGCCCAAAGATCCGCCAAGGACTGTAAAGTCTTGTGCATATAAAAATATCTGTTTTTCGTTAATGCTTCCATAGCCAGTTACTACACCGTCACCATGGATTTTTTTCTTATTAAGATCAAAGTCATATGAACGTGTAGAAACCAGTTTGTCAAGCTCAAGGAATGTTCCAGGATCTAATAGTAAAGTAATCCTTTCCCTAGCAGTAAGTTTTCCCTTACTATGTTGTGCCTTGATCCGTTCCTCCCCACCACCAAGTTCTGCCCTTTTATTTACCTGAGATAATTTTTCGATCTTCTCCTCGTTCATGACAATAAATAAAATATTGTTTAGAGATATATAAATGACGTGTAGATTTCATAAAATAATTTATCAACGATGTTCTCTGGCACCCTTCACACGTCTAAAAGCACTCATACCAATATTATAGTTCTCGTATAGCATAGTCAGAACACGTATTTCATCTTCAAGTTTTTCTATTTTATATTTCGGTGTATCAGGATCCTGATTTAGTATATCTAATTCCCTCTTCTTCTCATCCAGCAGTTTTCTAACGTTGTCCTCATATAAAGTAGCCATGTCTATTTATCTTTCTATATTTCTTTTCGAATCAGATTTTAACCTTTGCAGTGGTCAATTTTTTAGAAAAGGTATCGCAATAGTGCTCATAGGTATTATCCTGCTCAAAACAATCCTTGCATATACACTGACTCGATACAATGGTTCTATCACATATTTCTAGGTATTCACAATCGCCACAATTAGCACTCTTTTCGCATACAAAGCACTGGAGCTCAACCAAGACTTCCTCGTTCAGGACTTCCTTAAGAATTGCTGTTAATACACCAACATTAGTTCCTGATTCTACCAAGAACATTCTCTTCTCTCTATCATATCTCAACCTTGCTTGCCGCATGAGTTTAGAAAATACATCTGGACTAACCCTTGGTAGACTGAACCAGTTACCCAGTAATATTCTGATCATTTTTTGTTCACTTTCACCAACTTGTTCATCTCACCCTTGAGTAACTCTTTCAATGTAGTATCCATGTTATTTGCTGTTAAAAATTCTTCCAGATCAATCTTGGATCTGGCAAGTATGAAAAGGAAGTATGGTAAATAGCTCGCTGCTTTTCGTTTGGACATATGTGTATTTTTTGCAAATGTAGATATGATGGTCCTTATCAGTCTTGCCTCTCTGAATACCCTATTCATTAATACAAATGGAATGTCATATTGATTATACGTTAAGCCACGACTTTCCTTGAACAATTTGTACGCAATTATGGTGTCTATGTAACGTAGAAGTCTCCACTGTCTAGTTCTACCCATTCTACCTATTATAATATCTGTATACGCAAGTGCGTTCAACATCTCCGTCATTCTTTCCAGATCAACTTTACTAGTTACTATGCTGGAAAATAGTGCTACTAGTTTGTCTCTTCTTCTCTTTTCTGTATCATAACCAGGAAACCTAGGATCATTATAGAATCCCTCGCTTCTCATCAGTATGTCTAGAGCATCTTCAACACTATCTGCGGAGAAGAAGTCTGTCACTGCTTTATCAATATCTATGGAAAAGTTTGTCTGGTGAATACTTTGTGAAAATCCAGTAGTTGTGAACGACTGTGCTTCATTCATCAGTGTTCGTACATCACCGTTGCTTACACTGATCATCCGTATTTTGTTTTCAATACTCACCTTCACATTCTCCATCTTCAGTATATTATCAAGATAGAGAGTAAGTAACCTAGGGGCTATGCGTTTGAACTTTATTATCGTAGATATACGCTTCAACTCTTTGATCTGTTCTCCAACTTCAGCATTTGCAGCCAATACAATTGGTACCGCAGGATTCTTTAGTAATGACATCAAAGCTGCGAATCCACCACGGTCGCTCCTAGCACTCATACCGTCTACCTCATCAAGAAATAATAGTGTTTTTTTGCCAAGAATACTTGTGTTGTTCAACAATGAAGGTATTATCGATTGGAGTTTATCTTTAGTTCTAACATCGCTTGCATTTAGTTCAACCACATCGTAACCAAATTCTATCACTGCTGCCTTTACAAGTGTAGTTTTTCCAATTCCTGGAGGACCAACAAGCAGAATTGGTTTGCTTCCATTCTTCCAATTGGAAAGCCATTCAAGGAAAGTTATTCTTTCTTCTTCATTACCAACAATATGCTTTACATTTTTAGGTCGATATTTTTCTGACCACATTATACCAAAAACACCAGTTCTATATTAAATTGTATTGTTCCATCATAAAAGTATTTTAGATAATGAAATATTCCGCATGATATTAAGTCGTACAGAAATTATTTAATCTAACAATAGATTGTACTTGATACAAGTTGGGTATAACTATGTTGAAAAGATGTGAAAGAAATTTTTGGAGGTTATATTGTAGAATTCGGATATTTTTTCGTGGAATCTCCTATCAAGAGTCTACCATTATTCACTTGTCCATTTAAGTTCTACTTGAGGGTGTAAATACGCTATGTGATGTATTATTTGAGAATTACTGAGTCATCACTACAGAAGAAATCCACTTCGAGAAATCGAAAAAAAATTCCAGAACTAGAGTATTTGAATTAAGACTGTTATACAACAAGAAACAGGTACATATGTGGTGAAGTATTTTACGAAGAAAGTATAGACATAGAATTACTGCAGTTAGAACTAGAGAATAGACGCAAACCCATTGATAATATTAAACATATGTTACAATAGAAATTAAATCAATTCTTTATTATTGTACTTAACTTCTGTTCAAAACTCGCAAACCGATCTATCTTCTTCAATTGATTGTACCAGAACTGATTGTAGTGCTTTACTGTTATCAACAGAAAATCTAGGAATGGTTTTGCTTTAAAGTCGCCGGGAAGCATCTCTAGCGCAATTCTAGCGTCTTCAAGATATAGATTACTCTTCTTGATTGTAAGATCAAATGCTTTCTTAACATCATTTGTATTTATAGCATAGTAAAGGGGCCATGAGGGAACCTTGATAATCCCATTCTTTAATGAATCTTCTATTTCATTACCGCAACCTACAGATTCTCCAGCTCTAGCCATCCCTAAATAAAATATTTCTGCCAATGGTTGCCTGCAAAGAGCCATGTTCTTTCCAGCTGTACCCATGACCGCACTGTATTTTTTATAACATTTAGACATGTTTTCGTCGCTTATTGATAATGGATTAATCTTTAACTTATAATCTACATACTGTCCGATCCCAGCATTCTTAAATCCTTCCTCAAACGATTTCAAAACTTCTTCACCACACTTGCTGATCTTGGATCTTGCCAAATTAAGCATATATGGATTGATCAGCTTGTAATCATCCAAGTAATCAAGGTCTTCATCTCTGTCAATTATTCTATCCATAGGTTCACTCAGATCTATGGCTATTATATGACCGTCGATCAATGTATTTCTAGTTTCTTCAGAAATTTGCAGGTTAAGGTAAGAATTGGCCTCATCAAACAACGCGTGAAATACTGGATAAGTCATCTTAACATAATTGGAATTGAGTATTCGCTGTACCGTATCTGTTAAAGTGTTTAGATCTGAAAGCCTTGACTTTACAGTGTTTATTTTAGAACTTTCTAAAAGTAATTCATTTGAACCTACCTCCGACACGAATGTAGAAAGTGTTGAAGATGGATTCTGGTCATCTTTTATCTGTAAATATAAATCTGAAACAAACCTCTTTACAAAGTAAGGGAATTCTTTCTCGCTCTTCTCCTTGTAATATTGAAACTGTTTGTATCCTTTACTATGAAACGCTCCCTGTTTTAGAATATCTCTTCCTGCTTCAGTGGTCATGAGAGACTCTTTCGAGAAGATATTTTTATCCTTACTACTCATTACAATCTACAGTATTCAGTCGTTATTTATCTCTTATTTACAACCGAAAACTTGATTCAAGAAATTGTTCTATACTAATTAGTGTTAACAGATAATTTACTATCAATATTATATTAAAAAAATGTTATCAATAAACAGTTTTAAATAATGAAGGTAAACTTAACGTGTGTTCGAAAACGAATCTACATTATTAAAAACAATGATACACAATGGAGAAGAATGTTTTGATGTAAAGTACGAAGATGCTGTTCTCAGAATAAAGGAAGAGCTTGGCAGAACTTATCCTATGATAATAGATGGAAAACATGTTACTACTGAAGAAGTATTTACAGTACTTTCTCCAATAGATACGAGAGTTGTTGTAGCGCACTTTCCTATAGGAAAGGAGGAACATGCGAAGAGTGCTATAACAGCTGCTCGTAATGCTTTCTGGCAATGGAGTAAAACCGATTACAGGGAACGTATAAAAATATTTAGACAAACTGCTGATATAATAAGTCAAAGAAAATATGAGTTATCTGCATTATTATCATTTGAGAATGGTAAGAACAGATATGAAGCTATAGGTGATATCGATGAAGCGATAGATTTTATGCGTTATTATGCTGAGCAGATGGAACTTAACAATGGCTTTGTTAAGCAGATGAAGTGTGCTTATCCAGAGGAAAAAAGTAAAGGTGTAATGAAGCCTTATGGTGTATGGGCAGTAATTGCCCCATTTAATTTTCCCATAGCTATAACTGATGGCATGTGTACTGGTGCTATGATAACTGGTAATACGGTGGTATTGAAACCTGCAAGTGATACACCATTAACATCTTACAAATTCTATGAAATACTTGAGGAGGCAGGTTTACCAGTAGGTGTTATTAATCTTATTACCGGATCCGGTAATGTGATAGGTAAAACACTTATTGAAAGTGATGATGTTGATGGTATTTCGTTCACAGGTTCCAAGGAAGTAGGATTATCGATATATAGGATTAATTCAAAGAGACCAAAACCACTGATAACAGAAATGGGAAGTAAGAACCCAGCACTGGTGACAAAAAATGCTGATCTGGATAAAGCAGTTGATGGTGTGTTCAAAGCAGCGTTTGGTTATTCGGGACAGAAGTGCAGCGCATGTTCCCGTGTATATGTACATAAGAGTTTGAAGGAAGAATTTGTTAATCGATTGGTTAAAAGAACTAGTGAACTTACTGTTGGCAATCCCTTGAATAAGAATAGTCTCATGGGTCCATTGATAAATGAAAATGCCTATGAAAAATACAAAAAATATACTAATATTGCAAAGAAAGAGGGTAAGATACTAACAGGAGGTAATGTAATTACTTATGGTGATTTGGAATATGGGTATTATGTTCAACCGACCATTGTGGATAAACTTCCTAACGATCATATCTTGTTCAAGGAAGAGATATTTGTTCCCATACTATGTGTAACAGATTACAAGGAATTTGATGAGGCTTTAAAATTGTGTAATGATGTTGATTATGGATTGACTGCAGGAATATTTAGTAACGATCAAAGTGAAATAAATGAATTCCTTGACAAGATCGAAGCAGGAGTGGTGTATGTGAATAGAGCAAGGAGTGCTACTACTGGAGCAATGGTTGGGTGTCAGCCATTCGTAGGATGGAAGAATTCTGGTATAAGTGGGAAGGGAACTGGAAGTGAATATTATCTAACATTGTTCATGAAAGAACAGAGTCAAACAATTTGTGATTAGAATAATCATATGATCTATAATTTCTAAAATTATTTCGAAGATGAAAATCTAGACGACAAAGAGATCTAAGTAACTTAATCGATCAGATAAAAGGTGAGTGATCTACTGGATCATATAGATCGTGTTTATCTCGGGAACCAGATGATCTAATAGATCTAGTTTTTAGACTTCTGAAATTAGCCTGTGGCTATTTATCGTTGAATATTTGTACAAACGTTTGTACGCCTGAGTTACCCATTTCGATGCTTTGGTTTATGTTTTTGAATAATGACTTCATACCTGTTTTCACAAAATATTTTTACCCATGCTTGATCGTTTTTATGATCTGTTTGAGTTGTTTTCTCATTGCGCTTATCTTTTACCTAAAAGTTTAGATTTTTTCTAAGATTTCCTTAAGATGATCAGGTAACTCAGGTAACTCAGTGTGACTCTCATTATTTTGTAAAATTTCGGGGCCTATTCTACGTACGCGTTGTGTTCCAATAAGAGTGTCTAAACTTCGATAGATGTCTTTTTCAGGTAAAATATTTTGTAATTTTTCAAGTAATTCTTCCTCATTTTCATATTTCTGAATAGTATATTGAATTAGAATCATTTTATCATTAATAGATAAATCAATCAATAATATCTGTTATAAAAATAGGGTAAAAAGTATTACTATTTATTTCCTTTTCTTTTGCTGTAACACTTAGGTTGTCAGACTTCGATAGAACCAAAATGTCTCGGTAGTCTAAGTGTTACGATTATTCTATCGTTTCCATGTGTAAAAAATCCACATTCACTAGATCTATACTAAAATAATGACTAACATCTTTTATTATTCTTCACGGTAAATCT
>PAWD01000032.1 GCA_002713325.1 Nitrososphaerota archaeon
TACTACGTTAATAATCAAAAAATCGCATGCCGATAGTGATATATAATCCCTTAGTGTTTAGTCTTGGGATTATTTTGCCATCATCCCAAACTGCGGGATAATATATTACATCATATGTAGGATCATCTGGATCATCTTCATTTTCATTTTTTATTGTTTCTGAGTATTCCCAGTTGTCATCGTTATTACGGATAACATATTGTAAGCTTATAAAAAGATCCCTCTTTCTGTGTAGTATAATCGATGTAGTCAAATTAATTGATGGATTAATAAATGATTGAGATACATAATTAGTACTATCATCAATTTTTGCAAAATAATTAAGAGGGAGACTTATTCCACTAGAAAATTGAAATTTTTTAATATCCAGCAACTTTGTTTTAAATTCCATTCCTAGCCCCAAAAGGACGTCATCTTCTCCTCTCGTATCTTTTATTGACCCTATTTCACCTGTTACTGCAGTAGTGATTTTTTTAAAAGGACTCCACCAAAGTTTAGCATTCAAACTAAAGTTGGACCCATTTCTAGTTTTTATTCCATATGCAGTTGCAGTAGGATCATGGATCATTTCGTTAGCTCTGTGTCCTGCTTTAACTTTTTTCCATTGGCGAATGATTCTTGCTGTGCTTGTGTTTTCTCCAATGTTGGTCAGTTTAGCCAGGGCTCTGGGTTTACCAGGCAATGCAATTACTCGGCCCTTGTATGTCTTTTCCCGGTCTGGTGAGTTCACTTCAAAAATGGTGCCTTCTTCCAGCCCCATATCACTGCCCGTTAGAATAGTAATATCATTACCGTCTTTTTCTATCACTTCGCTGGCGATCATATAAAACTCACGCAGATTTCTTCCGATCTGCCAACTGAGCTGATTGAGAGCTCTATTCAGGGATGCCGTTTTATTTCCTCCAGTATGTGTTGCAGTGATGCGAAAACTGTTTTGTGATGTACCACTTTCAATATTCAGCAGGCGCACTTCAGCCTGGATAATGGTTTGAATATTATTAGGATGCCGTTCAACGTCTTCCAGTTTTTTATCAATAACTGCAGTTACACTTTCTTTGATGATCCATTCAAACAGGTTTTCATCATAGTCATTTTCTTCTTCATCTTTTTCAGTTTCTTTTTCCTTGGGTGGGACACCTCGCTGGCCAAAGGTTATAATTTTTACTAGCAGTGCTTCATCCGCGGCTGCCAGATTTCCGAGCTCGACAATTTGATTCTCATCCACTATTCCTGATAATTGTAGCTTTTGTTCGGCTAGAATGGATTCAATCTGAGTTCGGTCAATGACATTGAACCGGCCCAGTTCCACAGCTTTTGCTGAGACAATACTGGTAACCCTGCTGGAGATCGATCTGGGGTTTTCGGCATCCTGGCCAGGAAGAATAACTACAGATTTTTTCTCTAAGGTCAAGCCATAATCTAATTCTTGAGCTATCGCGTCTGAGAGTGTAAGAATTATGAGAGAAAAAAGTATTTGTCTTAGTAGTTCCATTCCAGGGGTTTATTAAAGCCCAGGGCGAAGTAAAGTAATACCCGTTGTTCGTTATATGATTTATCACTAGGGAGCTCCTGATACATACCACCAATTAATTTCAAGTTTTGATAAATATTCCAGTATAATTCTCCTAGGATTTGGAAACGGGACTGGTTCTTTTCATTGACTTCATCACTGATTTGGTAAAAATAATCAAGTTCCAATTTTGCATCAATGTTTCGCACACTTTTATCGTATGTAAAAGCTGATTTTAAGTATGTTGTTTTGCGTGTGTCTTCCAAATAATCAGACATATCATAGGCTATCCCCATTTCAGCCGTCATGTTGCCGCTATCAGTTTTTCGAATAAACCATCCTAAGCCTTGGTTATAGTGATAGCGCAGTTTCACATTCACCAGAGTATTTCTCTGGTAGGATACTGTGGTAAAGTTATAAAGCCANGGCAGCCTNATAGNAATCCGGCTGGATTTATAGCGCACACGAATATCTTGGTCTGTCTCAAANATATGTGCGTAAAGACGGACATCCCCGAAGGTATAGTTNGTGGTTCTTTTTATGCGGAAATATGTGGCAANGCCAAGGCTATTTTGGTCTATATTAACTAGACCACCGCGCAGATATGTTTTCCAATGGGGAGAATCTGCTTCTGGATCATGAGCCCATAGAACAGCGAGGGTAACAAATAAAACACCTTTGCGAATCATTGCTTGATCTTCCTACCGCTTTGCATCAATAAAATGGCTGTTGCCGTGAAGATGAGAGTCAGAAATACAGCCATCCAGAAACTGAACATGACTGATGAATCACTGATGCCTAGTATAGTATATCGGATTCCATTGATCATATAGTAAACGGGGTTGATAAAGCTCAGGCTCTGGGCCCAGTCTGGTAGCATGTGGATAGAATAAAATATGCCTCCTAGAAAACTAAGAGGTGTAAGAAAGAAATTCTGCATCATGGCCAGCTGATCCCAGCTCTCGGCCAGTTGGCCCAGGACTAGGCCCATACTTGAAAATGCCCAAGAGACCAAGAAAATAAATGCCAGTGTACCAATCGGATCGGTTACCGGCAGGTCGATCAGGAAAACGCCAAGTAGCAATACCAATACACCATTTACCAGTCCTCTCACAGCTCCACCTACGATATAGGCCAATGCAATTTCGAAACCCGATAAAGGCGCAGTGAGCAAATCGGGTAATTGTTGTAACAGTTTCATTTGAAGCATAGAAGATGCTGTATTGGAAGTGGCGTTGGTAAGAGTGTTCATCATGATCAACCCCGGTAGAATAAATAATGTGTAAGAAACACCTTGGATTTCGGAGATGCGTTGTTCCAGCGTAAATCCGAATATTAGGATATAGAGCGCTGATGAAATCAAACCCGGTAAAACGGTTTGTCGATATACTGAAAAAAAACGGCCTACTTCTCGTTTGGTTAAAGTCCAGAGTCCAACCCAGTTCAAAATATTATTCCTTTTACATTGTATTTGTCAACGTACCGTAATAATTCTTCAATCATTAAGAAAATTGCTACATTTTTTACAACGGATAGAGCAATGTATTGACTATTATGGTTATTCATTGATGCCCTTACCAGTGATGTCTAGGAAAACATCCTCTAAGGAAGACGAGTTCGTGGCGATGTTTTGGATATGCGCGTCCGACTTAGACAGTTCATGAATGATCTTCGGCATGGCGGAATCAGGATCTTTCACCACAAAATGTAGGCGATTCTTTTCCTGTGTATAAGTAAAACCGGCTAGGTATTGCACAAGATCAGCGGGAGTATGGTTTAACTGGACAGTAATGCCGGCCTTTCCTAATTCCTGGGTCAGGGCTTTGGGCGATCCTTCCTTTAATATTTTACCTTCATCAATAATGGCCACATTTTCGCACAGCATTTCCGCCTCTTCAATATAATGCGTGGTTAATAGTATCGTTTTGCCATTGCTGTGCATGTCACGGAGGTACTGCCACAGGTCCCGCCGTAGTTCCACATCCACTCCAGCTGTAGGTTCATCCAGGATAATGATATCGGGGTCATGGACCAAGGCCTTGGCTAATTGAAATCGCCGTTTCATTCCGCCGGATAATTGACGAAGGCGAGACCCCCGTTTATTCTCCAACCCCATTCTGCTTAGAAGATCATTTATATTGTTCATGGCGTTTTTAGGTTCGATGCCATAATACCCAGCTTGGAAATACAATAGTTTCTCAATGGGGAAGAACCAGTCCACTGAGAGCTCTTGAGCGGCAATGCCAATTTTGGAACGGGTAAACCGGTAATCGGTAACAGTATCCCTGCCAAATACGCTTGTGGAACCATTGTCCTTAAAAACTAAACCGGTGAGTATATTGATGATGGTGGTTTTCCCCGCTCCGTTTGGGCCCAGAAGGCCAAAAAATTCTCCTTTGGCAATGGATATATCCACTCCTTGGAGAGCCTGAACATCCCCATAGGACTTTGTCAGCCCTGCAATATGAATAGCAGGATCGGGCATGTGCAGTTATTCGAAGCCGATATGATGGTCGAATGGGCTTGGGAAGTCAAATCCTTCAGCATCAGGAAAATGAGCGATAGATACAATAAAACCCCAAGGAATTAGTATAGACGCTTCCAGATTGCGGTATTTTTCTTCCGTTTCCCCATCCAGATTGGGCACCTGAAATTTTGGTTGATATACCCATAATCCATACTCGTCATATCCTTTCACCCGGGCGAAGAATTGATCTTTTTCTATACCAATCTTCTTCAGTGGTTCATGGTTGTCTAGTATAATGAGAATGATATCATTAACTATTTCTTCAATTTTCATCATATCCATTGGTGAACTTACTGATGAATCATTTTATTTAATTAAAACAAAAAGTTCCTTANCAAATAGTTAACGAAGCATCTCTAAAAATTCATTTTCTGATATTATTNATGAACCAAGTTCTTNGGCTTTTTTAAGTTTGGATCCNCCTCCGGGGCCTNCGACAACATANCTTGTTTTTTTACTTANTGAATCNGTTGTTTTNCCTCCTAAGTGNTCCACCATTATCTTGGCTTCTTGGCGNGTGANTTTTTCTAATGAACCAGTGAAGACAAANATNTGTCCAGTTAAGNGCTGATCCATTTTATTTTTTATTTNTGCTAAGGATACTCCCCGGTTCANGCAGTTTTGGACCANGATCCTGTTATTTGTATCCTGCCAGAATTGGGTNACTGCCTGGGCAATGGTAGGGCCTATCTCATCAATGGTTTCTAACTCTTCTACGGTGGTCTGCTGGAATTTTTTTATACTACCTTTGTAATGCTTTTCCAGAACCTTGGCGCTGTGCTCACCCACATTGCGAATTCCTAAGGCGTAAACAAAGCGGGCAAAGGTGGTTTGTTTCGATTCGTGAATGGCCTGAATCAAGTTTTCCGCTGATTTTTCACCCAAGCCTTCTAGATCAGCTAGCATTTGCTGTTTAAGAATAAAAATATCATCAATGGTCTTCAAAAGCCCTGTTTCCACGAGTTGGTTCACAATCTTTTCACCGAGCCCATCTATATTCATAGCTAGTTTGGATACAAAATGGTGAATTCGGCCCTTTACCTGTGCCGGACAGGATATATTGATACAACGTGCTACTGCTTCACCGTCCGGTTTGAACGATTTATGGGCACAGGCAGGACAGTGCGCATCAATATAGTAGGGGATTGAATCTTTAGGGCGTTTCTTTAGGATAACCTGCACTACTTTTGGGATCACATCTCCGGCTCGCTCGATCAAAACTGTATCTCCAATCCGGATGTCCTTACGGTCTATCTCGTCTTGGTTATGAAGGGTGGCATTGGTGACTGTTACACCTGAAAGCAAGACCGGCGCTAATTTTGCCACTGGCGTTAATGCTCCTGTACGCCCTACCTGCACTATAATATCTCGGATTGCTGTGGTAGTCTGCTGGGCTTTGAATTTGCCTGCAATAGCCCAGCGGGGGGATCGGCTTCGTGTGCCTAATTTATCCCGTTGTTCATAGTCGTTAATTTTGAATACTGTGCCATCAATTTCATAAGGAAGCTCACTTCGTATAGATTCCAGCTTCTGGTAATAGGCTATGAGTTTTCTGCCCCCGTTTACCTTTTCTATCAAGGGATTTACGGGTAATCCAAAGTCTTTCAGACCCAATAGGAATTTATAATGAGTTTCAAAGATGACTCCTTCAATTTTACCCGCTTCGTAGCAGTAAAGGGATAAAGGGCGGCTGGCAGTAATCCTAGAGTCCAGTTGGCGAAGGCTACCGGCTGCTGCGTTTCTGGCATTGGCAAAAATGGGTTTTTCTTCCCTTCCCTGAGTTTTATTCAATGTCGCAAAATCATCTTTTTTAATAAATACTTCACCTCTCACCTCCAATAGGGTCGGAATAACTTCCCCTCGGAGTTTAATAGGCAAAGATCGGATAGTCCTCAGATTCTGCGTGATATCTTCGCCTATAAAACCATCACCTCGGGTAGATCCGCTGATATATGTACCATGTTCATAGACAAGCTCTACTCCTAAACCATCTATTTTTGGTTCGGATATGTATACAATATCGATATCGGTGCCCAGTCCTTTTTTCATTCGTTCATCGAAAGCAATAAGTTCGTCATCATTCATAGCATTGCCCAGGGACAGCATAGGTAATCTGTGCTGGATGGTTCCGAATCCTGTCTGCGGTTCAGAACCAACCCGTTGTGTAGGTGAGTCTGGTGTTATGAGTTCCGGATGCTCTGCTTCAAGGACTTCCAGCTCCTTAAACAGGATGTCATACTCACCATCAGAAATAGAGGGAGCATCTAAGCTATAATAATTATAATTGTGTTGCTCAATGATCTCCCGGAGTTCTTTCACACGAATTGTGGGAGTGCTCATTGATTCATCCGTTTCTTTCGCTCGTAGTATTGGATAGGGTCCAAAAACTTTCTTTTTACGGGACTTAAAATCCCCTTACTATTAAGTGGCGTCCCATATATCTCACCTTCAATTGTATGAACAACGAAAAAGTAGTCTATTGATTGGCCGGGAAATTCACCTTTTTTTACCTTGAAGCGATATAATCCGTGGTTTCCCTTTAAACTGATCTCCCGATAGTTTGTCATCTGATCTGTCTTAAAAAATAATAACACTAATTGGGCTGATGCATCAGGAATATCCATGACCATATCTAGGCTGAAAGGTCGGTCCGTGAACAATGGGTCTGGGGGATAATGATATAATTTAGGTTCAGACAGTAACTTTTTGTTTAACAGTTCTTTGATTCCTACGTCCGGTTCTTGGGGAAACGATATTGCTGTTATTATAAATATAAAACAAAAGATACGATTCAACACGACTTTACAAATTTTCTCTAGGAACACTAAGGTTTTTTTGGTAGTAGGAAACCTTCACCACTGGAAAACCCTGTTCCCTAAATATTTTTAATTTTATTATGAGTAGTTTCATTAATTTTCAGTTTTAAGGCACTCGTACCAGGGTTCACTATGGAGGTCTGAAAAGAATAATTTCCTATCTGCAACCTTTTTTATTGTGTTACCGGCGGATTTAGCATTTAAAAAACATTTATTCATTTTCTCCGGCTGCCCTAGGGAAGCATAGGCTCTGGCTTTGCATTCATAGGCATAGGCTATGTCAAAATCCTTAAGAAATTCATTCATAGTGATATCCATGCAGGTTTCCGCATGCGCAAGTGCTTCATCTCCGCGATTCAATACTGCAAATACATGGGAAATCAACCATTCACCGCGCTGGTAATTGACCGGTTTATAATTGGAAGATCTCTGCCAGTGGTAAAGAGAACCCAGAGCATATGCGATCATACAATCATCATCCTTGTCAGTTCTGCCTTCTCTTTTGAGGAGGCCCCATGTTTCCCGGTTCAGAGTGACAGCCAAGAATTGATGCATTTTATTCAGGTCTTTTATCATGTTAGAGTTCTCTCTCAATAAGACAATTTTGACGCCATTTCTCTTCAGTGATTTTTTTCTGAATGAAATATTTTACTGCGCAATTGGCCTGACTTTCTGCCACCGCTGGTGCATATGGCTCAGGAAGATGGCGTATCACGATGAATTTACGAAAGGGTATCTTTGCATAACCTCCTACACGGGCCGCGGCACGAAATGAAAAAATCATATCATGCTCCTTGCTGGAGAGCGTTGATTCAATGTCCAATTGGCACACTTTGCCCTTTTTACCTTTGAAAATATGGATTCCCAGAAGATCGGGTGCATTATTCTCAGCAACGAAATATTCTTTTAGCATAGAGCGAATCTGTTCGTCACTATATTGTGGATTGGTTGTAAAACTAATACTTAGAATTGTTATGAATGGAATGATCATTTTCATATCATTCAAACTGTCTTATTAATAATAGACTGAAGAAGATCAGTAGAATAAAAACGCCTAAAATTATTATTTTTTCCGTGTTTTCTGTATCATAAATAACAGATTCGGCCTGGAGAATAAATTTGCCATTTAATAGTGAATCAAGACCAAAAGACCATACAAGTGTATCTTGATTTAAGGATGAAGAGTTAGTAGAGACCACCTGTCCGGGCATTAATACCTTTATTTCAAATGAATCATCATCCAGATCTAAGGAAGTTTGAAGATATTCTTCATGTATAGTCATTGTCTCAGCAAGTGTTTCAGAAAAAGAAGTATCCACCTGAAAAGGTTTGAGAGTGTTGATTATATAATTTATCCGGTTATTTTGCATTTGCTTCAGATCAGCTAAACTTTGAATCCGGGCAAATGTATTTCGAAAATGGTTGACCAGCCTCTGATTCCATTGTTGATTTTTAATGGTCACCGGTTCAGAGATTAAATCCATCAATGATTTGTCAATTATAACCGTAAGCGCTTCAGGTAGCCAATGAAGGCTGTCCATTTTTTCTGATAATATAGCCTGATATAATAATGGATAATCTGATTTTATTTGTCTGCCATCAAATGTCATTTCGAAGTGGTGATTAGATGAGAATCGACCCCTTATTGTCCATCTTTTTAGTTTATAGGATAATCCAGATGGACTCTCGGGTGTATAAACGAAGATTGAATCCCTGATCAAGCCCTTTGTGTTGCGAACCCAGATTGAGTCGCCATTTCTTATTTTTTGTGATGTTCGTGTAGACCAGTTACGCCCGGTAAATGGATGTTGAAAATCATCGTTCCATATGTCTGTAGAGTCACCCTGGCTGTGAAATCTCATATAAGTTTGTCCATCAGGATGCAGTTGAATAAAAATAAGATTTTCAACGCATGCCCCAGCAATAATCATTAATAGGATAAATAGAATAGATACTTTACACCACATAAGAAGCAAATTTACTATGTAATTTTGCTTTAGGGGAGTTGCGCGGAGCATCTGATTCATGTTATTTTCGTTCATGCTTAAACAGGCAATGAGTGATAAATATTATGTTTATTTTTTATTAATAACCGGGTGCCTGTTTGCTCAGGGAACTTTCTCAAGGTCCTATATAGTACAGACTGAGCATGGTTTTATCGATTATTCCAATCGATTAATAATCTGTCGTGGAACTGCAAATATAGTAGAAAAACAACCGGTTGATAATACATTTGAGCTAGTTGAAAAGAATTTAAAACTGGCAAAGGGCCAAGCCCGAACACAGGCGCGAAAAAACCTAGTTGAAATTGTAAAAAAGGTCAATTTTGATGGTCGGCTTGTTGGTGATTTAATGACGGATGAACCTCTAATACAAAGCCGGGTTGAAAGTTTAATAGGCAGTGCTTACCAGCAGGGGGAGATTGAATACCTGGAGGAAAATAAAGTAGCGATTGCCTTGGCTGTGCGGATGTCCGGGTTAGCGGAAATACTTATTGACGTTGAAGGGTATATTCCGGAAGATGCTCCCTCACCTGCGTATCTTATGACCCGCACAACCGTTCCAAAAAGTGAGCGAGTGTCAGGTTTAGTCATAGATGCGCGTGAACATTCTGTTGATCCGTCCATGAGTCCGGAAATCATTGATATGCAAGGCACTCTGGTTTACGGCACGATTCATTTCACTCGGTCAAAATCAGTTAATCGCGGACCTGTTGGATATGCCTACTCCATGGATGATAAAAATGTGGGAAAGCGCGTAGGTGCGAATCCTTTGGTTGTAGAAGCAGTTGGGTTTTTAGATGATGATATTTATATAACCAGCATGGATGGTGAAAAAGTCCGAGATGCAGAAAAAAACTTCGGTGTTCTTTCCAACTGCCGGGTCATGTTTTTATTGCAATAGAAGAAATGCATAGGTGAGAGAGAGATGTGATTTAAAACCAGATGTGCCAGGCTCGTTCAGGTATTTTGATCGAACGGTCATTCTTCCCATAGAATGGCCGTTTTTTTTTACACTGTTATTTTTATCATAGATGGTACAATTTGAAATATAGACAATTTTCTGATTATAGTTTTGCCAAATGCCTGGTTTTGATATAGTAACTATGAATTACTATATTGTCATAAGCACCCTGGATTCAATGTATCTGCTTATTGTTTTTACCTGGTCTGGAAGACAAAATTTTAAACTCGTCAATCAGGACGTGTATAATGGATAGCAGATGAATGAATAATAATAAACCGGCTATACTTTTATTAGGTGATGGCAGGATTTTTCATGGAGGTGCTTTCGGATCCATTGGCGAAACCACCGGAGAGGTTTGCTTTAATACCGGTATGACCGGTTATCAAGAGATTCTTACTGACCCATCCTACTGCCGACAAATTGTAACTATGACCGCACCCCATATTGGAAACTATGGTGTGAATCCGGATGATGTTGAATCAGATCGTATTCAGGTTGCAGGGTTTGTGATCAAGGAGGAAACAAATATTCCATCCAATTGGCGGTCTACCCAATCAATCAGCAGTTATTTATATGATCATGGGATCGTTGGTATTAAAAACATAGATACACGAGCACTAACCCGCCATATTCGTGATGAAGGTGCTATGAATTGCATTATTTCTTCGATAGATCTTGACGCTGTCAGTTTAAAGGAGAAATTGGCAAAGATCCCATCCATGGCTGGTTTAGATCTGGCACTAGAAGTGACAGCAAAAAATTCCTATACATGGGCAAAAAATAAGACTGGAAAATACGTGGTAGCAGCAATTGATTATGGTATAAAACGGAATATACTGCGATTGTTAGAAGGTTATGGTTGCAATGTTACAGTATTCCCGGCACAATGCACAGCTGATGAATTACTGAAGTTTAACCCGGATGGCATATTATTGTCTAACGGACCTGGTGACCCTGCAGCAGTGACCTATGGAATTGATATGGTGAAAAAAATTTTGGGTCAAAAACCGATCTTCGGTATTTGCCTTGGTCATCAGATTCTGGCTTTAGCCCTGGGTGCCAAAACTTACAAACTTAAATTTGGTCATCGCGGAATAAACCATCCTGTTCGAAACAATGAAACGGGCACTATTGAAATTACCAGCCAGAATCATGGATTTGCGGTTGATCTTGACAGTCTTCCGCAAAATGTGATTTCCACTCATGTGAACTTGAATGACGGAACATCGGAAGGGATACGCTGTAAGGATATTCCGGCATTTTCAGTGCAGTATCACCCTGAAGCTAGTCCCGGACCGCACGACAGCCGATATTTATTTCAACAATTCGTTGATATGATGCATGCCTAGACGATCGGATATAGAATCCATATTGATCATTGGCGCTGGACCCATAATTATCGGCCAGGCCTGCGAGTTTGATTATTCCGGTACTCAGGCCGCCCGTGCCCTAAAGGAAGAAGGATATCGCACTATTCTTGTGAATTCCAATCCGGCAACGATTATGACTGACCCCGATATGGCGAACCGTACTTACATTGAACCCATAACAGTGGAATATATTACAGCGATTATTGAAAAGGAAAAGCCAGATGCAGTTCTTCCAACAGTTGGTGGACAAACTGCGTTAAATCTGGCAATGGATCTTCATAGGGAAGGCATTTTGGACAAGTTTAGTGTTCAGCTTATAGGGGCCCAAGTGGATGCCATAAAAAAAGCTGAAGATCGGAAGCTTTTTAAGGCAGCTATGGATAATGTTGATATCAAAACAGCAAAGGGTGAATTTGTCCAAGATTGGGAGGAAGCATCAGCATTGATGGGGTCCATGAAATTACCAGTTATTATTAGACCTTCATTTACCCTTGGTGGTACAGGCGGTTCTGTGGCTTATAATTTTGATGAGTTTCAGAAATTGGTTGAAAATGGTTTAAACGCTAGCCCAATAACGGAGGTGTTGATTGAAGAATCATTATTGGGTTGGAAAGAATTTGAACTGGAGGTGATTCGGGATAAAGCGGATAATGCTATTGTAATCTGTTCAATAGAAAATATCGATCCTATGGGTGTACATACTGGTGATTCCGTGACAGTGGTGCCGGCAATGACACTCACGGACAGGGAATACCAGCAGATGCGTAACTGGGCAATTCAATGCTTGAGAACAATTGGCGTAGAAACAGGTGGTTCCAATGTTCAATTTGCTGTAAATCCTAAAAACGGTAGGATGATTATTATTGAAATGAATCCTAGAGTTAGCCGTTCATCAGCTCTTGCGTCTAAAGCAACTGGTTTCCCAATTGCAAAGGTCGCGGCCAAACTGGCAGTAGGGTACACACTTGATGAGCTAACAAATGATATTACTGGAAAAACACTAGCAGCTTTTGAACCCACAATTGATTATATAGTCACAAAAGTACCACGCTTTGATTTTGAGAAATTCCCATCAGCTTCAGGTCACCTTGGTGTTCAGATGCAAAGTGTTGGTGAAGTAATGGCTATTGGGCGCACATTTAGGGAATCATTGCAAAAAGCTTTCCGTTCTCTAGAGGTAGGGCTTGATGGACTGGAGCCAAAAATGCCAGCAGAAGTAGATCCAGATTTAAGCCGCGTTCGTTCGTTGGACTTAACTAGTTTAAGGTATGCTACAGCTTTTCGTTTGTTAAAGATTCGCCAAGCCTTCCTTGAAGGTCAAACAGTTGAAGAACTACATAAAATTACAAAAATTGATCCCTGGTTTTTACGACATATCAAACTCCTGTCTGGTTTTTGTGGAGCGGATAACCTAAAGCTATTGAAACAAAATGGATTTTCAGATAAACAGATTGGTCGTATGCTTGGAAAAACTGAGAAAGATATTCGACAAATGCGCGATGAAGAATCGGTTTATCCATCCTATAAAGTAGTGGATACCTGCGCGGCCGAATTTATAGCTAAGACACCGTATTGTTATTCCACTTATGATGAAGAAAATGAA
This sequence comes from Nitrososphaerota archaeon, assembly GCA_002713325.1. GTDB lineage: Archaea > Thermoproteota > Nitrososphaeria > Nitrososphaerales > UBA213 > UBA213. The sequence goes on from PAWD01000032.1 coordinate 12,794, forward strand.
ATCAATCCGCTGAAAGGTAGGAAAATCATTATTCTGGGGGGCGGTCCCAATCGTATTGGTCAGGGGATTGAATTTGATTACTGCTGTGTTCAGGCTGTGTTTGGATTAAAGGAACTAGGTTATAAGACTATTATGATCAACTGCAACCCGGAAACAGTAAGTACAGACTTTGATTTGGTAAACCGTTTATACTTTGAACCTGTGACCCTTGAAGATGTGTTAAATATTGTAGAATTTGAAAAACCGGAAGGTGTGCTGGTCCAGTTTGGCGGGCAAACACCTTTAAAGATTGCAAATGCTTTATCTGATGCAGGTGTTCCTATTATGGGGACATCTCCGAAAAATATTGATTTAGCAGAAGATCGGGAAAAATTTGGTCAGATTCTTAAAAAGCTGGATGTGGTATGCCCTCAATACGGTACTGGCCGTACATTGGATGAAGTGGTGATAATAGCAGATCGAATAGGTTACCCGATCTTGGCGAGGCCTAGTTATGTACTGGGTGGCCGTGCTATGGAAATTGTTTATTCCAAAAAACAATTGATTGATTATATTGCCCGTTCTGCAGATGTGACCGAAGGGCATCCTATCTTGATTGATGAGTTTCTAGAAGATGCATTTGAGTTTGATGTAGATGCACTTTGCGATAGTAAGTCTGTACATATTGGTGGCATTATGCAACACATAGAAGAGGCAGGGATTCATTCTGGAGACTCGGCATGCGTTTTACCGCCATATCGTATTACCTCTCCCGCCATGGAAGAAATAATAAGAATCACTGAATTACTAGCCATGGAGCTAAATGTAGTAGGACTTATCAATCTGCAATTTGCATATAAAAATGGGCAAGTTTATGTTCTGGAAGTGAATCCGAGAGCAAGCAGAACAGTGCCATTTGTCAGCAAGGCGACGAATGTTCCATTAGCGAAGATTGCTGCCCAGATTGCTACTGGAAATAAATTAGTTGATTATGAATTAAAAAGATGGGAAGGGAATAAGCACATAGCAGTGAAAGAGGCGGTCTTGCCATTCAATAAATTCCCGGAAGAATCTGTTTTTTTGAGTCCTGAGATGAAATCAACCGGGGAAGTTATGGGAATCTCTGCAACGTTTGGACTATCTTTCCGTAAAGCGTCAATAAGCGCTAACAGCAATATCCCGGATAAAGGAACAGTATTTATCTCCGTAAATGACCAGGATAAATTGAATATTATTCCCATCGCCAGGGATTTCTACGAAATGGAGTTTAACCTTATGGCTACGAGCGGTACAGCAAAAGAATTGTCTAGAAATGGTATTACAGCAACCATCGTATTCAAAGTTGGGGAAGGTAGACCTAATGTGGTTGATGAAATTAAAAATGGTGAAATCGATTTAGTTATTAATACTCCCTTGGGAGCACAGGCAAGGTATGATGAAGAATCCATTGGTCGAGCCTGTATCCAAAAGGGGATCATGGTCATTACCACACTCTCAGGTGCAGAAGCAGCAGTGCGTGCTATTAGATCATCTGGACATCTTACTGTAAAATCCTTGCAAGAATACCATAATTAAGTTCTTATTTGCTTATTCGTGAATATTTCAATAGTATTTTCGGCTATTTAGCTACTAAATAGCCCAAGAAAGAAATAGATTTAAACGTATGCAGCCCGAAGAGTTAACTCAGTCTCCAGAAGAAGAAACCACATCTTTTGATAAGCTAGAAGAATCGATACAAGCTAATAAAGTGCTCTATGACCGTCTTCATCAATCTTTAATTGATGAAGTTGTGGCTACTGTTGAAGATGAAGACGAAGTTCAACATTATAAAGATCAACAAAAAACCGTTGCTTGGGACTATTTAAAAAAACTTAAGCATTTTTACCAAGCAAACGACTTATTTAGGTATGCCGTGTGGTCCCTTGGCTTAATGTTAATATCAACCGCAATACTGACGATTGTTGAGTATGATCTGTTTAGGGGGGATGTTATTAGTGATATTGGAGACACATTTCAATTCGGCGAGGGTGACCCTAATTGGGTTGATACGTTTTTTCATACTTTCTGGTGGTCTGTTGTAACATTTACAACGGTTGGTTATGGAGATGTGAGCCCGGTGACACACCTGGGAAAACTTCTTACGATTATAATTATGTTACTCAATTTTGGCATTGTTACATTACTTGGCGGTGCTGTGGCCTCTGTATTAGTGGCTGCGCGTCTGAAGGGAGATGATAAATTGGATGAGAATAAATTTCATGGACATATAATAATTGCCGGATGGAATCCCGCTGTGCAATCTACACTGAGATTGATTGAAGCCAATAGGGATGCTAATCCGGTAGTTATATTAATCAATGAAACTGAGGCTGAAATTGTTAAAAGAGCGGTCTCTGGCTTTGAACGCTTAGATGTTACCCATCTGTCCGAAAATTTTACGCAGGAAGCGGTTTTAAAAGATGCATTTATAGAAGAATGCGGCACATTTATGATTATGCCGGATTATTCAGGACTACTTCCCAATGAACAACCGGATGAAGATAAAACAGTTTTAACGTCCCTTACCGCAAAATCTATTTCCGACAGTATTCAGGTAGTTGCCTATATTTTAGATGAGGAATATATATCGCACTTGAAACGTGCAAATGTAAACGAAATTGTATTCCCTGATGAACATATACCTCATATGCTTGCCAAACATGTAACGGATCCAGGAGTTCCACAACTATTTGATGAATTGATTACTCAGGAAGAGCAGGATAAAGGGATTCAAGTTGTAACCATCCCTAAAGGACTGACGGGTTTAACCCATAATAAAATATCGGCATATTATAAATTCAAACATCAATGGTTATTGGTTGGATATGCTATTAGAAAGGCGGGGTTTAGCTTGGAAGATCAAATGGGTGAAAGCGGCAGTCCCTTAATCAGGAACATGATCACAGAACAGTTGGACAGTGCTGGCATAGCACTTTCCAGTGACGAGCATGTCATAGTTGAAATAAATCCATCTGATGATTATGTCATAGATGATAAACATAAAGCACTGGTATTGAGGTAGGTTTATGAGTGTCAACGCTGAACAGATTCAAAAGATAAATCATTTTAGTAAGCTCCCAGAAGATATGTGCGGCAAGATTGCAGATGTAGTGGAGTTAAAAAAGTGTAATCCAAAAACAAGGCTACTGAAAGAAGGAGATACCGGAGACACCATGGTACTTGTTTTTCAGGGGCAGGTAGAGGTTTCGAAAAATATGATGGTCAAGGCTGCCAGTGGTTTTACAATGTCTCGAAAATCAATTATTCGTCTGGAAACAACGGATCCTCCCCCAGCGACTGATCCAATAACTGAACCAACTGTTGCCGTTGTTCAGGC
>PAWD01000033.1 GCA_002713325.1 Nitrososphaerota archaeon
TAATAGGGCATAGCCATCAGGATGAGGGCGATAAACAGGAAGGCTAAAATGGTTTTCTTGTCCATCAGTCTGGGACGGGATCCTCTCCATGGGTGCCCCATGGGTGACAGTTGGAAATTCTTATGAGAGTCAACATCATGGCCTTACCTGGAGAGTGCTTTTGAAACGCTTCCAGTGCGTAGTTAGAGCAGGACAAGGAGAAGCGACAGGTGGAGGGAAAAAGTGGAGAAAGGACAAACTGATATGCTTGAATTAGAAACCGGGCCAAAAGTGATAAAACAATCGAGGGTAATCGGACAGCCCAACGAGAGCAAGAGCAGAGGGCTAACCGAAACCGTTTTAGGGAGGTCGGCATAAGACTATCGTGTTGAAAATTAAAAAGTGTGGTTAGGCCGAGATCTTCTTTCTNCCCTTACTTCGTCTGCGACGAAGAATGCGTTTTCCACCAGGAGAGGAAGAACGGGAACGGAAACCGTGCTTCTTTTTCCGCTTCCGCTTACTCGGTTGATAAGTTCTTTTCATGATACACCATTTTAAAGACGTGGAAATTAACTATTATAGAAAACCTCAGCAACCACTCCTTTAAGTTTACTGCCTGTGCACTGATTATACCAAAAAACAATTTTTCCGCTTGATATCAGAGGAGAGAAAGGGATAAATTTAAAGTCTNCCCACAGTGTGGATAAGTTGTGGATAAAACTATTTTAACAGCATCAGATTTATGGACAAATTTGTCAGGAGAAGTCCAATCTTCTATTAGTAAACAAACNTATGCAACNTGGTTTGAACCGATTAGAGCGGTTAGCTTAGACGAAAACNGCTTGACACTAGAAGTNCCTAGCAAGTTTTATTATGAATGGATNGATCGTCATTATCGAAGGATGCTATTGTCAAAACTCAAAACTGCAACNGGAAAAGATCTAAAAGTCCGTTATAGTGTCGTTGTGAGTGAACCTGGCAACGGTGAGTTTCCAACAGAGCCAGACACCCTTATTGAACAAAGAGGTTCGGGTCAGAACTATGATAGTGGCAGCAGGCTGAACAAACGCTACACTTTTGATAGTTTTGTGGAAGGATCAAACAACCAGCTGGCCAAAGCGGCCGCTGTTTCAGTTGCNGACTCGCCAGGACAGACNTCATTTAATCCACTNGTTGTTTACGGTGGCGTTGGTTTAGGAAAGACACACCTTCTTCAAGCCATTGGGAANAAGGTCTTGNAGCNGTTGCCGAGGCCACGAGTTCATTATACCACTAGCGAAAAGTTCACTCTTGATTTTATTACAGCTATTCAAAACAACAACAGCGCCCCGTTTACGGAGAGACACAGAAAAGTAGATNTTCTACTGGTGGACGACATTCAGTTCTTGCAGAAAAAGGAGCAAACCCAAGAACAATTTTTTCACACCTTTAACGATCTTTACCAAAGAGGAAAGCAAGTGGTTTTAACAACAGACCGTCACCCGAGTGAGCTATATGGACTAAAGGACAGGTTGCTTTCCCGTTTTAAATCAGGGTTGATTGTTGATATTCAGGCACCAAATCTTGAAACACGCATCGCAATCCTTCAGAAAAAAGCAGAAGAGGACAGTTTAGAAATTCCCTACGAAATCACAGAGTTTATCGCCACTAATATCCGTACCAACATCCGGGAGATGGAAGGGGCCCTCATCAAACTATTAGCATATTCATCGCTGTCACATTCGGACATTACCATGTCTCTGGCCAAGCGGGCTCTTCGTGAAACCTTGGGCCGCCCCGGGACTAAAACAGTATCCATTGAAGACGTNATACAAAGTGTTAGCGAAGCCATGGATGTACCCGAGAAAAAACTTGTAGGGCGAGGCAGGAAAATGGATGTGGCNAGAGCTAGGCAGGTGGCCATGTANCTGTCCNGGGAAATTGTGGGCNCCTCTCTGGANAACATNGGGNTGCACTTTGGTGGGCGCGATCACTCCACTGTTATACATGCTTGCCGGGCGGTGAAGGGCAAGATGAAAGAAANGGCAGATTTTTGTCGCAGGGTTGACGGAATTCGCTCACAGCTCGAATTCTAATCTATAGTTTCAACATCTTTATTTTTTCGTGCAATTGGACTAAATTTGTACGCTTTTTGTACTCATGTTCTTAACGAAGCGACAGAAAGAAATTTTCGACTACCTGAGAGGATATATCTCAAGGCATGGCTATGCACCCACCTTTNATGAAATTGCTGCAAGTTTCGGGTTTACATCAAAAGGCACCGTCTATAAGCACATTCGGGCGCTAAAAGAGAAGGGGGCCATTCGTCACGAGTGGAACAGAACTCGTTCCATTGAACTCCACCCAGCCGATTCCTCCTTCAACACCCTTGAAGTGTTAGGAATGGTAGCTGCCGGAAAACCGATTGATGCTATTTCAAACCCGGAGGTCATTGAGGTTCCCGCATCATTTCTCCGGCGCGGCAAACACTATGTTCTAAAAGTGTCAGGCGATTCCATGATAGAAGAACATATTCAAGATGGCGACTTTGTCATTGTACAAGAAAAAATTGAAGCTCAAAATGGTCAGACCATTGTGGCGTTAATTGACGATCAGGAGGCAACCATAAAAAAACTTTATCTCCGCAATGATGAGATAGAATTAAGACCAGCAAACAGAACATTAGATCCTGTGATATACTCAGTGGACAGGGTGAGAATACAGGGCGTGGTGGTTGGTGTTATGCGGAAATACAACGGAGAGTTGTTATGATTGAAGTTGGTGAAACAGTAGACGATTTGACATTGTTAGACCATAACGGTGAGCATAAAAGTCTGGAGACCTCCAGGAAAAAGGTGATTTTTTGTTTCCCCAAAGCAAGCACTCCAGGATGAACGATTGAAGCGACTGAGTTTCAGTCGATATTGAAAAGGTTTGAAAGGAGAAATATTGATGTTTATGGTCTATCCGCTGACCCGCCCAAGGCTCTGAAGAAATTTGTGGTTAAATGTGGTCTTACCTACCCGCTTCTAAGCAATGAAAACCATATGATGCTAGACAAGTTGGGTGTGTGGGGAGCCAAGAAAATGTACGGGAAGCAATATGAAGGTGTCATGCGAGGTACCATCGTTCTAGATGAAAACAATGTAGTTATTCACACATTCCCAAAAGCCTCGCCAAAAGGTCACGCTGAGGAAGTAGCTAAGACTCTTGCAGTATAATTGATGAAACTGATTACAGAAGAGAGTCAGCTTCTTGTGATTGATGTGCAGGAGAAGATATTTGCTGTCATGCAAGAACAGGAACAGACCAAGAAAAACATCTGTCAGCTTATTAAAGGTATCAGAGTTCTGGGCATCCCCATCAATTGGACCGAACAGTACCCAGCCGGGTTGGGCCCCACAATGAGCGAGGTAGCTGCGGCCCTGAACAGCACGGAAAGAATGGAAAAAATAACATTCAGTTGCTTGGGTGATAATATTGTATCAGAAAAGATAAAATCTTATGAGAAGAGACAGATTTTGGTCTGCGGAATTGAGACACATGTCTGTATTTATCAGACCGTACAGGACCTGCTGATAGAAGGTTACGAGGTGCATGTCGTCACTGACGCTGTCATGTCACGACACGAGTCGAACCACAATCTTGGCCTTCAAAAAATGGGAGCCCTGGGGGCTAATATGACCTCGGTAGAAATGGCTTTATTCGAACTACAGCAGGTAGCCAGCGGTGACAACTTCAAGGCTATTGCGAGCATTATAAAATAAACTTTACCTTCCCTCTTTATTTTGACATAAAAGTTGTCCTGTGAGTAAAACCATCAAACAATTTATTCCTGTGAAAGAATCAGGAGGAATTACCGAATATCGGCATAAAAAAAACGATCTCACCGTCCTGCTGCTAGAGAACCACCACGCCCCTGTTATTACCTTTATGGTTACCTATCGTGTGGGTTCCCGGAACGAGGCTATTGGCCACACGGGATCGACACACCTTTTAGAACATCTTATGTTTAAGGGATCAAAACAGTTTAATAAAGAAGGAGGAACAGCCATTTGGAATGTACTTCAGGATGTAGGTGCTATGATCAACGCCACAACCTGGTTCGATCGAACCAACTATTTTGAGCTATTGCCAAAAGAACACTTGGAAAAAGCCATGGAAATAGAGGCCGACAGAATGAGAGGTGCGTTTATTAAAGACGAGGACAGACAGTCAGAAATGACTGTTGTAAGAAATGAGTTCGAGCGCGGTGAAAACGATCCACATGAGGCACTAGACAAAAATATCTGGGCGACTGCTTACCAGGCCCATCCGTATCATCATTCCACCATTGGGTGGCGTTCGGACATTGAAAACGTGACGACGGAGCGACTGAAAAAGTTTTACGACACCTTTTATTGGCCGAATAATTCCACTATCTCTGTCATAGGTGATTTTCAGAAAGACGTCGCTCTTACTCTTTTGGACAAACATTTCGGATCGATTCCAAAGCCGTCACACAGTATCCCCCAAATGTATACCAGTGAACCACCTCAAGAAGGACCCCGGCGGGTCATGGTGAAAAGAGCGGGAGAAATGCCAATTGTGGGCTTAGCGCATAAAACACCCGAAGGTGTTCATGAAGACACCCATACCTTGCAAATCCTCGGGCGCATTCTGGGCCATGGAAAGACGAGCCGCTTCTACAAAAGATTCATCGATTCCGGCAAAGCAGCTGATGTGAATGTCTGGTCTCATCCCCTTCATGATAATGGCCTTTTTGTTACCTATGTCTTTCTAGCGGGAAGCATCACATGTGAAGAAGCAGAAAAAGGTGTGTTGGAAGAATACGGCACTATTATTGCTAAAGATGTGCAGGAGAAGGAACTTCACTATGCAAAAGCCCAGATACGTGCCGAAACCGTATTCACAAGAGACGGATCTTACTCCGTTGCCAGCAATTTAAATGAGGCAATTGCCCTTGGAGACTGGACATTTTATACCACATTCCTTGAAAAGATTGAAAGAGTCACAGTTAATGATGTTAAGCGTGTAGCTTNTAAATATCTNAAAGAAGACCAAAGCACCACCGGGTTTTTTATTCCTACTTCACAAGGGNCTAACGCTGAGTAAAAGTTTGGAGCTGGCCCCCAAAATAAAAAGTTCGTCANCTTTAGATGGGCTCAACCTTTATTTCCTGAAAACAGATATTAAAGATGTAATTACATTTCGTGGAAGTTTTCTAGGCGGGGATGTCTTTGCAACAAACAATATTGTTGTACCTGAAATAGCAGCTGCCATGTTGGATCTTGGTACACAGAAGCGGGACAAGTTTAAAATAGGAGACGCTCTAGAATCTGTTGGTGCAAAACTTGTATTTACCTCGGGCAGATACCGCGTACACTTCTCAGGTAAATGTCTTAGGGAAAACTTGCCTCTCCTGATCGAGTTGTTGGCGGAGCAGCTTATGATGCCGGCGTATAATGAGAAGGATTTACAATCGATTGTGCAGCGGCGGACAGCGGAAATGAGAAAATCAAAAGAGGACACACGGACTCGAGCCATTGAAGCATTTCTCATGCAACTCTACCCTGAAGGCCACCCAAACCGGGCCATGGGATTGGACCGAGAGATTGAGAACATGGAAAAAGTGACAACCAAACAGTTGCAATCGTTCCATGGTGAAAACTATGGATTAGGAACGGTCCACATCTGTTTTGTGGGTGATGTGGATCACAGAACTGTTGAAAAAGAGATTGCAAAAAGATTTGGAGGATGGAAGGAATCTCCCCTGACCTTGGGAACTGTTGCAAAATCTAAGGCAAACACCATTTACAAGCATCTGTCAGAAGTGGTTCACATTCCAGACAAGACCAGTGCTGATGTGGTAACGGGACACGGGATAGGCATAGATCGAGAGCACGAAGATTATTATGCTGTTATGATGAGCCATTTCATTCTGGGGGGCAATTTTTCGGCGAGACTCATGGCAACGGTGAGAGATAAAGAGGGGCTCACCTATGGGATTCAATCATCTACCGGCGGCGTGGAAGAAGGCAATGACGGCTATTGGTATATCTGGGGGACTTTTGCCCCGGACATCATTGACAAAGCAAAAAAGTCCATGGAGAAACAGCTTAACCTTTGGCTTAGAGGAGGTGTAACTAGAGACGAGCTGGAGGCCAAGAAGACAACCATATCTGGTATGTATCAGGTAGGCCTCGACACAACAGCCGGCATCGCCAACAGAGTTTTGACAACAGTAGAGAGAGGTAAAGAGTTGTCGTTCATGGATGAATATCCCAACCTTATCAATTTATTGACTCTTGAACAAGTTAATGATTCGATCCACGCCTATTGTGATCCCGGCAGGCGCATTACAGTTGTTGCAGGCACCCTAAACGGAACCAATTGAAAACTATGGATGTGATACTCACAGCCGCCGTCACGGTCAACGGCATGATAGCACGCCACCCCACGGAAGTAGTGGACTGGTCAGAAGACTTACAATTGTTTCGGGAGCAAACAATTGGTCAGACAGTGGTTATGGGTTCTAATACAGAATCAACTCTAGCCACAGAGCTTGATGGTAGGGAGGTGGTTGTGATGCACAGAGACATGGATCCTGAGACGGTCATTTCTCAAACCAAGACAGAAAAATGCTTCATCATAGGTGGTGCCCAGACCTATAGTAGGTTTTCTTTGTACTTAACACATATTTTCCTGACGAATCACCCGTATATTTTCCCAAGCGACTCTTTAACGCTATTCTCGAATCTTGAAAAAGAGATTTCACTTTCATACATAAGAAAAGTTGCAATAGACAAAGCCCTTGGAATTTATCAGTTTCAATATCGGGTGATGAGGGTTGATTGAGCTTCCACCAAAAGAGGGTCCGGCAAAGGTTGCTCTTATTGTTTTACACGGATGGGGAGCCAACCAACATGATCTTGTTCCTTTTGTCCAAAGTCTTAGGCTAAAAGGTACTCAAACTTTTTTTCCTGACGGCCTGTTTGATGTTCCTGGGACCGGAGGCCTTGGAAAAGGGTGGTTTTCATTTCCCTTGAATAAAGATTCTAAACAGGAAAGGATAGAGAGCAGAGAGTTGCTTATCTCTTTAGTAAAGGATGTTTGTGCTAAAGGATTTGCCTCTAAAGAGATTGTTCTTCTCGGTTTTTCTCAGGGTGCCGGCATGTGCTTGGATATTATGCTACACTTAGAAAATCCGATAGGTGCCGTTGTGGCCCTGAGTGGTTTTCTTATGGAAGGGGAGGATGTGAAGCGACGTGAAAACATGCCTATAGAGAGCCCAATTTTTGCTGCACACGGATTGTATGACCCTATATTGCCATTGCACCGGTCGAAGGAATCACTTCACTTATTAAAGGAAATAGGATTCAACCTCACCTGGAGGGAGTATCCAATCGCCCACGAGATTTCGCAGGATGAGGCGCGAGATGTTCGCCAGTTTCTACAGGAAAACAGTCACATAACCGGAAATTCTTGATTGCAATAAAGACAATTGGTATTATATAATATTAGGAAGTAGAAATATTATCGAAGGGGGAATGTAATGAATAAGATGGCAAGACTACTGTGTGCAACCTTCATTGCGTTGTTTTTTGTGGGCTGCCCGATGAAGCAGACTGTTGGTGGAAAAACAATAAAAATTTCGGCGACGGGCGACCACTGCATTAATGATCCTAAATGTCATAACCGATGGCACTGGGCAATTCCACCTGTTGCTTATGCGGATCCAGGTGATGTGCTTGTTTATGAAACCAGGGATGCTCTGGACAGTCCGTTTACTGAGGAGTCAACCCCGGCCGATGTAGCGGGAGCAAATCTGAACGTGGTACACCCACTGACGGGCCCTGTTTACATCAATGGTGCGGAGCGAGGCGACGTCTTAGCGATAACGCTTATAGACATTGAGCCAGGCCCCTTTGGTTATACGGTGATCGTTCCCGGCTTTGGTTTCCTAAGAGATCTCTATCCAGAGCCACACATTGTACGTTGGAACCTGGACAGGGTAGCCGCCACCTCAATAGACATGCCAGGAATACATGTTCCTTTTGCCGGATTTATGGGGACTGTTGGTGTTGCACCTGGACCTGAAGAGGTAGAAAAGATGTATCAACGAGAAACTGCTTTGGCTGATGCAGGGGGATTTGCCCTCCCACCAGAACCAATGGACGCGCAACCATCTGATATCTGTGGCCCGGGAGGTCAACATGCTGAACGTTGTTTGAGGACCGTGCCGCCAAGAGAAAATGGAGGGAACATGGATGTAAAACAGATGCAGGTTGGGACTATCCTCTATTTACCGGTGTTCGTAGACGGTGCACTTCTTTCCATGGGAGATATCCATTATGCTCAGGGAGATGGCGAGGTGTCAGGGACTGCCATTGAAATGAGTGCAATCGTAGAAGTGAGAGTTGAGGTGCTGAAAGGGAAAGGGAAAGATATCACCCAACCCCATGTGGAAGGTCATGATGATCAGTTAAAGAACCTGGCACCAGGATCATTCTACGGAACGGTAGGCTACCCCATTAAGCAGAAGGATAAAGTGACTCCGCAACAAGCCTATCTTGATGGTGAACAGATTGGTGACCTTGAGAATCTGTCAGAAGATTTAACTCTTGCAGCGCGGGATGCTCTACTGCAAATGATCAGTTATTTAGTGAGAGAAAAAAGCCTAACCCGGGAACAGGCATACATACTTTGTAGCGCCGCGGTTGATCTCAGGATCAGCCAGCTGGTTGACGTACCAAACTTTGGCGTCTTGGCTGTTCTGCCTTTGGAAGTGTTTGAATAGAGTCTTTGCATAGAGAGTGTAAAACGAGAAACCCTCCTTGCGAAAAAGGCACACGCGCGTCAGTATTTCCTTTTTAATTATTATAGGCTCGGCCAGTTTTCTTTTTGCCCACAGCCCGTATGGTCTCTGGTACAAATGGAGGAAAGATCGACTATTTCTTGTTACCACAGCTTCTGATCCTCAATCTTATCCGATTGGTTTGGAGATTGCGACCGTTCTTGGAGAAGTTCTTCCAAAAAGTGAGGCTATTGCGGTTCGGGCTCCAACGACCCTTGCTGCCCTGAAGCTTCTGTTAAGTCATCAATTTGACGTTGCGCTTGTCCCAATTGATGATCTAGAACTAGCTATACGAGGAGAAGGTGAATTTGTTGAAATTATTCCGTGGCTGAACGGGACGGTATTCGGCAAACAGAAGCTGAAAGGAGGGGTAAAACCGCTAAGAGTAATTTCGGTTTTTGGTACCTACGTGCTTATTAGCGAAAATCACTTCTCAGATCACAGAGCGCATATTCTGGCGGAGAGACTTACATCGAAACAAGGGATGTTGAGTTTAGTGTTGAGTAATACACGTGTGATTGGGTTACCGGTGCCTTTGCATGAAGGAACAATAGGCTTTAATGATGGGAGACCGCTTCCCCTGCTCCCACAGGGGGAGAAAAGTTGGCTCTGGTAGTCTATTGAACAAGAAGAGAGGAAAATTAAGATCATACACGTATGAGTGCAGACATACGGAGATTAAACTTTTTATCCTTGGGCTCGCTTCGCCTTTGCTAAAGCCGACTTGGCTTTAGCCCGCAACACTCTGTCCCCTAGGCCATTGATAAGATCCATGTTGCCCTCCAGGGCGGCCTGAACGGCCTGATCTACGACCATCTCAGGACTGTCTGAACCAACAGGAGGAGTTGGGGAAGCTTCTTCTTGAGTTTCCGGAGCTAGTGGCTGGTCAGAAGTTTCCGAGACTTCTGGCATTATGCCGGTGCGTTTTGCCTTAACCAGTGCAGATTTCACTTTCGATCTTAATACACGGTCTTTGATACTAGAGATAGCTTCTTCATCTCCACCCATGGCCTTTGCAACGTAGGTGTTGACGAGAGTCCCTTCATCTATTTTCTGAGTGGGTATTGATGGAGCAGCCGCCGGCTCAGCACCCAGCGGAAGTGTGTCAGGTGGAACTTCCGGACGTTCACCGGTGCGTTTTGCTTTTGTAAGTGCTGATTTTACCTTTGAGCGAAAGACACGATCGTTGATGGAATTAATGATATCTGTATCTCCATCTAGCCCCCTGAGGATGTATTGATTGATTCGTATCTCCTCAGGGACCTCAACTGCAGGCGCGGATGGAGATGCCACACCTGCTTGAGGAGCATCACCGGACAGGAATTGGTTGACCGCTTGTGTTGCATCAGGTGTTGTATTTGGAGGTTTTCCGACCCGCTTCGCTTTTATAAGACCGGATTTGGCCTTTCCGCGAACTACTTTTTCGGAAATGCTATTGAGGATGTCCGTGCCGTCGCTGTAAGCTTTTGCAATAAGGGCATTGATAAAATTGTCATCAAAGACGAACTGAGGTACTTTTACCGCATCTTCGGCAATATCTTTTTCATAATCGACCTTCGGCATTATGTTATTTAGATTTCTCAAAACTTCTTTTCCCCGCCAAGAAAACATGGCTGTTGTAAGAAAATTGAGAAGGCCATTACTTGTGGCTGTGTAGGTTACCTCAACACAGTTTTTATAAGGGTGAAGATTGAACGTTACTAATTCTCTGTTTAGTGGAAAAAAGCGCATCTCCATGGCAAGTTTGTTAGGAGGGTCAATTGAGACAAAACGGCAGCTGTTATAGGGTGCCCCAAAAAAAGGCTGAATTTTAAACCGGCTTCCAACTTCCATTTTGTATTTCAAAAGGGAATGTTTATGTGCCCATCGTTTTGTGTTCTCATTTGTTACACGCAAGCGATGCACCCATGGATACCATGTTTTGTAATTAGCCATATCAGTAAGAGTATTCCAGAGGATCTCGGGATCAGACTCAATATCCAGAGTGGCGGTTGCTATAGCTTGCCGGCGGGCATATTCAGTGGAGTAATCAAGGTCGAGATGCTGATTCGCCCCCGTACTTCGAACAAAATAGTAGATAAGGAATAAAAGAGAGATGGTAGCCGCACCTACCGCCATATTCTTCTCCAACACAGATTCTTCACAATATTTTCCTTAACAAAGAAGGTAAATCTAATATTCATCATACCCTTTCTGGTATCACTTTGTCCTTAAGAAAATCTTGACTCTTTTTCTAGCATCAGGTAGAATCACTTATACTTCTTCGGGGAGAAACTCAATATGGACTCAAAACTTCTGTGGCTTACTATATTTGTGAGTGTTTACTGGGCCTATTGTTTGTTTTGGGGTTTTAAGGGTGCCCGAAGCGCCCGGACTTCTTCAGACTATTTTCTGGCCGGCCGGTCCATTGGCATTTGGGTCTTTGTCTTGGCTGCAACGGCCACCAGCTTTAGTGGTTGGACTTTTGTGGGTCACCCCGGGAAAATATTTACAGACGGGCTTCCTTATGCGTTTGCTTCCTTCTATGCTTTAACAATTCCGCTTACAGGGGTCCTTTTTCTGCGTCGGCAGTGGGTTCTTGGTCGGGCGTTTAAATACATTACCCCTGGTGAAATGTACAGTGACTATTATGGCGGTAATGCAATTAGGATGCTTACTGTTCTGGTCGCGCTTTTGTTCAGCGTCCCTTATCTTGGTGTTCAGTTGAGAGCTTCTGGAGATTTATTTAATGTAGTTACTGACGGTCTAGTGAGTGCGAACTTTGGTATGTTTGCCTTGTCTACCGTGGTTGTTATATATGTGGCATCGGGGGGATTGAGATCTGTGGCTTACGTCGACTGCGTTCAGTGTATTCTGTTGGCGTTGGGAATATGCATTTTGGGTGGTTTGGCGATCCATTTTTCAGGTGGCTGGTCTGGCTTTATTGCCGGCATGGCGGAACATGTAAAAGGCGATTTGACTTCTAATAGTAACTTAACACCGGCTGGACACTCCCCCATTGTTGCCATTCCCGGCAGTATTCAGATGGTGTCGGCCGGTAGCAAAGCTGCGGGAGGNACATGGACAGGTATTATGTGTATGACNTACATGTTTGCCCTTATGGGGATTCAATCGTCACCGGCGTTTTCCATGTGGGCCTTCGCGAACAAAACNAGCAAACCATTTCGCTGGCAGCAGGTAGCCGCATCATCAGTAGTAATTGGTATAATTCTTTTTACCTTTACAATTTTCCAAGGTGTTGGGGGTCACGTGCTCATCGCTAACGGCACACTCGACAGTGCAAACGACAAGAATCTAGTTCCTCAGCTCATTAATCTTATTTCTGACTCATCACCATGGCTGATGGGACTGCTTACTGTTTGTGCACTTGCAGCCATGCAGAGTACTGGCGCAGCTTATATGTCCACCTTTAGCGCAATGGTGACAAGAGATATATATAAAAGATATGTGGCGCCAGGCGCGACTGATTCTGTACAAAAGAAGGTAGGCCGCATTACAGTTGTCCTTGTGGCAGGAGCTGCACTGGTAGTGGCTGCAAAATCGACTTCAGCCATCGTCATGCTTGGCGGTCTTGCTGTTGCATATGGTTTTCAGATGTATCCAGCACTCATGGGTGTTTGTTATTTCCCATGGTTTACGAGAAAAGGTGTGGTGGCTGGATTGGTGGCGGGGTTGGTGGCTGTTACGCTAACAGACCGAACCTCAGCATGGTTTGGATTACCTTGGGGGGCCTATCCACTTACGATCCACAGTGCAGGATGGGGAATTCTCTTTAATCTCGCTATTGCCGTGATTGTATCAAAAATGACCAACAAAGACCCAAAAGAAAAGGAGGCAAAGGAAAAACGGCACAAATTCCTTCAATTAGTATCAGGAATTTCACCCGCTCAAAAGAGAAAGGTTTCGTTGGCGTGGATATTAACAATCATATGGTTTTTGGTTGGTTTTGGACCGTTTGCAACGATTGGTAACACACTCTTTTCTAACCCAAATAGCCCAGCCACATGGGTACCGTTTGGCCTGCCGTCACTTTGGGTGTGGCAACTTCTTTTTTTGGTATATGGAATATTTGTGATGTGGTTTCTGGCGTTTCAGGTGGGGTTGTCTGAGCCGGTGGAGCCGGACAAAGTTGAAAGGTTACACAAGGAATACTTTAGCTGAATTTCTTAATATTAACCGTTTAAGCAAAAACAGGCGGTGAAGCTCTCTGTTCAGTTTTTGCTAGAGAAACTAATTCTAGTTGCATCTCGTCTAATCCTTGGGCAGTAACAAGAGCCTGTCGGAACTTGGCCGCGCCGGGAAATCCTCTGATGTACCACCCAAAATGTTTCCTCATAAGATTCATTCCCCAGTGCTCGCCTCTATTTTCAAGAAGAAGGTCGAAATGTCGTTGGCACATTTCGACGCGCTCAGAAACAGTGCACTTTTCAGGCAGTGGTTCTCCCCTCAACAGGGCAAGAGTCTCTCTGAAAAACCAAGGATTACCAAGAGCACCACGCCCCACCATGACAGCATCACACCCAGTGTCCTCAAACATTGAAAGCACATGCTTGGGGGTTGAAACATCACCGTTACCAATGACAGGAATAGAGACGGTTTGTTTTAGTTCCTTAATTAAGGACCAGTCAGCTTGACCAAGGTAGGATTGGACGGTTGTACGTGGGTGCAAGGTAATGGCTTTAATCCCGATCTTCTCCAGGCGCTCTCCTGCTTCAGGAGTCACGATCGACTCCTGGTTCCAACCGGAACGCATCTTTACTGTCACAGGGACGTCTGGGACAGATTCAACCACACTCGCCGTTATCTCATCCATTAGACAGAGGTCCTTTAAAGCTGCTGAACCAGCGCCTCGTTTTGTTACCTTCGGTACAGGACACCCATAATTGATATCAAGAATGTCAGGTCTGAAATTGTCAACCACGAAACGGGCGGCTTGAGCCATGACCTCCGGCGAGCTTCCGAACATTTGAATACCGATGGGCCGCTCTTCTTCATGGAAATGGATCAGGTCTAATGTTTTCTGGTTTTCACGGATAATACCGTCAGCAGAGACAAACTCAGAATAGACCACGCCAGCTCCCATCTCCTTGCAGAGGATTCGAAAAGCATAGTCTGTAACCCCAGCCATAGGCGCTAAAAAAACAGGAGATTCGATCTTTACTGAACCGATTTTCATTGACGCAAAGAATTTACATTTTCCTTACTGTCCGATCTGCCCTAAACTTATATCAAGACTCGAGGTTGATTTAATATGAAAAACGCGATTTATTGCTGTTTTTTGGCCCTGGTTATTGGTTTAGCATTTCTTTTTTTGAGCTGCTCCAGTCAAAACAATGAAATTTATCGTGCTCGTGCAGATATTACCGGAGCTGAAGGATCAGGCGTTTCCGGATATGCCGAATTTGTACAGAGTAGTAAAGGGGTGGTTCCAACAATTCTCGTCACCCTGGAAGTGACTGGCTTGGAACCTGGCTCGGTCCACGGCTGTCACATCCATGAGAACGGCACTTGTGAACCAACCTTTGGTGCAGCGGGGGGGCACCTGGATCCTGGACCATATGGAATGTCTAATCCAGACGCGAACCACCCATTCCACATGGGTGATCTGCCAAATCTTGTGGCCAACGAGAATGGTGTGGCGAGATTTGAACACCGAACCAGCCGAGTCACACTTTCTGACGGACCACTTACCCTTTTTGACGGTAATGGAAGTGCCATCATTGTTCATGTAGACCCTGATCTGGGGACAACCGGACAGAAGGGAGGCGCTGGCGGGGCAAGACTGGCGTGTGGCACTATCCAAAAGCGCTGAATTAACGGAACAAACACACACCTCTTTCTCAGAAAAGTTTTAGTTTCTCCCTGTGAAATATGAGATACAGCTATTCTTTAGCCTGACCTTTGTTGTGTCAATAAGTACTGGTCAAAATCTGCAAATTCACTATGACTTTGCTGAAGACCGCAGATATTTTACTTCGACGCTCGAGATGTATAAACCAGATGAAAAGGGAGCTACCTTCTGGTTTGTCGATTTTGAATATAACCAGCCAGGAAATAAAAGTGCTTCAGTGGGATATTGGGAATTCGCTCGTTATATGAACCTGTCATTCATGGAAGGACTCTCTGGCACTATTCAGTTTAATGACGGCGTGTCGCGATGGGGGCCGTTGGGCCATGTCTGGCTTACCGGAATTACATACCCTGTTGATTTGAAAATCACCACAGTTTCAACAGAATTGCTCTATCGTGCTGCCTATGGTTCTAAATCACACGATGGGCAGTTGACGTTTGTATTCTATGTCCCACTGCTAAACGGGAAAGCTCACCTGACGGGCTACGCGGACATCTGGACTCAAGACAGATTTGATGATGAGGGTAAAGAAACGGCAGTTATGAGTCAGCCGCAATTATGGTATGCTGTTTCTTCCAAACTTTATGTTGGCGGTGAGGCACGGATTACGAAAAACTTTTTACCGAAGGATGGTTGGCAATTCTATGCGACTTTCGCGTTAAAATGGGACATGGAGTAAATGTGCCTGAAGCCACCTAATTACTGACCAGCTGATACTACCACGGCATTTAGCAGAGTTTTTTGAACTCTTTGCAGCGATTGTTCTAAAACCACCATCATTTTCTGGGCTTCGCGGGTGTCACCCTTTTCAATTGCCTCACGGACCCCTGGTAGCGTCTTTACGCCGTATCCCGTATAAAACCCGGGTGCGTAGATTTGGTGTCTGAACCAGGGCCTCCCAGGCAAACCACCGTTATCAGTAAAATTTTCTTCAGCCAAGAGAAGATAGCGGTTCACTTCTTTAATCAGTGCTCTATTGGCCCCAGGATTGCTTAGTAGCAGTTCGATCTGGTTGTTCAAAACTAGTGATGTAGCGTGGAGTATTGTGGTGCTCTTCCGCAAGGAGGAAAAATTAAGGTGCTTAGCCACGTTTCTATCTTCACTTTCTTTCTCAACCTCATCAATGTATTGGTGAACGGTTTCCGCAGTGCTGGAATAATCGAAAGGATAAACAGTGCTGTTTGCCATTCTTAGAAGGAATTTTGCAACAAGGTCGGTTAAAGCTATTCCGTACACAAAACCGGGATCACCGTATTGGGTGAAAAACCAATGAGTGTCATAGCGGGAATGATAAATACCATTTCCCGACCCAAAACCGAGGTTGATTGAAGGAATTCCCAAATGATCAAGAAAAACAGTATAGTCACTTCCCGATCCAAGGGCCCCCAACCTCACATTTTCATAACCATTATGCTTTATTAGGCGGTTTTCATTTGAATTTTCTTTCCAAGAGTCATACACAGTTCCCTGACTTCCCGGCATATTAATATCTTTTGTTAACTGGTTTATAAATGGTTGAAGAGAATGAACACCACTGGCACTGAAATTTCCAGCTGTGTAGCTTTCTCGGTTTAAATAAACAACAACGTTATTCTTTAATGTTTCTGCGAATTCTTCACCATACTCCACAGATCCGATCAACCCATATTCTTCTCCGTCCCAACTAGCAATAGCGATTGAACGTTTGGGCCTATATCCTTTTTTTGCAAGATCGCCTAGTAGCTTCCCAGTCTCAAGCAGAACAGTGGCGCCGCTTATAGGATCACGACCGCCGAAAGTCCATGCATCACGGTGACTGCCCACCATCACGATTTTTTCAGGCTCCTCACTTCCTCTCAAAATTCCAATGACATTCATTATAGTTCGGAGAGACCAATCGGATTTTAATTTCATACGGACTTTAGCGGGACCCGGACCTATATGATATGTAATAGCTAAGCCACCTTTCCAGGAATCGGGTGCGATAGGCCCTTCAATATTTCTTAATATTGGCAGGGCATCCCCGTAAGAAATAGGTAAAACGGGGATTTTTTGTAGAGTAGGGACTTTATCAAGCGGAAGCCTTTTAACATCTCCTTTCGCAGCTTGAAAGGGGGTTAGGGGGTCGCCGGGGTAAGTGGGCATATCCATTACGGATCCCCTCTGAACACCCCATTCGGGACGCCATTTTCCCTTTGGCATGACTTCTCCTTGAACAAAACCGTCGTCTTCTGGATCAGAATAGATTAGACAGCCGACAGCTCCATGCTCTGAAGCTATCTTTGGTTTAATCCCTCGCCAACTTCGACCGTATTTTGCCAGAACAATTTTTCCACGTACGGAAACACCTAAAGAATCCAACACTTTATAGTCTTCAGGCAGACCATAGTTGACGAATACGATTTCACCGGTTATGTCTCCATCAGCAGCATAAGCGTTATAAGGAGGCAAAACGCCATCTTTGGTTAAATCTTGGTCTTCATCGTAGGGTGGTTCGACTAGTTTTAACTCATATCGCTCAGGTGAAATAAGGGTAACTGAACGTTCTATCGGACGGGGAAGAAGCACCTCGTAATGGAAAGTTTGAACTTCATCGAAGCCAAATTCTTTCAGTTTTTCGGCGTAGTAGTGTCCGATTTTGATATTGGCTTCAGTTCCAGCGTGATGGGGCTCAGCTGTCATGATAAGGTGATATTCGTTCATACGTTTGGGCAGCGCCACACCTAGGCGACGCTCCAAAGTCAATTCATCTGATGCTCCCTTTGAGTTAAAACCAAGAAGCTGCTTTTCTTTAGCCCCTGACAAAGAATTCAACATTATCAGGCAGACAACCACACTTTTTAAAATGCTCGTTCTCATCGCTCCCCCCTTTTTCATCTAACTAGAAACTTTACTTATTTTCTTAAACTCCAGATAAGTTACATTATTAAAATGAAAGAATCTTAACCATCCTCCTCTAGGATGAGACTTTTTAATACGGGGCAAAAGAAAAGGCAAGGATTGTTCCATACCTAACGCATTAAAGCCTTGATGGTAGCATTAGATCCCGACAGGCGCTCACTTAACAGTTCCACAATAAATGTGTGAAGTTCTACAGTTTTATCAGGTGTTTCAAGGTTCATTTTCTTAAAACTTTCTTTGGACAGGAAAAAGACCCGGCAGTCTGTGTCGGCTATAACGGAAGCAGATGCAGAGGAGCCTAAATATAGACTCACTTCACCAACCACAGTTCCCGGGCCCAGGGTTTTAAGACGAATTTTTTTGCCGGTATCCAATTCCAGTTCTACGGTAATTTTTCCTGATTCTATAAAAGTGATTCCACCGGGGTCTTCACCCTGCTTAATCATTATTGTTCCGGAAGGACAATTTTTAGTTTCAAAAAAGTCTGCAATCTGGGAGAATCGATGCAGGAAAGATCCTGTCTTATCCTTACTCTCCAACCCATCGGTTTCAGGTAAAACACAATGTAGAATGTGTTGCTCACACCATTCCAAGCCGTGATCCAGGTCCTGAAAAATCCGGATAAGGCTGCTTTTTTCAGCAACAATCCCCTCAATATATAATTGAGCCTCCATTTCGTCATGCAGACCACAAAAAAGAATGTGAAATCCGCAATTCTCAGCCAATATTTTGAGTTTGTTAAAGCTATTTATTGCTGACGAGTCAAGACCTGTGACATGACGAAAATCAAAAACTAGGTACTTCAGCTTGCTGAGGTTTTGATTTTCCTGCCTTGATTGTACTTGCATTAGCAATCGGTTGGCGGTTCCAAAAAAAACAAAACCCTGTAAAGGCAGGATATAAATTTCATCACCGTGATCCTGAAGAACCTTTTTTAGGTGACTGGACCGTTCAACGTTGCTGCTGAATGTTTTCCCCGACAACTCGTACTTAATTACCTCAACCTTGGAGTAATTAATCACAAAAAGAATTATGGACATCAAAAGGCCAAGAACTATTCCCTCCAGAAACCCAATAGACCCAATAACGATTAGAATTAAAACAATCACCGCATAGTCAGTTTTGTGCAGTCTTTTCCAGGTATCGAAGAGCCATTCCACCATAAATTCAAGTCCCAAGTTCAGTAATAGTCCACCCAGAATTACTTTGGGGAAAATAGACAACACATCAGCCCCGAAGACGAGTGTAATCATACTGATTACGGCCACAACGATACTTGGCAACCGGGTGCGGGCGCCGAGATT
>PAWD01000034.1 GCA_002713325.1 Nitrososphaerota archaeon
TCATGTTATATACCTATAATACAAATATTTAATAATTTTTATGGTAATTCGGAGTATCAGATTTGGAACTGTTTGAATCCATTGGTTTAAAGGGAGATCCGTTTACAACATCGCCAACGGTCGAGTTATTCTACCCGGCTAAAGAGCACGTTCAATGTCTTGAGGGACTAGAACTTTCTATCCGGATGCGCCGTGGGCTTTCGGTTGTGCGCGGGGGTATTGGAACCGGGAAGACCACGATCAGCCGCAAGCTGATGCAAAATTTTAACGCTGAGAAGGATAATTTTGAATTTTACCTGATACTGGATCCAAAATTTGAATCAGAACTGGTTCTGCTGCAGCATCTAACCGACCTCTTTGGCCTTAAGGAGAAAGGTGAATCGGTACAAGATTGCCGTAATATTATCGAACACCATCTCATCGAGGTCGGTATCGAAAAGGGTGGCGTTCTGGTACTAATTATCGATGAAGGCCAGAATCTTAAAGGTGAATTTTTAGATGTGTTTCGGACACTCTTGAATTTCGAGACAGATGAGTATAAACTATTGCAGCTGATCATTTTTGGTCAGCCGGAAATGGGAGCCATCATTCACGAGTATCCCAATTTTGAAGACCGGATCACTTTTGACTTTGAGCTGGGACCATTGGACCTGGACAGTTCCCGTGGTATGATAGAGCATCGCTTGAATACCGCAGGCGGCGGCGATCAAAAATGGTTCACAGAAGATGCCATCGAAACTATTCACAAACACACTCAGGGTTACCCCCGAAAGATTACGAAAATATGCCACCAGCTTCTTTTGAATATGATCAATGATGAAAGTGAAGAAATAACGCAATTTATGGTAGAAGATGCTATCAATGGCAAAACGACCACCGGTCTGATCGAACAAGAGCCCGATGAAGACGATATTGAGGATACGCCAGCTGATGAAAGCAAGGTCGCGGTCAATAAACTTTTTGATATCCTTCGACAGAACCAGGAAACAAAGGAATCGGAAGAAGAGATTCCCGAGGATGAGGATATTATTGGAACAGCGGCGGAGATAGAAGAAGAAATTGAGGAGGAAGAAGAGCTATATATTGACGAAGATGAGATAGCTGAAGCAGAAATAAAGAGGGAAGCACCCACACCTGATCAACTGAAAAAAATAGGTATTTATCCACCAGACATAACAGTGCCCCTTTTTAAAAAAGAAAAGGTTATGGTTGGCTTAGCCGTTGATGAAGGACATATTTATACAGTAGTCCTGCAAGAATCCAGAGGTAAAAAACAGTTTGTAATGGCAGATATATTTACAGCTTCAAAAGCAATCCTGGACCCGACACAAGACCCAACGGGATTCTCTGTTGCACTGGGAAAAGCATATGAACAATTTATTCACAAGGCAGAAACTAACAACAAAATAAAAAAATATATGATCCGTAAAATCAGGTCGGTATCTACTCTCGCCTTATCCATTAATAACGACTCAACAATATTAAAAAATGTACCTCAGATACCTCCGGATAGCAAAGATGATCGAAAAACGATCATTGACTTCAATGTAAAACAAAATCTACCATTCAATCCTGATAATATTTTTTACCAAGCAGTGGAACTGACTGAAGGCAAGAACATTGTAGGAGTAGGAGACATAGATAGTTCGGGCAGTATTACCAACATACTTTTAGAAAAAAAATGGGGTATCCGGTCCTGGTCCCCCGTGGCACAGGCCGTCTATAATGCCTTTCGCTGGAATTACCCGGAAAAAAAGAACGATGTTTTACTTATCCTTCATGTGGGAGAAGTGAGAAGCCTGTTGCTGGGATATAACCAGGGAATTCTGGAAGCGGTAATACGGCTTGATTTTGGAATTCAAAACCTTTCTGATGCCTGGACCCAGCGCAGAAAAAGTGACTCGGCAAATTGGTATAAGCGGGATTATATCCGGGTGCCTCCTGTTCTCATTCCAGGAAAAACAGATGTGGCCAAAATACCTCAGGATACAGTTATGCGCTCAGTCATAGAAAGCTGGGGCCGAGAACTGGACAGAACAATGATCAGCCTCAAAAAAGATTTCCCAATTGATAATATTTCGTCAGTCTATGTCAGTGGTGGTGCAAAAGAAATAACCTATTTTGACGAATATATAGAAACCCAGTTTGGCCTGCCCACCCACCAGCTTGATCCATTGAGAAATATCGCTTTTTTCCCTGATGAAAAACATCGCGAAAAATTGGATATCCCATCTTCAATCATAACTGTTGCCATTGGTGGGGCTTTGAACATTAATAAATCTGTAAACCTGCTGCCGACAGTTTATAAACATAGTGAGGTCTTCCGGTTGGGAAACCGCATCGGAATACCTATCGCAGCAATTATCCTTATCTGCTTAAGTACACTCTCAGCCTGGACAGTTTATAATCATGACATTATGAAGGCCGAATTGTTTTCGATCCAAACACAAGCAGAACAGATTGAATCGGTAGAAGATAAATACAGTGCAGTGATTTCCAGGAAAAATGCCGCCCAGGAACAAATGTATATATTGGAAGATGACGCTGATCTATCTATGCGGATCCTGACAATCATGCGATTTTTGAGTCATAATACACCCAAAGAGATCACCTATGATATTATGTCATTTCAAAAAGGCTGGGAGGAAAAGAATTGGATGCACATTGGTAATTCATTAACTCAGGTGATTGAAACCACCAGCGACAGGCTTAAGATACTTCGGCTCACTGGTGTTGTGGAAACAAACCCCGCATTAAAAAGAATGATCTTTGAAAATTTCAAGCGAAAATTAGAACGCTCAGAACTGTTCAACGAAATCGTCATTATGAAAAATGAAACGAAAGCTGTTCAAACAGGAGGCAAAATGTCTTTTGTATTGAAGTGTGTTCTGTAATGAATAGACAACGCAATGTATTTATAATAATAAGCGGGTTTCTCATTGTAGGCATCACCGTCTGGTACTTTCTTTTTTACAACAGTCTCAGCACGTCTTATCTGGAAATGATTGATGATTTTGACAGGTTATCAAATAATATAAGTGAATATGAATATATGGTGGATGATTTACCTGTTCTCCAAGCTGAGCTTGATTCAATAACCAGTGACTTAAAGGCGCAACTTGCTAGAATACCCTACCGGAGCGGTTATAACGGTGTGATCGAAACGATCCATGAACTTTTAAAAGATAATAATCTGCAAATAGTGGAAACACCAAAAGGAATTGCCTTTACCCCCACTAGTGAAGCACTCGAGACCAAACAGGTTTCCCTATCTGAAATCGGTAAGAATATCATTATTGAAAAATTTCCGGTAGATATTGAACTTACCGGAAATTTCATAAATCTAGGCCAGTTTCTTGATCAACTGTCTTATTCTGAATACCGGTTAACAACCAGCAATGTTGTAATCTCAAAAGGCAAGAGTAAAAATAAAAAACAAACAATAAAACTAATCGTCTACATCTACACAAAGAATGAAGAAACGATGACGGATTTAAGTTTCTCCCCTGATAATGATTTGCAATTATAACATCGGAATTTTTTCATCGATGGATCGGGGAATAAGTGTGGAATCACTACCAAGAACAATTAATTATATCCGATTACAATAATGACACCAAGACTCAAAGGTTTACTTGCTGCTTTTGGAATATCAATTTTGATATTAGTCGCTGATAAGGTTTTGGAATCCAGGGATGAATCGACAGTAGGATTCGGAGAAAAACCGAAAAGAATCCATCGCGGTCCAAAAGTTCCCAAAACCAGAATGAATGCTGCCCGGCAGAGAGAACAAAGTTCCAGAGATGCTGAAACATACGCTGATTCCATTAGACTGAGACCGATCCCACAAACAGCTCTGTCAATCAACGGCTGGTACCGAAACCCGTTTACAAGTGACCCAATTGGCCAGCCTGCAATAGGCATAGGGATAACAAATGCACCCATCGATGAAAAAACAGCTTTATTGAACAACCTTGAGCAATATAATGTTGAAATTATTATGGAATTCAGCGGAAATAAAATTGTAGAAATCGATGGGAAACGGTTTCGGGAGGGCGAATATCTCAATGATATTCTGATCGAGAAAATAGAGAATCGGCAAATCACATTTCGCATGGGGAAAATCCAGGTTATAAAAGAAGTGGGCGGTTAAACACAACTTATGCACCGTTTTTTGCCTATATTGATTCATTCCTTCCTGTTCTTTTCATTTCTGACAGCCCAAAGAACCTGGACCGATCCAGCTTATAGCGGTATTCCCATAACAAGCATTGAGAAATCCAATGAACGATACCGGCTGGAAGAAAAAATGTCCATCAATTTAAAAGACTCCGATATAAGGAATGTGCTCATGATGATCGGTGATCTNACAGGNCTGAATATTGTCATCAGTCCGGATATTCAGGATACAATAACAGCCAACCTNAAGAATGTCACCGTTAAAGCGGCGCTGGATGCCATATTGAAACCCAACAATTACAGCTATTTTGTTCAGGGCAACATTATTATTGTAAAGGACCTGGATACACAGATGATTGGTGAACTGGAAGCGGTTGTCGTTAAGCTCAAATATATTAATGCTAAAGATCTGTCAGCCCCGTTGTCTGCAGTCATGACCAGTAGAGGGACAATTCAATCTTTCATACCTATCGCTACAACATCGGGTTCCACGGGACCTGCCACTATGGCGATTATCACTGATGTCCAGGAAAATATTCCCAGGGTCTTAAAAATGGTTGCACAGCTGGATAAGTCTATTGCCAACATCAATATCAGTGTACGATTTATTGAAACTCAACTGGATACATCAAAAGCATATGGAATCGATTGGTCTCAGCATCCTATTACTCTTGGAGGAACTGATGACTCTCTGGCGCTGGGAATTAACTTTAATAATATCACCATCGCTACTTTAAACCCAGTTCAATTTGCAAATGCGTTAAAGGTCTTGCAGGCCCGGGGTAGAAGTAAACTGCTTTCAAGCCCCCAGGTAACCACACTGGATAATCACCAGGCGGAAACAGAAGTATCCACGACCGTTTACATTGAAGGAATGATGAGCGGTTATAATCCTTATACTGGCGGCATTCCGGGAGGAACCGGATCCAATTATTCCGGAAGCTATGGAGCGCTAAATACAGTTCAAGAAAAAGATATCGGTATTAAACTGCGGGTCACGCCACGTATAAATGAAGGGAAAATAATCACTCTCCTGGTAGATGCAACTGTGGAAGCCCTGCTTTCAGCGGCGGAAGTTTCTACCGATAAACCACGTTCCACAAAACGGACCGTGAAAACACAGGTCTCGGTCTTCGATGGGGAAACTGTAATTATAGGTGGGCTCATCTCGGAAAATGTTATCCAAAATAAGAAATTTATACCCATCTTAAGCAACATACCCATCATTGGTCAATTATTCAAAACAACAACGGTGTCTAAAGAACAGCGGGAGCTATTGATCTTTATCACCCCCACTATTGTTGGCTAATAGAGGAGTATGCAAAAAAATTTTCCTTATTTATTAATATCTTTTGGGGTAGCATTTTTTATATGCCTGCTCTCATTTTTTGATCTCTATGATAACTTTGAGAACAGTTTTTTGGACATGCGTTTTAAAAACCGAGGCCTAGTGGAAGTCCGTGATGATATTGCTACAGTAGACATAGATACAGATGCACTAGCAACCATAGGTAAATGGAGCCCATGGAGCAGAGATAAACATCTTCCAGTTATAAAGGTGGCTGATGAACATGGTATGGACGCATTTTTATTTGATTTTTATTTTATTGAAGACAGTGAGCGAGAACTCAATATCAAAGATATTGAGTTTCATGAAGATTCAATCGTCACTGTAGTGCAAATAAAAGATAAATTCCCAGACCCGGATAATGATCTTGCTGACGCTGCAGAGAAAGCAGGGAATATTATTTTTGCTCAGAGTTTCAAACCAAAAACCAGGGCTCAAGCTGCTGACTCAGTTAAAAAGAGAACTGCAGTGATGGATCGGCGTTTATCATTACTAAAAGAGAAAAACTATTTTAGAAAAGTGTCTAAAAAAGATAGCGCTAAATACGCAACAATTTTCAGCGCTTACGATATTGAAGCTCCGATAGATGTGTTAATTGAAAAATCGGACGGTATCTACTTTTTCCAGTCAGATCCGGACCCAGATGGGTTGCAGCGAAGATTTCCGCTCTTGATTCTCTATGGAAATCGTTTATTCCCTGCTGCATCTTTGGCAATGGCACTGAAACACTATAAAGTTTCATTCGATAGTGTTGTAATTGAGCCTGGAAAATATTTGCGTTTTGATCTACCGGAGCCTGACGAACATGGTCGGACTGAAATCCATATTCCAATAAATGAAAAAGGGCAGATGGTAGTGAACTGGGCTGGCCCATGGAAAGATAAGGAAACTGGAAAATTTGATATGATGCATTACCCATATCGTATGCTAAAAGAGTTCCAAGAAATTGAACACCCAAACTATGTTATGGCGGAATATAAGAAAATTGCCAACAACCAATTTAACGGTAACATAAAGGCGGCGTTCAGTCCTGCTGTTGCATCTATCAATACCAGTAAAAAACAAATAATGGTTATAGCTAAGAAACTCTTACCTATGAGTATGGCTGAAAAATGGATTTTAAATAACCCCGATGGAACGGCTAAAGAATTTAAAAAATTACCCCCTTTTATGTTTGATGAGATTAAGAATAATAACACCATTGCCAATGCATTCTTGGATTCCAACCGTACTTCTATTCCAACGCTGGATGAATTGGTTACCAACGAGTCGATTAGTTTTGAATCCGGTATGGCTGACTATGAGTTTACTTCCATAAAACAATTACAATTGGATTTAGAGACATCGATCGAAAAAGCAGGAGATAAAGGAACAAAAAAAGCACTAAAGAAAACGCGAGCGAAGCTCGCCCTTCTTGAGCGGAATTTCCAGATTATATCTAATCTCCATCGGAATAGCATGATCGATGAACAGCGCCCCCTTTATTTTCATTTTGACCCCAAGAAAAAACGGTTAGCTGTTGGTGAAGGTAAAAATAAAAGATCTGTTGTACCTTTTGAATTTGTAGGTAAAAAACTTTATTACGGACTCACTGCCGCCGGGACGTCAGACTTAAATCCAATGCCTTTTGATTCACGATATCCAATGGTGGGTTTGCATGCGAACGCCTTAAACACAATTCTCGATAATAGGATCATCTTTGAGATATCTAAAGGCTGGGTCGCTTTCATTATCTTGGGCTTGGGCGTTCTACTGGCTTTTGGTGTCCCATCATTAAGCCCAGCTATGGGTGGCTTGGCTACAGCCATAACTGTTGGAAGCTACGCCTGGTTATCTTTTTGGTTATTCTCTAACCAATTCATCTGGCTCGATATGGTTGGGCCTTTATCCACCATGGCAGTGGGTTATCTTGGCATCACCGTTTACAATTATATCCAGGAAGAAAAGAATAAACAATTCTTGAAAGAATCTTTTGGAACATACGTTTCACCGGAACTGATCGATCAAATGTATGACAGCGGTGAAGAACCATCCCTGGGAGGTGAAGAAGGATACCATACTGCATTTTTCACTGATATTCAGAGTTTTTCTGCGTTCTCCGAAAAATTATCTGCTACAGATCTTGTTAGTCTGTTAAATGAATATTTGACAGATATGACCAACGTTCTTTTGGAAAATAAAGGGACATTGGACAAATACATCGGTGACGCTATTGTGGCCTTTTACGGTGCACCTATTGAAATAGAGAACCACGAATTATGGGCTTGTAGGACTGCCATTATCATGCAGGAAAATCTGGATGTCCTTCGCCAAAATTGGCAATCAGAAGGAGACAGATGGCCAGAGATCGTTCACCATATGCAAAACCGGATCGGGATTAATACAGGGCAAATGGTTACCGGGAATATGGGTTCCGAATCCAGAATGAATTACACTATGATGGGCGACACCGTGAACCTGGCTGCCCGCCTGGAAGCATCGGCTAAGCAATATGGTATTTATATCCAAATCGCTGATACCACCTATCAACCCGTCAAGGAGCAGGTTGTTGTGCGGGATTTAGATTTCGTTCGGGTCATGGGAAAAACAGAACCGGCTCAGGTGTATGAACTGATTTCAGAAACGGGCAAGGAACCTGAATTATATAAGAAGCTGCTCCCGGTTTTCCACGAAGCGCTGGCTCTTTATCGTAATCAGAACTGGAGCAAGGCCATAGAAGCCTTTAAGGCATCAGACGATTTGGAAGATATGTTCCCGGGTCGTAAAACTAACCCCAGCCGTATCTACATTCCGCGCTGTGAGCATTACATGGATAATCCCCCTGGCGATGATTGGGATGGTGCCTGGACTCTTACCAGTAAATAACTAATATGATGTTGGGACCGCACAATTGATCTCAATCACTAAAAAATTTATTTTTTTCAACCTGTTCTGGGCACTATTACCCGCTCAGGATGATCCCTTTGCTCTTGATTCCGCCCTAACCGATTCCCTGCCCCAATCCCTGGCTAATACCATCATTGCTGCAGACATGAATAATGATAATATTAATGATCTGGTCTTATTCGGCTATGACGAAACCAGATTTGGAGCGTATCTGGATATTTACTCCGGGACGGAACAGGGGTCCCTTTCTTCATCGTATGAAGAACATCATAATTCCTATCCCGATACCATCGCCGAATTTATTGGTGGACTGGGAAGCATCGATTTATCCGATATTAACCGAGATGGTTGGTTAGACGCATTTTTCCATTTCCCAGTTTTTACAGATATCCGACTGAATGTTGATGGCAATCTAACAGAGAGTGGATCTATCGAATCATTTTCCTTATCCTATGGCAGTGCGAAATGGGGTGATGTGGACCTAGATGGTGATCCTGATCTATTTATCATGGCTGTGGACGAACATCAGGATATTATCCTGAACAGTCTCCAGCTCAATGATAATAATATTTTTACCGAAATGCCGGGCACGGTATTCCCAGACCTGTTTACGGGGAACTGTGAATGGGCTGATTATGATAATGACGGGGACCCTGATCTCATCATCGCCGGTCAAACCGCGGATCCCAACTCCAGTGTAACCCGATTATACCTCAATGATCCAGTTGGGCGCTTAATTGAAAACACATCTCAAGAACTTATCGGTTTGAAAGGTGCTGCATTTCGATTTGTTGACCTGGATGGTGATGGCGACCTGGACCTGGTGATGAGCGGCTGGAATAAATTCGATGGGTTGACGTCTAAAATATATATCAACGAACCATTGGGCAGTTTTTCCCCTGCCTTATCGCAAATAGAATTTGGCGTTGCTTATGGATCGATCGATGCCATCGATTTTGATCTAGACGGGCTAAAAGACCTGGTCATTGCCGGAGCAGATTCAGTTTCAAACTATGCAGCTGATGTGCATTCACTTTCGTGTCGGGTCTATAAGAATAATGGTGACCTTACATTTTCAGAAATAAAATTGATACCGGGCGGAAGAACAGCGCGATTTGCGAATATAAACCAGGATTCACTTCCAGACCTTGTTGTCAACGGCACAACTGGGATTGGGAATCCAGATAGCACCTTTTGCCGGGTATATACCAACACAATTGAAGAAACTAACGAGTCGCCTTCTCCTCCTTTGGCTCTCACTGCATTTGCTGTAAGTACGCGTTCTATCTTTACCTGGGGGAGCGGGACGGATGATCATGATGATCCAGTCAGTCTCTCCTACAACTTGCGTATTGGAACCAGTCCCGGCGGAAATGACCTGTTGTCATCAGCAATACCTGTTCATAATACAAATATCGGCGCACGGCTCCTTAGAGAATTTGTCGAAATATTTCATGGCTATTATTACTGGAGCGTGCAAACAGTAGATGCGGCAGGGCAACGATCTGCCTGGTCTCAGGAAGATACCTTATTCATTCCGCGGTTAGTCCAATCTGATCAATCCCTGCCGGGAGTCTACTTTAGTACCGCCGGATGGGGAGATTACAACGAAGACGGGAATATGGACCTGGCCCTGACCGGTATTACGTTTTCCGGTGGCAGCTTGACAAACCTTTTTTTAAATGATCAAAGTCTGCTAACACAGGACCTTGCCCAAAACATTAATGCTGTTTACGGCGGTCATTTATCCATGGTGGATTACACCAATGATGGTCACCTGGACCTTTCCCTGTCCGGATTCCAGACCATCAATTTTGAGGGTTTTCCAGCCACTTTCTTTTATAAATGGGACGATGGGGTATATGTGCTCGATAACCAAGACAACGTCACATATGATTTTTATGGCTACACAATGGGATATAACGGCGGTTCAAACAACCATAGCTGGGGTGACTACGATAATGACGGCGATTTAGATCTCACTATAGGCGGTATAGACATTTATGGATCCAGACATTTAAAATTATTTCGAAATGATAATGGTGTATTGGTTCTGGATACCAGCCAGACTGATCTGATATCGATTTACCCTGCAATCGTCAAGTGGAGTGATGTTAATCGTGATGGAAATCTAGACCTGGTAACTATAGGTGCAGATAGTACTGAGATCCTTGCAACGCGAGTCTATTTAAATCAAAGTAATAGTTTCTTATCCTTTTCACCCAGCTGGTATCAGTTTTATATCGATGTAACTGCTGGTGCTGTATCCTTTGCTGATTACAACAATGACGGCTATGAGGATTTCGCGGTTACAGGAAAGAATGCATCTGAAGAATTAATCACCTACATAATTGAGAATGCCATAAACCAATATATTATTGCTAATGTTTTAGATGGTGTATTCTATGGAAAACCTGATTGGGGAGATTACGATAATGATGGGGATCTGGATCTAATTATATCGGGTTTCTCAGGTGTCAATTTATCCAGTCCCATCTCAATTGTTTATAGACAAGATGATGGATCTTTTACAGAAGATACAAGCCTGGATCTGGATGATGTTGGATTTAGCTTTTCAGATTGGGGAGATTACGATGGTGATGGTGATCTGGACCTATTCCTTGCAGGTTTCAAGGCCAACCAGGATGTCGTGGCTAAAGTCTACGAGAACCTTGAAGGCATTAAAAATCCAAATCAGCCCCCTGACTCTCCATCAGGCCTTTCCTTTACCCTAGATACGGATAAAAAGAATCAGGGACTTCTTACTTGGGACCCTCCAATTGATTTTGTAAATCCACTTGGGGGTTCTACTGAACAGAGCGGTCTGCGCTATCAATTACAGGTGGGGAATGATGAATACAACCAATATCCAGACTTTTATATAGCTGCCAATGAACACGGAATTATTACCGGTAATTATGCTAATGGGAATATAGGTACAACCAATCTCACTATACGTGGAATCGTGGATCTCCCTGAGAATCATTATAATTGGCGGGTCAGAGCCATTGATCATGGAAATGCGACATCCGATTGGTCTTCCTTGCATTCTTTTTATATCGATATCACACCACCGGCGATACATGCTGATTCCATCTCAGTGAATTATCTCTCCCCGAAGCAAGCAATTATTATCGCCCGCTTTGAAGAATATTTTGATATGGATCCAGGTATCAGTCCCAGAGTTCAGGTAACCCACCCAGAAATTTTGAATCTTGATACAATAATTGTGCAGGAACAGACTTATATACAAAGAGAATGGTCAGGAGCACTTACTCTCCCGGATGATTATCGAGGGAGGGCTATTCAAATTCACTTTTCCAATGCCACTGACAAGAGAGGCAACAAGATGGAACAGATTTCTCTTTATAAAACACCATCGACAATTATCTCTCAATATGGCGGTACATCTTTAAGCTCCAACGGGATGGTATCAATACTTTTACCTCAAAATGCAGTGGAAAGTGATGTTTCATTAACCATTGAAAATATGGCGTTTACAGGGTCTTTTGGAGATAGCACAGTCCTATTAACAGACTTATACGCGATATCACCGAGCAGTTTGGAGCTATTGAAACCTGCTATTTTGCGCATGGCCTATTCAACAGAATCTCTCAGTGATTCTACCGCTATCCCATTCATAGCAAGGATTGAACAGGAAGGACTTATCTATCTAGGCGGAACCGAGACAACCATTCAAGGCCAGCCTTACCTTCAATTACAAGCGAACCAACTAGGGATATTTGGCATATTTACATCCAGTGATTCCATCAATACGGATTCACTGGATACTGAAAGGCTGGCTTGCCAGCCTCGAATTTTCTCTCCCAGCGGGTCTGTATTTGAATTTCCGAATACCTATATCCTNTTTGANCTNGATAAAGAAGAAAAAGTCACCGCACGGGTCTTCAATCTTGCCGGGCGTCTTAAGCGCACTTTGAAGCCGGAACAAACCTTACTTAAGGGATCAAATTCAATCATATGGAACGGAAAAGATGAAAATGATGATGTTGTGGTCAGCGGCCTTTATATTGTTACGTTAGAAAAAGAGAGTGGTGATCTGCGGACTACGGTGGGAGTACTGAATCGATGAAAAGGCTGCTGGTTTACCCTATCCTTTTTTCTGCATGGGCGTTTGGTCAGGGGCTAGACCAACTTTTTATAGGAACCCGACCCATGGGCATGGGTGGTGCATTTATTGCTGTAGCAGATGATGGAAATACAATTACCTGGAACCCTGCCGGGCTGCCCCGTTTACGCCGGACAGAACTCACAACAACCTATGCGGATCTTTTCGCTCTTGGCATCAATCAATCTTACTTTGGATTCGTCAGGCCTTTATCAGACAAACTGGCTTTAGGGATGGATTGGTCCAGCATAGGATTTGATGACGGAGAACTGGGTTATTCTGAAAATAAACTGAATTTTTCCTTTGGGTATCAACCTTTTCGGATCATCTCAATAGGAGCATCCCTAAAATACATCTCCAGAGATATGACCCTGGACGGTACATCCTATGGTAAAAGTTCCGGGGTAGGCTACGATGTTGGACTACTCATTTCGCCACTGAAAAACCTGCGCCTGGGATTAGGTTTATACGACCTGAGCGGTACCAGCGTTTCCTATCGCAGTAATAAGGTAGAAGAAACCATTTTAGGGCAGGCATTCAAATTAGGGATCGCTTATATGCCCATTGATGGCCTGACCATCGCTGCAGATATAGATGATCGCTTACATTTTGGGGCTGAATATTTTGTCAAGAACAGGATAGGCGTGCGGGCTGGATTCCAGCAAGACCTGGATGAAAACGACAGATTGTTAATCCCATCTGCAGGAATGACCCTTCGCTTTAAAAGCATTGTTCTGGAATACGGCTATGAATCTCACCCATACCTCCCTCCTACACACCGGTTCACCGCTGCCTTGCAATTTAGTCCAGCTGTGGTAAGTATTTCTGCGGCTGAGATAAAGCACAATCCTATATTTCGTTCACTGCACCGATATTATGAATCTGAATCGTTTATCTCAGTTGAAATAAAAAATATCTCCGATGCGGATCTTCCAGTGGATGTATCACTTTATCTCCCTACCATGATGGATAATCCCCATTCGGAGAATATAACTTTACCCCCCAAATCAGAAGAAAAATATGATCTGGGTGTCTCCTTCTCCAGTGATGTTCTAACATCGGCAAAAGCTACCTTCGATAACTTAGTGCAACCAGTAGTTCAGGTATCCTATAAGCAGGATGGAGAAGCAAAAACAACACAGAAAAAATTGGAATCATCTTATGTTCTTGGTAAAGGAAAACTAACCTGGAGCAATCCGGAAATGATCACTTGCTATGTTACACCAGAGGATCCAGAAGTGGACAAATTTGCTCGGACATTTATGCAATACTACACGCCTGTTCTGAATGATTACTTTGGGCGCACCAACCTGGGCAGGGCCATCATTCTCTATGATGCCATGGGAGTTCAAGGTTTAGTCTACAATGTAGATCTACAAACTCCATTCCTGCAGATCGCCGATGATAAATCCGCTTTTGATTCTGTCAAGTATCCTGGCGAACTACTACACGCTAAGATCGGGGATTGTGATGACCTGACAACCCTATATGGCACCCTGCTGAACAATTTAGGCATAGAAACCATGTTCCTGGATGTTTTTAAGCCGGGAGCTGGCCACATATTTCTCATGTTTGACAGCGGCGTAAAACCGGACGAAGTTGGGAAATACTTTCTGGATGAAAAGGAGGTTGCTATTTTGAATAAGAAGGTCTGGATCCCAGTGGAAGCAACCTTGGTTGGCAAACCTTTCTTTAATGCCTGGAAGCAGGGTGCCTATCTCTATCACGAACGGAAGAGAGAACAATTCGTTAACGAAATATCCGTAGCAGAAGCATCTGCAAAATACTTACCGGGTGCTGTTTTCACAGCGGACCTTGAAATCCCGGAACTAACAGGCATTAATGACCTGCTCAAAGAAGATATAAAACAATATGGGCTTTGGCTGGAACAGATGGTCTATAACGCAGTAGGGAATAGACTGGAGACTGCTGAAGATTATTATGAAGCCGGAGTTAAATACATGGAATTTGGCCGCTACAAGAAGGCCATCAAAATGCTGGAATCCGGACTGAATATTAAACCATTTTTCCCAGACGCGGTGAACACACTGGGAGTCTGTTATACTAAAAATGGTGATTTTGAAGAATCCCTTAACTATTATGAAAAAGCACTGGAACAGCAACCGGACCATCCGGGCTTCATGCTAAATATCTCCATTGCCCATTTTATGATGGGGAACAAGGGTGTGGCTAAGCAAAAGTATGATGAAGTGGTAGTATTAGATCCTGTTTTTGCCGGAAAATTGGAAAGCATTTTTGGGGCAGCAAAAGCTTCCGCCGCTGCATCTGCTACAGCGGGACCAAAACTGGAGATATCATCAGATCTGGAAGCAGAATTAGAATCTGAGTCTTCAAAAGGCCTGGTGGCAGTATCTCAAGAAGCTAAGGAGATAAAGCCAGAAGATATTCCTAAGATATCATACCGGAAGCGCCGAGCACGCAGCGATAATACGGTAGGTATTACTTTTGCTCGTCTAGGGAACTATTCCATGGCTGTTGATTACCTTTTCAAGGCGGTCGAACACGACCCGGAAGAAGCAGACTACAGGGTGAACCTTGCAGTAGCGCTTTACCGGATACATAAA
>PAWD01000035.1 GCA_002713325.1 Nitrososphaerota archaeon
GGGTATTCTTTGATTAATCTGGAGAAATGAGAAAGTGAGGTCTCTTCATTTAACAGAATTTTTTCAATCACTCCTAGTTTATAAAGTGAATCAGGAGCTCTATTGTGTTCACTGAATTCATCTGCAACTACCAAGTAATTCTCCCTTGCGTCTTCTAATAGTTTCTGAGCTAAATATAGTTCTCCAGACCAAAAATAAGCATCCGCTGAATAATCTCCTTCAGGAAAAGTAATTATTAACTCTCTAAAAGCTTCCAGAGCTTCTGAGTACCTTGAAGCATCAAATAACTCGAGAGCTTTCTTGTATAAATCAATTTCTTCTGAAAAAGTTTCACTAGAAGTATTTAAATTGTCATTGTCTAAGTCCTCTAACTCATTAGAAAGCAAATCATGCAATCTTTTGTCTAAGTCAAGATATCTTTGTTGCTGTAGTTCTTGATAGCGCTCGATCAAATAAGTGTTTTCTTCTATAAGGCTTCTTTGAGTGGCTATCTCTTGTTCTAGGGCATTGAGTTTCTGGTAAATTAAATCCAAAGATTCTTCTTCATCAGAATAGGAATGAAACGAAAGTACTAAGGCAAATACAAAATATAGACGTAATAATTTATTCAAATAGTTTTAAAGTTTAAAGTACTTTAATTTCAGCTCTTCGATTTTTTGTCCAAGAAGCTTCATTGGAGCCCAAAGCAATGGGTTTTTCCTCTCCATAACTTACCGTTGTTATTTTACTTGAGGCAACACCATTAACTCGAAGTAGTTCTGAAACAGCGTTAGCTCTCTTCTCACCTAAGGCTAAATTGTATTCTCTTGTGCCTCTTTCATCACAATGACCTTCTATGCGAATCCTAGCCGAGGAATTGGCTTTCATTGCATTGGCCAATTCACGAATTTCTGAAATAGCGGAAGCACCAAGATCATACTTGTCATACTCGAAATAAATCGTTCCTTCTTCTATTGCAACAGCTGTAACATATTGGGTTTCGGAAACAGCAGAAACAGTCGTTGCATCAACTGCCCGATCCACCGAAACTGAAGTACAACCACTAAAAGAACATATTATGGCTGCAATGATTAAAAACTCTTCGAATAAACTCATATTTCACTCCTTGAGCTCAATTATACTTTTTTCTATTTAAAATAACCTCTTTGAATTTATCTGCCTTTGTAGAGGTGACCAGCTGATAGCTTTCAATAACGGAGACCAGCTTGGCTCCCTTACTTCACCCGAACTGGTCGGTAAAACAAAGTGTGTTTTTCCATCTATTGATATACCCGCGAGAATATTTTTTTCATCTTTTTTTGTTGCGTAAATTATTACCTTTCCATTTGGAGAGATTGTTGGAGATTCATCTAATTGGGTATCCGTTAATATCCTTAGTTTACCCGTCCTTAAATTCTGCACCGCGATGTGAAATAGACCTTCTCTTCTATGAACTAACACAAAACTTCTGCCATCCGGTGTGTATCTAGCTCTCGCGTTATAAGTTCCTTCAAAAGTTTTTCTTCTAATCTTCTGACTAGAAATAGTCATTTCATATATCTGTGGAGAGCCACTACGATTGGATGTAAACATAATTTTTTTCCCGTCTGGTGACCAATCGGGTTCTGTATCAATACCAAAATGGCTTGTTAATTGTTTCCAAGAATTTTTCTTCACTTCATAAAGGTAAATATCTGGATTATCTCCTTTAGAGAGAACCGCAGATAGATACCTGTCAGTTGGAGACCAATTGGGGGAACTATTAATTCCTTTTTCCTTTTTTAAAGCTTTTCTTTTCCCTGTATAAAGTTCTTGAATAAAGATTCTTGAAGTACCTTCCTCAAATGAAACATAAGCCAAACTTCTGCCATCAGAAGACCAATCCGGGGACATCAAAGGTTCCAAAGAAGAGAAGAGCACTGAATCATTTCTGCCGTCTATGTCAGCTACTTTGAGAAGATATTTGCCTTGAGAAGAATCTTCCTTGTTTACATAAGAAATTTTAGTTGAAAAAATTCCTGGCAACCCATTTATTTCATTATAAATTCTATCACTGATAACGTGCGCCAAAGAGTTCAAATGGGAAATTGACCCCGAACTAATAGATCGTTTTATAACTTTCTCCCTTGTAATGTTGACAATGGAAAAATTCACTATTATCTCTTCTGGCATTTCACCATGAGAAGCCGAGCCAACAACAAGATAATCAACATTTAACAGTTTCCAATCTCTATAGAAAATTTCTTCTTCATTTTTTGGAAGACTTAACATTTCTCTAGGTAACAAAGCCTCGAACTCTCCAAAAGAAGAAAGATCAGATGAAATAATTTCATGTAAATATTCTCTAGCAGGATCTTTTAAATTCCATGTAATCGGAACTATGGCTATGCGAATTGGATCTGATATGCCTTCGGTAATCTCTATTCTTAATTTTGCTGTTAGAAAGGTACTAAAAAAAATTAATAAAATCAGGAAGATTCTATTTATCATTTGTCTAATTTTTAGGACTAAATACTAAGGTGAAATTTCTAAAATGAGAATCAAATAACTTTCTACTCATGTTTAGACCTTCAAATTTAATAACTTTCTCAACTGCATCAAGAGCTGAATTGTCAAAAGCTTTGTTCCCACTGCTCTTAGTTATCCTGACTCCTACAATTTCTCCGGTTGGAACCAACTTAATAGTTAATTCCGAATTCATTCCTCTTATGGCCGAAGGAGGTTGTTTCCAATTGATCATTACTTGCTGTCGAATAAGATTCGAAAAGATTGAAATCTCTTCCACTGAGCTCAAAGATTCCGTCTTCTTTATTTGTCCCATGAGAAGACTTTTCTCAAGGTCAATAGTTTCCATCTCCGTTTTAGTATTGGCAGCTTGAATAAGAGGAGAAGTGATTTCAGGTTCCTTATTAACAGTAGTATTTATCTTTTTTGAGATATTTTT
This sequence comes from Nitrososphaerota archaeon, assembly GCA_002713325.1. Lineage (GTDB taxonomy): Archaea > Thermoproteota > Nitrososphaeria > Nitrososphaerales > UBA213 > UBA213. The sequence continues at coordinate 2,924 of PAWD01000035.1, forward strand.
TTTTGTTATNTTTTGAGGTCTTTCGAAGACCAAATATGCAGGCATTGCTTCAAGTTTATTAAGAGAGTACAGACTCTCGATTTGAAAGAAATTGGCAAAAGAAAGAACTAAACCCAAGTGAAGAATTACCGATATAGATAATCCTNCNTAATAGTTTTGCATTATTTCTTTAAAGGGGCTTGAGTTATTAAACCCACTTCTTCTGCTCCAGATGNNTGAAGGANAGACATTAATTCCATCACCTTCTGNTACTTAACATTACNATCCCCCCTTACGACTACCTGCAAAGAAGGATTAATTGTTAGAATTTTCTCTACTTGTACAGAAAGATCCTCCAAATTAAGTGGTATATCTTTACTTGATTGAGTCTCAAGAAAAAATACCCCATCAGATCTAATTGAAATGATGAGTGGGTCACTTTTTTCTCTAGGTAAGGGTTCTGATAGTGTTTCAGGAAGATTTACCAAAATTCCCTGAACCATTAAAGGNGCAGCAATCATAAAAACAACTAAAAGCACCAACATAACATCAATGTAAGGAACAACATTGATTTCAGAAAGTAGTGTTCTTCTACGCCTACGAGGTCTCATTTCTTATAAACATCTCGATGTAAAACAATTGAGAACTCATCCATAAAATCCTCAAAATTCGAGACAAGTGTTTCAACCAAAGTTGTGTATCGGTTGTAAGCTATTAAAGCGGGAATAGCTGCAAATAATCCTANAGCAGTAGCTATAAGAGCCTCAGAAATTCCTGGAGCAACTGTAGATAAAGTCGCTTGATTGGTTTCAGCCAAACCCCTGAAAGAGTTCATAATTCCCCACACAGTTCCGAATAAACCCACATAGGGGCTTGCAGAAGCTACAGTAGCTAAAAAAGGTAAGTGTTTCTCTAAAGAAGACTGCTCTCTAGAGAGAGATATCCTCATAGCTCTTTCAGCTCCNTCTAAAATGGTTTCTGGTTCAAGATCCTGTCCTTTAACATTCTTATATTCTTGATAACCTGATCTAAAAATACTTTCGGCTCCTATCACCATGTGATTTTCTTCTTCTCCTTGTTGAAAGACAGCTTCTAAGCCAGCATCTGACCAGAATAAATCTTCAAAATGAATAAGTTCTTGTTTAGACCTATTTAAAAATATCCATCTTTCGAAAATTACCATCCAAGAAATGATTGAAGCTAATAGAAGAAGGAAAATAACTAGCTGAACTATCACACTTGCGTTAATAATGAGTTCAATTACNGAATAAGACATATTATCTACAACAATGATTTCATACCTTTAAATAACTTGCTAGGAAGAGGTTTAGGTTTAAATTCTGTTGAATCAAGACATCCACATTTAATTATTCCTCCACACAAGAGATCGCCCTCTTTAGAAAGAACCTCCTGAGAAAAATCAAAACTAACTTTACCAGCTTTAATTATCTGTGTGTGNACTTCAATCCACTGATCTAAATACGCCGGTTTTTTGAATTCGATAGTTACTTCTCTGACAACAAAAATTGCTCCTTGTTCCATTAGGTTCTTCTGTTCGTAGCCTACTTCCCTTAAGTATTCCGTTCGTGCTCTCTCAAAAAACCTTAGATAGTTAGCGTAGTAAACCACACCTTGGGCATCTGTATCTTCGTAGTAAATTTTAATGGGNAGTACATGCATGTTTACAAATNATGGTTTTCNATATCTTCTTGGTAAAGCCTCTTNAGTAAAAANATAAAATCTTCCCAAAGGAGGTCCGCAGTATAAGGAGAATTAATATTTAGTTGAGGGTTAATTGCACCAAGGGGTACTCNCACTTTGATGGGCCTTCTATCAAATTTGTATACGAGAGCTGGGATGCCAACATCTTGAGTTGCCTCAAGCACTTGTTGCCACCATGCTTCTAGNGGTTCTGCTCCCGNACCGTATCTCTTACATTCAATATACCANCTACCTAACATCAAATCAGGCAAGTGCTTTTCTCTAGTCTGCTCTAGGATCCTTCTTATATTATTCTTTAAACCAAGGTCTGAAGTTAATAAATTACCTATCTCTCTTTCAAAAGACGCCCCCTTATTCCTTGAATTTGTCATTACTAGCTTAGATGATCTACCATTTCTTCAGGAAAATCAGCATTTGAATGGACATGCTGAGTATCGTCTAGATCTTCCAAAGCTTCTAAAAGTTTATAAATTTTTGTAGATGTTTCTAGATCTGAAGACACACTTGTCTTTGGAACCAAGCTTATTTCAGATTCCTCTATATCAAGCTCAGCTTTAGTTAAAGAGTCTTTAACATACTCAAAGTCTTCAGGTAAGGTAGAGACTGTTATAGATCGGTCAGTATTCTCTTCAATATCTTCTGCTCCGGCCTCTATTGCTACCTCCATTACAGAGTCTAGATTGGAGTTATCCCTTATTCGAATAAGCCCTTTCTTAATAAACAAATAAGAAACTGAACCATCTGTACCCAAATTTCCACCTGCCTTAGTAAAGGCATGCCTGACTTCCGCCACAGTTCTATTATTATTGTCAGTCATAGACTCAACGATTATGGCAACTCCTCCAGGACCATAACCTTCAAAGGTAGTCTCTTCCAGGTTAACTCCTTCCGTTCCACCTGAACCTCTTTCAACAGCCCTCTCTATAGTGTCTTTGGGCATGTTAGAAGACAATGCCTTTTCCAAAGCAGTCCTTAGTCTTGGATTATCTTCTGGGATTTCTCCTCCAAGTTTAGATGCGACGGTAAGTTCTCTAATAAGTCGGGAAAATATTTTTCCTCTCTTGGCATCCTGTCTACCTTTCCTATGCTTAATATTTGCCCATTTGGAATGCCCAGACACGGCTAATCTTCCTCATTTATTTTGATATTTAGTTCGTTTAATTGTTCTGCGGAAACTTTACCAGGAGCTTCCGTCATAAGACAAGAAGCTGTCTGCGTCTTCGGAAATGCAATTACATCTCTTATCGACTCAGAGGAGGTCATTAACATTATTAATCTGTCATAACCTAGAGCTATTCCTGCGTGAGGAGGACATCCATGCTGTAAAGCAGATAATAAAAATCCAAACTTTTCTTCTCCTTCTTTTGCATTAATTCCTAGAACTTCTAATACAGAAGATAACATTTCATGATCATGAATTCGAACGGATCCACCCCCTAATTCTATTCCATTAAGAACAATGTCATAAGCATCCGTTAAACAAGCCAGAGGATCGTCTTTGAGCTCTTCTTTACTGCATCTAGGTGCAGTAAAGGGATGGTGAAGAGGAGTTAATTCTCTACTAGCATTAAGTTCAAACATGGGAAAATCAATAACCCAACAAGGGGCCCACTCTTTAACAAGTAAATTTAAATCTTTACCTAACTTGTCTCTAAGAGCACATAAAGATTCATTAACTATTTTTTCAGGTCCAGCTCCAAAAAAGATGATGTCACCCTTCTGGGCCTTAAGTTTTTTTAATAAATGATTGATTAGATCTTCTTCTAGAAATTTTATTATTGGTGATTGAAGCCCTTTTTTTCCTAGAGCAGGGTCTTCAACTCTTATGTATGCCAACCCTTTAGCTCCGAAATTTGATACAAAGTCTGTATAGTCATCTATCTGTTTCCTAGTTAAAGCCTCTCCTCCAGGAACTCTTAAGCAAGCTATTCTTGAGCCTTTTGAATTTGCAGGCTCATTGAAAACTTTGAATTCGGTTTTTGTAAACATCTCACCTACTTCTTCTAGCTCCAGAGGGTTTCTTAAGTCGGGTTTGTCTGTTCCATATTTAGAGATAGACTCAGAATAAGAAAGAGTTTCAAATTTTCCCAATTTAATATTTAGCACTTCTAAAAAAACCTTACAAAGCAGACCCGTAACTAAATCCTTAATGTTTTCTGAAGTTACAAAAGAACACTCCAGGTCTATTTGAGTAAATTCGGGTTGTCTATCAGAGCGTAAGTCTTCATCTCGAAAGCACCTAGCGAATTGATAATATTTTTGAAAACCTGAAGCCATTAAAGTTTGTTTAAATAGTTGAGGAGACTGAGGAAGTGAAAAAAATGATCCTGGATAAGTCCGGCTAGGAACCAGGTAATCTCTAGCTCCTTCCGGGGTTGCTTTGGTTAAGAGGGGAGTTTCTATTTCTATAAATTCATTTGCTTCAAAATAGTCTCTTACACATTTAGAAGTTTTAGATCTTAAGCGAATATTTGCTTGCATTTCCTCCCTTCTCAAGTCTAAAAACCGGTATTTAAGTCTTGTTTCTTCTCCTACCGAAGTGTATTCGTCTAATTGAAAAGGTAATGGCAAAGAAGAGTTTAATACTTCGAGACTAGAACCCAATACTTCTATCTCTCCTGTTCCTAAATCAGGATTAACAGTCCCTTCTGGCCTCGCTCTTACTTTCCCCTTAACTGAAATTACGAATTCATTCCTACAACTCTCTGCTAATGCAAAAGTGTCTTTCTGATCTGGATAGTAAACAACTTGAACTAAACCAGACTCGTCTCTTAAATCAAAGAAAATAACTCCTCCGTGATCTCTTCTTCTATGAATCCATCCACAAATGTCTACATCAGAGTCAATTTCTTTTTTTCCTATTGACCCACATTTTCTATTCTTTAAATCTTTCATACCCTAAATATTTTTATTTTTTAAGAAGCTTCTACTATTTTTTCTTTTTTCTTTTTGACCTCTTTTTTATCTTTTTTATTATCGGTTTTAGTTTTATCTAAAGAAACTTTCTTTTCGTTATCGCTTTTAACTAAATTCTTTTTTTTGCCTGTTTTGAAATCGGTCTCATACCATCCTGTCCCTTTTAATCTAAATGAGGGTGCGGTGGGTACTTGTTTTAGATTAGGGTTTTCCGTTTTAAAATCATCCAGCTCAGATATCTTCATCTGCCTCTCGATCAATTTCTTTTTACCCTTTTCTTTAAAAATATAAGTAGGCATATTTACTGGGGAATTATACCAACTTAAGCATATTTACTTATTATCTCGTTTACTGTTTTACTAAATGTTAAAATTAATTTTCGAGCATTAACCATGAAAACTAGCAATTTACTCCTCGCTACACAAAGAGAAAGTCCTTCTGATGCAGAGACTATAAGTCATCAATTAATGATAAAAGCAGGCTTAATAAGACAAGTGGCCTCGGGCATTTATAACTGGCTTCCACTTGGTATTAAGGTTCTAAGAAAAGTTGAAAATATAGTAAGGCGAGAGATGGATAAATCGGGTGCTCAGGAAATCTTGATGCCGATGGTACAACCTGGAGACTTATGGAAAGAATCTGGAAGATGGCAACAATATGGAAAAGAATTATTAATTTTTCAAGATAGACACGAGAGGGAGTTCTGCCTGGGACCCACTCATGAAGAAATCATCACAAATTTATGCAGAAATGATATTAGAAGTCATAAACAATTACCGGTTACTTTTTATCAAATTCAAACAAAATTTAGAGATGAGATAAGGCCTAGGTATGGGGTTATGAGATCAAGAGAATTTATTATGAAAGATGCTTATTCTTTTGATCTTTCTGAAGAAGGAATGAACCATAGTTATAACATCATGAGAGAAGCTTACGAAAGAATATTTGATAGTATGGGACTCGACTACAGAATAGTAAAAGCTGACAGTGGTGCAATAGGAGGTTCTGATTCAGAAGAATTTCATGTACTGGCTGATTCTGGTGAAGATTTATTAGCATTTAGCGATAAAAGTGATTATGCAATCAACGCCGATTTACTTATCGAAGCACTGTCTGATCAAGATCCTGAAAGCTTAGATGGACAGCCTAGTCCGGATGGAAAAGGTAATCTAAAACTAAAGAGAGGCATTGAAGTGGGTCATATCTTTAAGTTAGGAAAAAAATATTCTGAAAGCATGAAACTTGTTCTTCAAGGAGATAAAGGAAATATCTTTCCAGAAATGGGATGTTACGGTATTGGTATTTCTAGAATAGTTGCTGCTGCCATAGAACAGAATCACGATGATAAAGGGATCATTTGGCCTGATGCAATCAGTCCTTATGAAATCGCCCTCGTGGAGATAAATCCAAAAGGTGATAAAGCTCTTAAAAAACTTTGTAGTCAGCTATATAACTCTTTAAAAGAGAAAGGACATGAGGTTCTTTGGGATGATAGAGACCAAAGCGCTGGAGTGAAATTTTCAGATATGGAGTTAATAGGAATACCTCGGATGATTATCTTGGGAGAAAAATCTTTTAAAGATAATAAAGTAGAATTTAAAATTAGAGGCCAAGAAAAAATAAGCCAGCTTGTTCCAGAAGAGATAGAAGACAAACTGTAAAACGACTTGGATATATTTAGCTATTCTTTACTGTCTAAGGTCTCGAGAATTTGTTTCTCTATTTTTTTAGCTATTTTAGGGTTCTCTTCTAAGAACTCGACAGCATTAGCCTTTCCTTGTCCTATTTTTTCGCCTTCCAGACTATACCAAGCTCCTGATTTCTCTATTATGCCTAAATCAGAACCCCTATCTATGAGCTCACCCAGTCTGTTGATACCCTTATTGTAGATAATCTGGAATTCTGCTTGTTTAAAAGGGGGAGCGACTTTATTTTTTACTACCTTAACTCTTGTTTCATTGCCTACAACCTCATCTCCTTCTTTCACAGTACCTATTCTTCTAATGTCTAATCGAACTGAAGCATAGAACTTCAGAGCATTGCCACCAGAAGTAGTCTCTGGACTTCCAAACATAACTCCAATCTTGTATCNGATTTGNTTAATAAAAATAACTAAAGTATTCGATTTTTTAACATTCCCGGTTAATTTTCTAAGNGCTTGNGACATTAATCTTGCTTGGAGACCTATATGAGAATCTCCCATCTCTCCTTCTATCTCAGCTTTTGGAACCAGAGCCGCAACAGAATCGATCACCAATACTTCAATTCCTCCTGAATGAACCATAATATCTGTTACCTCTAAAGCTTGCTCTCCGGTGTCTGGTTGAGAAATGAGTAATTCTTCAATATCTACACCAAGCTTTTCAGCGTATATAGGATCTAGTGCATGTTCTGCATCTATAAACGCTGCTGTTCCACCCAATTTTTGACATTGAGCAATAACCTCTAGGGCTAGAGTAGTTTTGCCCGAAGATTCAGGACCATATATTTCAACAACTCTCCCTCTAGGTAAACCACCTATGCCTAGAGCCAAGTCTAATCCCAGGGATCCAGTAGAAATGGCTGGAATCTTCTCGAGTTGTTTCTCTCCCATTCGCATGACAGTGCCAGACCCAAACTGGCGTTCAATCTGACCCAGTGCAGCTTCTAGTTGCTTGTTTTTATCTAATTCTTTGATATTTGTTACCTTTTTCTGCGCCATGTAAATCTCCAACGAGTTAACAAGGCGATTATACTTAATACTGTATAAATAAACAGTACTATTTAAATCTTTTTTAAGATTTCAATTGTACCTAATAAAGCCTTCTCTACAGAGAAAAATCTGACTTCATCTCTACCACCAGAAAAGTGTTCTGTAGAACTTATTAAAGGTTGAGAAGCAACTTTCCAGGCAAAACAAACCGTACCCACAGGCTTAGACTCAGTTTCACCAGCAGGGCCTGCGATTCCACTGATAGCCACGCCTACGTCTGCGCCAGACTTATTAATTGCTCCTAAAGCCATTTGCCCAACAATCTCTTCACTCACAGCTCCAAAAGTTTCTATGTCTTTTGAAGATACCCCTAAGATTTGCGTTTTAGCTTCGTAGGAGTAAGTTACAAAAGAAGAACCAAACCATTCAGAGCTTCCGGGCACAGATGTTACAGATTGCCCTACCCATCCACCTGTACATGATTCTGCACAAGTAAAAGACCAACCCTTCTGTTTAAGTAGTTCTCCTAACTCAGAACTAATTAATCTTAACTTTTCTTGGTTCAAAATAGGTCCCTGTATGTGGATAAAACGCAATTAGATCAGAAATCAAATTATTGTCCAGATAGTAGTTGATGAGATATGTTGATAAAATCATTTCCTCAAAAATGGTATGGCTTTTATAGTTGTAGATTCCTGTATTAAATGCAAGCTCACGGATTGTGTTGAGGTTTGCCATGTTGATTGTTTTTATGAAGGCCCAAATATGTTGGTTATCAACCCAGATGAGTGTATAGATTGTGCTTTGTGTGAACCAGAGTGCCCTGTTGATGCAATTTATTCAGAAGATGAAGTCCCTGAAGACCAAATCTCTTTTATTGAGTTAAATGCTGAACTTTGCATGGAATGGCCTAACATTGCAGAACAAAAAGACCCTCCAGAAGATGCTGATGAGTGGAGAGAGGTCAAGAATAAAATTAAATATCTTGAAAAGTAGTAGAAATTTTCTGTAAAACAAAGATAAGGCAAACCCCCAAAACTAAACCGAAGAAAGACTCTATATAACCTGACTGATAATTTGGTAATGATATTGTCCATACCCCTGATTTCCATAACAGTGGAATGCTCAAAAAAACTAGAGAAGAAAAGAAGCTCATCAATTGTTGAGGAAAATCTTCATAAGCTCTTTTTACTATTCTTATAAAAAGCAACAAGCCAAAAAAGCATCCTAAAATAAAACATGACAAGACAAGTAAATCTAACTCTTTGATTGAAAGAATAACTACTTGATAGAGACCTAGAAGTAAAAGAATAAAGCTTCCTGATATACCTGGAAGAATAAAAGCACAAACTGCAATAAACCCTCCAAAGAAAATATAAATTAAACTGACTTCTTTCAGTTCATTCGGAGGTATATTCCAAACAAAAATACTAATTAAAAAGGCTAATAAAAATCCAAGAAGAAACTTTCCATTAATTTTCTCAGGTTTCAAAGGTTTGAAAAATAATGAAGCCAATAAAAGCCCTGTAAACAATGCCTTAAGAAACAAAGGATAGTTATTAAAAAAGAAAATAATAATAGAAGAAAAAGATAGAACTGCAATAAGCATTCCCAAAAC
>PAWD01000036.1 GCA_002713325.1 Nitrososphaerota archaeon
CCTGCGTGATTTGATGAATTCTGTTGAATTAGACTCCATTGCCATGGCGGTAAAAGGAGTTGAACAAGAACAAATAGATAGGATTATAAATAATCTTCCACAGAAAAAACAGGCCATGTTTGAGCCTGTGGAAGGCGCAGTTGCAAAACGTGAAGTGGATGAAGCCCGTAAAAAAATTGTTGTGCAGGCCAAACAAATGGAAAAGGAAGGTGCTTTTAATCTGGCAGATATGCTAGGTGGCGGCGAAATGGTTGAATAGACAATTTGATTATATAAGAAAAAAGCCCCGTATCGGGGCTTTTTTTATTTTAACTATTTCCATTTGACTGCCAGCATTATGTGAGAAGTCCAGGGAATAAGGTGGAACGCTATGTGGATGCTGATCCTGAAATCTGGGTAGTGGTTGCGGAAATTAAACCTTTGAAGCCTTGATCTGTAATTCTGCCTGGGCTGCTGCCAGCCGTGCAATCGGTACGCGGAATGGAGAGCAACTCACATAATCTAGTCCATTGTGCTTACAAAAGTGAATAGAAGCGGGGTCGCCGCCATGCTCACCGCAAATCCCAATTTTAAGATTTGAATTTACCTTGCGTCCCGATTCCACGGCCATGGATAACAGTTTTCCAACACCTTTCACATCCAGGCTCTGAAAGGGATCTTGGGACAAGATTTTATTGTCCAGGTAACTTGGTAGGAAGGAACCGATGTCATCTCGACTAAAGCCATAGGTGGTCTGGGTGAGATCGTTGGTGCCGAAACTGAAGAATTCTGCTTTTTCTGCAATCTCATCTGCGGTCAGGCAGGCCCGGGGAAGTTCAATCATAGTGCCTACCAAATAGTCTAATGTGATTCCTTTTTCTTTCATGACCTTTTTTGCCACATCCCGCACAATGGTCTCCTGGTGGATGAATTCTGTGGCTGTGCCCACAAGGGGAATCATTATTTCCGGTAATACTGCTACACCTTCAGCGGTTAACTCTGTTGCCGCTTCAAGGATAGCCCTAGCCTGCATTTCCGTAATCTCAGGGTAGACAATCCCCAGGCGGCATCCACGGTGCCCCAACATTGGGTTTAATTCATGTAGATTAGCTATGCGCTTTTCAACCTCGGATTTGTCCAGATTAACATGATTGGCTAAATCATGAATTTGAGGCTCAGTTAGGGTCATGAATTCATGTAATGGAGGGTCCAACAGGCGAATAGTGACTGGAAACCCCTTCATAGCCTTAAAAATGCCCTTAAAATCGTTTTTTTGGTAAGGAAGCAGCTCCATAACTGCTGATCGTCGTTCTTTCGGATTTTCGGCTAAAATCATTTTTCGCATAGCCATGATTCGGGTGTCATCAAAGAACATATGTTCAGTGCGGCAGAGGCCAATTCCCTCAGCTCCGAACTGAATGGCCTGTTTGGCGTCTGCTGGGGTTTCCGCATTGGTTCTGATCTTGAGTTTACGGGCATCATCGGCCCAAGCCATTAAATGCTTGTATTCGTTGTGGGTCTCTGGATTTGCCGGGATCAGTTTCAGTTGTCCGCCGTAAATTTTTCCTGTAGTACCATTCATGCTGATCCAGTCACCTTCTTTTAAAACTGTCTCACCGATCTGAACTTCTTTTTGTTCTAAATTTATGTGCAGGTCACTGCAGCCAACGATACAGCACTTTCCCCAGCCTCTGGCGACCAGCGCTGCGTGGGAAGTCATACCGCCTTTGGCTGTAAGAATTGCCTCTGCCACGTGCATGCCGTGGACATCCTCAGGGGATGTCTCTTCCCGTAACAGAATTACTTGTTCACCTCGACCATGCCATGCTTCCGCGTCATCAGCTGTGAATACCAAGCGACCAGTTGCACTGCCTGGGCCTGCCGGTAATCCTGTGGCCAGAATGGTAGCGTTTTGTTCACTTTCTGTATCCATCACGGGATGCAGGAGTTCGTCCAGTTGCTCCGGTTTCACACGCAACAGCGCAGTTTTTTTGTCAATCAGACCTTCGTTAAACATATCCACCGCCATTTTTATGGCAGCAGCACCGTTGCGTTTACCTACGCGAGTTTGCAGCATCCACAAGCGCCCATCCTGGATAGTAAATTCAATATCCTGCATATCGCTGTAATGTGCTTCCAGGTTGGTGCGGATTTCAATCAACTGGCTGTAGAGAGCAGACATGGATGATTCCAGGGAAGACAGACTCTGTGTATCTACTGTCTTGGTGTCCTCGTTCAGAGGGTTTGGTGTCCGTAGTCCTGCTACCACATCTTCACCCTGTGCATTGGGTAGCCACTCCCCATAGAAATGGTTTTCTCCTGTAGCCGGATTGCGGGTGAAAGCTACACCGGTGGCAGAGTTTTTACCCATATTTCCAAAGACCATCGCTTGAATATTCACGGCTGTACCCCATTCATCAGGAATATTTTCGATCCTGCGGTAGCTAATAGCACGGTTTCCATTCCAGCTCTGGAAAACCGCTTTGATGCCTCCCCAGAGTTGATCTCTGGGATTATCCGGGAATTCTGAACCAAGGTTGTTTTTGATCTCTGCTTTGAAGGATTCTGATATTTCCTTCCACTGTTCTGCGGAAAGGTCCGTATCGTCCTTTAGTCTATTTTCTTTCTTAAATGTGTCAATGATACGTTCCATTTTCTGTCGAATGCCTTGACCATCAGCAAGTTTAATGCCAGTGGTTTTTTCCATAACCACATCTGCATACATCATGATAAGGCGGCGATAGGCATCATAAACAAAGCGAGAATTGCCGGTTTTTTCTATAAGACCGGGAATCGTAGTTGTGGTAAGCCCCACATTCAGAACGGTCTCCATCATGCCGGGCATAGACTGCCGGGCACCAGAGCGCACGGAAACCAGTAAAGGATTTTCTATATCCCCAAAGCCGGAATCCATAATGGTTTCAATGTTTTTTAAGGCTTCAACAACCTGTGTTTCAAGTTCTTCAGGAAAAATAAGGTTATGGTTATAATAATGTGTGCAAACATCGGTGGTGAGGGTAAAGCCTGGCGGCACTGGAATTCCAAGGTGGTTCATCTCTGCAAGGTTGGCGCCTTTGCCGCCCAAAAGATTTTTCATATCGGTTTTTCCGTCAGCTTTTCCGTCTCCGAAAGAATAAACGTATTTCATATTTATTGTTCCAAATAAAGGTTAATTGTGGCGTAAAGAAGCGAGCAATTTAAATTAGATCAGAAATAGATTATTTATAAATATTCGAGATCCAAGGATTTAGTTTATATTTATTTTTTATTTCATCTGCTACTCGTTTTGCTATAGTTATCATCTTGTATTCTCCATGTCGAACCCGGTACCATATTTTATCTTTAATTACAACGCGGGAAACAACTGATGGGTAACCGGCACCCCCTAGCTTATTAGCTAGCAGATTTGCTTCAGCCTTGTTTTTTACGGAGCTTACCTGGATTGTGTAATATTCAGTTTTTATTTCTGTTTCTGCTGGTGAAACGCTATAATGTTTTTTTTGTGGAAAAGGGGCATCTGTTATGGTAACAATCCAGGGTTCCAGTGGATATGCGCTTCGTATTGCGTTGGCTGTTTGATTGGCATCTTTTTTAAAATTGTATTTTCCAACCCGGACTCTGAACCATAAACCGCTGTTTCCGTAGAATTCATCCAAGTGTGTTTCAAACCCCAATGATCTGATATTGTTTGCGAGATTCAGAGCGTAGCCCTTGTCTTTGAAAGACCCTATTTGAACGCTGAATAATTTGTTTATATTGGATACGGGGGCTGTTTCCTGCTCAAACGATTGTTGGCGTTTTACTGATATTGGCTGTTTCTCCAGGTCTGTTTTGTGGTCAGCCTGTGCTTGCTGCGATGGCCTTGACAGTTTCCCGCTTTTTTTTGTTCCTTTGATGGCATTCGATTTAATTTTATCTGTTCGTTGGATTTTCGACTTCGTTTTTGATGCAACATTAGGCGATTTTCTTTTACTGGATTCTTTTTGTTTTTCATCATCCAAAACTTCAGCCAAATATATGGCCTGAACCCATCCCTTCTGCTCGTTGAACATCACCTCATAATAGACCGCCACTATTCCTGCAGATCTCTGAATTATCATCTTCCGCCCTGCCTTCAGGGTGGTGAATTCGGGAATTTTCCCAATAGTTTCCCTGGCGTGTACATCACCATAAAGAAAAGTTTTTTTCTTAGTTACAAAGGTTTTATCTGTCGGTTTAATTTCATCATCTTTTCTGCCGCACCCTGTTTGATTTATAATGGAAATGGATAAAAATATCAGTATAAATAAATTGTGGTAGGGAGGACTTATCCTTGTTATAGACACCGGATGAACTGTTTTTTAAAGGGTGTTTAGCAACAGGCTATAATCTGCCGCTTTGAAAGTTAAGAAAGGATAATTTAAAAAACGGGGGAGAAGTAGCGAATTTCCTTCAAATTTCCCTTATTGTTATAAAAATACCACTTATCCACCATTGTACCATCTCGGTAAGTACCCTGCATTTCCTTGCGCGTACGTTCCGCATCCCACCAACTGGTCCAAACATTATCTTTTTTCCCATTTTTATAGTGTCCTTCTGTGATACTCCCATCACTAAAGAAAGCCGTCCACTTCCCTTCTTTTATTCCCAGGTTGAAAGTGCCTTCCTGTAGTTTTCTAGTTTCATTATTATAGAATACCCACTGCCCATCAGCATTTCCATCTACTAATGTACCTTCTTTTTCTTTAGCGCCGTTATCGTAATAGAACACCCATTGACCATTCATAATTCCATTCTCATAGGTACCCTGGGATTTGATTTGCTCATTTGGATACCACTCTGTCCAATACCCGTGTTTTCTCCCGTCTTTAAAAGCACCCTGCTCTTCTTTACCGCCACTCCAAGGCAAATCCGGTTCCGGATCTGGCACATCGACAAGCACCACCTCGGGCACGTCCCTGCTCATATACCATTTTATCCACGGTCCGTCTTTTTTACCATTTAACGTCCGACCCAAAAATAAATATCCTTCATTTTCATTTTCATCAGCGATGACACCAGTAAAAGGAAAACTATCGTCTATTTTACAATATAAATCATCTACAGTTTTTAATTTAGACCACTCCACATGTTCTAGATCAAAACCAAAGTCAAAATTAAAGTCCTCTTTACCTTTTTCATTCCAATAGGTCCAGATGCCCTCCGGNTTGCCCAATTTTAGATAACCTTCTTTCATCCTCTGNCNATCTTCGTTGTAATAGGTGGTTCGGCCATTCTTTTTGCCGTTCTGGTGAAATCCNTGCTCCATAATTTGGTCGCTATTTGCGTGCCAGATGATCCAGGGCCCTTCTGGCACATCTGCTTTGTAAGTAGTTGTTCTGGCGCGATAGCCATTTTCCCAGAAAGTCTCAGGTCCATCCCGCAGACCATTTTTATAGAATTTTTCCCATTCCTTTGCTTCTGGAGTCAGCCATTTTGTTTTACGACCATGTAGACTACCCTTATAATATGTCCTTTCTTCTACCACAGCACCATCTGGATTATAGTCGAGCCAAAGACCATTCATATCGCCCTCTTCATATGCCCCCTCAGATGCCTTTATGCCGGTATCAAACCACCAGGTCCAGACCCCACTTTGAGAACCATTAATATAATGGCCTTCTTTTTCTTTGTTATCATTGAGATACCACCACCAGTTCCATAGTTCTTCATTATCATCTGCCTTATACCTGCCGCCGCGATAGCTCCAGTTTCCATCGGTGAACTCTAGGTTACGGTCATATTCATACCAATAGGTCCATTTTCCATGGGGAAGGCCTTTTTGATAGTGTTCTTCCCGATGCAGATGTCCATTTGAGAACCAATATTTGTATAGACCATCAACTTTACCAAAATCGAATAAACCCTGTTCTTTATGAATCCCGGTATCATACCACAGGGTCCATTCACCCTGTTTTTTCCCGCGGTAGTATTTTCCCTCGATTTCCATTTGGCCATTTCGGTACCATTGTACCCACTGACCATCTCGCTTTCCATTTGCGAAACGACCTAAAAGAAGTAAACTTCTTGCCCCTCCGTTTTCTTCTACAACACCAGTGTAGGGATTATGTTGTCCAACTTTATAGAAAATACCATCCCGCTCTTCCAGATCAGCTATACCAACCCGCTCCAACCCGCTCCCAAAATCGAATTTTAACCACTTTCTGCCATCAGCTTCCCAGAAGGTCCAAATACCCTCGGTTTCTCTACCTCGTAAAATACCCTCACGGTCTTTATTGCCGCTATCATACCATTCGGTGATTTTCCCATTTATTTCGTTATCGACATATGTTTCTTCATGTTTTTTATGGTGATTTTCCCCATCAAACTGGTTCCATTGGGTCCACACGCCATGCTTTGTGTTGTTTTTGTAGTGTCCTTCTTCATCTTTTAATCCATCCCGGCGCCACCATATCCAATGACCGTTTTTCGCCCCTCGGTCATATTCTTCCTGGCGTTGAATCGTTCCGTTATCATACCACAAAGTCCATTTTCCATGTGGTTTTCCCTGGAAATATTCACTTTCTATCACCTTTATGTTTTCGTCGTTCCATTTGACAAGCGGACCGTGTATTAATCCGTTATCGTAAGATATTTGCTCTGTTTTGCGGCCGTCTTCTGCCCAGTAGGTCCATTGCTCATGCAGTTTGTTATCGATATATTGACCCGTTTTTTCTTTTACAATACCATTTTGGTACCAGGATGTAAAAGAACCGTTCAGTTTTCCAATTGCATATGTGGTCTGTAATTTTTTATTGCCGCTCGGATACCAGGATGTCCAAATGCTGTCCCGCTCGCCATTTGTGAATTTGCGTTCCTTTTTCTTAGTTCCGTTGTTATACCATTCAACCCAAAGCCCATTCTGTTGCCCATCAAGGTAATAGGTTTGATCCTTTTTAATTCCGGTTTCTTCGTAGTAATTGATCCACAGTCCATCTTGTTTCCCATTTACATAGGTGCCTTCTTTGATTTTATTACCTTTTTCATTCCACCAAATCTGTGAGCCATTCAGCTTCCCAAGAAAATAATTGAATTCTGTTTTACGATTCCCATTTTCATACCACTCCGTCCATGTACTGTCCCGGCCTCCAGCAATATAAAATCCCATCATCTTAATTTTTGACGCATCATAAAATGTGTCACCATCTAAATCAACTGACACTATTTCTGTAGAATCCCAAACACCGTTGCCTTCACCATCATCACCTGTTCCAGGTTCCTGGTCATCGCCATCATCAAGAAATACTTCGCCCTCAAACCACTCCGTCCAGATGCTGTCCCGAACACCATTGATATAATACCCTTCGCTTTTTTTCGACTGGTTAGGATGTTTTTCCACTACTAAGCTGTCGTTCTGGGATCTTCCCAGGGACAATAGCATCACAGCGAAAACAAGATGTTTACGTATTTTCATGAGCATATGTTTTGTTAGGGGATGTCGTGGATGAACAAAGATTCATCCCCCTCGGACACCTTTTACTTCCTAAAGTTAAGACAACCGAGGCATAAAGTCAAAAAAATGTAAAAATATTAATTTTTCTTGTTCAAGCGGAGCCAGAAACTTTGCCCAAACTTATCATTGAGGTTAATTAACCCTTCATTGGCGTTATTTGTACCTAAAAAAGTAGTCTCTGTCTCAAATTTATTATTGGTTCTCAGGTATCCGCCACCGTCTTTTCCGTTTCCAATATAGGTGGTCATTTTCCCGAACTGGTTATAGGTGCGCAGGTAACCGCTGCCTAAAAATGTTCCCGTTTCACCAGTTAGGTCATAAATGCGTAACTGTCCCGAGCTATCGGCTCCAGTACCTACATAAATACTTTCCTGGCCATTGAAATTATAGGTCCGCAGATAACCCCCTCCGTTTGTTCCTGTCCCTAGGAATATAGTGCGTTCACCATATTGATTATATGCCTGTATATATCCGTCTCCCAGATAGGAGCGCGTTTCACCCTCTTTATTGTATATTCGTAACTGGCCAGAATTGTCGGAACCTGTACCGAGATAAGATGTTTCCTTACCACTATTATTATAGGTACGGATGTATCCTCCGCCCAAACGGCCCGTTCCAACATAAGCTGATTCATCACCGTTGCCGTTATAGGCTCGAAGATACCCACCACCATCTTTCCCTGTTCCTACAAACAAGGTGGGCTCACCGAACTGATTATATGTCTGCATATAGCCATTACCCAGGTAGCCCATGATTACTCCTCGGTCATCTTCAACAGTAATGCTTTTTACCACTAGATGGCCCAGCTCATCGGTTTCTGTCCTGAATCCGTAAACAGCTAAAAGAAGCAGGGTGACCAGTATGCCAATTATTGCGCTTTTGGTATCAATGACTTTCATAAGACCTCCAGGTGTTTGCTGTCATTGAGGTAATAAACAGTGAATTTACTCATATTCGTAAGTTATAACGCTGATTGGAATTATTTCATCATCCTTTCCAGGACGTAACATATCATAATTATTAATTTGAATTAACCAACCCTTCAAATCGTAAGTCATGGTTCTTTTTTGGATTAGATGGCTTTTATCATCAAAATGCGCTTCCACAATATGCCGCTGATACTGATCTACGCGGATCTCTTTCCGAGAGATAAGTTTTTTAGAAGAATCTGCTAGAATTTCCGTTATACGTGATTCTGTATCATGATAGATTCGGCTGAGGGTTTCCATTAATGTACCATCAGACCGGAAAGTATTAACCTTTATGTTGCGTCCGTAGAGATCATATTCATAGCTTTTGGATTTAATGGCTCGTCCGAACTGCCCTATGCTGATTTCTTCTTTTAATGATCCGGATGGATTATACGCGTAGGTAGTTCTAGACATCAATGATGGGTCAAAATACTCTTGTTCTTTATTCCGAACTCCAAGACTGTCGATTCTATAAGTGGTTATCTCAATAACAAACCCATCGTAAAGTTCCTTGTGTTCTAATATCAGACCGGTTTGGTCATAGGAAAATACCTCTCCCCACCCCATTTGCATCGGCCCTTTTTCTTTTATTTTTGCCGCAATTTCTTTCTGAATCATCGCTGCTGCCTCATCTTCTGCATCACGTGATTCAGCTATCATGGCTTCCTGGAGATTTTCTACTAGATTGTCTAAATTTCCCATCGGAATGTTCTTCTCATTGTTGATGGCTTTTGATGGATCAAATCGCGTTTTTTTTCTTAACCGTCCAAACTCATCAAATTTATAAAATTCTTTCCATTTTAATGAATCAGGATGAGTGTATAGTGTTTTGCTAACCAATTGTCTGCTTAAATCATATTCGTATTTGAATTGCATCAAAAAGTGTTGATTTGGCGTTCGGATAAGTCGAACTCCCTCGCGAGGCCCGGATATATAAACATATTTACTATTCAGAGGGATATTGTGCACATATAATGTACTGTCAAGCGTTTGGCCGCCGCTGTTATATCGAACAACAGTTGATTGTTCTAATTCCCTTGTTTCTGTTCCAAAGTTTTGAGTGATGGAATATATTTTAACTGTCTTGGTACGAACGCCTGTTAGGGCCATTAACAGCCATGGAATGAGAGAAAGAGTAATAATCCTAAGATGCTTCATCCTAATAGTTTAGCCGCCCCCTGCATGATTTCAAACTGACAATTACACATGCATGAGTATGAATAAAATCTAGATAAACAGCTAAAGAAATTATTTGTTTTGATAAAATTAGCATCATTATTATTTAGCCCTGTTTTAACTCAATGCATAGAAAAATAAACATTAACTTGATTATATTATCAGGAAAAGTACAATCAATTTCTACGATATAAAGTGAAATATTAATATGTGCTAAATGCTATAACTATCTAAATTATAGGGAGATAGGCATTATTATTTTAATATTGACATTAAGAAGAATAATGTTATAATATCTACTAATCGGCATCTGCCGATAAAATAAAGCGGAGCCCACGATGAGAGGTAAAATACTGCATCTAACACTATTTTTGCCCCTGCTGACGTTGTTAGCATCTGAATCGGTGCTTAGAGACATCAAGTACAATGTTAAAAGCAACGGCATCATGTTGAGTTTGGATTATACACATCCAATCCCGGACGAGAATATCATTGGATGGAAATCTGACCGCAACTGGCTCTATGTTACTCTTCTGGGCGTTAAACCACCTTTAACACGGGTGCCAAAACCAACCTTTAACGGCCATATCAAGGAAATTGTTATAGATGATTTTGATGAATCGGTACAGATTGCTATTCTAATGGCAAAACCGATTCACTGGTATGATATAATCAATTCACAAGGTTCAGCATCTTCTTTAATTTTTATTCATACTGAATTAGCGAAATCACAGCTTTCATATCTCAAACGGTATTTAGACCAAAATGGGGAGTCGGTTTTCTCGCATGTTTCCCGGGAAGGATTTCCTGTCTATAATACTGATTTTAAGAGCGCTTTTGAAAAAGCCCGGAATGAACTAGGTCCAAATTCTCTGTTCAAATATAAAGGGAAACTGTATCACACGAATCATCCCGGTGAACCAACTGGAGAATTAATCTCTGGCTTCAAAGAGAATAAAGAATCACTCAATAATTATTTTGACCAGTATGCCGTAGCTTATAAAGAAAACAGTGAAGCTGAGTGGGATGATGGACTGTCATTTCAACCTCCCGAATCTGAAAGTATTCCAGAAGAGGAATCAGATGAATATTTTATTGATAAAGAGTCCGGTGAAGAACTAGTAGAATGGACAGATTTTTCTGATCAACCAGATGAACCATACACTGAAAGCGAATTGATGGCTGAATTAACTGAACACTATTTAACTAGGGATGAAATAAAAAGCCCCATAGAACAACCGCAAAAATTATCTTGGTGGCAAAGACTGCCATTTTTCTCTAAAACAGAGAATGATATATTAAGAAAAAATAGAAAAATTGATGAAAGATATCTTCTCCTCGGGCAATCTGCGATAAGAGTGGATACAAATATTGATGGTGTACCCATTTATATTGATGGGCGGTATGTGGGGCACACACCGTTGTCAAATCCTATCCAGGTTGAACCGGGCTGGCACCAGGTAAGCGGATTCTCACCCCAATATTTAATGTACCTGAATACTGGTACCGTCTCCTATGTAGACAATGACCCCATGCTCCATAACCAAATGTTTGGAACAGAGACCATTTATGTAGAATCTGGAAAGATAGCAAGATCGGAAATGAGATTTGATTATGTAGGACCATCTTTACCTGTTAGAAGGAAAAATGGTGGATGGCTTGTGGGTTTTCCAATTGTTATCTTGTTCTTTGAATTATTGGCTTGGGGCACAGTATAGGTTTTTAGCACTCTGGACCCCTGTTATTTAAAAAATTAGCATTCCCCATATATTTTTTCGGATTGTTTCTTTGTGGGGGGTAATGTTTGACTGTCCCGCTCTCCATTTCCTTAGATAATATTGTATGTTCTTTAATGATAATAATTTTTAATCATGGATATTCATAAAAAGATCACATCCTTTATTCTATCTCAAACCGTAGATCGTCAACATCGCAAAATTGGCCTGGAAGAAGAATGTATCATATATACAAAAGACCTTGATCGATTACCAGTCAATCCCACCAAACAGTATTCTGCAACTGATTTAGTCAATGAAATGAATCAACTCTCAATTGAGAA
>PAWD01000037.1 GCA_002713325.1 Nitrososphaerota archaeon
AATAATGTAAGTCATTTAAATCTCCTAAATAATTGACGGAAAATATTTATTAACAGGTTCCAAATAAGTGTCAATTTAATCCGTTTTTTTTAATCGGTAAAAGGCTTTTGGGAATAATTAGTTGCCGATTACTAAACTTATTAAAATTAAGCTGAACCTGACTGTATGAAAGGACTTACATTGCGACACTTGCAGAATCTCAGGTAGCTTTTCTCATGCCAAATATTCCACTATATCTTATTATTGATCAGGGGACGTCATCTACCAAATCATTTTTGTTTGATGATGCTGGTAATATAATTCATACAGAAAAAATAAACCATAAGCTTCAGAGCCTGGCGCCCTTCCATGTTGAATGTGATCCAAAAACAATTTTGAATGCTTGTAAAAGACTGATCGCGAAATCAATTATAGTTGCCGGAAGTAACCCTATTATCAAGGTGGGAATGGCTGTTCAGCGTTCTACATTTTTATTCTGGGGGAAAAATTCAGCGGAACCAGTAACTCAAGCACTTAGCTGGCAGGACAGCCGCGCCCAAAATATCGTGAATGAATTATCAAATCATTCAGATTGGATCTGGAAACAAACTGGGGTTCCTCTAAGTCCGCATTTTGGGGGACCAAAATTTCTGCACATGATACGCCAGCATCATAATTTGAAAAAAAATGTATTATCTGATCAGATACTTTACGGACCACTCAGCGCATACTTAACGCATGCCCTGACAGGAACAGCTGCCATTGATGAATCTATCGCTGGGCGGACACTTTTTTTTAATATACATTCATCCAAATGGTCAAAAAAATGTCTAGATTTGTTCCAAATAAAAGAATCAGGATTACCACTACTAAAACCTGTCCTGCAAAACTATGGTCTAATTACTGACACGAATTTATCATTACAATGTGTAATTGGTGATCAGCAGGCTGCACTGATCGGCCAAGCGGGAATAACACCGGGAAGTAGTGCTGCAAATTTTGGTACTTCTGCCAGTGTGCTTTATAATGCCGGAGAAAACCCCGCTGTTGTGGATGGCTTGATATCCAGTGTTCTTTTTTCTGATGGCAAACAGCGGAAACACGTGGTGGAAGGCACCATTAATGCCTGCAATTCTCTGTTTTATCATTTGGAAAAATCATTGAGTATCCCACACAATAATATGAAATGGAATGAGCGCTGCGCAAACCAATCAACCAATGGAATATATATCCCTGGTTTTTCTGGCCTAGCCGCCCCATACTGGAAAAGTGGATTTGACGACGTTTACTGGAATCTAGATCAAAAAGACAAAAACGCGATCGTTCGTGCTGGTATGGAATCTATCGGTTTCCTAGTAAAGGATATATTAGATCAATTGCAGCCTATTATGGAATCAAACCTAGAATCATTGAGTACCAGCGGAGGCGGGGCTAGATCGTCGCTTCTGCAGTTCATTGCAGACTTAACAGGTATTCCTGTTATGCATTCCGCCATGAAAGATCATACAGCATATGGCGTATTTCGCCTACTAAGATCCAAAAATGATAATGATGTTTACGAAAAAAATCAAATCTTTAACCCAAAACAGAACAAAACCGTTATGGAAAACAAATTAACAGATTGGCGTAAAGCATTAGAATCAATGGTATAATCTGTTAAGTAAATCAGGATCTGAAAGATCATCAACCAAAATATCAGGTCCAACGTCGTCTATAGCTTCTTTTTTTTCTGCTACCCTGCAGACAATAACTGATTTACATCCATTCTCTTTTGCAGCTTCCGCATCCTGCACCGTGTCACCAACCACCACCATTTGCTCCATACGAAAGGATTCTTCCAATACATCCCAGGCTCGTTCCTGTACAATACGCAACATGGAATTTTTATCTTCCGCATCATCAGAAAAAACACCAAAGGGGAATCGATCCCAAATCCCAAAACGACTCAATTTTATTTTTGCAACGGATTTCATATTCCCAGTAAATAGACAAGTTGCATGACCAGCATTTTCAACTGTATTTAGAAAGGCAATACAATCATCATGAACAAATGGTTCTGCTGATTGAGTAAACTCTGATTTAACATATGCTAAATAACGTTCAAGAATGACATCAAGCAATCTTGGTGATATCAATCCATCGATATTTAAGTTTGACAAAGCATGGCGTGTAATACTTAAATCAGTAAAACCTGCAACATCATTGTAGCCGAGTTCAATATCCTGGCCAGTTTCATAAGTAATAGCTCGGCTTAGTAAACCCCGGGAGACACCTCCGGGCGAGACCAGGGTCCCATCTACATCAAATAGAAAAAGGTGTTTCAAACTACCTTGCCAAGGCACCCATAGGATCCCATGGTGGAAGCTTCACTGGCTCTTTTGTTTCATAAATATGCACCAGTTCATCTGGCAGATAATTCTTATGAACAACAATTTCATAGTTATATTCATCAAACCATGAATCTGACATAATGTGGTAGCCTTTATCACCGTTTTTATTGCCCCAACTATTTTCTACGCGCCATTTTGTAGGTTCATTTTTAAAATTCAGATCCACGCCAGTAAATAGCATAGCATGGGTCATCTGACTGTCACCATATTCCAAACGACCTGCCTTATCTAAACCAAACTCAGTTCCATAAAAGAGTTCATAGTCAAACAGTTCCATATCCATAACACCTAGATTCCGGTGAAAATGTTTACTTACATCACAGCCAAACCAGACCGGATCATCATTCTGCAAAGATTTGATTGCAGCTTGTTTCATCATCTCACTGATCACATTTAAATACCGGATTGAATGACCCTCAATCACATTCCCCAGAAACTCAACTGTATATACCTTTTTGTATTCTTTATCAGACATGGGGCAGTTGATCAAACAAACATACTCATCGAGATTAAGCCCAACGTGATCTTTAAAAAACTTTATCGGTGTTAAGTTTTCGAATCGGTTAAAATTCTTGTCCTTGCCCCTAATTTGCCACTGAAAGGATGAAGGCGGCGTTCCTAAATGAATGGTGAGCATGCGATACACGCCTTCCAACATGCCATTTTTCATATCCTGTAAATCTGAATCTGATACTCCTTTTTGATTTGACTCCCGTAATTGTTTCGCAAACTCTCTCAGCTTTCTTGTAATCATACGATTCATTCGCATAGACTTACTTGAATGGAAGGATTCCGGCATTTCTGATTGGGGGACCACGCCGTATTTATTAATTAAATTCACCCACATGTCCCATTGTCCGCCATCCTGGATCGGGTTAGATAACAAATGCATAACTAAGCGACTATTCCAATGTTCCTCCATGGTTTTTAAAATTGATTCGAGAAAATAATTTGATTTTTCCAATTTGTCCCAAAACATGAAATAACTCTGGGAGAACTGAAAATCCTTTAGGTTATGTTTCCTACCTAGGTAAATCCGAAACAGATTTTGTCCAGCAAAGCCCCAGCATCGACCGCTAGATTTTTGGTTGGTCACGGGCATTTCACCCGTTATTACCTCCGAAAATGAATGATCAATTTTCCGAAAATGCTCCCAATCCATAGCCAATTCCGTAACTTCATTTCGAACGGCTGCATTCCTAGTCAATTTGGCGGTCTTATCTGAGTTGGTTTTTTCTTTAAAGGTTTGAATAAGTTCCAATGAAACTGCGTTTGACATTTTTCACTTCCCTATTTAATTAATTTGGTTGAATAGAATTGATCATTTCTTCACTAATGTCCCATAGTCGTGTTTGATCATTTTTGACTTGGGAGACCTTTGAACTTTGTGTCGGTTTACATTTATCAAAATATTTCCCACTCATTCCCTCCACTTCATCTGATGAGGCTAGGTAAATACTTGTTTGGGCACCTTTGACAATATTAATTGCAAATAGGAACTTCGCAAAGCTGATAGATTTTCGCACAAATCCAGAATTGTTATTTCCAAAATTGGAATCTACAAAACCAGGGTGCAAACAATTAAACGTAACTCCGGTATCATTGAACCGCCTATGGCATTCATAAGTAAACATAATATTTGCAAGTTTTGATCTGCCGTATGCAGGCCACCCTTTGTAGTCATTGATACCCTGAATATCATTGAAATTAAATTTTGTATTTCGATGTGCCGATGATGCAACATTAATAATGCGCCCCGGCTTGCCATCCCTCACCATTTCCAACAAAAGCTGAGTCAAATAAGAATAGGCCAGGTGATTCAGGGCAAATGTTTGCTCAAACCCTTCATCTGTTTTACAAAATTCACGAAAATAAGCACCGGCATTGTTAATTAAAATATCAAGGGTATCATAAGACGACTTGATTTCATCACAGAGTAAGGAAATCGTTTTCATGCTTGATAGGTCGGCGCAATGAAATTGAATGGATTCGTTTCCGGTGCGGGAACTTAATTCAGCAATTGTAGTCCTTCCTTTTTCTGTGTTTCTGCCAACTAGAACCAGAGAATAACCCAACTGTGCTAGTTCCAGGGCTGTTTGTTTTCCGATACCATCGGTTGCACCGGTGATCAGACATACTTTTGCAGAAGTTGTATCCAGGGTCAACTCAACATTTAATACATGCTCATGATGGCAATCATAGTTATAATAAAATAGGGGACCAAGTGTGCGGCACCAATATAATCCTTGGTCACCCTTTGACCGAAAAAAAGTGTCAGAAGGGTCAAGGCAATAACTAATAATCCATAAAATATATAAATGGTATTTTTCTCTATTAAAGCATAGAATGCCCCAAATAGGCATAATAATCCTCCGCCAAGCTCCATTACGGTCAGTACTGAAAGTGCTATAGAAGTAGCGGACCTAAGTGGGGATTTTGCAAAGTGTTCATCAAAGAAGTCTAAATTACCTTGACGGTCTATGATCTTGTCTAATCCGGACTGTATAAAAGCGATTGCTAAAAAAATAGCAATAAGAACCTGGCAAAGTACCAGGGGATCTTTAATTTTAATTCCTAAAAACTCTATACGGTCACCGTAACGTTCATAGGTCGATGGGGATGATTCAATGGTCGGTTTGGATGAAATTATTTCCTGAGTTTGTTGTTCCTGCCCATTTACAGGGATTGTATAAACCAGTACAACTAAAGATAGGATAACTAAGTTTTTCATATTTATCTCCCTTCGGATCAATATTTTTCAATGAGTTCTTTAATTTTTCCTCGTACGTAATCCCGCAATTCTCCAACTGACATATTATCATATTCATCGTGANTAATAACGTCACCGAAACACGTAGTCAATATCCCTGGTTTCAACCGCCAATCATTTTTCCGTTTTGCTCCAAATGCACCGATTATCCCAATAGGAACAATAGAAACTGCAGCATTTTTTGATAGATGAAAGGGGCCTTTCTTGAATTGCCCCAGTTTTCCGGTTCTAGTACGTGTCCCCTCAGGAGCAATTAAAAAAGAAATCCCTTTACGAACAGCATTTTCTACATTTTCAAGGCTATGGACCGCTTTCTCAATATTGGATCTTTGAATTGGCACGATTCCATATTTTCTACCTACAGCACCCCAAATAGGCCATCTAAATTCCTCAATTGCACCAACAGCAGTGATGTAATGTTTCACATAGAAAAAAACCGCAAAAAGATCAAATAGAGATCCATGGTTCATCATATAGAGATACGGCCCGTTTTGCGGTGGTGGAACTCGACCATCCATTTTTAACCATTGGCCTCCAAAGAGGCAAAAAAACCAGCACATGGGTCGAACATAATAATGATAATATTTTCGTGGGAAAAAAGTCATATATATTAAAAATACGGACATCGCAATAACAAAATAAGCTAACCATAGGGGCCATAGAATAAGTGACACTAGTATTTTATATACACCAATCATTATTATTTAAAATGGTAAATAATTTATGGTTTGCCTTAGGGAATGCATACTGTTTTATTTCACTTGGAGTAATCCATTGGTGTTTCCTTTCTGGTTTTAATACCTGACCATTTGTTTTACAGTGAAATAGATGAAGTGTAATGGAAAAATGTGAATAAGCATGATTAATTGATCCAACTTGCTTAATTATATTTGTCCCTATTCCACATTCCTCCTCAATCTCTCTTTTCAGTGCTTCAACAAGGGATTCTCCAGATTCAACTTTCCCACCTGGGAATTCCCATAATCCACCCAACATACCACTTGGATCTCTTTTTTGTATAAAAAATTGATTCCCGCACCAGATAATTCCAGCTACATTAGTATGATGTGGAATTTTTTTATGTTGTTTTTTCAATGGGTAATTCATTGGATTCCCGCTGGCAAATGCCTTGCAATAACGATTTACCGGGCAATTCATACAATCCGGGTTGGTGGGGAAACATACACAAGCACCTAAATCCATCATTGCTTGGTTAAAATCTCCAGGTTTCTCAGTATGAATCCATTTATAAAGTGTCGACCGAATTATGTCCATATTTCTCTTTGAAAATTTTCTGCGGCCTAAAATTCTCGCCATAACCCGCCGAATATTTCCATCAATAGCTGGAAACGGCTGCTTGAAAGCTATGGATAAAACCGCCGCATCTGTATAGTCTCCTACACCGGGAAGGGATCTAAATTCGTCCCAATTATCGGGGATGATTCCATGGTTATATTTCACAATAATTTTCGCCGATTTATGAAAATTCCGGCAACGAGCATAGTAACCCAAACCTTCCCAATATTTTAATAATTCTGATTGTTTTGCAAGTGCAACAGATCTGATGCTTGGATATTTTTCAAGCCACTTATTATAATAGGGAATAACAGTTTCAACTTGAGTTTGCTGAAGCATAACCTCTGAAAGCCATACGCAATAGGGATTAACAGTATTGCGGAATGGCAAATCTCTTTTTGATTTATCATACCAATCAAGTACCGATATTGTTACGGACATGATGTATACAATATAATATTTTACTTTTGAAAAAGATGCTTTGATAGGGTCCAATGAAATGATGATAACGCTTGCAAAATTTCATCACGTTTGGCGCTATCCACTTCATTTTCTATTCGTTGCCCAAGAGTCTCTATTTTTTTCTCCAACTTTGTTTGAATATTTTGTCCTTTTACCGTTAAAATAACTTTACTGATGCGAAGATCCAGATCACCAGGTTTTCGAAGAACCCAATTTTTCTTCTCCAGTCTGATCACTAATCGGGTCGCAGTACTATTATCGATACCTAAAACCCGAGCAAGTGATGACATTTCTATGCCATCATTCGGGATTGAGACTAACGCCAAAACCTGACTATAGGTAATATTCCTATCACAAATAACAACGCGAAAAAGTCTTTGCAGGTCAACTAAAAAGGAAGAAAGCACTTCACCATAATTCATGGTTGCATATTACAAATATAGACAATATGATAAAAGATTACTGTGCCGGTAATGAATAAAGCAATTCAGCATGATTCAGGTACAGGGAATCAATTTTTTCCCTTTGTTCACCGTATATCATATGTCCAACACTTTGATAATGGTCCATTTCTATAGGGCCGAACGTATACCATTGTCCCTGTATCAATGGATCACCTTTTACATACGGAGTGATTGGGTCTGGGCCATTAAATCCAGTTGTTGGACCTGACATGGAACAAACATTAACAATGCCGTCATTTTCCCACCAAGTTGAATCCGTTTCTGTTCCATCAGCTCGAAATACTATCCTGGAACCCATGAGTGTCGCCCTAGATCGGATTAATAGAAAAACATCCTTATTCGGAATATGGTGTCCGGTTGCTGGATCTTGATGTGTAGCTGAAAAAATATAGGAAAAGTAGAATACACTTGGACTTGATATTAAAAATCCATTGAGTTGAGCAGCACCATCTATGCTGATGTCCCAAGAGCTAATATTTTTTGTTTCCCAAGCTGAATGTTCCCGCATACGCTGCACATAGTTGGCCCAAGCTTCATTTTTCCCTTTCCTAAATTTCCATTGTTCCAGATCAAAATCATAAAAATCTGTACCAACTACTCCAGCAACTCCCACAAAATACTGCACAAACGGAAACATTTTGGCCACTACATCTACTAGTGTAGAACCATTATGTGGTGTAGCAACGGAAGTTATGCTGGTGATCCATCCATCTATGGCATGACCCAATAATTCAGATTCCTCCAAAATTTTATTCTCACTGTCCGAATAGATCTCATTAGCCAGTAAGTATTGCAACATACGTACAGTTTGCCCACCCATACTATGACCAACTAAATGAACAGGATGATCACTATCCCATTCAGGATATAACCCAGAGTATATTTTCCTTTCCGGTTTTTGTACTATTCCATACGCTTTGGAATGAGCAAGTCCATAGTCTACCTGACCACCTTTTAATTGATAATAAATTTCAACTGCCCGATCCCAGTTGGAAGATATGGGGCCAACTGAAACGGTGTAAACAGTATATCCGGCATCTTTAAGAATAATTTCTATATCACGTTTACCTCCCCAATATCGATAGCCTCCCATTTCTTCCAATCCCCAACCAAACAAACCATGTACAAGAATTATAGGATGGTTGTTTCGTGCCAGAAGGCACCCTATCAATAAAATAGGAAAAAGTAAAAATTTCCAATTAATCAGTCTAAAATCGCACACTTAAATCCATTCCTGTTATCCAACCACCAGTGCCATAGAAGTAGGTTCCAACCCCAGCATCGGTGGCGCCATAATTAAAATGTAATCCAAGTCCGGTAGCCCCTAATATAGATTTCCAAATCTCCTGACGTATATTTTGATCAAACTTGCGTGTTGATGTACCCCATTTAAATTTAATATCGTGTGGCAAATGAAAAATTCCGCCTATAAAAATAACTCTGTGTTTTTCTTGTAATAACCTTACAATATCTATTGCAAGTGTTAGAGGAAGGTGAACAAGACGTTTGGTAATACCTAAAGAAATTTTTACAGGTAAAATATCTTTATTTTGAGTAGTATATTGTATTGCAAACCCTATATTATCCAAACTTAGACCAACGGCAGCCTGTTGTTCTTTCAACATCCAAATCATACCGCTGGATAAATAGAGAAGAGTTGACAGATAGGAATCAAGATTAGAAAAAAACAACCCGCCAGTAAAACCATAATTAATCGGGAAAGTTTTTAATTGATTAGAATATCCTGCATTAATCCACGTATCACTAGATGTATAATTACCAGTTGATACTGCATCTTCATCCAACCTTTCAAAGACACCATAGGATAAGCGTTTTAATGCAAATGTCATTTGTCCATCGAATTTTGGAAAAACAATAGCCACAGCCTGACTATGGATTCCGGCTGGATAGTGGACAAATGAAGTAGAAAAATTACGATTACTTGATAGTGCAGCTGGATTACCATAAGCAGCCACAGGAACTTTTATTAACTGACCAGCACCACCCATGGCTAAACGTGATGAAGATGTCCAAGCATTGAATCCCGGGAAACCAGATTCAGCAAATAATTGACCTAGAATTAAAATAATTAAATATTTTTTCATATCAAACTCAATGGATCCATGTGAATATTCAGCTGGTTCTTCCCCATTTGGTATTTCTTTGGAAAATCATAGAAGTTTCTATTGATGTAAGAATGAAGCTTCTTGCCATTTGGATCCAGTGTTTTGACGGATTTAAAAACAATCTGAAAGCGAAATTGGTTCCGAATTTTCTCAAGATAACAGGGGGCGGGACCAAGGATATCTAGCCCTTTGTATTTCTTAGATAAGCTTTTTTTAACTCTTTCAGCCAAATGCATAGCAGATTCTAAAACGGGGCCAGAACATTCTACTTTTGCCAGCCAGCTGAAAGGCGGATATTTCAATTCCTGCCTTTCACTTAAAGCAATATTATAATACTTGGTAAGGTCAAGCCTGGCTGCACATTTGATAACCGGATTATCCGGACTGTACGTTTGAATTATTACCTCCCCTGTTTTGTTCCCTCGGCCAGAACGACCCGCAGCCTGGTAAATCAATTGAAAAATACGTTCACCAGCCCTGAAGTCTGGTAAATGAAGCCCTAAATCAGCATTTACGATTCCTACCAATGTAATATTTGGAAAGTCTAGACCTTTGGCTATCATTTGAGTACCGATCAAGATCTGGATTTTCCCTTCTGAAAATGATTTTAAAGTTTTTGTGATTTGTTGTCCGCTTCGAAGACTGTCTGAATCAAGACGGGTAATGCTCGCAACGGGAAATGTTTCTTTCAGGAGTGACTCTATACGTTGAGTACCAGCCCCTTTATAAACCAGATTTCCACTACGGCAGGAATTACACATTTCTCGGCGCTGGTTTTCAGTATATCCGCAAACATGACACAATAAATAGCGACCACGGGAATGATACGTTAGAGCTACCTGACAGAAAGAACACATAACAATCTCTCCGCAATCAAAACAGCGAATGATGGGAGAATATCCGCGACGGTTTTGAAGCAAAAGTACTTGTTCATTTTTCTTGAGGCGATCCTCTATTTTATCTAAAAGCAACCCAGAAATAACTATTCCGAATTTTCCTGATTCATCCTGATCCTTTAGCATATCTACTACTTGCGTACGAGGATATTTTGCTATACCAAAACGCTTTGGTAGGTTTATATACTTCAGTTTCTTATAAAGGTGATTAAAATAACTTTCCAGACTTGGGGTTGCACTTGATAATAATACGGTTGCTTTTTCAAGCTTTCCTCGCATAAGTGCTACATCACGGGCATGGTATCGCGGAACTGATGAATCTTGTTGATAAGAAGACTCCTGTTCCTCATCTATCACAATTAATCCCACATTCCGCAAAGGGGCAAAAATAGCGCTACGGGCACCAATAACAACCTTGAAACTGCCTTGGCAAATTTGCATCCATGTCCAAGATCGCTGAGCATGGGTTAATCTGGAATGCCACAAAGCAACAGTATCTCCAAATACGGCCCTGAATCGTCCAGCAATTTGAGGTGTGAGCGAGATTTCCGGAAGCAATATTATCCCGGTACGACCTTGCTCAATAACTTGTCGAACAGATTCAATATAAATCTCTGTTTTACCACTACCAGTGACACCATGAACCAAAAANGGTGCATANTTTTTCTTGATTAATGCAGATGATATCTCGCTAANAGCTTTCNNCTGATCGTGATTNAATGTTATTTCTTTATGAATTGGATCAAATGTAAAACCAGTTACATCNGGTAAGGATNTNCGTTGGNANAGTTTTANCAGANNTTTCTTTTCTAACTTGCGGCAGATAGATAAAGGATCTGATGNCAAAGCTTTCATGGATACGGTACGAAGAGGCTTGGTGGNTTTCCAGATTTCCNTGAACATTATATATTGTTTTGGNGCTCGTCTTTTCAATNGGTCTATTTCAATTTCATCAACAACACCAGCTGATTTAACATACCAGTTTTTTGGTGGGGCATAACGTGTGTTTAACCTACCCGGAAGAACAGTTCTCGCTACTTGTCCAATTGGGGTAACATAATAATGGCTTATCCACAGAATTAATTCCCAAAGTTCAGCAGTTAACACAGGTATATTATCTACCAAACCAGAAATCGATTTTATATCTCCTTTATATTTTGATGTAGTACGCAGGGATACAACAACTCCTTGAACTGAACGTTTCCCTAGAGGTGCTTTCACCCGGGATCCAATCTGGACAGTGGATATAAATTCCCGAGGAACTCGATAAGTGAACGATTGAAAACTGGATATAGGGAAAGCAACTTCAGCAAACATAATCAATGAGTTTATAGGATGGGTTGATTCTCAGGCAATAAAAAACCCCATTTAGAATCGGGGGTATCAATAGATAATATTTATCAGGATCAGACTTTGATCACATAGACCTTTACATCACCATTAATATCTGCGGCTACCCCAACCGTAACATGGTAAATACCCAATGCTTTGATGGGCTCTTCCAATTCTATTGTGTGACGATCTATTGTAAAACCCTTTTCTACTAAAGCTTGATGTATATCTTGGGTAGTAACGGAACCAAACATTTTTTCCTCTTCACCAACCTTCACTTCTATTGTAATCTCTGTTTTACTAAGTTTTTCTGCTAATGACTTATTTGTAGCGGTTTCCCGAGCTGTTTTATTTTGGAAAACTCTTTTTCGTTCCTCTGCCAAAGCCAGATTTCTTTTCGATGCTCTAAGTGCTAATCCTCCGGGAATTAATTTATTGCGTGCAAACCCCGGTTTCACCTTAACAATATCACCAGCTTGGCCTAAACTTTCTACATCTTGAAGTAAAATTATATTCATAAAAGTATCCTTAAGTTCGATCGTTATTCAGTACCAGTATTGACAAAAGGCATTAGGGCAATCGTTCGGGAACGTTTAATTGCCCGAACAACTTTACGATGCATTTTTGCACTTGAACCCGTAACCCGACGAGGCATGATTTTACCCTGATCATTAACAAACCGTCTTAAAAGTTTCACATCCTTATAATCAATTTCTGTGATTCCATTTTCTTTAAAATAACAGAATTTTTTACGAGTTTGAAAAGCCATTATTTATTCTCCTCATTTTCTGATTCATCCGAGCTTGGGGCCTCACTAATCTGTTCAGGATCAATGTCATCATCTTTCACAGTTGATTCTGTGGATTTATCATCCATCTCTAACATTGACTCATCTTTCACGGGGTCTTCGATCATTTCAACCACTTCAGGACGATTATCTAATCGAATTGTCATATGACGTAAAACTAGGGTATTCAATTTCATCCAAGTATAAAAATCATTCATTTTATCACGATTTCCATCTTGAAACTGCAAAAGTATATAAGTGCCATACTTCTGATTCTTTATTGGGTAAGCAAGTCGATTTTTACCCCAGATGATATGATTAATGATTGTGGATTTTGTTTTTTCCAATTTTCCACCGACTTCAGTAATTATTTCATCAATCTTGCCTTGTTCAAAATTGGGATTAATGATATAAAGTATTTCGTAATACCGCATAGTTACTCCTTTAATTCTTATGCAATCAGCGGTGCAATGACCAATGAAACAACTGACATTAATTTAATTAAAATATTTAAGGACGGTCCTGACGTATCTTTGAAAGGATCTCCAACGGTATCACCCACTACGGCTGCTTTGTGCGCTGCGGACCCTTTACTCAAGGTTTCTCCGTTGATTTCTACACCTTCTTCGATCATTTTCTTTGCATTGTCCCAGGCACCACCAGAATTGGACTGGAAAATCGCCATAAGTACACCGCAAACGGTAACGCCGGCAAGCAGTCCACCCAATGTTTCGGCGCCAAAAATGAATCCAACAATCACGGGAGTGCTCACAGCCAACAGACCGGGCATAACCATTTCTTTAATGGCGGATTGTGTGGAGATCTCAACACAACGGCCGTGCTCTGCTTTACCTAAAGCAATTTCATATGCG
>PAWD01000038.1 GCA_002713325.1 Nitrososphaerota archaeon
CCTATCTCCTCAAAGATCTAATCCGGCAAACTATCCCAAAGGGGAAAATGGAAATCATTATTGTTAATGACCGTTCTACAGATAATACTAAAAATATTATTACAAACCTTATACCCGAATATCCGTGTATTAAACTGATTAACATCTCAGTATCAGAAAATGATATGCCATCTAAAAAGCACGCTTTAACTCAGGCTATCCAAGAATCTCATGGGGAAATTATTGTTTCTACAGATGCCGATTGCCGAGTGCCTCCATCATGGGTTGCTAGTATGGCTGCTTGTGTTAAACAATCAAAGGGGATCACTATCGGGTACTCAAAGGTTCTTGGAAACAATTCTTTGCTCCATCAATATCAAACTCTTGATTTCCTGGGTATTATGGCTGCTAATGCCGGTATCGCTGGTGCAGGATTGTACTGGTCCGGGTCAGGCCAGAACCTAGCTTACAGAAGAGAAGATTTCGATGCCATCGGTGGATTTGAACGAGCAAAGAGTCAGATTTCAGGTGATGATATGTACCTTGTTCAAAACATTGCAAAACTGAATCGGGCTGTGGTTAATACTGATCCAGGCAGTTTTGTAACCACAAACCCCGAAAAGAGCATAACTCATTTTATCAATCAGCGGATTCGCTGGTCATCCAATTCAAAAACCGCAGCCAAAACTGGGCTGGGCCTATTTCCTTTCCTGCTGACAGCGTTTCTCTGTAATCTCAGTATCCTTACTGGATTATGGATACAGGCACCTAATATTCTATTATTATTTAGTTTAAAGTTTTTCTTGGAAGGCGGGGTCATTTTCTTTGGAGGGGTATTATTCCGTACTAAAGTTTCGCCAATGACATACGTTATCTGGAACATACTGCAACCTGTTTATATACCCTTTATTGGTGTTGCAGGGCTGGTGGGCAGATTCTCATGGAAACCATAAATCCCATCACAAGCTTTCATTAGAAAAATACTTGTATTGACCAAAAATTTTGTGGAAACTGCTAATTATTCAGTGGATATGATAACACTTATGTATCTTGATACTGGAACAACATAGCATCCAGGTAAAGAAAAATGGATAGAAAAACTGTATTAAAGTATTATCGTAAAAAGATTCTATTGTGGATCCTGATTTTGGCAGCAATTGTTACAGCCCTTATCTATGGCCCTAAATATGGTATCGATCAGAAAATTGTAGTATTAACCACATTGGTTCTAGGAATCTTTACACAAATATTTGCAGGGATAACATCCCTTGTTGCCATAATACCCTTTATCGGTCCGCTTGTTATCAAGGTAATCTCCATTCCAATTTTCTATATCCTCAATGCCATGGGCTGGATCGTTTCAGGGGTTGCAATTAAAAAAGGATATGCGCATGAATTGGCTAAAAGCCGCACAGTCACTCTTGCTCTTCTGATTGGCATTATCTTAGGTTATATTTTAGGACACGCGGTCCCCCTGGATTGATAAACCTATGAAAATACTGGTATTACAGGGACCTAATCTTAATCTCCTTGGATTAAAATCATCACAATCCGGTAAAAAACTGACTCTAGATAAGTTGAATAAAGAAATGCGCAGACATGTTAGAAACACACATGTTGAATTGAAAATCCTTCAAACCCATAAGCAATATATTGCACTCAATTTTATCCAGCGCAATCGCAATCAGGCCGATGGACTGGTTCTCATTCCTACTTCCTGGGCACGATATGACTGGACATTGGCTGAAACACTAAAGTTGGTCAAACTTCCAACGTCAATTGTTTATTTTGATGACCCTTATGATTTCAGTACCCCTGAAAAGGATTCCATATTATCTAACCTGGCAAGTCAATCATTTACCGGAACACCTATAGAAACCTGCATCGAGGCCCTGGATCATATTATTGGCCTTTGCTCAGATTAAAGTCCGTGCGCATCCTAACACGCATCATAATTATTAGTAATCTTTTTGCACTTAGCAAGGGACAAACAGGGGAAGACCCCAATAATTCTCCAATTCATGTATTAAGTACTATAGAGAAATACTCGCCAACCTTAGCGGACAATGTTTCATTTAATCCAGCCTGGGTAAAGGATTTAAAATTGGTGTTACCCTGTAAAGATATCCCTGTTCCAAAACGAGGTGCCCGTTTACCAAACGCTCCCCGTGACTACCGCAGTGGCACTCATCGCGGTATTGACTTTTTTGCCAACTGGGGCACACCGATCAGGGCAGTAGCAGATGGAAAGGTCGTCCGGGCAGACCGTGGGTTTGAAGAGGTTCCGGCACAATTCAGGGAAGAATTGCTCCATGTCAGTGCTGAGATTGGGCACACACCTTCTGACATATTCAATAGTGTCTTGTTGGGGCGGGCAGTTTTCATTGATCATGGTTTAGATTTAATCAAAGGATTTAGGGCTATTACCATCTATGCACACCTTTCCAGCATCAATGACAGCATAAAGCCCGGTACAATGCTTAAGCGCGGGGAATTAATGGGTTTTTCTGGGAATACAGGAACCAAAGATAGCGCCCTGGGTACAAAAGAAGGGGCTCACTTACACTGGGAGATGATTCTGCAGAAAAACGATCAGGAAATATTTTTAGGTAAGGAAATGGGTTATGAAAAATTATACAACTTGCTCACTGAAATATTCTTAAACGAACAAACTCCTATAAATAAAAAGGGCGGGTAATTACCCGCCCTTTTTCGATTTAATTGTCTTTACTTATTAATAGGCAATACGCATAGCAACTATGTTATTAGTACCAAAATCCCCCATGGGCAGCATTGAGTAATCGACACTGAGATTCATACCAATAAATCTGGATAAATCTAATGACGCCCCAAAAGATACACCATCAGAAGGATTTGAGTACCAACTGCCTTCAACAGCTTCTGTCTCGTAATCAGCACTGCCAGCTCTCCGCTCCAGGTCCTGAGCAATACCGGATGACTGAACACCAACAGCAACTGATGCCAAGCCAGCTAAAGTATATCCTGCTGAGAGCTTGAGCTCATCTGTTGCATAATAGTTACTGGTGTACGTGAGTCCCANGTCAGCGCCAGCAATATTATAGCTGANGCCCATGTCAAACAGAAAGGGCATNTCAAACGCTGCTGCATCAACCTTGTAGAACTCTACNGGNCGATCGCCACCCTGGGCATTAGCCAAGATCCCNAGACCTTCACCNCCNTATTNCATGGGCTGCCCAAAATTCTTCAGCACAAAACCTATGTCCAGGCCACTCATCCCCAATAGTCCTTTATACTGGACGCCCAGGTCAAATGCGCTTCCGCTTGCCGACACACGGCCAAAACTTTCCCGGACCAGGTTAGCATTTACACCTACACTGGTATTGTCAGACAACTTTCTCGAAAAAGTTGCACCAACGACAGAAAAGTTGGGTGTGAAAACCTGACCGGTTCCATCAGGAAAAAACACGGTAGTTTCATCAATATCACCAACAGTAAATGTGCGCACAGAAATACCCATTTTATAATTGCCAACATTTGTAGCAATCCCGAAAAAGTTATTCTGTATATCAGCAATATACTGCCTGTTGGAAAAGATCACATCAACCGCGTTCTCACCCATAGATAGCCCTGCTGGATTCCAGAACACCGCATCCATCCCTGTTGCTGTGGCCACGGCACCACCACCTGAAAGATAGCGGGCACTTGGAACAATCAACAACTGGGTAGACGAAGACGTCCCCATCCTGGAATTCTGTCCGAAGACCAGAGAACTAAGAACAAGAACTACCAGAGTCGCTATAAATTGTTTTTTCATTTTTATCTCCATTATAGTTTGTCATTAATAGTACTTGAGCACTTGTGTTTCCTGAACAAGTGCAAATTTTAAGATCTTCTCTTCACCGCCAGATGTGACGCGAACAATATAGAGTCCGCTGGCAACCGGGTAACCATATTGGTTATTCAGATCCCATGTTCCAAACTGACTTGCGTCGTTCTTGTCAAGCCGGCATACATAGGTACCGCCCATTGTATAGATATCAATGGTGGCTTCCTGTGGAAGATGATTGAAAGATACATATTTAGCCTTACGGCTGGTTTCCAGCTCATGGAAACCGTAGTAGGGGTTCGGATATACATTCACACCGCTAACATCATTGGATGCTGTAGTGGACATCGCCTGAGTACTGAATGTGAACTTATCAACACCAGTCTGGATCGGGTTGGCATACAGGAACTTAAACGTATCACCCTGCGCCCATTCTGTCCACCACCAGACAGCGTTCCACGTGTACTGGTTTATATCAAGCGCTGCAGCAGATGTTGCATTATCCAGCAATATGAAGTGAGTATACATACGATTATACGGGTTATGAGCGTAAACGGTATCTCCGTCTGCCATTACCTGATTTCTATCGTACAGACTAATATCGATCTGCATGGGTCCGCCGTCCGCTTCCATATCCCAGACTTCATAAGGAATCTGGATCCTGAAAGGCATGCCGTCTCCAGAGTTGTTTGGATCCGGGTGCTGTGTACCAAGATCGTACAGTCTTGCCCCTTCGATCCAGGCTGTAGAACCGGTTCCAGCTTTCACTGGAACATAGGTTACACCAGCAGCGTTCGTTACCGGTGTATCATACTCACCTGTAAACACACAATATGTATCGCGCTGGAGATAATCCACCGATGTTAGCCCGGCACCATAGGCATCGATAGCCTTTGCTGTCAGGGCCCATCCGTTGGCCATGTAGGAGTCAACATCATAATCGCCAGAGCCCACAGTTTCATGACCATAAGCATCTACCGGCGCATCATAGCCACCGTTCACATTTACCTGAAAACCTTCTACGGTCACCGCCGCAGCATTGTTGTAATGCAGGGCGGACATACCTTCCGCTGATCCACCATCAAAAATGTCCACACCGCCAACAAAGGTCTGCTTCTCCAGCAAATATGTTGAACCCTTCATCAGGTTCCAATGTTTTTCTGTTTGGATATAGTAGGACAATGAATCCACAACAGCTGTTCCGGTTGCATTCACTAGTGCTGATAATACATTACCATCACAATCTTCACCGATACCATAGGCCACACAGGTTTCACAGTTCCCGCCACCGCCATCATCTGTCGGGGCACACCACCACTGGGCCCAGCCATCATCAAAGATGGTCCAAACTATATTTATTGGGGTGTTGGGAAAACCAGCAGGCGTATTAATGTTCACATACACAACTTCACCACCGGCAAAAAATCCATAAGCGGACGCAGAGCTGTCACCAAGCATAACTTCAGTACCAGATACCATCACCATGACACCATCATCAGCTTCATAGGCTTGATTGATCACGGTTCCTTCTGGAAAGGTAAGGTGGACACCATCCGCATAGTTATAATCGGGGGAGACCACATTAATCTGCAGTACAACATCAATAGTTCCTACATCATAGGACGTTTCAGCCGCGCCTGTAATATCTGAACCCGACATGTCATTGACCTTACCGGCACCCCCAACCGCTGTCCAGCTTCCATCAAGGCCTAAAGAATAAGCCTGCTCAGAGAAATTTACTTCATAACTGTCACCCGTCAGATCAGACGGATTGACAACTGTTACTTCAACAGCCGCATTTGCGGTCCCCGTATGGGTAACCGTCACGGCTTCACCATGACTGCTGGGTGTGGTAACTCCAGGATTCGCATCATGGGGTACAACCGTTACTCTTACATCGGCAGACTCCAGGGTCTTAAAAGGGCTGCCTTCATTATCTGCTAAGAAACTATATGCGGTCACAGCAAAATGATAGCCAACACCATTAGACATGGGCCGACCACGAANTTCATCATAATCCGTTTCGTAATAACGCTGNACACCACTGTTGGTACCNGTCTGTTTCGCAACTTNAACAACCAGACCGGTCAGGGGATCCACTGCNGGATCCAGAATGTTCTGGATCAAATTTATCTTATCAAAGGTNGCGACCTTGACACCTTCTGACAGCGGAGAACCGGCACCAGGTAATTGATAGACATTGTAGCCTTCAAACTCGAACCCGGCGCTTACAGTTCCTTCCGTGGAAGATACAGCACTACTGCTAGAGCCCCAATCCAAGGCGATCATGCCATCCATCTCTATAGCCGTAACAGATGGGGATGTGGGAGCACTGGGCAGACTAAATTTATTATCGTAGGCAAACTGTGCATATGAATCTACAAATTTGGCTACAGATACAGATGAAACAGCGTCCAGACCAATACCGGCCGCAAGAGCGAAGACTACATTAGCAGTATCACCCAGGTTCATGACAAATGGACCGCTCGCCATCACCAGGCGTCGATCACCAGGAGGCAATTGAACACCATCGACCCACCCACTACCGGTAACAGGGTCACCGGAAAGGGCAAAATTTGTTATTTCACCGGTGGAGAGATCCGTCCAGGGAATCTGTACAGGATACTCAGGCCGGGGTAGAAAACCTTCCATAAGATTAAAGAACTGCAACGAACCATTATAGGAAGAAAGGTCCGGGTCGCTAATGGATGAACCGGCACCAAAATAGGTAAAGGATGTCATTCCCAGCGTATCCCCGGCTGCAGTGACCGGACCCTGGAGAAAGTCATACCCGCCTGCAGGACAGGGCAGATTATAGATACCATTGAACACACCGTCCAGACGATTTCCATTGTAGACATAGCCGAAGGAGAGATCTATATCACAACCAACATAGTCATCCGTATAGGTCCCAAGATCTGGATCAGACCATTGTGTAAAATAAACGGTGTCCAGGGTGGCGGGGGATGTACCAAAACTGCTACCATCAACCAGGCCGGTATAGATTAACCGAGCACGCTTGAAATGGATATTACCCAAAGGATCACTGGCGCCAAAGGCATAGGCCCACATGGTCACCTGAAGCTCTACACCAACAGGGTCGGCACCATATAATTGTGGAGATGTGTTAGATGTTTTAGGGCTTCCATCATCATCAAGCACAGCGGTCCCATCATCAGTAACTATTTCTGGAACATCATTGGAAATTGTCCACAGGGTCTGATCTGCGCCCGGATATCCGGGGATATCGGTCGCAGGATTATAGGATCCGTTACCATCAACATCATCATAGGGTGCTCCCCATGCTGCCGGCCAATTTTCCCAGTCATGTGCATACTGGGCCCGTACGGATGCTTCATCACAATCATCACCGGCACTAAAACAATAATTTGTAGCATCTTTGCTCAAATCACCAGTTGCATAGTCTCTGCGTACTCTCCAGACATGGGTCGTGGTAGGATCTGTGGATCCCGCTACCGTTCCATCGGCGTTGTATATAACGCGGCCGGCCTTCGTTCCATGATAATAGGTAGAACCGCCAACGCGGATCGGACTGTCAGCCGAGTATTCGCTGGACTTTACACCCCAGAGCATGCCATCTTCATAGATCAAACCACCGGTAAAGATGGGATAATCAACCTGCTCACCATTGGGGCTTCCAGATGTCGTGCCGGCACC
Organism: Nitrososphaerota archaeon; assembly: GCA_002713325.1. Lineage (GTDB taxonomy): Archaea > Thermoproteota > Nitrososphaeria > Nitrososphaerales > UBA213 > UBA213. The sequence goes on from PAWD01000038.1 coordinate 7,466, forward strand.
ATTCTTATAGACCCAGCTGGCCATATTGTTGATGTTAAGGACTGATATTGTCGGTCCATCGCCGCCGGCTGCATCATCCATCGCCCTGTTTAAGGAAGACGTAGTTGATAACGTCTTTCCAAAAAGGACCGTCAGCAGGAAGCCAGACCAGACAATCGTGGTCACAAGATTTCTTTTCTTCATGGTTTTAATACCCTTTTCTTTGATGTTTGAAATAATGCAACCGCCTAGAAACTGACACTGGCGCCAAACTTCACAATGCGGGGTGTGCCATAGAGGTCTTGGCCAAAATCCCACGAGAAATGCTGTCTGTTTGCCAGGTTAACATTTTCATAGAGGTCTACATAGAGGTCGCCATTCGCGGCCACAATTTCAGTGCTCAGTTTCGGATCTGTCAGGAAGCCGTCATCATAGGCATTCCCGGACCGATGATAAACATTGATCACATTTTTTGTATCGAGCAAATTTTCCACATAGGCAAAGAGCTGCACACCAACACCACCAAGGCTTAATGTATAATCCACTTTCAGATTCACATAATTCTGCCATGGCGTGGTGGACGTGCCTACCGGCTCCTGCGGCTCTCTGGAGCGAGCATCCCATAAAAGCGCACCTTCATTGGCTGCCCGTTGGCCCATACCGCCATCACTCAGGGTGAAGGGGTGTCCACTATTGAATTTATACTGGAGATTGAACCCCAGCCCAGATAATAGGCCTTCATCCGCACCAAAGCGATAATCCATGGAGACCGCGCCGCGATGCTTATTGGTATAGTAAAGCGGGGAGATCATCATTGGTGGTGGGCTCAGTGCGTTCTGATCCAGGTTTCCCGCATTTGAATTGGGATCTGAGTTTATACCGCGGGCATCAGACCAGGTATATGAAGCATAGGTCATCAGGCGGCTGATACGGCGTGTCCTCAGGGTGAACTCAAAACCGTTGACGGTGGTAAAGTCACCATTCTCATAGTATGGAGCATCTGTGCTGGCACCATAAGTATTATCAATGCCTACGTCCTGTTTGGTGTCAAGCACGAGCTGGCCGGTGGTGTTCTTGGCAAAAGCGGTCACATCAATGGCCGCATCAGGCAGGAACTGGTAGCTCATGCCCACTTCATACTGGGTGGTCTCAATGGGATCCAGGTCAAAACCCATAGGATCCGGAGTGTAGTTCTGGCCGCCCCAGATTAAATGCATGTAGCGCGTAGAAGCATAGGGCAGATCCAACTCCGGCATCTGGGCAAATCTTCCATACTGCAGATGAAATACCGTTTCATCAGTCACCGGGAAGGCCAGGCCTAAGCGTGGCTGGATGCTGGTTTTTGAATCCGAATCGGACATTTGATCCGCTCTAATTCCCTGATTGCTCTCATCCCAGGGCGGATTCGCAGGATCATTCATCTTCCAGTCATCCAAGTTGAACTGGTCCATGCGGACACCTACGTTTATCGTAATGTCGCCGGCTTCATATTTGTCATTGACATAGAAAGACATGGTGCCTGGCTCCCTGGGACCATCGAAACCTTCATCAGACTCAGCGCCATAATCATCGTAGCCGATCTGGCCGCCGCGCAGGGACAAGCTTAAGGCATCCGTGACTTTCTGGTTACTGCCGCTCGCTGCATCTGAAAAGCTAGTTACATCATCCGATGTAGCAACAAGCCTGTTCACCTGTTCCATCGCGCTGGTGCTCAGGTAATATTTGCGATAAGTATAGTTCTTAATATCAAGCCCTGCTCGAATCTCATGGTCTCCCATTTGATAGGTGATTCCAGCATCAAGACCTAGGGTGCTACGATTATTCTTGCTCCAGCCAGTGGTAATATCACCTGGACGCTGGAAAGGGAAAAGGCCCACATAGTAACTGGTGGGATCGGTATAGGAAGTTTTCCAGTTCGCACCTGCTTCAGCACCCATTTTGTCAGCTACGGATGCAGAATCATGCCACATCAGAGCATCCTCGAACCCGCCGGGTTTCCCAAAAAGACCATCATAGGACTCATAGCTGCGATTCATTGTGCTAAAACCGGCAGTAATGAGAAAGTTGGGGTTCAAAAAGAAGTTAACCCGGGTAGCAAGCATGGTGAGATTGCGCTCACCCTCGGATAAACGATCATTATTAAACATGTAATAGATAGGCAGAGAGTTGCTTTGCCAGGTTGCATTGTCCATGACACCCGTAAAACGCAGGTTCAGTGGTCCAAAATCCATTGAAGCAGTAGAATTGAGCTGGAACTTATCCTGCGCACGATGAGGTACAGTTCTACCATCATCCGTATCAAAATTGACTTGTATTACATCACCATCAGCGGTTACACCAGCTTCATAGCTTGCTAAATCATCGGCACTGCCGTCACCATCCAAATCAATCATAAAATCTGAATAAAAACTAGGATTCCAATCATCTGTATGTGTCTGTCGCAGAGCGGCAAAAAACTTAACCGGGCCGAGTGGACCGCCAACAGTAGCGGTCATATCCGTATAACCATAATCACCGGATTCAAAGCGGACATTGCCGCCAAACTCACTGCCGCCTGTGCGAAGGGTCTGCCGTACCACACCGGAGTTGGCACCGCCAACATGGGCACCATAACCGCCTGCTTCAACAGCTATTTCAGCCAGGGCTTCTGGTATAGCAGAGATATCACGTCCAGTGTTGATCACATCTGTGATCTGGGCACCATCAAGGGTATAGGCCACTTCTTCTGCGCGGCTCCCGCGGATGTGCAGTCTGCCATTGGTAATGGTAACACCGGCCTGCATATCCAGCAGTCCGGTCACACTGCGTGATGCTGAATTTTGGATTTCTTCTGCATCAACCGTGCGAACAGAATTGGTTGCGCTGGGCTCTATCAAACGTTTTTCACCAACTATGGTTACCGTTTCTCCTTCAATCGTAGATGTCTCCATGGTAAAATGCATCGGTGTGGTTAGGTCAACCTTGACTGCCACATTGGATTCCGTCGTGCTTTTATATCCTATGTAGGATGCGGTGACAGAATACTTACCGGCTGGAACACCCAAAATGGTGTAACCACCTTCTCCATCCGTGGCGGCACCCATATTGGTGCCGTCTATCACCACATTCGCGCCAGCAAGGGCTTGTCCATCGGTTGACTTAATCGTTCCCCTCAGTTTGCCAGTGGTTTGCGTCCAAGCAAAAGACACTATAACCAAAAGGGCTATTAGTTGTGATAGCTTTCTCATTGTTTTGCCTCCGTGTTGCATTAAAACATTAAACTAATTTTTATTATATCTAGGCGCACAATCTGCCTATATCACCCCAAGAATGATGGCTGGGAACCTAAAAGTCTATACCAAACAAGTCAAGGTTATTTTTTTAATTATTATATTCTGGTTCCAGTCCACTGTAGGTCAATGAAGGGGACCCAAGTTTCAATCATAGGTATATAGGGCAGTATCCTGGCCTGGGTCCCAAATGGAAAACGTCCCCACACAAATTTGTATCCGCATATCAGCCGAAAATGTTCACTTTTATCCCATATTAAAACCCCTTTATGCTCCAGAGAAAGATCACCATCAAAGCCTGGAAGAACATGAGCGTCGCCATCCACAAGGAACCTTAACTTTTTTGCAATTTGTCCGGTGAGATCCACACCGAGCCTCAGGGCCCACTTATTATAAAAAACACCTAAACGGTGATAGACAAGTGGTAGATCAATGCTGGAACGTTCATCCAAATAACCGAACGAGATACCCGCCGACAGACCGGTCTTGATGGTTAAGTATGTGGATGGCGACAACGAGCCGGTCATGAGCCAATCGCTATATAGCCCCAACAGTCTGGGAATAGGATCGAATTCGGGAGAAATCATGCCAAACTTATCTTCATGAGTTAACATATTTAATAGTGGGGTGGGATAAAAAAACCCATGGCGAGATGCCGTAGACCAGCTGCCCACATCCTTATGGGACAGTTTAATGGACAGATTGGGCATTACAAAAAACAGGAGTGGATGCAGAGAATATTCCAATTTTTCAGACACGCCAAAGCGAAAAGGTTGAAAAATACCCACATCCCATCTTTTTTCAGGCAAGGGAACCGCGGAATGCGGGAACCAATTTTGAGCGCTACATAGTTGTCCGCTCAGGATTGCTATATATATAAGGTTTTTCATAGCAATCGGTTAATTCCTTTCCGTGTTTAATGCTGCGGCGACCGGCATATGATCACTTAACTCCCATAATGACTGGTAAGTAGAATCGGTCCCCTGAACCCAGCCTCCTGAAAGATTGGTGAACAGGTAGTCGAGCTTGCGATCGTATTTTTTTTCCCAGTGTTCATAGCTGGTACTGGGCGCGTGTGTAAAGTGTTCTGGGCTGTTGTTCTCTACGCTGTCGATAGCTGGTATATAGGCATCATATAGTGGCTGCAATATTTCAGGTTCGCCGGGGAAATTGTCAAAGTAGCTCCCTTCTTTATGATAGGGCTCAGCCTCACTCGTGTGAAAATTTTCTCCAGAGCACATATCATATTCACAAAAATCAATCGCATCGCAATCAGGGGGCAAAGAATTCAAATCGCCGCCCGTCACAAACCTTCCTCCTGCAGTATTAATCTCAGATAAAACTTCAATATATTTACCAATGTGCTTTTGCTTTGTATCATCAGTAGCAAAGGCTGTAGCATGAATATTTACGGCGTAAAGGTCCAACTCAGGAATTCTTACTTTCAAGATATTGCGCCGCAGGTAAAAATATTTTACCAGATCACTCTGGTCTGTGCGTAAGCGGAGTTGAATGCGTTCTGCTTCAGACAGTTCATATTTAGATAGAATAGCGTTGCCCATATTCATACGGCCGATCCCATCGGAAGCAATATAATCTGCCTGCCAAACAGAAGCAAAACAACCATAATTCATGGATGTATTGTCCAATAGATATTGAACCTGGTTAACGTACCCGGA
>PAWD01000039.1 GCA_002713325.1 Nitrososphaerota archaeon
ACAAAATCTTCATTTTTAGAATTAAAAAAATCTGCAAATTATGCAAATAAAGTTGGTTTGGAAGTTCATGTTGGTCATGGTTTAACATACAATTCTATACGCCAAATTTCAAAAGTTAAATGTATTAGCGAATTTAATATTGGACATTTTATTGTTGCTGAATCCGTATTTGTTGGTTCAGGTATTTTTAAGAGTGATGACCCGGAAGCCAGGGCCAAATCCATTGTGGAAGCCACAACACATTATAAAGATGCAGATCGGGTTGCAGCAGCAAGTACAGGACTAAAAAAAGCCATGAAAGGTTTGGAGATGTCCGAAATACCTGAAGAAGAACGTTTGCAGGAACGGGGCTGGTGAATCGTATTGGCATTTTGGAACTCCAGGGCGATTTTGCTTTGCATCACCGCATTTTTGAAGAGATGGGTATTGGCTCTGTCAGTGTGAAACTGCCAAGACACCTTGATGGCATTGAAGGTTTGGTAATACCCGGAGGAGAATCAACGACAATGTCGTTACTTATGGATTCATTTAATCTTCGTGAACCAATTTTATCTTTTGCCACTAATTATCCAGTTATGGGAACCTGTGCCGGGCTGATTCTAATGGCAACAAAAGTGCATGACTCGCGGGTAGTACCATTAGGATTGTTGGATATTTCAGTAGATAGGAATGCATATGGACGCCAGATTATGTCATCAACAGAACCAGCACAGTTTCATTTTGGCGAAGAATCTTTCACAGTGCCTGCTACGTTGATTCGGGCGCCTAAAATTATTGAAGTCGGAAAAAATGTACGGGTACTGGGCAAATGTGGAGAAGAACCTTTAATTGTTTTAAGTGGACATTTTCTTGGTCTTTCTTTCCATCCTGAGATCGATGGTATTTCAATTTTCCATGAAATTTTGTTTGATTCCCAAAGTAAATATTTTTGGACCATTCTAAATCAGGTTCATGCAGCTTAAATATTTACCTGATATTAAATCACCTGTCGATGTGAAAAAGCTTTCCCGATTGGAATTGCATGAGTTATGTAAGGAACTGCGGGAACATACAATTGATGTTATTACAGAAATTGGAGGTCACCTCGCACCAACTTTGGGAGTAGTGGAACTCACAGTAGCATTGCACTACATATATAACACACCTGAAGATAAGCTATTGTGGGATGTTGGGCATCAGGCTTATGCACATAAATTACTTACTGGTCGTTTTGATGAATTCCCAACTATCAGGAAGTTCGGCGGTCTGAGCGGATTTTTAAAACGCACAGAAAGTGAATATGACGTGTTTGGCGCCGGTCATGCATCCACATCAATTTCGGCAGCGTTGGGTGTAGCAGAGGCACGCTACCAGAAAAAACAGAACCACCGTGTTGTTGCGGTAATTGGTGATGGTGCCATGACAGGCGGTCTAGCATATGAGGGAATAAATAATTCGGGGCATATCGGACACCAATTAACAGTCATACTTAATGATAATGAAATGTCAATCAGCCCGAATGTAGGCGCCATTAGTAAATATTTAACGCGACTCATTTCAAATCCATACTACAATCGTATTCGCAATGAGGTCTGGAACCTAACAGGTAAACTGCCATTGGCGAGAAGCAAAACCCGGACTTTCCTTAAACGAATTGATGAAAGCATTAAAAATATTATTGTTCCAGGAATGCTCTTCCAAGAAATGGGCTTTCGTTATTTTGGGCCGATTGATGGGCATGATTTGGATGAGGTCATCAAAACTCTGGATAATATAAAAGATATTCCCAACCCGGTCCTGCTGCACATATTGACCAGAAAGGGAAAAGGAATGCAGGTGGCCGAAAAAGATCCGGTGAAATATCATGGTGTCAAAGCTAATGGGCAGAAATTAGATAAGATTGAACCACCTTCTGACCCCAAGCCATCCGTACCTCCTTTTCAGAGTGTATTTGGATCTTTGGCATGCGAGTTAGCCCGGAATCGGGATGATGTGGTATGTATTACAGCAGCTATGAGGGAAGGAACAGGATTAGTGCCATTTGCAAAGCAATTTCCTAACCGGTATTACGATGTTGGTATTGCTGAGGGGCATGGAGTCACATTTTCAGGAGGGTTGGCAACAGAGGGCATACGTCCAATCGTAGCAATTTATTCAACATTTTTACAGCGCGCATACGATCATCTAATTCATGACGTGGCCGTACAGCATTTGCCAGTGATTTTTTGTATGGACAGGGCAGGTATCGCTGGAGAAGATGGTCCTACACATCATGGCGCATTGGATATTGCTTATCTGCGCTGTGTTCAGGATATGATTGTTTCTGCCCCAAAGAATGGCAATGAATTTCGCCACCTCTTATATACAGCATTAAATGTAACCGATAAACCTTTTGGGATTCGCTATCCAAAAGCATCATCCGTGGAGTTTGACGAAAGTGGTCAAGCGGAATTACTCCCCATCGGATCCTGGAATATCGAGCGTCAGGGCAAAGATGCAGTCATCTTGGTGGTTGGTCCCATGGTGTATCCCGCGCAGGATGCAGCTAATGAACTTATCAAATCTGGAATTTCCTGTGAAGTAGTTAATTGCCGATTTATTAAACCTATGGATGAGCAATATTTAAAATCTATCCCGGACAAGTTTGATTACGTAATTACACTCGAAGAGGGCGTCGTCACTGGTGGTTTTGGTGATGGTGTTGCAGCTTGGTTATTGGAAAACAGATATAAAGGAATTTTAAAGCGGTTAGGGCTTCCTGATACATTTGTTGAACACGGATCTCGTGATCAAATTCTGGAATTGCACGGTCTGGATAAAGCGGGATTGAAACAAACAATAAAAAAACTTATCCCGATTTCGGAAACTATTACAGTTTAAGACTTGAATTCAGTTGTTCTCGCGTTAGCCGGGTTTATTTTTTTCTTCCTCGGTTATCGGTTTTACTCCACGTTTATTGCTAATCGTATTTTTGGTTTGTATGAATTTAGTGGTCCGACTCCAGCGGAAGAATTAGAGGATGGGATTGATTTTTTTCCCACGAATAAATATGTTCTTTTCGGCCATCATTTCACATCCATTTCTGGTGCTGCCCCAATTATCGGGCCTTGCATTGCTGTCTATTGGGGATGGCTGCCTGCACTGCTCTGGATCATATTAGGTACAATATTTATGGGTGCCGTCCATGATTTTGGTGCGTTAGTGACAAGCGTACGGGAAAAAGGGCGGTCTATTGCCGATATAACGGGAAATGTAATTAATTCCCGTACTCGGGTAATGTTTCTGATTTTTGTACTATTATTGACCTGGCTTATACTGGCTGTTTTTGCAATGGCGATTGCTGGATTATTTGTAGCAGTTCCGACGACAATTTTACCGATCAACATTGAAATCATCATTGCCATTTTTATTGGATGGCATTTATATAAACGTAAGGTTGGTGCTTTATTACCTTCCCTGATTGCCTTGGGCATACTGTATATATTCGTTTACTTAGGTACTAAATTTCCCCTTTCATTCGAATCTTTTGGATTAGATACCACCCAACAGAATAACCTTTGGATCATTTTATTATTTATTTATTCGGCAATTGCCAGTTTATTGCCGGTCTGGTTTTTATTACAGCCCAGAGATTACATAAATAGTCACCAGCTTTTTGTTGGACTGGCATTATTATTCTTAGGTTTATTTGTAGCTCATCCTGTGGTGGATGCTCCGGCCTTTCGACCCAGCGGAGAAGGTGCTCCTTCGATATTTCCTCTTTTATTTGTTACCATAGCCTGTGGTGCCATAAGCGGTTTCCATGGTCTTGTTTCTTCAGGGACGACATCAAAACAAATTAAACACATGTCTGACGCCCGGCTTATTGGATATGGCGGTATGCTTGGAGAAGGGACATTGGCCTTGGCATCTACGTTGGCCGCTGTTGCCGGGATTGCATTGGTTACAAACTGTAAATTACCTTCTGTTGGTTTTGTGGATGATTTATCATGGGCCGTCTATTATGATTCATGGGCAAATGCTACTGCCAATAAGGCAGCTGCATTTGTACTTGGCGGTGGTGACTGATACATGCCTTGGGTATCCCCGCTGAATTTGCCAATACATTAATGGCGGTTCTTGTAATTTCTTTTGCAGCAACAACCCTTGATACGGCAACGAGGATACAACGGTTTATACTTATGGAGTTAGGAGATGCAGTGAATATTTCCATTCTGAAAGATCGATATATGGCAACGATTATAGCCGTAATTCCTGCTATCGTTTTAGCTATGTGGAATATAGTTGATCCTTCTACCGGAGCATCTACCCAGGCGGGATGGGTTTTGTGGCCTGTTTTTGGTGCATCCAACCAGATGTTAGCTGCACTTACATTAATGGTTTTATCCCTTTATTTTTGGAAACAAAAAAAACAAGTTTTACCTCTGGCAATCCCTTTTGGATTCATATCTTTTGCCACGCTTTCATCCTTAATAATAAAAGCAGTTTCATTTATGGAGAATAATCGACTTTTATTCAGCATAGATGTTATATTAATTATGTTGATTTTATGGATGTTAATTGAGGGATTGATCATATTGATTCATGATAGAAATAAGTTAGTTGAGCTTTAGTGAATTAAATGAATAAACAGTTAGAATTATTCAATGAGGGTCGGACCAAGTGGTTGGAGTCCGTCAACGCTGCCGCAAAAAGGGATGCTGATTTTGATACACTAAGCGGTGATTCTATAGATCTTTGCTATTTTCCTATTTCCCCTGAAAATGGTTATATGGAAAAACTGGGATTCCCAGGTCAGTATCCGTATACACGCGGTATCCATCCAAACCTTTATCGTGGAAAACTATGGACCATGCGTCAGTTTGCCGGATATGGAAGACCCGAAGAAACAAACCGCCGATTCAAATTATTACTTGAGAAAGGTCAAACAGGCCTATCGGTAGCCTATGATATGCCTACTCTCATGGGCTATGATCCTGGACATTCTTTTTCTAGCGGCGAAGTTGGCAAATGCGGTGTAAACGTATCATCCCTTGCGGATATGGAAACGCTTTTTGATGGTATCAATTTAGGTGAGATTTCTGTATCCCAAACAATTAATGGGCCAGCCATTATCTTATTAGCATTTTATATCGCAGTGGCAGAAAAACAAGGGGTTCCACTAGACCAGTTGCGAGGTACGCTCCAAAATGATATTTTGAAGGAATTCATTGCTCAGAAGGAATGGATCTTTCCTCCGAAACCATCAATGCGCGTCATTACTGACATGCTTACCTATTGCACCGAAAATATGCCTAGGTATAATACCATCTCTATAAGTGGGTACCATATTCGAGAAGCAGGGTCTACTGCTGCTCAGGAATTGGCTTTTACTTTAGCGAATGGATTTACGTATGTAGAATACGGTATCAAAGCAGGGTTGGATGTTGATGCATTTGCTCCAAGACTTTCCTTTTTCTTCAATTCCCACTTGGATTTTTTTGAGGAAATTGCTAAGTATCGTGCTGCACGGAGAATTTGGGCTAAACGAATGAAAAATAAATATGGAGCCAAAAACGAACGCTCAAGGACACTACGGTTTCATGCCCAAACAGCCGGATGCAGCCTGACAGCTCAACAGCCAGAGATTAATATTGCCCGTACAGGGTTTCAGGCCATGGCGGCTGTTTTGGGTGGTACCCAGAGTCTGCATACTAATTCCATGGATGAAACGTTAGCTTTACCCAGTGAAAAAGCTGCTGAGATTGCCTTGCGCACTCAACAGCTGATAGCCTATGAAACCGGTGTGGCTAATGTTGTTGATCCACTGGGAGGATCGTGGTTTATTGAGTCCTTGACGGACAGCATTGAAGAAGAAGCTGAACAATATTTTAAAGAAATTGAGGCGTTGGGTGGTGTCATTCCAGCCATAGAACAAGGGTATCTCCAGCGTGAAATAGCTCGCTCTGCGGCTGATTATCAAACTAAAATGGACAATAATCAACGTGTTGTTGTTGGTGTAAATGACTTCGTGAGTGATGATGAAAAAATAGACATTCCTATTCTGGAAATTGACCCCCAAGCTGAAAATACCCAATGTAATAAATTGGATACCTTACGTAATAATCGTAACGATTCTACAGTCAAGGCGACTTTAAGTAAAATTCAAGAAGCCTGCCAGAACAACGAAAATTTGGTACCGCCAATTATTCGTGCAGCTAAGACTCACGCAACCTTGGGTGAAATTGTGGATGCCATGAAGGCTGAGTTCGGCGAATGGCAGGAAACGGCTGTCTTTTAGGCTTTAATTAGTAAAGTTATGGCTCGCCATAAAATATTAATTGCTATTATTGGAATTTCAATCATCACTGCATTTTGGATTACATATGTAACCCTTAATCCTGATCAGAATGGAACAGGAATGATGAAATTTCTATCGGTATACGAACTTAGAGCTACCCAGGAATCATCTCGTGTTCGCTTGGGCGGTAAAGTTGCAACCGGTTCAATTATTATCTCTGCAACTGATAAATTAGATGCTTCCTTTGACCTTGCACAAGGTGAAGCATCGATCCCAGTAAAATTCTATGGCACTCGTCCAGACCTTTTTAAGGATGATGCTGAAATTATTGTGGAAGGAAATTATCACAGTGGAATGTTTAATGCAGACCAATTGCAAGTTAAGTGCGCATCTCGGTATGAAGGTACCCTTAGAGATGAATCCAGTTACAATCTAGACGAATTATGATTCCAGTATTTGGTGGATTGTCTTTAAGCCTGGCGCTTGGTCTATCCTTCATTGCCTTTATAATATTATTTCTATTTATACGAACTGGAGATTACCGGTTTTACCTCGCTGGGTGGCGCTCTGTAGTCATGGTGTCACTTTTTTCTATTCTAGCTACCCTGTTACTATTGAATGAACTCATACAAAGTAATTTCGATGTTGATTATGTTGCTCACTATACCAGCCTTGAGACCCCATTACTGTATAAGGTAACTGCACTCTGGGCTGGTCAGGCAGGGTCTTTATTATTCTGGTTATTTATATTATCGATTTATTGTTTGATTGTGCTTTTTCAAAATAGGAACAAGTATACACAACTTATGCCTTGGGTAATCCTGGTATTGGTGTCCATACAATTCTTTTTTCTTATTATTACAAATTTTGTGGCGAATCCATTTAGCCCTACTGATGTGAATTTCATTGTTGCAAATGGCAATGGTTTGAATCCTCTTTTACAAAATCTAACAATGTCTATACACCCGCCAACGTTATATCTTGGGTATGTGGGGTTTTCAGTTCCATTTGCCTTTGCCATTGCAGCATTGATTACAGGAGATACAAGCCCTCTGTGGATCCGTTCTATTCGTCGATGGACACTTATAGTGTGGATGTTTCAAAGTGCCGGAGTTATCCTGGGAGGCTGGTGGGCGTATCAGGAACTGGGTTGGGGCGGTTATTGGGCCTGGGATCCAGTTGAAAATGCTTCTTTTATGCCTTGGCTAACAGGAACGGCATTTCTCCATTCTATTATTATCCAGGAAAAGAAAGATATGCTGCGGATCTGGAATATCGTTTTGATCGTATTAACATTTTCACTTTGTATTTTTGGTACTTTTTTAACTCGAAGCGGCGTCATGTCGTCGGTTCATTCATTTACAGCGTCTAATCTTGGTCCTCTTTTTCTAGGATATGTTTTTTTTAACTTGTTCATTTCATTTGGACTAATCATTTACCGAAAATCAGATTTCAAATCTAAAAGGAGAATTAAATCTTTTACATCACGGGAAAGTGGTTTTTTATTTAATAATGTTATCTTTGTTATTATCTGCTTCGCTGTGTTCTGGGGTACAATTTTCCCTGTCATCTCGGAAGCAGTAACGGGTACGAAAATAACAGTAGGCGCACCTTTTTTCAATCAAGTCACTATACCTATTGGATTATTCCTATTGTTCATGACTGGAGTTGGCCCCATTCTTGTTTGGCGAAGAACATCCAAACAGGCTTTTATTCGGAATTTTTCTCTGCCTATTGCATTCGGTCTAGTATCACTTCTTGGTGGGATCATTATTGGTATGTCAGGCTATGTGATTATCTCTTTTGCCTTGATTGGATTTGTTACGGCTGTTATTCTCGAAGAATTTATTCGCGGTATAAGGTCTAGAAGAAAAGTTCAGAATGAGACTGTTATAACAGCTTTAATTTCGATGGTAAGAAAGAATCGCAGTAGATATGGTGGGTATATTGTACATTTGGGAATTGTTTTCATGTTTGTAGGGTTTACCGGCCGCGCATTTAATCAGGAATTAGAGTTCTCTATTAAAAAGGGGCAATTCCAGAAATTTGGTTCATATCAGTTTGAATTTATTTCCCTGCAGGAATTGGAAAGACCAAATCATTTTGCCTGGGTTGCCGGATTGAATGTTTGGAATGATCAGAATGAAATCATTACTCGTCTTTCCCCTGAGAAACGTATTTATTTCCATCGAGATCCAAACCCTGACCGGCGCCAGCCACACAGCGAATTATCAATATTTTCCACGGTATTTAAGGATATCTATTCTATTTTTTCCGGAATAGATATTGAACAGGAAATTGCCTATATAAAAATTATGATTAATCCACTGGTCTGGTGGGTTTGGCTTGGGGGTTGGGTATTGGTCGCTGGTACTTTGATCGCCCTGTGGCCTCATAAGGAGTAAAATGGATTTATTTACGCCTCTAATAATTATATTTTTCTTTACTATAGGAATCATGTTTATTGTACAGCCTCTTATAGAATCTCCTGGTGCCATGCCGCAGCCAGTTTTTGATGTCGATGAATTGAAGCGAAAAAAACAGATTCTTTACAGGCAAATAAAAGAGTTAGAAACAGATTTTTCAGTAGGTAAACTTTCTCAAGAGGACTATCAAAAGTCCAGAGATATATTAAAAAGAAACGTTTCAGATATAATTCAACAAATTCGTCATACTTCTTCATAATGCAGGTTGAAGTTTCTGGTCTTTGTAAATCTTTTTACCGACAGACTGTATTAAACAAGGTTTCCTTTACTATTCTCTCTGGCTCTGTCGTTTGTTTGCTCGGACCAAATGGTTCTGGCAAAACCACAATTCTTAAGATTTTATCATCAATCGCATCTATAGGTTCAGGAAAAGTTAGTATCAATGGGAAAGAAATTTTCCCCGGTGATCCTTCATCCAGGAAATTTTCATTATATATTGGACATAATGCATCCCTGTACCCGTCTTTAAGCGCATTAGAGAATCTATTTTTTATTTCAGGATTATATGGGTTAAATGCAAGTGTCGACAAAATTGATGAACACCTCAGATTTTTATCTTTAGATAACCATAGGGACAAGCAAATAAAATTTTACTCCCAGGGGATGTTACAGCGGTTGAAACTAGCGGTGGCGGATTTAATCCCTTCCCCGGTATTGTACCTGGACGAACCTTTAAACGCACTGGATCAAGAGGGTGAAAATCTCTTTAACGACCTTATCATTGAATGGAAGAAGGTTAATAGAACAATGCTCATCGCTACCCATAATATTAATTGGGTGTTAGGCATCGCTGATCGGATTATTACCTTGAAAAATGGGCAGATTGATTTAGATCTTGATTTGAAGGTGATGTCTAAAGAAGATGCAGGTAATCTAATTACAGGAAGTGGTTAATGGGTAATCTGATCTGGAAAGAATTAATCAATGAATGGCGTTCCCGGGAAATGGTTGTTTCTATGTTCATCTTTGGACTAGCGGTAACATTGGTATTTGCCTTTGCCTTTAATGTATCACCTGTTCTCTTTCGCCAATTTGCCCCAGGCTTACTCTGGGTTGTAATCTTATTTACATCTGTGTTAGGATTAAACAGGCTGTTTTCCTATGAAGGAGATATGGATGCCCATTGGAGCTGGATTAGTGCTCCTATAGATCGAGGCCTCGTTTTCTTGTCAAAACTTCTGGTTGGATTCATTTTTTTATCAATGGCAGAATTGCTGTTCATTGTACCATTCTTTCTGTTCCTTAATCTGGATGTTTCTTTTTCTATACTATTTTTTCTTGGTATCCTGATTCTGGGAAATAGTGCGATAATATCTATCGGTTGTTTAATATCGGGACTTGCTTTGCGAGCCAACATGCGTGAAGTGCTGATTCCAGTTTTACTTTTTCCATTAGCTTCACCAGTCATCATTGCAGCAACCAAAAGCACTGTATTTATATTTGAAAATAAACCTTTTGGAGAATGGCGAATATGGATTCTAATTCTTTTTACATTCTTGTTAACTTCCGCGCTTTTAGGGTATTTATTTTATGATCAAATTGTAGAAGAATAGTGTCGTTTTTAGCCTTACGAGTCAATAAAATCCATTTTTTATTAGCGGCATTTTTATCTGGGATTAATATTTTTCTCATCTTAACTATAGCTCCGCAAAACCAGCTTCAGCCTGATTTTGGAAATATTTTCTACATACATGTTCCGGTAGCCTGGACAGCATTTATTGGGTATTTATTGGTGATGATATTCAGTATTTTATTTCTTTGGAAGCAGGGGCAAACCTGGGACCATTTTGCTTTAGCGAGTGCGGAAGCGGGGACAATATTTATGTTTTTAGTATTAATAACGGGTCCTATCTGGGCGAAACCAGCATGGGGTCATTTCTGGGTATGGGAACCCCGTTTGACAACAAGTTTGGTTCTTTTCCTAATTTTTCTGGGATACTTTATGCTCAGAGAATTCGGTGGTAACCCAGAACAGGTTTCACGTTATGCGGCGGTATTAGGCATCATAGCTTTTCTCGATGTGCCTCTAATATTTCTTTCGGTTAAACTATGGTTGCCGGAATTGCAATCACACCCCCAAGTAGGCCAATATTTTGAGAATACCGGAATTATGCCGGTGTTAATGATTAACTATTCGTTATTATCTTTGTTGGTGGTTATTTCATTCATGATTCGCTTTCGAGTCCATAATTTAAAGAGAAGAGAAACTCATAAAATTATATGACACATCTTCTTACAGTCATTATTGTTGTATATGGTTTTATTAGTGCATGGATAGTTATTCAGATTCGTTTAGAAAATGAAATGAAGATTCAAAAAGAGGAGTAATCTCCAATGGAACGTAAAATTGTTCACATCGTAGGTACGGGCACAATAGGCGAACCCCTAATTGGATTGTTATGTGACTACAGTGACCAGTTGGGTATCGATGAAGTGACATTTCACAAGAATTCTGCATTGCGCAGGGATAGTTCGAAGGTCACTGACCTGTTAAGGCGCGGTGCAAGGCTTGCGGTTGATTCTGTGAAGGTTTCCGAATTCAAAAAACTGAAACTGGATCCAGACCTTGAAACAGAGGAGGCGATCAAGCGGTCTTCAGTAGTGATTGATTGCACACCAAAGGGTATCGGGCATGAGAATAAGGCAAACTATTATCAGAAATTTTCTGATACAGTACGAGGTTTCTTAGCCCAGGGTAGTGAAGATGGATTCGGGAAGAAATATGCACGTGGTATCAATGATAGCGCATTGAATACAGATGACATATTTTTACAGATTGTATCCTGTAACACCCATAATATTTCATGTATTACACATACTATAGCCTTAAATGATAACCCAGAGAACCTCGTTGAAGGCCGCTATGTATGTATCCGACGGGCCAGTGATTTAAGTCAAGAAGGAAGTTTTATTGCTTCTCCACAAGTGGGTACCCATAGTGATGAATCATATGGATCACATCATGCGAAGGATGCCGCTGGGTTATTCCAGACACTTGGTTTGGACCTGAACCTGTTTTCTTCTGCGATGAAAGTCAACAGCCAGTACATGCATGTTCTGTGGTTTACCATGACAGTAAAGGAACCCACTTCTCTAAATGAGGTAAAGGATAAACTACATGATAATCCATATGTTGCCATGACTACTAAAGATATGGCCAGCACAGTTTTCTCGTTTGGACGTGACCATGGGCATTTTGGCCGAATCATGAACCAAACAGTGGTGGTAGAGCAGTCCCTAAATGTTCGCCATGAGCATGAGATCACTGGTTTCTGTTTCACACCACAAGATGGAAATTCAATCCTGAGCAGTATATCTGCCGCTGAATGGATGTTATATCCAAAATCTTATGAAGATAAAATTCAATGCCTTTCACACCTGTTCTTTAACTATATTTGAATATTCAAGTTGAACGGATAGTTACTGGTCCGTTTAAGGAAAACCCATTTCTACTTCACCTTTTGAGTCAGGTAAATTCCTGAAGATGACGCAAATCCTATCATTAAATACACATAAAATTGCTGCGGATCCGCTTGCGGATCAATTTCTAAGTCATCTACAGATTCTGTTAGATGATTCGCGAAAGGAAAAATTTTTACTGGCAATTTCCGGTGGCCCGGATTCGATGGCTCTGCTGACTTTGTTTAAATCTGTTCAATTATCGAATGTAGGGGAATTTGTGATTGGGCATGTAAATCATCATTTACGCAGCGATAGCAATAAAGATCAGGAATTTGTTCAGGTTGTAGGAAAAGAGTGGCATGTCCCTGTTTTTATTCGCCATCTAGAACCCCGATCCATTGAAAAAAACGAGAGCACNGAAGCCTGGGCNCGGGAGAATAGATATCGATTTCTGAAAACAATGGCNTATNAATCTGGTTGTNATTGGATCGTTACTGGGCATCATGGTAATGATCAGTTGGAAACCGTGCTCATGAATCTTGCGCATCATACCGGAGTGATAGGACTGGGAGGAATGAATACCAAACAGGGCAAGATTTTGCGTCCATTGCTGCCATTTTCCAAACATGATCTAAATGACTTTTTAAATCGACATTCGATTCCATTCGTTGAAGATGCAACGAATAATGATATCTCTATTCCCAGGAACTTTATTCGGAACCAGGTCATAGGATCTTGGGAAAAGCAGTACCCAGACCTGATTTTTGCCGTTAATGAAACTGTGAGCCATTTTTCAGAGTGGAACAATGCCTTGTTTTTTTTTGTGGAACGAATTATAGATGACAATGTATACTATTTAAGCAAGGGAAAAATTGAAATTTCCAAATCATCTATTACAAATCTACCAACTATTGTCCAAGCAATGGTTTTCCAGACGCTGACCCAATCGCGTGGGCAGTGGCGTCGGCATGATTATACCATACTTAAACAATTTATAAAGTCTGATAAAACGGGGACCACTTTGCAGCAAAAAAAGGGGTGGGAACTGTTGAACAACCGGAAATTTTGGATTCTAAGAAAACAAGAAAAAAGAAGCAAAAATAAATTAGAAATAAAACCTGGAGACATAGTGGAATTTGGGAATTATGTGTACGGGATGAATTTGCTAAAGAAACCCGAATCTTTTACTGCGAATCGAAATACTGAAATACTGGATTGGGATAAAATCAAGAATAGAAGACTTTTTTTACGGTATTGGTGTACCGGGGATAAATTTCAGCCACTAGGATTAGTTGGTCATCAGAAAGTGAGTGATTTTTTAATTAACAATAAAATTGACCGGTTCTCAAAAGATGACCAGGTGATATTAACTGCAGATGATGATATTATCTGGGTATGCGGTATGCGTATTGATGAATCAGTGAAGGTTACCCCCCGAACGAAGCAAACTATAGAGTTGAAGCGTTTTAGCTGAAAAAAAATATGAGTATTCATAAGTCGAAACTCATTCCATTTCTTTCCAAGGAAAAAATTCATTCCAGAGTGGCAGCTATCGGTACCGAACTTTCTAACAAATTCAAGAATGAAATTCCAATTCTGATAGGTGTGCTAAATGGCAGCTTTATGTTTATGGCCGACTTATTACGTGCTTTAACAATCGATTGTGAAATGGATTTCATTAAGTTACATAGTTATTCTGGAGATCAATCAACAGGTACAGTGCGGCTTATAAAGGATATTTCTGCAGATATCACTGGTCGGCATGTAATTTTAGTGGAGGACATTATTGATTCCGGTTTGACAATAAAATTTATCCGGGATCGTCTTTCCGAAGCCTCGCCAAAATCTTTATCGATTGTCACATTATTGCTGAAGCCAGAACTGGCTAAACTAAATTTCGAGGTGGATATCATTGGATTTGAAATTCCCCCGGATTTCGTTGTAGGATACGGTCTGGATTTCGATCAAAAATTGAGACATTTAGATTCAATCTTCCGTCTTGACTTATGAGTGAGATATAATCTTTTAGGATATTTTATGGCAAATAGTAAAAAGAACCAGCATCGGTGGACATCGCCGAAAAAATCTGGACAAAAAGACCCCAAGGATGACTTCCAGTGGAAACGAGCAGGAAAAACGAGTCTTATTTGGATTGGGATTATATTTGTTGCTGTTTACTTGTCAAGCCTATTAACAAATGAACGAAAGAATGAATTAGAGATAGACTATACTCAATATCGTGAATATTTATTAGCTGGTGATATTGATAAGGCGGTCATTATTGATAAAACATTCCATGGTGAATTCAAAACGCCACAGATTATTGATACAACATTAGGCAGTGCAGAAGATGTTACAAAATTCCGCCTCACCCTTCCATTCGTTGATCGGCAGGTAACAGAGCAGTGGGATCAAGCAGGGTTGGATTATAGTTTTAAGGAAAAGAGTATCGATTGGACCGGATACATCTTGAATATGTTTCCGTGGTTACTGCTGATTGGATTCTGGTTTTTTATGATCCGGAGAATGCAGGGCGGTGCCGGTGGTATGCGTGGGATCTTCAATTTTGGTAAGAGCCGGGCATCTTTATGGACTTCGGACCAGCCACGTGTCACTTTCAAGGACGTGGCAGGGTGTGTGGAAGCAAAAGAAGAGCTTGAGGAAGTCATTGAATTTTTAAAGAATCCAAAACGCTTTCAAAAATTAGGTGCCAGGGTTCCCAAAGGTGCATTTCTGGTAGGCCCACCCGGTACTGGGAAGACACTCTTGGCCCGAGCTGTCGCCGGTGAAGCTAATGTGCCTTTTTACAGCCTTAGCGGCGCTGATTTTGTGGAAATGTTTGTAGGTGTGGGTGCATCCAGGGTAAGGGATTTGTTTGAGCAGGCGAAAAAGAGCACACCCTGCATAATCTTTATTGATGAATTAGATGCTGTTGGGCGTCATCGTGGTGCCGGTATCGGTGGAGGCCATGATGAACGGGAGCAGACACTTAATGCCCTGTTAGTTGAAATGGACGGTTTTGATAATAATCAAAATATTGTCGTTATTGCTGCCACAAACCGTCCTGATGTTCTCGATCCTGCATTATTGCGACCCGGGCGGTTTGACCGTCAGATCGTGGTGGATGTCCCTGATTATGTGGGGAGGCTTGGTATATTAAAGGTCCATACTAAAAAGGTAGTGCTCAATCGACGAAAGGTTAATTTGAGATCCATCGCGAAAGGAACCCCGGGAATGGTGGGTGCAGATCTTGCCAATCTTGTAAATGAAGCAGCATTACTGGCTGCCAGAAAACGTAAGAAATCCGTTGATATGGATGATTTTGAGGATGCAAAGGACAAGGTCATGATGGGTATTCAGCGCAAAAGCATGATTCTGTCAGATGAGGAAAAGAAAACCACGGCTTACCATGAATCCGGACATACGGTCGTTGCTAGAGCGCTCAGTCCAAACACAGATCCGGTTCATAAGGTCACTATCATTCCTCGTGGCCGGGCCTTAGGTGTTACGATGCAATTGCCCGAAGAAGATCGATACAGCCACAACCGGGATTACCTTTTTGCCAGAATCGCTGTGTTGATGGGCGGTCGAATCGCCGAGGAAATTTTTATGGGGCAGATGACTACCGGGGCGGCCAATGATTTCGAACAAGCCACCGATCTTGCTCAAAAGATGGTT
>PAWD01000040.1 GCA_002713325.1 Nitrososphaerota archaeon
GGGTTCTTGGTGGTGATATCCGCCCGACATAGTGTCATCAGGTCGTCCAGTTCCTCTCCCGCATCTACCATGAGCCGGCGGATAGCGGAATCTGTTACATCTTCTTTTACCAGTGCGATCGGGCGTAAATGCAGAAGTGTCAATTTCTTCAGATATTCCGCTAGTTTATTTGGCAGTTTCATCCGCTTAGCTACCTTATTAATCATACGTTTTCCCACCGCATCATGACCATGGAAGGTATATCCTTTTTCAGAATCGATCTTTCGTGTGTTCGGTTTAGCAATATCATGAACTAAAGCTGCGAATCGCAACTCCATTTTATCAGATAATTCTGCTACATTATCCACGACCTGTAGAGTATGAAAAAAGATATCCTTATGATGCCACTCAGATGTCTGTTCTAAACCGTCCATCACGTCGATTTCAGGAAAAATATGATTCATGAGTCCTGATTTTTTCAAAATTAATAACCCTATGGAAGGCTTATCAGTTGATAAGATCTTTATGAATTCATCACGTTTTCGCTCCCAGGAAACTATTATTATTCTTTCTGCTTGACGCTTCATGGAATCCAAACAATCATTTTTGATCCTAAATCCTAATTTTGAAGTAAAATAAGCCGCTCGCATTATTCGCAAAGGATCATCTGAAAAAGTTTCATCTGGATCCATGGGGGTCCTCAATATTCCCGAATTCAGATCACTGATTCCTCCAAATAGATCTGTCAGTTCACCAAAGTTTTTAGGGTGAATATTCATAGCCATGGCATTAATTGAAAAATCCCGCCGGCTTAGGTCTCCATGTAAATCAGTATAATTGATTTCTGATGGTTTTCTAGAATCAGCATCATAAACTTCCATTCGGGAAGTAGCTACTTCGATCTGAATCGGTTTATTTGGAATTAAAGCTGTGCCGAATTTTTCAAATGGTACGACTTTTTTTACACCCAGTTTTGCAGCCAGTTTACGGGCAAATGGAATCCCTTCCCCTTCAATCATCAGATCCAAGTCATACAGGTTCTTGCCCAAGAGTAAATCCCGAACACACCCGCCTACAGCGTAGGCTGATACGCCAGTACTCTGGCTTAATTCGCCAGCAATGGTCAATAATTCGCGGACGTGTTGATACTGAGCATTATTTAATAATTCTTTTATGTTAGCCATACACCAAAATTACCTAGAAACCAGACCGGTGAAAATGAGTTAGACAAAGGCCTTGTTCGGAAAAAACCCTTGAGTCTATTTTCACCCTATGGGAAAGCTACTCAGTTATCTTTTTTTATTTCTTATTCTCCCTTCCCAGCTTTTTTCACAGTTTGGTTCAATAGAAATAACCTTCGATGATCGTCTTTTGAGAAGCGATGAAAAGCAAAACCTCATGCCGCTCATTGAAGATATACGCCGGTTTTTCCTAACCACATCCTGGGATAAAGGATTCAGTGATCTGAATATCCCTATTCACATTCAGCTTATTTTTGAAGGATCATCATCAAAAGGAAATGTAAAAACCTATCTTTGCCAAGCACTTTTTACCAATGGTTCTGATCAGCGTTATTTTGATAAAGGGGTTCAATTTTATTATAGTGCTGGTACCAGTCTATATTTTGACCTGGTTTTATTTGAACCCCTTTCCGGTTTTCTGGCGTTCTATGCGCAACTGATTCTTGCCGGGGAAATTGACACCTATGAATTCCGCGGTGGCAACACAGCCTATGAGACCGCACGTGATATTGCTTTGCGCGGCTCTGGATCTGAGTATAAAAAGGGTTGGGCCACCCGGACGGCACTCGTGGATGATTTGAGCGGGAATTCCGGTTTAAGAAAGGCGCGCCTGGCATATTATGTTGGCATGGACTTAATGAAGGAAGCCAACGTGGATGAAGCTGTCAAAGAATTTAAGAATATGCTGGATGGCCTTGAGCAAACCTACCACGATTTCGGGCGGGAACAGCACACACAATATTTCATGAAAGTTCAGTCTGAAAATCTAGCCCAGGTTTTCAGTTTATTGGGCCGCAGGGATCTCCTGCAGGATATAAATGAACTGGATCCGGACCGTCGTGAACTATATCAAGCCGCTCTTGATAAAATGTCTGAATAAGTTCTTTTCCCTTTTAAGTAATACTCAAGGACAATAGCAGTTTTTGCCATTCTTTTCATAATATCCTTATCTTTTACCTGGCGCAGTCTTTTAAATTGTTTCCGTCTCTGCCATATCCGGTGGGGGTGAAAAATTAACCACCCAAAAGCTCTTAAAATTCCGGTTACGTGATTCCAGTCCAGTTTAAATATGGCATAGCCACAGGCGATCCACTCCAATATAAAACGAATGAATCCCAAGTAAAGAGACAACAGTAAGGAATAATTCCCGAAAAGCATTAGTTGTGAATTGCGATGATTCAAATAATATTTCTGGTGCGAATACATTGGCAGTGATACAGCATTTTTATGAAAAACTACTGACTTTGGTTCCGACCAAACCTGAAACCCCATTGCATGGAATCGCCAACAAAGATCAATTTCTTCCATATGGGCAAAAAATATTTCATCAAATCGACCTGCCTTATTGAATTCATCCTTTCGAACCACCATGGCTGTTCCGGAAGCCCAAAAACAGGTCTCGGCAGTATCATATTGATTTTTATCAACCTCTTGGTCCATAAATATTCGACCTCTGGTAAAGGGGAAACAAAATATATCCATGTGACCGCCTGCGCCGCCCGCATAATCAAAAAGATCACGCTGAAAATAATTGAGTATTTTTGGCTGTACAGCGGCTATGTTTCTATCGGATTCCATTCTGCTGATTAATGGTTCCAGCCAGTGCTGATCATGAACGGTATCATTATTTAGAAATACAACATAATCTCCCTTGGCTATTGCTGCACCTCGGTTACACCCTCCGGCATATCCATAGTTCTCCTCATTTTCAACTAATACAATATCTGGATGGTTATCCTTTATCCATCTGGCACTCCCATCAGATGAAGCGTTATCCACAACAATTATTTCAAAGTTTGAATAACGTGTTTTTTTCAGTGATTCCAGGCACTCAGATAAAACATCTATCCCATTCCAGTGGGGAATTATAATACTGACCATTAATTTGGAGCCAGGCACGAGGACCTGATGTGTCCTAGCCGCTGGCGCGGACCTCGTCTAACAGCTTCTTCGCATTTCTATCATTGGGATAGCGTTCGACCCAGTCATTAAGAACTGTTTCTGCTTCCAGATCACGGCCGGCAGCTCTATATATATAAACCAGAGACGATATAATATCCGGATAGGCTCGCTGCCATTTTTGCCATTGTTTGCTGGAAACAGTTTTACGCCCAAACCCCTTAACCTTTATCATGCTTTCCATTTGAATAAATTCATTTTGCAGATTCTCTAACATGTTCAGTGCTTTAGTTGTATCACCTAATTCTCTATAATAAACATTAGCATATTCGACTCTGTTGTCCGGGCGGGTTACAACAGTGGATGTTAACTTATTCAGTATCTGTCTCATTGTTTCAGTGCGATCCAGATCTCCATATAATCTCGCTACCTGGTAATGGAGGTCTTCAGCGGTAATAGGGATGGTAGATTCTGGGATATTCCTGCGCATTCGATCTAAAACGGCTAATGTTTTTTCCCGAAGGTCGGTCAGGATAGATCCGTTAGGATTCTTCTTTCTTGTTTCCTTCTGATAATCCAGGTAATAAGTAACTGCCAACTGCATATAAGCACTGCGATAATTCTGAAGCAGTCGGATAATTTGATTATTAAAATAGACTTGATCATTTCCAAGATTGCGAAACAAATAACCTGGCTGATAATCACGTGACCAGTTAAGATAATCAAGATCTTCTTCACGATTGAAATCGGCAGGGGAAAACTCTTTCGACCAAACTTGTGATCCTACATCCGTCATTAAATTAGCGTACATTTTCTCTCTGTCCACAGGTTTGGTCTTGTGGCTTTTCAATTGAAATGTAAGTCCCTGCATATCCAAATAATTATCCAGGCCGATGCGGTTTGATTGTGAGACTGTTACAGCAAAATAAATTGGGACTCGCCATTTGGCATCATTAATAATGCGCAGGATCATAATATCCTGTACACGCAAGGCCTGTCCGGCATAGGTCGGTTTTAAATTCCATTCAATAAAACCGTCAGGATTTTCTGGATCATGCTTTGCAGGTACCTGTACCTTCTTTTCTTCCCACCTCTGGAGATTGGAAGTAATCTTATCGACATGACGGTCCGAAAGTCGTACATAACTGGTACTGTCCGGGCGCGAATCCCGAAGCTGCTTGATATACCATTCCGTATTGAGCAAACTCAAATTCACTACAGCTACATCCTTTCTTAATTCCTCCACTTCCTGCAAATACCATAACGGAAACGTATCATTATCACCATTCGTAAACAGAACACCATTCGGTTCCACGGATTGAAGAATATTATAGCTATAATCCCAGGCAACATAATTACCGGATCGATCATGGGAATGATAATTGGCACTTAATATCACACCTGGAATAAACAGAATTTGTAATATGAGTGCTATCACAATTAGTCGGTTTACAAAGTTTTTTTCTTGAATCCATGTTTCAATTCGTTCCCCTACCGCTGCCGAACCGACACCAATCCAGATAGAAAAAGCCAGAAAACTTCCCACATAAGAATAATCCCTTTCTCTGGGCTGGGGATCATCCTGGTTTAAATAAATAATCACAGCATAACCAGTAAGAACAAATAAGGATAGTATAGTAAGGGCCATGCGCTGATCCCGATAACCATGATAGATCATACCAAAAATGCCAAGAAACAAAGCTAACGGAAGACCGAACTGGGTCCAATCCACCCCATCTTCTCTACTAGTTGCTCCCATTGGTGTAACTTCCGGATTAATAGCGAGCCCACGACCAGCAAACTGCCATAAAAAGTATCGATTATACATTTTTTTGATCTGGTAATTCCAAAAAAAGTTCCATTGTTTACCTGATTCAACGCCCATGTACTCTTTTCGCTGTCTGAAAGAATAAGATCGGTTGGGTCCTTCAGGATAGCCCACTATTTCATGAATTGGCTTTAACCCTTTAAATCGTCTTGGAAACTGCCCTACGCTGCCATATTGTTCCCGTTCAAGATAGGAAATCATTGCCACTACTGTTTCCGGATCATTCTCATCTATGGTTGGATCCTGGTTAGAACGAATATAGATAAGTGTATAAGTAGAGTATCCAATTAATATTAATACGACAGATGTTAACGCCACGCTGGACATATGTTTCTTATTCATAACTGACCAAACCATGGCAGCAAAAACTGCTAAGATCAACATTGCTGTACCACCCACACCCAGCAGCCCAGCAGCCATTTTAGGTATGCCTTTGATAATACCATTATGGATGGTCAAAAACACCAAAGCCGTGATTCCTACCATAATTCCAAAGGAAGGCCATTCAAATCTGTATTTTCGGAAATAAATAATCAGAGCAATAAAAGGAAGTGTCAACAAGTTCAACAGATGTAGTCCGGTAGCGAGCCCCATTATATAGGCTATGATCAAAATATAGCGTTCATGATCTTTACCATCTGCTTTTTCATTCCACAGCAGAATCAACCAAACCACTATGGCAGTAAAAAATGTACTGAAAGCATACACTTCTGCCTCTACGGCATTGAACCAGTGACTATCAGTAAAGGCAAAAGTCAAAGCGCCTACAGCGGCACCGCCAAAGGCTACTAATCCATCACCGGTTGTTCTGATCTGCCCACGCCAACTGGTAACCACTTTTACAACAATAAGATACAGCAGCATGACTGCTGAAGCACTGACCAGGGGGGATATAAGGTTTACACGAAAGGCTATATCCTCATTAATCGGAAACATGGAAAAGATTCGGCCTAAAAGCAGGAAAAAGGGGCTTCCCGGCGGATGCGGGACCCCTAATGTTTTGGACACTGCAATGAATTCTCCGCAATCCCAATAGGATACGGTTGAAGCCATCGTATCATAATAAATGATAAATGAAAATACGAAAAGAAAACCCGCCAAGATACGATTCAGGCGGATATAATCAGTATGAATCACAAGCTATTCTTCTTCTCCAGATTTATCCTCAGATGATTGCTTGGTCTCCTGTTCAGGTTCACTTGATTCATCCGGTTTCTTCTTTTCTTCGATATAATTCAACTTCAAATCACTAACGGCATTAATCAGTACTTGTTCCTCATACTCTGTCAAATTCCCCTTCATCTTTGTCTGCATCATATCCAGCAGATCAATATAAAATGAAGCCTGATCCAGATTACGTTCTATTTTATCCGTCATGGGGTTTTTTGCTTTGCCTAAAGCCACCCAGGCACTGGACTGGAAAGTGCCGACCAGATAAATAAAAAGTTGCTCATCTTTTGTAGAAGGTTCTTGGGACATTAAATTTTTCTTTAGATTATTAAACCGCTCGAATTAAAGCCGGGGAATTTACTTTACAGCATTTAGAGACAAAATGAGTAATAAATTATTACGTTATTTTAACCATATCCAGTTTATCTCTATAATCTAGCTGAAAGCGTTCCTTAATTCCCGCATGCTGGTCGTGGCAAAGATCCGGGTCAGTTTCGACCATAGTAAAAGCTGCCTTTCGAGCCTGACGGATTATGGAACCATCTGTTATCATATTAGCAATCTTATACTGGATGAATCCGCTCTGGCGTAAACCAAAAAAATCACCGGGACCCCGGAGTTTCAGATCTTCATCAGCAATTTGAAAACCATCGTTCGTTGTTTCCATAGTTGCGAGTCTCAATCGCGATTTATCCGATTCATGCCTGTGTACCAGAATACAATAACCTTTATCTGATCCGCGGCCCACACGCCCACGTAATTGGTGCAATTGGGTCAAACCAAAACGATCCGCATGTTCTACCAGTATGACCGTTGCATTAGGAATATCTACTCCCACCTCCACAACAGTCGTTGATACCAGGATACTTATTTCATTCAATTCAAATTTTGCCATGACGGCATTTTTTTCCTTTCCCTTCATACGGCCGTGAACTAAACCAACATCTAGATCGTAAAATATTTTTTCATTCAGCTCTCGATGATTCTCCACAGCAGCAGCCAGGTCAGTTTTTTCAGATTCTTCCACTAAAGGGAAAACCACCATGCACTGGCGCCCCGCTTTGATTTCATCCTTGATAAAAGCATACACTTTAGGCAGGCGAGCCGGTTTTACTACCTTCGTCACCACAGGAATACGGTTAGCCGGCATTTCATCGATGATAGACAGGTCCATATCACCCATATAAGTAATGGCCAGGGTTCGGGGAATAGGCGTGGCAGTCATAGCCATAAAATGGGGATTTAATCCTTTATCCAGCAATTTTCCGCGCTGCAGGACACCGAACCGGTGTTGTTCATCCACAATGACCAGACCTAATTCCTTAAACTCCACATACTCCTGGATTAAGGCATGAGTGCCTATGACAACCGGGATTTTTCCATTTTTTAAGCCATCCAAAATAGATTGACGTTTACTTTTTTTCATATTCCCAACCAAAAGAGTGCAGGGGATCTTGGCTTTATTCAATTCTTTAACAAAAGACTGGTAATGTTGATTTGCCAAAATCTCGGTTGGAGCCATGATAGCAACTTGGACATTGTTTCCAACTGCCAGAACACTAGACAGGATTGCTACAATGGTTTTACCGGAACCTACATCCCCCTGAAGCAGGCGATTCATAGCCACATTTTTCTTCATGTCTTCATGAATTTCCTTCAGGACTTTTTTCTGAGCTTTGGTTAAATCAAACGGAAGTGAGTCAGCTATCATCCTGAAATAGGGTCCTATATCTGGAAGTGAACGGGTCGCGGTTTGCTTCAAACTGGTTTTCCGAAGTGCCATCAGCAATTGTAGAAAAAAATGTTCATCAAATTTCAATCGCTGAATAGCAGTTTTTAACCGTTCAATATTTTCCGCAAAGTGAATCTGTTGCAAAGCTTCAGATAAAGATACAAGATTGTAATCTTTTAAAAATGCATCGGTAAAAATGTCACGAGCAGGTTGGACCGATTTCAGAACCTCACGCATCATTTTTCGAAAGACACGCTGTTCAATACCTGCTGATCTAAGTTCGTGTGTGAGCGGGTAAAGTGGTATGACTGATCCAGTGCTCAGCAGGTCGTCATTTTCCTCTAATTTGTCAAACTCAGGATGTATTATGGAAAAACCATTATACCATTCTATTTTTCCGTGGACTGCTAATCGATCTCCAATTTTAAATAAATGTTTTACATAGCGAATACCATTAAACCAGGTAAGTATCAATAGTCCCGTTCCATCCGAAATGATTACCTGGAAGATCTTCCCGCGGCGGGTTGATTTTTCACCGAAAGTTTCTACTTGACCAATAATAGAATGTGATTCATCACGAACTAATTTCCTGATTGGTGTAACTGTGGTGCGGTCTAAATGTCTCCTGGGGAAATAGTAAAGTAGATCTCGTATATAAACTATTTGATGAGCAACCAGGATTTCAGCACGGCGGGAGCCCACTCCTGACAATATAGAAACAGATGTATCAAGGTCAAGGGCAGGCATAGTTCATCGGCGGGCAAAATTTTGCTGCAAGCCCGCCGAAATTATTTCCATTCCTTGCGGTAGGTATAGGTCACATATTTTGTTTTTCCCGGATCCAATATGATAGTAAAATGAATAGTGGAAGCATCCTTTTTCTGATAATTATGTGATTCATTTTTTACGACCCAATCTCCATTAATATGTTCCACAATTCGAACCTGAACCAGTTCGGAACGGGTATTGGTTACCTGAACTTCTATGACTGCCTCCTCGCTTTTCCGCTGGCGATCATAATTCAAAACTTTACGCTTCCCGATTATATCGAAAGCATAACCAGACAAGAGTGTGGATGATTGACCTTTAGGTACCTGCCTTATTTGGTCTGCACCGATATATTCTAAACCTCCAGTATTTGAATAGGTATATATTTCTACTTTGCCAGCAGGAAGCGGGATACCCAAACCATTGGATTCAGTATTCTTAATAGACAATTCCACCTTTAATGGTTCTTCCTTTTGACGGCGTTCGGTATTTTCAAACACATAAGTTTTGACATATCCCACATTTAACGGACCATACATCCTGACGGTAATATTTTCTTTAGCTTTTAGATCGTGGGTAGATTTCAGTGTATAGATATGATAATCGCCTAATTCTGCCTGATTCATAGCCGGTTTCGATTCAGCNCGGGCGGCCATTTTAAAGGANTGATCTGGTCTAAGACGACTCATTTTTNGCTTATTCAAGATCCCCTCTACTAACTGAATTTGGGTATCTTTAAAATCNAGGTCTGAACCATTGGAAATAACCGCTTCAGCAATCAGTTCACCATTATCCTGTCCATTCATCACCAATCGATAAACAGTGTCCCAAGAAAAATTGGCCGACTTGTAAACCAATTCACCTTTCACTTCGCCAGAGTTGCTGGTTTTAATATCCCAGGCAAGAAATGGTCTCAAGATAGGGTTCTCTATTTTGTCTTTACTTTCCAGATATTCGATATTGTCATATATGAATGTGCGCACACCGCCTTTATGCTGGATTGTAACTGATTCATTAGATATTTCCAGCAATGACCCTGTAATAGCTCTCTCAGTCTTTGATTTAAGATTTACAATACTGCCTTTCCTGTCTAAAAAGTAATTGATGCTTGAAAACACTTTACTATTGAATCTCTGTGTTAGTATCTGGATACCGTTAAGATTTAAAAATGGAGTATCTTTATGAATGCCATTGGGTAATTCTTTAAAAGTAATATAACTATTACCCTTTGAAACATTTCTCCAGGAAACAGGTTGTTTTACCAAGGCGGTACCATCCTTATAAATGGTAATAATAGCCTTTTCAGAATGGGCGATTAATAAATTTAGCCCTAAGAAGAAGAAGAAAAATATTCTCATCATTGCAACATCTCTAAATTTGCAGTTACTTTCTGAAGTTCATCTGTTAGTTCCCCCATTTTCTGATGTTCTTTCTCCACTATTTCTTCCGGGGCACGAATTAAAAATTCTTCATTCGCCAACTTTTTTTCAATATCAGATAACAAGGACTCTATTTTGTCTTTCCGTTTATTCAACTGCGATTTTTCCTTGTCCAAATCTACCAATCCTCCCAATGGAATATAAAGTTCCATTCCATGCACAACGGCAGTGGCAGATTGGGGAGGCTTTTCTATGTTAGCTCCTTGAGAAAAACTCTCTATATTGGCTAAGGACCGAAGCAACTGTTCATGGGTATGTATAAATGTGCCTTGTTCATTGGTGCATCGGACCACCAGGTCTGATTTTTTAGATGGTGAAACATTCATTCTGCTGCGCACGCTACGAATGGCCGTGATAACATTCTGTAATACCAACATGTCTTTTTCCGCCTGATCATTAACCCAATCATCTTCATAATCTGGCCAAGGAGAAACGATCAAATCAGGTTCATCAGTTTCTTTAAAATGAGACCATAATTCTTCCGTAATAAATGGGGCATACGGATGAAGGAGGGCCAATACGGTACGGATGCACCTAACAGTGATATTGCGGGTGATGTCTTTTGTTGTTTCATCCTCGGAATAAAACCTGGTTTTAGCTATCTCCACATACCAATCACAAAAACCATTCCACGTAAAATCATAAATAACTTTAGCTGCTTCATTAAAGTGAAACCGGTTCAGCTGCCGGTTGTATTCGCGGATTGTATGTCCCAGCCTGCTCAGGATCCACATATCCGGCAGTTTCAACTCTACTGTGTTTAGTTCATATGTTCTATCCCAATCATCGGATAGATTCATATCTACAAAGCGGCAGGCATTCCATAATTTGTTCATGAAATTGCGACCTACATTCAGTCGGCTTTTTGAGAAGAGAACATCTAGACCCTGGGGTGCCATAAGCATGATCCCAAATCGAACCGCATCTGTGCCATATTCACCAAAGAGACTAAACGGGTCCGGAGAATTTCCTAAGGATTTACTCAATTTCTGACCCTTTTCATCTCTCAATATTGATGTGAAATACACATCTTTAAAGGGTCTTTTATTCATGAATTCATAGCCGGTGATGATCATGCGAGCCACCCAGAAAAAAATAATATCTGGTCCGGTTACCAGTGTATCTGTAGGGTAAAATTTCTTTAAATCATTCCCCAGCTCAGGCCAGGTGTGAACTGCCATGGGCCATAGCCACGAACTGGCCCAAGTATCTAACACATCGGGATCCTGTTCCCAATTTTCTGGATCACTAGGCCCGTCTATGGAAACATGAGTTTTTAATGGGTCGTCCTTATAATACCAAACTGGAATCTGGTGGCCCCACCAGAGCTGGCGGCTGATACACCAGTCCTTGATATTTTCCATCCAATGGTTGTAGGTCTTGATCCAGTGTTCAGGATGAAAGGTGATACGGCCATTATTCACCGCATCCAAGGCAGGTTTAACCAGCTCATCCATTTTAATAAACCATTGCTCGGAAACATAGAATTCAATTGGTACGTGTCCCCGCTCCGAATACCCGATTTTATTGGTATAATCTTCCGTCTTTTCCAATAAACCTGCCGATTCCAGATCAGTAACTATTGCTTTTCGCGCATCTTCCCTGTTCAATCCTACATATTGTTCAGGCACATTATCATTCAAGGAAGCATCATCATTCATCACATTGATGAATTCCAGGCTGTGTCGCTCTCCTATGGAAAAATCATTCGGATCATGGGCCGGGGTTACCTTCACGCAGCCCGTTCCAAATTCCGGATCAACGTAATCATCTGTTATAATCGGAATCTCACGACCCACCAACGGCAGGGTCACTGTCTTACCAAGCAAATGTTGATACCGATCATCATCGGGATGGATAGCCACGGCTGTGTCTCCCAGCATAGTTTCCGGGCGCGTCGTGGCCACCACTAGATATTCATCTGAGTCTGTAATGGGATACCGAAAATGCCAAAGATATCCATTCACTTCCTTGTGGATTACTTCTTCATCGCTAATGGCGGACCTTGACACAGGGCACCAATTCACCAGTCGGAATCCTTTATAGACCAATCCTTTTTCATATAGTTTTACAAAAGCCGTTAACACCGCTCGCGTATAGTCATCTTCCATGGTGAAACGCTCCCGCTCCCAATCGCAGGAACAACCCAGTTTTTTTAGCTGCTGGATGATGATACCACCATATTTTTCTTTCCACTGCCAAGCATGATCTAAAAATTCTTCCCGGGAAAGATCATCCTTGTTTATACCCTTCCCCTCGAGCATTTTAACCACTTTCGCTTCTGTAGCAATAGAAGCATGATCTGTCCCCGGAATCCAGCAGGCTTCCTTTCCTTCCATTCTAGCTTTACGGATCAGTATATCCTGGATCGTATTATTGAGTACATGACCCATGGTAAGCATACCGGTCACATTGGGCGGGGGGATAACGATGGTGTATGGTTCTTTCTCTGAATCAGCATCAGCGTGGAAATAATTCTTATCCAGCCAATGCTCATACCAGCGGTCTTCTACCTGGGTTGGGTCATAGGCTTTTACCAGACTAGTTTTCGGCATAAGATCTCTGGGGGCTTTCTTCAGGATAAACGATCAATTAAAGTTTTGGATTTTACAACAGTTATTAACGGGTTTCCCAATACTCCCATCGTCATCAGTAGCTATCTATTACATTTATTCCCTACTTTTAGCGGTCCATTAAATACGCACTTAAAAATAAAAAGAAAATCATGACAGGAACAGTTCTACAGGTCAATGTTAAATCGCAAGTTCCTGGCGAGCGAGGGCTTCCCAAATATCCTGTGAAGCGTTGTTTTGCTACAGAGAAGGGCCTGGATGGAGATCATAACGTGTTCCGGCAAACAAAGAAAAAAGGGAACAAGGATATGGCTCTTCTTGTGTATCCTGTGGAAACAATAAAAGAATTGAACCAGGAAGGCTGGCCCGTTAAACCTGGTGATGTTGGGGAGAATCTGACCGTAAAAGGATATGCACATGATATGTTCAAGCCTGGGCAGCAGTATAAGGCCGGAGACGCAACGATTGAAATATCCCTGGAGTGTGATCCCTGTACTAATCTGGGTTTACTACCCTATGTGGGTCAGGAGAAGGTAAAAACTTTTATGAATACAATCATGCACAGGCGCGGATGGTACGCCCGCATAATCAAACAGGGCGATATAAGACCCGGGGACCCATTCAAACTGAAATAATGAACCAATTGATAAAGCAACACTAGTCTAATTATTGTATAAAGGGGTCAAGATAAGATCTATGCAAACGGCTGAATTCAAGATTACTGGAATGACATGCAGCGCATGTGTCGAAACTGTAACCAAGCATCTTAAGAGCATAAAAGATGTATCAAAGGTTGATGTATCTTTGACAAATGAAGCAGTAAAAATAGAGATGCTAGAATCCGTCCCCATCCATGTTCTACAACAGGCATTACCAGAAAACTATATCCTTAGTGAACAATTAGAAAATGTTGATACCATTGAACAAGAAAAGGAAAAAACAGATCTGCAGCAACTTTTCCCGCTTTTTCTTGTCTTTTTTTACATCACCGTAACATCTCTCGTATTAAATAGACATACCGGAACTGTCTCAGAATTCATGCTGGATTTCATGGGCATTTTCTATATCGTATTCAGTTTTTTCAAGTTCCTGGATTATAAAAATTTTCCTGGCTCATTTACCATGTACGATCCATTGGCAAGGGTTCTCCCGATCTATGGCTGGGTCTACCCTTTTATTGAGACAGGACTGGGGCTATTGTTCCTGTTTCGTATAGAGCTTAAAATAGCCCTAATAAGCACACTTTTCATTCTCGGGATAACAACCATCGGTGTCTTAAGGGTATTAATTAGCAAGAACACCATTCAGTGTGCGTGCCTGGGAACCGCACTTAAATTGCCCATGACCAAGGCCACGCTTATTGAGAATGGAGTGATGCTGATAATGGCGGTTTGGATGCTCATTAGTTAATTCTCGATCTATTTTGCGTAACATATTTTTTATTTTATTATTTATTATAGAGACCGGCACACTCCTCTCACAACCTGTTTCCCTGAAGGGTCAGTTCTGGACCAGCGGTCTGACCGGGAATGACCCTCCGGCTAACCGATCTTCATTTGAATCACAATTTGGATACATTCCGACACTTTCATTATCACACGATCTGAACAGCAACAGTTTTGTGGACCTAGAGTGGGGCTACCGTTTAGAAAGAATATATAGTGGTGATTCATTGGTCTATAATGTTGAAAAACCCTATCGCCTGTGGCTACGCTACTCCAGCGAGCGTGTTGAAGCACGTCTTGGGATGCAAAAGGTTACCTTTGGGCCAGCCATGGTCCTGCGCACCCTGGCATGGTTTGATACCATAGATCCAAAGGATCCCACGGGCCAGACGGATGGGGTAGAAGCGTTTCGGCTGCGGTTCTTTCCGTCAAATTCAGTGGCCATCTGGGGCTGGATCATGAACAGCGAACAGGACACGTTATCCTATGGGGGTCGGGCAGAACTGTCCAACAAACTCGGCGAATGGGGATTAACCTACCACCAGGATCCAACTGAATTGGGCCAGAGCGTAGGGCAATTTCCAATTTCCTTTTCCGGATCTCACCAGCGCGCCGCCGTAGATTATCGCTATGATGGCTATTTTGGCTTCTGGTTTGAAGGTGCGGGAATATTTACTGATAGCAAACAGGATGTGGAATTGAACCGCTTCCCACT
>PAWD01000041.1 GCA_002713325.1 Nitrososphaerota archaeon
CCTGAGTCAGATTTTACTATGATCTGTAATGCTTGTGTGTGAGTCTTTGCAACTCCTTCGAAGGCTGTACTCTTCTCCTTAAACGGTGATGATCCATTCATTGCTGCCTTTGCTAAATATGTGTAAGTAAATCCACACTCAGCCTCTATTGCTGGTGATGCTGTTATCTTTTGGATATTGAGTATTGCATGTCCAGGCATAGAGTCTACGCCTGCACCCTTTACTCCTTCAATGCCCTTTATCTTGCCCTTTAATATCAATCTCATTTGTTCATTGACGTGATTCCAAACTGGATCTAATGGGTCTCCGACCATCCTAAATGTCTTGAACCAAGGTACATCATTTGGTGGCGGAAGGAAAGTCATACACTGCGTTCCGTCCTCTCTCTTACAATCCTCCATATAATATAACTCTGCACCATAGTGCATAGGAATTCCCATGTCCATCCAAGCTGTTGATCCTGACAATGAAGCTAATTCTGGTCTCTCCTTTGCAAAGTGACTGATATTTCCGACTAAGAATCCTGCAATATCCT
This sequence comes from Nitrososphaerota archaeon, assembly GCA_002713325.1. Classification (GTDB taxonomy): domain Archaea; phylum Thermoproteota; class Nitrososphaeria; order Nitrososphaerales; family UBA213; genus UBA213. Next base: position 536 of record PAWD01000041.1, read on the forward strand.
TTACAGCATCTGGTGATAGTTCTGAACTACATACCCATATTGAATTTGAACCCACTGTACGTACGTTTTCTGTTACACCCTTGTACGTACCAGCTGGTATTACTACATTAGTAATACCCTGAGATTCCAAAGTCGCCAGTATTTTACCATCTATACGTAATACTTTAAGATTATTTGCTTTGAATAATTTTGCAACTTCATCACTGCCTATTGGGACAAAGTAAGATATTGCATCAACTTCTCCTCCTGTAAGCTTCTGTAAACCTAAGTCAAAGAAGTTATTCTCTACATTAACAGATATTCCATATGCTGAAATGACTGCCTGTGTTAAGCTTTCATCTGGTTGTGGTTGATAACCGGTTGATAATTTCTTTCCTTTCAAACCACTTACTGAATCTATGCCTGAGTTAGCTTTTACTATGATCTGTAATGCTTGTGTGTGAGTTGTTGCAACTCCTTCGAAGGCTGTACTCGCACTCTTAAATGGAGCCTTTCCCTCCACTAATGCTTTTGCTAAATATGTGTAAGTAAATCCACACTCAGCCTCTATTGCTGGTGATGCTGTTATCTTTTGAAGGTTAAGTACTGCATGTCCAGGCATAGAGTCTACGCCTGCACCCTTTATTCCATCAATGCCCTTTATCTTACCCTTTAATATCAATCTCATTTGTTCATTGACGTGATTCCAAACTGGATCTATAGGGTCTCCGACCATCCTAAATGTCTTGAACCAAGGTACATAATCTGCTGTAGCTTTAGAAACTGGTGATGCTGTCGGTGCTGGTGCTACATATGCAGGTGCTACATATTCTGGTTCATTTGCAGAATATACTGCAAAAAATACCCCTAAACCCACTACTACTATAATACCAAAAATCGCTGCTACTTGTGCTCTTCCACTCATTAAACCTGATCTAATGGCGCAGTATTAATTAAACTTTTAGCGATTGTTTGGAATTATGTATTAAATTATGTATTTGATCTGTTTTTGATCGACAATTTTTGCATAGTAAACCATGATTTTTTAAAAATGATATATTGCTCTAAGTTTAAATAATATTTACCATGACGGCAACACAATGGATACAGCAATCATGGTTAAAACAATATATGAAATAATCAAGGAAGATATTGATGAAGTCTTTAATGCGGATCTAATCTACAAAAAAGTCAAAGAAAAAAGAAATGCAGACTTGACTGAAAATGCTATACTACAATCTTTTGATCTCCTAACAAAGATGCGTATAATAGAAATGACGTCTGAACCAGTAAAAGAGTTTAGGCTCACAGATTTAGGACATAATGTTCCAATCGAGCTTGTAGAAAAAACTGTCAGGATCTATATGGAAAGAAATATGTGTCAAGACAGTAGATTTACACGTTCATGAATTATAATTATATCTACTTTACAAAGTATGAATCCAATTTATTTAGTATTAGAAATACTGCTTAATAATTATTCAGTTACGAATATATCTTGTTTACTCAAGATTTTCGCAACTTCAGGGCGAACTATTTCACCAGGAATCTCCTTACCTTCCTTAAGAAGGCCTCTTATTTTAGTCTGGCTTGTGCTTATGTGATCTTCTTTTGGATGTGGACACACTTTTGGTGAAGACATTCCACCGCAACGTCTACAGAAATGTGCAGCCTTGTACTTCAATGGTGCAATACCAACATCATGTCTATCAAATATATCGTGACATTCGTATGGTGTATAATATTCCTTCAGTCCTGCTTGATCTCTTCCGACTATGTAATGTGTACAACCATAGTTCTTCCTTACAATAGCTAGAAACAAGGCAGCCTTTGGTCCACCATATCTCATAGTTATAGATAGAGAAGCTAAAAGACATCTATCAGGTGGATAATATGCATTAACTAATTCCTGATATGCTTCCATTATTATCGCTGGTTTATAATCTCCTATTTTAAGTCTACCCACAACTGGATGAATAATTATTCCTTCCATTTCATCACGTTCCATTGAGAGTCTCTGAATATATTCATGTGCAGTATGAGGTGGATTTCTACATTGATAACCTACAGTATTTTTCCATCCCATTTTGGTAATATGCTCTCTCATCTCTATTGGTGTTAACTCGTACTTGCCAGCAGGTAGATCTAATCTTCGAATAATGTCTACTTTTCCTCCAAGCATTACATCTCCAAGACTATTGTAAATATCACCAACGTTTGGATGATTTTCATCAGTTGTAGCATAAACTTTTTGCGCGTATTCTTTCTTATCATAATTGAATTTATCTTCCAAGTGAAGTATAGCAAATGGCTTATCTGTCCAGTCTAATATTGCTACATCATCACCGTTCTTTAGAGTTTCAAGAACCTTTCCATTCTCTGGTGTTGGTGGAGCAAGACAAATTGGCATAGTCCAAGGTAATCCGTTAGGTAGTTTTTCATTATTAATAACACTAAGATAAGTCTCCTTATCCATGTAACCTTCAAGAGGACTATACGCACCTATTCCAATCTTTTCAAGATCATAAATAGCATCAATAAAAGGTTTAATCTTAGGTAATCCATCGGCTTGCGAGGTCAGATCTGCACGCTTATTTTCGTCTACCATCCTGCTTATTATTTTTCCACCGTAGGGTTCGCCTAATTTCATATCATAACACCAAAAATAAAGGATTTAGCGGATATATCCCAATCCGCGTAGTCTGGCTTCTACTATTTCTTTTTCTTTCGGATCCATTGCTACTGCAGCTCCAGTCTTCCAGAGCGCTTCATTGGCTTTTACTCTAAGTTCTCTTAGGAATTGAGGTGCGTTAACCTTAACTGATTCAATCACATTAGAATTTTCTAATGGATCATCGTTAAGCTCGTAGAATTCCTCAGTCATTCCACTGAGATATCTTATGTATTTCCAATCTTGTGTAGTAAATGCTTGTTTTGCTCCTTGAGGTCTCAGTTCCCACATCTCATCTTGATAACCAGTAAGTCCGTCTACTCTCTTCTCTCCGCCTTCTACCCACGGTCTTAAACTTGTACCTTCCATTCCAAACGCTGCAATCTCCTCATGTGAGAATCCTGCTAAGTCTAGAATTGTAGGCACCATGTCTATGTGTCTTACCATTCCTCCCATTCTCTTACCTCCTGTGAACGCACTTCCCTTTGGTCCTTTTATGATCAAAGGTACATGTACATCATATTCATAGAAGCTTGGATGTGTAGGAATTCCTGGTGGTAGAATTGTATCTATTCTATAACCAAAGCCCATGAGCTTGTCAGGGTCATCAGTTAAATCGGTTCCATGATCACTAGTCATAAGAACTATTGCATCGTCATACAAACCTAGATCTTTGAGTGTGTCCATCCATAATGCAAATACTTGTCCATCACCACATTGGATCTTTGAATCATAGTATCCACCTTCTGGCCAATGACCTTCTTCAAGAACTTTCTTCTTCTTTATCATCCAACCCTCTGAACCAGAGTGTGTTTCATAGAATTGGTTCCATACGAAGAAGTTTTTGTCCTTGTTCTTCTTTATGAATTCAACAACTTCATCTGCATACCAGTTTCCTGCCATTTCTGGTGTACCTGGATTTGCTATTTGGAATTTTCTTCTCCATAGTGCGTCTAGTGTATCCCAAATGTCATCACCTGCTTTTGGTGTACTATAGTGGTCAAGTCCTTGATGGTATCCATGCATTTCTGATAACAAACCGTTACTCACGAATCCTCCAGTTGTATAACCCTTGTCTTTTAGCATTCCCCATAGAAGTTTGTCGTGTATGTAACCGTATGGATCCCTGCATCCGTTAAGATTAGGGCTCTTACCGGTCCACATAGCTGGTGTACATACTGGAGTCAAGCTACTTGACGAAACACATCTTTCGAAAAGTACACCGTCCTTTGCCAGTACATCTGCACCCTTTGTTGTAGTTGGTCTCTTGTAGCCGTAACATGATAAGTGACTTCGTTTTACTTCATCCCATTGCCAGCATATAATTGGTCTTGTCTTCCCCATCGTTTATCGCACTTTGCTACTATAAAGATACATTTAAGTTTTTTCTTAAACCGTTTTGTTTTCCATGATCCACGCTGGATCAACAGTTACCTTTACAAATAACCACATACCAATAAATTAGTTTTTAATTTATTATCCAATATAGTAGCTGGAATTATACACTTCATAATAAAGAACAATATATGAAATGATTAGATAAATTATTATTTTGAAATCATAAAAATATCTATGGAAATTATTAAGAAATGGAATAATGGGTTTAAGCTATTATAAGTTAAGAAGACGATGATGACTAGAAAATAGAAATTCCGATCATATAGCTCGGAGTGTCGATAATTGTTTTTGTAAGATTTACAGAGGTATACTTGGATATCCTTTATCTATAGATAACCATTATTACTAATCAAAAATATATTATATGATACAGATAAAGCAGTAATTGAAAGACTTATGATGATTTTCTTCCACCGTGTTGCTCTCCCCATCCACGGTAAATACGGTTTAATGCTTGTTCTAGGATCCATGGATTACTGTGTCTGCCTTGACTGGTAAGTTCAAATTCTTTTTTGGATTCTAAAACCTGTTTAATTAATCCCATTTTCTGCAATGTTCCTATAGCACCTGTTACTTCTCCATCGGTTATTTCTTTACCGATTTTTTCTTTGATATTTTGATATATAACATTAAAATCGAAAGATTCATCAGGACTACTCAGCATCAACTGAAAAGTCTTAATCATTATCTGCATAACATTGGTTACACTCAATCTTGGTTTAAATACTCCTCTTCGTCTTTATTAAAATTTACCTGTTTGGAACTCAATTCTTTCTAATATTCTACACAGATAACTATCAACACTGTATTGTTGTTAATTCTGAATATAAATTTGTTCAATAGGAAAGTTCGTTATCTTTGCTATCAGGAAATCCATGTCGATGAAAATAAATCCTGTTAATAAATTTCTCCCAGTGTTTTTCACGGAGGAGTAATAATTGATTACGTCCATTGATGCGCATATAAACAGACCTTTTGACTTTTCGATCACAATTTGTTACAGCACACTTCAGTCGTTATTTTTCATGTGGTTTATCTATAATTGTACTGCTCAAAGCAGTCACCTTATTATTGCTTAAAACATATATTTTATATTTTATTAGGGATTTTTTTTTACTTTTTATATGATCGTAAAATACCAAATACATGGTCTTAGATCTGCTGATTCTTGCTGTGATTGGTATAGTTGGTGGTTTTGTAGGCTCTATGGTAGGTTTAGCAGGAGGTTTTTTATTCGTGCCTGCACTAAGCTTCATGGGATATCCCCCATACATGGTAGCTAGTACAAGCCTCTTTGCTGCATGTACTAATGCATCTACTTCATCTTATGCATATGCAAAGAAGAAACTCCTTACATATTCTTTGGCATTAAGACTTACTATCTTTGCAGTTCCGGGAGCACTGATAGGTGCTTACATCGCAGATTCCATAAGTATGAATGACTTCAAATTGGTTTTCGCAATAGTAACCTTGGCTGTAGCAGGTATCACAATAATACGATCAAGACTCAAACAAAATCTGGATCCTATTGAATCCGTCGAAGCTGTGAAGCATGTATTGAAGAATGTAAGATCACATAAATTGATCATAGTATATGCCGCATGTTTTTTCGCTGGGATAGTCTCCAGTCTCTTCGGTATAGGAGGAGGTGTGATCTTCATGCCCTTACTACTTGCCATGTTCGTCATCCCTGTACGCTTTTCTACTCCTGTATCACTTTTGGCTGTTGCAATACTAGCTGGTTCTGGATTGATTATTCATACAGCTCTAGCCAACACCGATTTCCTACCTGCAATAATTCTAGCAGGTGGAACACTTTTGGGAACTAGAATGGGTACAAAGACGGTTATAGGTAAAAAAATTAAGGAGAAGAATCTAAAGAGTGTACTTGCTATCATGTTGTTTGGTGTTTCTGCAGTATTTTTCATAGATCTTTACTTCTTCCCGTTGATAGGCTTCAGATAATCATAATAATGCATACCAGTTAAAATTAACCAATTTTCACTATCTGTATATGATTAAACATCTACATTGCTATATTTTCCAGCCAAAACAGTATGACGTTCCAAATAAATTGCTTTTACCTGTCTGGATATTGCATTAACCACCTTCCAAAATAGTCCAATGAAATTAAGCATACTGACTAGAATTTTTGAAATAGAAACCACCAAAGCAATCCTTAAATTAAACAAAAATCAGATGTATGGAAGTGCAATTAATAATATTAGGTCCACCAGGTTCAGGAAAAGGGACATACTCTATGCGATTAATTAATGATCTTAAAATTGTAAAAATTTCCACTGGAGATATTTTCCGTGATATGGCAACAAGAAGCGATGAACTTGGAAAACAAGTTGCAGGAATGATGAAACGTGGAGAACTTATTCCCGATGAAATTGTTTTGAAAATTTTTGATGAGAGGATGTCTCAGCCTGACACAAAAAATGGATTTATCCTCGATGGCTTTCCAAGGACAGTACCCCAAGCAAAAGAGCTAGAAAAGATTGTAAAAATCGATGCGATTATTCATATTATTGCAAAGAACGAAATCTTGATTGAGAAAATTTCGGCAAGAAGGATCTGCAGTAATGCCTCCTGTGATGGTAATTATAACATTGCAGACATAAGTAGGAACATCGATGGTACAGAGTACATTTTACCTCCTCTTATGCCAAAGAAGGAAGGCATGTGTGACAAATGTGGTAATACACTCTATCAGAGGAGTGATGACAAACCTGACGTTATAGCCTCGCGTCTAGAAGTGTACGAAAAACAAACAAAACCACTGGTTGATCACTATAGGGACAAAATACCATTCATAGATATCCATATGAATAGACCGCCAGAGCAGATAGTTGAAAAGATATTAAGTGAAATAAAGAAACTAGGTATTTGAATTTTTAAATTTACTCCAAAACTACGTAACTAATTTATCAATTGATATTTTAAATGTTTTATTTCTTCGGGTAGTTTAGAACATGGACTTTGAAACCATGCCATAAAAAGATCATCTAGTGATCCTAATCAAGGAAAGTCTTCAATTTTGTGAGAGTTTTCAAGGGTTCCCAAACAGATTCAATTACATAGATTCCATTGAAACTCTGTTTTAGTGAATTAAGTAATTTCGTCCAGTCTATATTACCTTCTCCAATATTTAGATGAAGATCCTTATCACCAGAATTATCAGTAACGTGAATCAATACAAACTTTGACGCGTATTTTTCAATGAATTCATCTATTTGTTTACCAATATTTGCATGTCCTGTATCAAATACAATACTAAGATCAATATTATTGGTTTTGCTGAACTCCTCGAACTCGGTTGGTGTTGACATGAATGCTTTAGCAGGAGCCATATTTTCAATTGCAACCTTTACGCCTAGTGAATTACCGTAATCTATAATATCTAATAGAGATTCACAATTAAGTTGCCATAGGTTCTTGTCAGTGCTAAATGTCTTATCACCAGGATGTTGAACATAGGCTAATGCTTCTAGATCGGCAGTGTAATCGATCGAGGATTTGATTCTGGTAATTGCTTGCTTCCTTGATTCATCAGATGGATCCGAGATCTTCTGCGCTGCATCAAAAGGTCCATGAACCGTGAACTTGATATCATCTACCTTCTTCAGGAATTCTCTAGTCTGATCGTTCAACGTAGTTGTCTTGAAGTCAAAAACTTCACCTATGCTTAAATCATTATTCCCCTTCACAACATCAATAAATGATTGTATGCTTTTATCAAAAAGGGCTGTATGCATACTTGATAGCCCAAACATGTAATAAATTCTAAACTTTTAGTTATAAACTTTAACACTTAATTAGAAATACTTGAGCTCTTGTTCACAATTACTTCCTATAATACCTACTTATCAAGGTATCACAAAAGATTATATGTCTGGAATTGATCGTTTTGATCGGAAATGACGACGGTATTAGGTTTTGATTTTGCTCTTCCAATATTGACATCCATTTTATCTCTTATAGTAGCTGGTATAATGGCTGTATGGGTTACCAAGCAGAGTACAGGTACCGAACAGATGCTGGAGATCAGCAAGGCAGTAGCAACTGGTGCTGCAGCATTTTTGAAACGTGAATTCAAACTTATAATTCCTATAGCAATAGGTCTATCAGTGGCAATTTCAGCTGCAGCGGGTATATCAAATGGAATTGCATTTGGAGTTGGTGCAGCATTGTCAGGTATTGCTGGTCTGATAGCGTTGAAGATAACAGTAAAGGCTGCTGTTAGATCTGCACAGGCCACAACGAAGAGTCTTGGTCATACCTTAGCCACTGCATTTAGGGGAGGTGCATCCGTGGGCCTTTCTATCCCAGCGATGGCATTGCTCGGAGTTACTGGCATATATTTACTCTATCCTGAACCGATCGCAATTGCTGGTGTTGGTATAGGAGCAAGTTTGATTGCGTTATTCATTAGAGTTGGAGGAGGAATCTTCACTAAAGCTGCTGATTCAGCGGCGGATCTTGTTGGTAAGATAGAAGCTGGTATACCGGAAGACGATCCAAGAAACCCTGCTACAATAGCTGATAATGTTGGTGATAATGTTGGTGATGCTGCAGGAATGGGTTCTGATATTTACGAATCCTATATAGTTACACTGCTTGCCGGAATGCTTCTGGGAGCTTTAATCATTTCAGATATGTTTACCGAAACTCAGTTTGTAGTTCTTCCTCTTGTCATTGGGGCCGCGGGTCTGATTGGAGGTATAGTAGGTGCTCTGACCGTTACATCTAGGAAGACAACGGATCCTATGAAACCACTTAACATAGCCTTCATTGTTGCTGCGGTAGTTGCAATAATACTCAACTTTGTCTTTATAATGTATCTTTTGGGTCCTAGTCCGTTAACATACGGCCTCTTCGCAGCTACTGTGGTGGGTGTCGTACTTGTGCCAATAATTCAACGTATAACTGATTACTATACAAGCTTCAAGTACGCTCCAGTAAAGGAGATTGGTGAGGCTACAAAGTGGGGCTACTCGGCAAATGCACTTGCTGGAATAGTCGTTGGGATGAGATCAACAATGCCCTTCATGCTTGCTATTGTAATAACACTTGCAATATCCTATGGAATTACATATACAATATCTGGTGATCCGTTAATAGGAATCTATGGTACAGCAATAGCAGCAATGGGTATGCTCAGTTTGGCTGGTATTGTTTTATGTATTGATTCGTTTGGACCTATTAGCGACAACGCCGGAGGTATAGTTGAAATGACAGGTATGGGTGAGGCGAATAGACAGATCACTGATGAGATAGATGCAGTTGGTAACACTACTAAGGCGGTTACCAAGGGCTTTGCAATTGCAAGTGCTGGTTTGGCGGCCTTAGCTATGATACAGGCATTCCAACACGAAGCAGCGCGGATCTTTATTGGTACTACTCTAGATTACAGTTTGTCAAATCCAAACCTGATAATCGGTCTACTTGTTGGAGGATTATTACCATTCCTAATAGCAAGCCAATTGATCTCTGCCGTTAGTAGAACTGCAAACAGATTGGTAGATGAGATAAGGAGACAGTTCAAGGAAATTCCTGGAATACTTGAAGGAAAGAATAAACCTGATTATGCTGAATGTGTAAATATTGCAACTAGTGCAAGCATAAAGCAACTCTTTAAGCCAGCAATAATAACTATAGCAGCTCCGATCGTGCTTGGTGTTCTATTGGGACCGCCTGCAGTTGCTGGACTACTTATGGGTGCTGTAATAAGTGGGCTATTCCTTGCATATCACATGACCAATACTGGTGGTGCGTGGGACAATGCCAAGAAATACATTGAAGTAATGGGAAGAAAGAAGTCTGAGGAACATGATATAGCAGTTGTTGGAGATCTTATAGGCGATCCATACAAAGATACTGCCGGTCCAGCACTTAATACAGTAATCAAGCTGCTAAACACTGTAGCAATTGTATTCGTTGCAATCTTCTTTGCTTTCGCTGCAATTTAGTATTTTATTAGCGATGTATAATATTCCAGATGTTTTTATTTTCTTCTATACATAGTCAGATACATGATCCTTGTTAGATCCATTAGGAGTAGATGTATATTATGAACATCTTTAATCAATTTGTAATATATCTATTGTCACATTATTACTTTCTACATGAGAAGTATTACAGAAATGAGAGTCATACTGATCTAGATCATATTAACAAGAAACAAATAGAATATGTTTAAAACATCGTCTTAATTGGTTCTTTCTCAAACACACTTCACTTGAGGTGAATAAATTATTCATAAAATAATTTTAAAAAAATCGCCAAGGTTTAAATAACTAAAACAGTGTTAACGTAATCATGACTAAGGCGTCATATGGAATTTATTTGAAGTACAATTCCAAGAATTTATTCAAGGTATACTGTAGGTGACATAAGTATGCTTAAGATGACTGCTGAAGAAGTGCAGAAAATTTCTAATAGTTTGGAAGACAAGAATGCAAATGAGGTTTTGAAGTGGGCTTTGGATACTTTTCATCCAAGAGTTGCTCTGGCATCCAGTTTCAATGCAGAAGATGTTGTTGTAATAGACATGTTGGTCAAGTTAAGAAAAGACGTAAAAGTAGTCACGTTAGATACTGGAAGATTGAATCAGGAGACATATGATTTGATGGATGCTATACGTGATAAATATGATATTACAATCGATATCTATATTCCGGACCAGAAGGAAGTTGAAGATATGGTTAGAGAACGCGGTCTGAATCTCTTCTACCGAAGTATTGAAAACAGGAAATTGTGCTGTGAGATAAGGAAAGTACATCCATTGAACAGAGCGTTGAGCAAGTTGGATGCATGGATCACTGGTCTGCGGAGAGATCAAGTATCTACCAGGGCTAATGTCAAAAAAGTTGAGATAGATTATGATCATGGTAATATTATAAAAATGAATCCAATAGCTGATTGGACGTGGGATATGGTATGGGACTACATAAGGAAGAATGATGTGCCATACAATAAGTTAAATGATAAAGGATACCCAAGCATTGGTTGTGAATGTTGTACAAGAGCATTAAAACCTGGTGAGGATCTTAGAGCTGGAAGATGGTGGTGGGAACAACACGTAGACAAGGAATGTGGAATACATTTCAATCGCCCTAAGAAAAAATTATTTCTGAGTGAGACCAGTGGAATTCCTGCTTCTCATGGAGGTTTGCTAGTGAATAGGGTGTTATCTGGAAACATGTTAGAAAGAGCATATGATGATGTGAAGGAATTGATGAGTGTTAGAGTGGATAAGGATATTGTTAGTGATATAGAGAATATTGCAGATGGTGTATTTAGTCCGTTAGAAGGATTTATGCTATCGAATGATTTTAGAAATGTGTTAAAACGTGGAAGGCTTGAAAATGGAACTGCATGGACTGTGCCAATTGTGTTGGATGTTAATGAACAAACCGCAAAACAAATGAAGGATTCACGTGATATTGCTATAAAAGATGAAGATGAAAAAATATTCGCAATAATACATGTTGAAGATATCTTCAAGTTTGACAAGTTAGAGATAGCAAATGACGTTTACCAAACAAATGATGTAAGACATCCAGGTGTTGCTAAAATATTGGAAATGCAAGATATGCTAGTCGGAGGGAAAATTGATCTAATAGACAGACCTGCTAGCAACGAGCTTAAGAGATATAGACTTTCTCCGGTACGTACAAGAGACGAATTCAGAAAACGTGGATGGAAGACAGTTGTTGGTTTTCAAACAAGAAACATACCACACCTTGCACATGAAATGTTACAAAAAGCTGCGATGAACCTTTTTGATGGTCTTTTTATCAATCCTTTAATAGGAAGAAAGAAAAGTGGAGATTTCAAGGATGAGCTAATAATGAAGGCATATGAAACACTGATTGATAGTTATTATCCTAAGGAAAGTGTTATGCTTGCAACAATGCACACTAGAATGCGATATGCTGGACCTAAGGAAGCTATTCTGCAAGCAATAATATGTAAGAATTTTGGTTGTTCTCACTTCATTGTTGGTAGAGATCATGCTGGTATTGGGAACTACTATGATCAGTTTGCTGCACATGAGATCTTCAATGACTATCCAGAGCTTGAAATAAAACCAGTATTCTTTCCAGAATTCTTTTATTGTAAAACATGTATTAACACTGTCAGCAAGAACACTTGCCCACACGATGTACAACACAAATTAGAGATTAGTGGAACGAAATTAAAACAGATCATAAGTGACGGAGAAAGACCCTCTGAACTTTTGATGCGACGTGAAATTACGGAACTGATATTGAACTGGAAAGAGCCATTTACTACTTAGATTTTTATTACTTGTTCTTGATGTTGATTAGAATGAGAATTGTAACTTTAATTATTCTAGTATTTTTACTATTAGATTCTTCAAATATAGTTTATGCTCAAGATGACAAGAGAAAAGTTGAAATTATTACTATACCGTATACATCTGCAAACACAGAGACTGCATCGCCTGAATATTACAGCTTTCCTTCTAAGCATGAGGCAAATTGGATATTAAATATACATAACAATCTTATCTATAACAAAGATAATTCTGAAGCAAAAGTTGTTCTGCGATTAAAAGAAAATCCAGATGATACAGATTTTATAGAGATAGTTATGTTTGGTCCGCCATCATATAGACTCTGGCTTGGTATTGCTAACGAAGAAATTGGTTACATGCGTATATATGAAAATACAAATGCATGGTTCGTTGATAAATCTGTAGCATTATCATTTGTACAGAACGAGAGACTTAGTGTAAACAACGGTCAAAGAATAGTTTTGGATCGATTGCGAATTGGTGAGTTCACACTAAGTACTATCGAAGTATATGGAATGGATAAGACTAGTACTGATTTTAGTGTGCATGGAGGTGATATAAAATTAGATATTATGTCAGGTAATCCGCTTGATAACCCTGTACTTATGATACCTCCAATTTTGGGAGTTGTAACTGCAGTAACAATCATAACTTTACTGATGATGAAGAAACGAACTTGACTTTCATATAATACTTGCAGTGATTTTTCAAAAGACATGGTTCACATAATGGGCCAATTGGCTTGCAAACATTCTGCCCAAACATAACAAACGTTTCATTGATCTTGAGCCAGTATATCTTGTCTATCTTAGATGTGAGTTCTATTTCTGTCTGTTCAGGTGTCTTAGTTTGTACAAGTCCCAATCTGTTGGCAATTCTATGTACATGAGTATCAACAGGTATTGCAGGTTTTTCAAATGCATATACAAGAACACAGTTTGCAGTCTTCCTTCCAACACCTGGTAATTTCAATAATTCATCTATATTATCGGGAACATTCCCATTATACTGTTCTACAAGTATCTTAGCTACTTTCTTGATTCTCTTGGCTTTCACACGATAGAACCCTGCATGTTTGATCAGTTTCTCTATTTTTTTTATATCTGCATTAGCAAGCTCTTCTGATGTACTGTATTTTTCAAACAGATTACTAATTGCTACTTTTGAATTTTCATCTCTGGTCCTTGCTGAGATTATTGTACCTATGAGTATCCGCATAGGGTCTCCATGTTCTATCTCTTGTAATTCTTTTAGTGCTGTCATTCTAGGCGAATTTATTTTATGTATTGTTTCAAGCATCGAATCGAGAAGGCGCTCCATCTTCATGTTCTAAAAAGTAGTTGTTAGTATTATTATCCTTTACATACGATAGTTTATTATCATGAATACAATAATGTGTTTATGCAATTAACTAGAGAGGAAGAGAGAGCGCTTAATGGTAAGGAAGGTGAAGCTGTGGCCACTGCATATAGGATATTACTTGCTATAGGTGAATCAACAGATGCTGAGAAACTTGTACCTGTAAAGTGGGCACATGTTTCTGGTGTTAATTATAACACGATTGGAGATTCTGGTGTGCAGTTTCTTGAAAATATTAGTAAAGATGGTAAATTTGTTGTGAAGACGACGATCAATCCTATGGGTTTCGATCCACTGAAGATAAATTCCTTGAAAGTGAAAGCAGAATTCATTGCACAACAGAACAGAATTCATAATGTATACGAACGTATGGGTGCAACAAAATCATACACGTGTATCCCATACGAAGTGTTTGATATGCCTTCTGAAGGAACCAGTGTAAGTTTTGCTGAAAGTAATGCTGCAGTTTATGCAAATTCTGTTACACATTTACGAACCAATAAGGAGAGTGCATTAAGTGCACTTGCTAGTGCACTTACAGGTAAAGCTCCATACTCAGAATTACGGGTTGAAGAGATGAGAAAGCCTGACAAGTGTATAAGGATCAAGAGTGAACTTGACAACGAACTTGATTATGGATTATTGGGATATTTTGCTGGTAAGATTTCGAATAATGTTGTTGGTTTTGACGGTATTAACATATTGGAAAAAATGAATGGAAAAGCATTATCTGCTGGTATAGGAACTTCTGGATCATGTGGAATGTTTACCATAGGTAAAACTGATAATGAAACAATAGATTTCGGTAGAGAAGAAGCTATGAAGGTAAAGGATGAACTGAATACGAGTGAGAATGGAGACATTGTTACTCTAGGTAGTCCCCAATTGGGTATAGACGATCTATCGTTATTGGCTCATATGGTTGATGGAAAGAAGTTCCGGAAAAGATGTTTGATATTTTGTGCAAGAGCAGCGTATGAAAGTGCCACACGTTTAGGTTATACACAAACGATTGAGCATTCTGGTGGTGAATTGCTGTGTGATTGTTGTACATGTTTGACTCCACTAGTAGATCGTAATGATGTTGATAGTGTAGTAACTAACAGTATTAAAGGAGCTTATTATTTGAATAATTCCAATAAGGTTGGTGTATGTTTAAAACCATTGAAGGAAATAGTGGAGCAAGAATGTATATAAAGTGTAGACAAATTGTTGTCGGTTCAGGAGAGGGTGAAGCGTTAGTAACTACACAGATGATTAATTTTCTTACAATGATAGATTTGAAAAGTGGAGTTATAAAAGACGAAAAACATGAACTGCGTGGTAGAAGTATTGCGAACAAGATGTTAATCTTTCCCAATGCTATTGGGAGTAGTGTTGGCGCATATTCAGTCTATGCGTTGAAGATGAACAGAGTTGCGCCAAAAGCAATGATGTGTAACAAAGCTGATATAACTACAGCATCTGGATGTGCCATTGCTAATATACCATTAGCAGATCAGTCTAATGTTGATATCTTTACAATAAAATCTGGTGTAAAAGTAAAGTTAGGTGAAAATCTGCTTCAAGTATTTTAATTATATCTCTATTTTAGCTTTATATAAAATAAATATCTTCGATAAAACTCCATAAATAATTTTCTTCCAAATTAACCCCTCGTTTTTTATTAATCTAATTTTGATCAATGTGATCTTATTCGGTATAATTATTATATCTATATGAACATAATGATCTTCTGAGATAAATATTATCTACTAATTTGCTTACCACTACATTAGTATCTTTAAAATCTGGGATTGGGCTAACATCTGTCTTGGAAATGTTATTATGTAATTACTTTACAATTAACCATAAATATACTTGAATATTTTATATTTTCTTTTCTTTATGTCCATCCAAACACTTTTAATTTATTTTTTTTAAATTAATTTGCTCTGGTGCACGGCATTTCGATGGGCGAACCGAGCAAAAACGCGATGACGATAAAAGTCCGTGCGCCAGTAGTTCTATTAAAATTGCCTATACCACATTATTCTTAGCAAAAATATAATATAATATAATACATAAAACTTTCATTATAGAATGTAATATACTATGCAATGGAAAGCTCAGACAGTTTTGGTGCTCAACAAGGATATGGTAATAAAGTTATGAATTGGATTAACGAAGCTGTTAAGAATAAGAAAGAGATTAGAATAGAACTATATGGACATATTATTAAAACATCACGTTTTGGAACGTTTGAAATGCTTAGGTGGTATGGGGAATTATCTGTTGCAAGAGATCTTATAATTAAAGCTAGTAAAAGATATAAAATTAAAACACTTGAAGGTAATTACAAACCTAAATCATTCTTTTCCTTTTCTATTGACAATAGAGATTATGCCAAGATACACTACAATGGTAACCTCATAGGTTATCTGAAATTAACCAAACCAAGACTACCTGGAACAAAATGGAGCGTGTCTGATGAAAAGGCAAGATAGTCATATTGAATCTTCTAGATTCAATTTCACTTTTTCTAGTGCTGTATCTATTGATTTGTCATCATAATATACCATTTGATGAAAAGGATTTTTAGTCATGTGATCGACCGCGACTTCACTAGTATCAAACACAAGTCTATCTTCACAGGTTATGCACATAAAAGTCATAAATAATATTTCTATCACAAATATGTAAGGATTACCAATTATATGGAATAAATTTTGTAGATAAATACAGTTAACGCATTATGACTAACATGTGCGAACGATTTTATATGGTTAGGAAAGAAGTTTTCTTAACGTGACAACAAATTCGTGTCCAGAATGCGAAAGTGAATTACAGTACGAACAAAATACCAAATATTTTACATGTAAGAAATGTGGTCTTTATCTCACGCGAGAACAGATTTATGATATAAAGGATAAACTTAGACCAGAAAAGAAGAAAAATAAACAAGATGATTATCTTGAATGGTGGCTCAGTAGCAAAAAATAATTCTTATTTTTTGTTTATTGTCTAACTTACTAATTGTAGAACATTGAGTTTTGACTACAGTTATCATACATGTAAACAGATTTTTGTGTGTAGAAAAAATATTAAATAACCACGTTTTTCATATACACTATATGAGTAATGAATTTCCAGAATGGGCAGAGAAAGAAATTAATTCTATAACTAATTCCTCATTTATACCACAGGATGATTTAGAAGGAACTGGTTATTTTCTTGATATTGATAAAAAAAATAGAAAAGCAGATTTTCAATTCTATGAAAAACTACCAACTGGAAAGCATATAGTCACTGCTAATATTCCAAAAAATATAAAGATAGATGAACTAATGAAAGGTTTTGTTTATATATGCAAGTTAAAAATTCTAAAGGCTTCATTAAGCACTAAATTGAGTAATTATTTGAAAGAAAATGAGGTTTCTACTAATTTTAAAAAAGAAAAATTAATTGAATCATCAGTTCCAAAAACACAACCAATTAGACAAAAAACAGATGTACTTAATCAAAATAAGAAAACAACTGAATCTACTCAACCAGAAGTTAATAAAGAAGCGCAAAAGGAAGAAAAGGAAGA
>PAWD01000042.1 GCA_002713325.1 Nitrososphaerota archaeon
GACAGATTAGTATTTTTGATTGAAGAAATTGATGTCCAGAAATCAAGAATGGAAGAGCATGGAACTGGACATATCCACACCACTATTCGTGTTTTAAAAGATAGGGTTGAAGAAATTAGGAGAACATTAAATAATGAAGCTTAGTAATGAAACGGTTATGGTATTAAAGAATTTTTCTTCAATTAACCAAAACCTTGTGATAAAATCAGGAAATACTATTTCCACAATGTCTGCAATGAAAAACATTGTTGCAAAAGCAATTGTTAAAGAAAGTTTCCCTTCAGATTTTGCAATTTATGATTTGAATGAATTTTTAGCTGCATTGTCGTTGTTTAGTAAACCAGAACTTGATTTTTCTGAAGATTTTGTTATTATCAGAGAAGAAAGTAGTGGGAGTAAGTCTTTAAAATATTGGTTTAGTGACCCATCAGTAGTTACAACACCAACCAAAGAAATAAAGATGCCCTCAACTGAAGTTAGCTTTAATTTTTCAAGTGATACCTTATCTCAGGTACAGAAGGCAGCTGCAGTAATTGGAGCTCCAGATATGGCTTTGGAAGATGGTAAATTGAAAGTTACTGATAAAAAGAATGATACAGCAAATGCATTTGATACGGATTTAGATATTGTTAACACTTTGGGACAAAAATATCAATTTTGGTTTAAAGTAGAAAATTTGAAACTATTGCCTGGCTCGTATAGTGTAGATGTGTCTTCAAAGAAAATAAGTTTTTTCAAGAATAATAATGTTAATATAGAATACTTTATTGCTCTTGAACCCGAATCTTCATATGATGAATAAAGTGAGGTTATATTATAGTGGATACCACATTTCTTTGGGTAGAAGAATATCGTCCAAAAAATATTGATTCCTGCATTTTACCACAATCATTAAAAAAGACTTTTTTAGAATTTATAAGAGAAGGTCATATACCAAATCTAATTCTTTCAGGGGGTCCTGGCATTGGTAAAACTACTGTTGCAAAGGCAATGCTTGGAGAAATAGGTTGTACCCATATGATGATTAATGGTAGTGAAGAATCAGGTATTGATGTTTTACGAACCAAGATTAAAAACTTTGCATCTACTGTCTCTTTAGATGGTGGACGTAAATATATTATTCTTGATGAAGCAGATTATCTAAATCCACAGTCAACTCAACCAGCCCTTCGTGGGTTTATGGAAGAGTTTCATAGAAATTGTGGATATATTCTTACATGTAATTATAAGAATAAATTGATTGAACCATTACATTCACGGTGTAGTGTAGTAGATTTTATTATTCCCAATTTAGAAAAACCAAAACTTGCTGATGATTTTATGAAAAGAGTTATTGCAATTCTAAATGAACAGGGGATAAGTTACGACAAACGAGTAATTGTAGAAATTATCTATAAACATTTTCCCGATTGGCGACGAGTGCTGAATGAACTCCAAAGATATTCTGCATCAGGAACTATTGATGCTGGAATACTCGTAAATATCGCAGAGGTAAATATAAGAGAACTTATGCAATCTATGAAAAATAAGGAGTTTACTAATGTTCGTAAATGGGTTGTTAATAATCTTGACAATGATTCTGTACGCATTTTACGTTATGTTTATGATAATTTGTATAATTATGTTGACGGTAGTAGTATACCCCATATTGTTGTTATATTGGGTGAGTATCAATATAAAGCAGCGTTTGTTGCAGACCAAGAAATTAATATGTTAGCTTGTTTAACAGAAATTATGGCGAGGGCAAAGTTTAAATGATATGTGATATTTTTGATGATGTATTAGAACCGCACGTTGCAGAATATATTCAAAATGAAATTCGTAAAGTTTATTGGAAGTATGATTATAATTCCAATAAGAAGATAGGAATACAACCACACTGGCATGTGTTTTGTGGTGAAAATGAAGAAGAAGTAACAAAAAATAATTATGATTATCTTTTACCTATTTGGCAGGCAGCTGCATATAAATTAAAATTAGAAGAACAGTATCAGATAATTGGTTGGAAACGTCTATATATGAACGCACATACTTTTGGTGTGGAACCCCATATGCATAGAGATGATGGTGATTTTACTATGATGTATTATCCACGATTGGATTGGAAACCAGAGTGGATGGGGGGTACATCAATTTGGGATGATGCTGGTAAGAATATTAGTAGATATAGTAATTATATTGGTAATCGTTTAATGATTTTTCCCGCATCAAATAATCATCAAGCAATGCCTGTATCAAGGTTTTGTTATGAATTAAGACCAGTGGTTGTTTTTAAATGTTATGTAAAAGGAGCAAATGTTGACAGACTCGACTTCTATAAAGATTGATTTTTTAGAAAGCCTTGGTTGTTTTGAAAAGGGACATAAAGGCCAAACTTTACTAGAACATCTTCTTGGCACTAAAGAAATTCTAAAAAAATGGGAAGCACCAGAATATCTACAGGATGCTGGTTTGTTTCACTCTGTATATGGTACTTCTGTTTTTTTACATCAAAGTACAGATGATAGGGTGAAGGTAAGGGAACTTATCGGTGAGCAAGCAGAAGAAATTGTGTTTATGTTTTGTTCTTTACCACATCCTAGAACAACCAATATTGGGGATTTAGAAGAAAGTCAATTAAAAAAGGATTTACAATTATTAGACTTTGCTAATAAGGAAAACCAAACAGTTGTGACAATGAATAGATTGGATTACTATAAAGATGTATGAATTGAAAGTTCCTAATGGGTCATATAAATCAAATAGTTTATTTTCGTTATTATTACATGTATTTAAGCATAGAATGTACCATTTAGTCAGACATGGAAAATGGATGGATTAATGTATGAATTGAAAGATTATACTAATGCTATAAATTATACTAAAGAACCTCTTTTGGATAACGAAGATGAAGAATGGACAAAGAAATATCCACCTTTTATTGTAAATAAGTGTTTAGCACCATTTCCAGATACAATTTTATTAGTAAATGAGATTAATCAACTTCACCACCTTGACAAGAAACTACAATTTGATTTTTTACTAAATAGTCTTAGAACGAGGAAGCGTTATGCTCCTTGGTTGAAGGCGAAGAAATTAAAAAATCTAGAGTATGTTAAAGAGTATTATGGATATAATAACGAGAAAGCAAAGCTTGCTCTTGACTTACTTGATGATGAACAAATTTCTGCCATAAAAAGAAAATTATATAAAGGTGGAAAAAATGGACGAAGTTAATTGGAAACAGGAGCACATGCTCGAAGTGTTATTAAAAGAACCTGATGATTTCTTAAAAGTACGAGAAACCCTTTCTCGTATTGGAGTCGCTTCCCGAAAAGAACGTAAACTATACCAATCCTGTCATATATTACATAAACAGGGTAGATATTATATTGTACATTTTAAAGAATTATTTGCACTTGATGGCAAACGTGCTAATTTATCAGAAAATGATATTGCTCGAAGAAACACCATTACAAATCTTTTGAGTGATTGGGGATTAGTAGAAGTAGTTTCTACAATAGGAGAAATGGCACCACTAAGTCAAATCAAGGTTCTTGCTTTTAAAGAAAAAGATGAATGGGAACTAGAAACAAAATATAATATAGGAAAGAAAAAAGAAATCTAATGGAACATTTCAAATCTTTTATTACAGAAGAAAAGACCGAAGACTATAAAGTAGTAATCCTTTCGGTAGAACACGGTGATAAAGCTGTCACTACTCAACGTATGAAAGAAGAGGCCGATAAACTTGGTCTGTCTCATTATATTATTATTATGGATGGTTCTCATATTAAGTTTAATGATGGAACCTACACAATTCATAAACTTGGGGATGAAAAGGGATTTGAAATTTCTGCTAATGATACTGTAGTTTTTATACGAGGTACACCAACTAAGGATAGTTCTCTAGATTTAATTTCTGAATTAGAAAAGATTGGTATCTGTGTTGTTAATAGTAGAATAACTATTTCTACTGCTGCAGATAAGTATCGTACATATATTAAATTAAAAGATTATGGACTTACTCAACCAAAAACAGTTTTAGTATATACAGATATTACTGCAGCACCTTCTAAGTCAACTGAATATTTAGAAACTGCTATTAATAATCTTGATACTAAGTTTCCTATTATACTAAAAACCTTACGGGGTTCTAAGGGTGTTGGTGTTCTCTTTATTGAATCTGAAAGAGCATTATCCTCAATTGTACAGTTGATGTTTAAAACTGATAAAGATACAGATTTACTTATTCAAAAATATATTAAAACAGACTTTGATGTTCGTGTAATTGTTCTTGGTGGTAAGGTAATTGCTACGATGCAACGAGAAGTCGTTAAAGGTGATTTTAGAAGCAATTATTCTCAAGGAGCAAAAGTTAAAACATATCCACTAACGGAATTAGAAACGGAAGAATGTTTACTTGCAGCTAAAGCTATAGATGGTATGTTAACTGCTGTTGATTTTATTCCATCTAAAAATCCTAAATCACTTCCCCCATATATCTTAGAAGTAAATTGTTCACCCGGCCTAGAGGGAATAGAGAAAGCAAATAAAAAGAATATAGCAAAAGATATTTTAATACATTTCAAAAATCCTGTTGTTCGCAATACAGTACCTTCTCAATGTGGATGGAATGAGGTAGTTAGTGTAAAACCATTTGGAGAATTAATTGGTAAATTTGATACGGGCAATTCTATAAAATCAGTTATTCACGCTGAAGATATTAAAGTTAATGGTAAGAAAATCACATTTACTCTTAATGGAAAAACAATAACAACTAAACTTGTTGGTAACTATACTTCTCTTACTGGTGGTGGTGAAGATGATAGGTATATTGTAGAACTAGAATTTGAATTTGCTGGAACTAATTATGGTAAAGTACAATTCGGTTTAGATGATAGAAGTGAAATGGGCTCGGATATTTTGTTAAATAGGTCCATAATGAATAGGTTAAATGTTATGGTCAATCCTTCTAGAAAATTTGTTATTACTACAAAATATTCTATAGAATAGAAACTTGACTTTTCACTTCAACTGTGGTACAGTATAAGGTAATTTATATAGGGGGAGGTCTTGTGAAAGGAATACTAAAATATACCAGTTGGTATTGGTACGATATTTGTAGACATTGGAATGATAGCCATTGGAACAGATTATGTGGATATTCAATTATTATATTATTTATTTGCAATATATTACAATTTATTATGTGACGAGACATTTATATTATGAAATTTTATACTAATGCAATTCAATGGGGCAACTTTCTTCTTATTCGTGAAGTGAATAATGGAGAACGTAGAAGTTATAGGGTAAAATATTCTCCTACACTTTATGCCCAAGTAGAAAAACCTACCAACTTCAAAACTCTTAGTGGTAAATATACCACACCAATTAAATTTGATACAATTAAAGAATCTAAAGAGTGGTTAGACCAATATAAAGACCAAAAACATTTGGTTTATGGTAACACTTCGCATATCTATAGTTATTTAAACGAGAATTATGAAGACCCTTGTCCTTGGGATAAAGACCAAATATTAATTGTTACCTTGGATATTGAAGTTCAGTGTGAAAATGGTTTTCCAGCTATAGGCCCAGCTACAGAGGAAGTTTTATCTATTACTATGAAAAACCAACAATCTAAAAAGATTGTGGTATGGGGTATTAATGAATTTCAAAATAATCGTGATGATGTTCATTACATTCAATGTAACAATGAAAAAGATTTGTTGCAGGAATTTCTTCACTTCTGGGAGAAACATCACCCTGATATTGTTACTGGTTGGAATTCCGAGTTTTTTGATATTCCATATATCTGTAATCGAATTACGGTTTTGTTTGGTGAGGATGAGTTAAAACGTCTGTCGCCATGGAAAAGTGTGCAGAGTAGAGAAGTTTATTCTATGGGCCGTAAACATCAGGTTTATGATATTAAAGGAATTGCTGGACTAGATTATCTTGACTTATACAAGAAATTTACTTATACAAATCAAGAAAGATATACTCTTGATCATATTGCATTTGTTGAATTGGGTGAACGTAAAGATGGAAACCCCTATGAAACTTTTCGTGAATGGTATACAAAAGATTATCAATCTTTTATTGAATCCAATATTACAGACGTTGAACTTGTTGATAAATTAGAAGATAAAATGCGTCTTATTGAATTGTGTTTGACAATGGCATATGATGCTAAGGTAAATATTGTAGATGTGCTTGGAACAGTACGTTATTGGGATGTCCTTATACATAATTATCTTCTCAAAAAGAACATTGTAATTCCCCAAAAACAAGACAGGACAGAAAAGACAGAAAAATATGAAGGTGCTTATGTAAAAGACCCTCTTGTTGGTATGCATAATTGGGTTATGTCGTTTGATTTAAATTCACTTTATCCTCATCTTATTATGCAGTACAACATTTCACCAGAAACTTTGGTAAATGCAGACGCAGAACCTACAGGGGGTATGGTAGATAAGATTCTTAATGGCAAAATAACAAATGATACGGAATATTGTATGACTCCAAATGGTGCATTTTTTAGAAAAGATAAAAGGGGGTTTCTACCAGAACTTATGGAGAAAATGTATAATGACCGTGTTAAATTTAAAAAACTTATGCTCGACGCTCAACAGGAATATGAAAACACTGGAAAGAAGTATCTACTCAAAGACATTGCTAAATACGACAACATCCAAATGGCTAAGAAGATTTCTCTTAATTCCGCTTACGGTGCAATTGGTAATAATTGGTTTCGGTATTATAATTTGTTAGTTGCTACAGCAATTACTACAAGTGGTCAATTATCTATTCGTTGGATTGAAAAAAGTCTTAATATTTATCTTAACAAACTTCTTGAAACTGTGGGAGAAGATTATGTCATTGCTTCAGATACAGATTCAGTATACATCACTTTTGATGCTCTTATTAACAAAATGTATGAGAAGGGAACTGACTCTAATATAATTGTCACCTTCTTGGATAAGATTGCAAAAGAGAAGTTGGAACCATTTATTAATAGAAGCTATAAGGCTCTTGCTAAAAGTATGAAGGTATATGAACAGAAAATGGAAATGGGGCGTGAGGTTATTGCTGATAAGGGCATTTGGACAGCTAAGAAACGATATATTTTAAATGTGTGGGACAGTGAAGGTGTTCGATATAAAGAACCCCATTTAAAAATTATGGGTATTGAAGCTGTAAAATCGTCAACTCCAGCTCCATGTCGAGAGAAAATTAAAGAAGCTATAAAAATTATTATGGATGGAAATGAAAAACTGCTAAACACTTTTATACAGGATTTTAGAGAAGATTTCATGAAATTAAATCCAGAAGAAATTGCATATCCTAGAAGTTGCAACGGAATTGCACGGTGGAGTGGTGATTCTTCTCTGTTTAAAAAAGGAGCTCCAATTCATGTGAAAGGGGCAATTCTTTATAATTATTTGGTGAAGAAACATAAACTTGGAAACAAATATCCTAACATACAAGAAGGGGATAAGATAAGGTTTTTACATTTAAAACAACCAAACATATATCAGGCTTCAGCATTTTCTTTTATTACAAAAATGCCAAGGGAACTTGACATTAAATATGTAATAGATTATGATGTACAGTTTAGTAAGTCTTTTGTAGAACCATTAAAATTTATTACTGAAAAAATTAATTGGTTGATTGATAATAGTTATGGGCAGCAAGGAACATTAGAAGATTTCTTTAGATGAGAAAACGTAAAGACCCAACAGAATATGCTTTAACGGCATTTCTTTCACTAAAGGCAAATCAATATCGGTGGAATAAGATGTTGGTGACTGATGCTGAACGGTCTATATCTAGGTTATTTTATGATTCAGTATTTTCAAGTGGTGCTAATAGGAGTGGATTCTCTACAGTACTTAAAAATGATTGGAAGTTGCAACCCATGACAGATGATCACTACATGTCGCCACAATCTGTTACAAAGTTCATAATGGATCAATCGGATATAATATTAGAGGATTATGACTACTTTGAAGATTGTTTTATGATGTGCCGCAAGACACATTGGGTCATGAAATCTCAAAACGAAGAACTTAAATGTCTAACTAAAAAAACAAGTATTCTCACAAGAGATAGATATAAACATCTAGGGTTAAATCTATATAAGGGTGGTAAACCAAATTATGTTATGGAAAAACCAGAACTTGAAGTCCCAACATATTTTACTGATTGGGAGAAGGGTTATCAGAACAATGGATTTCGAGCTACGGTAGTTGAGAATGAAGTTAGTAACTTAGAGGATTTTTTTAATTAATGCGGGCATCGTATAATGGTATTATCTCAGATTTCCAATTTGATGATGGGGGTTCGATTCCCTCTGCCCGCTCCAATTTGGGTGAAATATGATACTGAATAGAGAAGATGCTCTGTATGCAGCCAATGTTTTCATTGATTATTTTCAGAACTTTGGAAGGATTGATGATTATCTTCGCCGTGTTAAGTTAGAGAGAATGTCTAACTACCCAACATCTTTGCCGGGCATGGGCCCCCAAGATGATATGTTTGATGATTTCTCTATGCATCCAAACGATATGGATTTTGTTTGTCGAGAAGTTACCACAGAGATTTTTGTAAATTATTTGGAAATTGTAACTTCTCATGCTGTAGAAGTATCTGTGCCTGGCAAGTCTATCAAGTGGGTGGTCTATGAAAAGAATACTAATAAGATAGCTGGATTTATTAGGTTAGGTTCGCCAACCATTAACTCTAAACCTCGAAATAATTTTCTTGCCAAGCCGTTGGATACTCTTAATGCAGAAGTCATGAAGCGCTTCAACGATTCCTGTATCATGGGATTTATCATCGTACCAACGCAGCCGTTCGGGTTTAATTATCTTGGTGGTAAACTTTTAGCTGCAATTTGTTGCTCTCACTTGACAAAAGACACTCTGGATAAAAAGTATGGTGGGCCATTTTGTATGTTTGAGACTACAAGTTTATATGGTTCAACCAAGAGTGTTAGTCAGTATGATGGCATGAAACCATTTTTGCGTCATAAGGGTGAAACTGTATCTGATTTTGCTCCACTAATCAATGATGATAATTTTCACAGACTGAACGATTGGTTTAAGGAAAGAAATGGTGGGCCACTTATTGATCCAACCGCCAGCTCTCGTAAACTCAAAACACAAACTAAGATGGTGTCTATCATTAAAGCTTCTCTGAAAGACACGCCAGACTATATTAAGTTTCTCAATACATGTAATGATGCCAAAAGCCTCACTGAAAAGAAACGTGCATACATGAGTGATTATGGGTTTGAGAATGTGAAGGAATATTTTAATCTAGAAACAGATGAATTGAAAAAGAAAGAAAATTACGACAGGTATTCTTTTAATGGTGTAGTTGAGTGGTGGAAAAACAAAGCTTCCAAGAGATACGAATCTATCAAGCTTGATGGTCGATTGAGGACAGAGCTTGAGACATGGAATACTGACAGTGATATTGATATCATACGATAAAGAAAATTTAGAGTTGGTGTCTAAAATCATAGTGGATAATCTTACACCAGATTTAATACCAAAGAAATGGCGTAAACGTAATTCTATAAAAGGCGGTTCTTTGATGTTCGGTCATTGTCACACGGCATCTGCTTGTTTACAATCAATATTTGGTACAGAGAATATTAAGTTATATCGAGCTAAAGATAATGAAGACATTTGGCATTGGTGGTGTGTTGATAAGGAGGGTAAACGTATTGATTTAACATCTGATCAATATTATGGTTATGGAAGATTACCACCATATGATCAGGGTGAGAAGGCCTCAATACTAGGATGGGGTTACAAAAAAAGAGTTCAAATATTATTAGAAAGAGTTGAAGGGGTACTTGACAAATTAGAATAAATGGTGTATAGTATAAGGATAATAAATTGCACAATTTTCGTGCAAAGACATTCAATCAAAGGAGATGAAAATGTCAACATTGAAGGCGGATGTTGACGCCGCAGTAGAAATTTTAGGATTTAATCCTAAGTCAACGAAAGAAATTCATTTTGAAGTAGAGATGACGCCTTATATGGCACAATATATTCTCACTAACCATAACAAGGCCAATCGAAGGTTTGTGAAGTCACAACAAAACGCTATCAGAAAGAGTATTCATGATTACGGGTGGTTGTTTGATGGTGACAGCTGTGCTTTTAGCACAGACGGTAACTTGACAGAGTTTCAACACCGGCTGCAAGAAATTGCTGATGGTAACGTGACGCTCAAAGTCTGGATTGCAACTGGTGTGAAACCAGATACATTCGTACAAACTGCACCGCCAAAGAATCGCACGAAGTGGGATGCAGTCTATAAGACCGATAATACTGCAACCCCTGATGAGGTTACTACTCTGGAGCAGTTGTTGAAGAGGCGCAGGGGTTCTGGAGTCCAGACTCAAGGTGCTGATACATTAAGTATGACAAATGCTTCTAGTATGTTTAAAGAATGGAAGAATCGTATTCGTGTTGGTATGAATATCACCGAGCCCTTTTTTGGTGATGGTAAGGTAAAGAGGTTTGATCCTTGGCAACGACAGTTTAACTCTTGGGCTACGCTCATGGTTAAAACTGGAAAGGCGCCAGAAGCGAAGGCCTTTTTAAAACTTTTAAAGAAGCATCTTACCACAGTTGATCCGTCAGAGAAATGTTTGTTGTTTACTGAATTGGATATATTTTTCCGTTCTGAGTCAGTTGCATATCTTGCTGGTGAGAAGAAAGCTGCACAAGTGCATTACATATTGTGTAAGGCTACGGATCGTTTTCTAGGCGCGCCTAAAGGTGATTGTGATTTCGATTTAAAGTATGCAGATTCAAACCATGAGAAGATGCTTGTGAAGAGTCCAACTTACTATAGTTTCTTGATCAATCCACAAGGGGCGCCAGCACCAGTGACTTTACAGGTTGCACCTTAAATCACTTGACATTCTAACAGGGGGAGCTTCGGCTCCCCCATTGGAGGAAGAGATATGGGAATGTTTATGTACAAAACAAATGCATTAAAAGTAAAAGAGTTTATGTCGGTGTTTGGCCAAGAGGTTAAAAAAGAACCAGAGTTTCCAGATGATAATACGGTTAATGCGAGGATTGATTTAATTCATGAAGAATTTGATGAATTGAAACAATCAATTTATTCTGACGAGGCTCAGAATGAGGATACACTGGTAGCTATCGCTGATGCTCTTACAGATATTTTGTATGTAACATATGGTATGGCTCATTCTTTCGGTATAGATATAGATGAGTGTTTTAGAGCAGTACATGTATCAAATATGAGTAAGTTAGATGAAGATGGAAAACCAATCTATCGTGATGATGGTAAAGTTCTTAAAGGTCCAAATTATCGTCCACCAAATTTAAAAGAAATTATGTAGGAGAAAAATATTGTTTAAATATAATTGCAAGATTGTTAAAGTTGTAGATAGGGATATTTATGAGTAGTCACGACTTCTTAAAAAATGCAATTAAGGAAGCGGGGAATGAATACGCCTCCTTAGTTACAGATGGTGTGGAAGCAGGAGATGTAGATTCTTATATTGATACTGGTTCCTATATTTTTAATGCATTATTGAGTGGTTCCCTTCATGGTGGATTGCCTTCCAATAAAATAACTGCATTGGCCGGGGAAAGTGCTACAGGTAAAACCTATTTTGCTATGGGCATTGTTAAAACTTTTCTAGATTCAAATTCAGATGCTGGTGTGATATATTTTGAAAGTGAATCAGCCTTAACAAAACAACTTATTATTGATAGAGGTATTGACCCCACTCGTATGGTTATTATGCCTGTTACTACTGTACAGGAATTTCGTACACAAGCAATTAAAATATTAGATGTGTATCTTGTACAAAATGAAGTAGACAGAAAACCTTTATTTCTTTGTTTGGATAGTTTGGGTATGTTATCTACCACTAAAGAAGTTGAAGATACAGCAGAAGGTAAAGAAACCAGAGATATGTCTAGAGCCCAAGTTCTTAAAGCTGCATTTAGAGTGTTGACTTTGAAACTTGGTAGGGCAAAAGTTCCTATGTTAGTTACCAACCACACTTATGATGTTATTGGTTCCTTGTTTCCTATGAAGGAAATGGGTGGAGGTTCTGGGCTTAAGTATGCAGCTTCAACTATTGTGTATCTTACCAAAAAGAAAGAAAAAGATGGTACAGAAGTAATTGGAAATATTATTCATTGTAAGAATCACAAATCACGGTTAACAGTTGAAAATAGGGTGGTTGATGTTCGTTTGACATATGATAAGGGACTTGACCGTTATTATGGATTATTGGAACTTGCAGAGAAATATGATGTATTTAAAAAGGTGTCAACTCGTTTTGAATTACCAGATGGGTCTAAACAGTTTGGTAAAACAATTTTAAATAATCCAGAACAATATTTTACGGAAGAAATAATGGAGCAACTTGAAAAGTGTGCTGGAAAGGAATTTCTATATGGATAGTTATGTTCGGGTTTATGATAATATTTTAGAAGCAGACTTTTGTAAAAGCATTATTGAAAAATTTGAAAAATATCCCGAGCAACATGAAAAACACCAACACGGGCCAATGTCTTTTACACAATTAGATTTGGGCAAACATGAAAACTGGAAAGACGAATCAGCAGTTATATATAATAAGTTAATGGGATGTGTTGCTAATTATGCAAACGATTGTAACATTAATCCAAAACACTGGCCAAAAGATTATGGTTATGAAAGTATCAGAATTAAAAGATATTTACCTGATGGTGTTGATGAATTTGATAGTCATGTTGATGTAACAAATTATAAAAATGCAAGACGTTTTTTAGTATTCTTTGCATACTTGGATGATAATGATGAAGGGGGAACACACTTATCAGATTATGGTATTGTGTCTCCATGTAAAAAAGGAAGTGTTTTAGTATTTCCCCCCATGTGGCCTTGGGAACATAGAGGAGCTAAACCAGTTGATAAACCTAAGTATATGGTAGGTAGTTATTTGCATTATGTATGATACAGAGATAGAAATTACAAATGTTACGCTTCCTATAGAGGAATTGCACCTAGCGTTTTTAATTAATAAACTTAGAACCGAATTTGGATTTTTAGAATCATCAAAGGGCAATATTCCTATAAGTGGATATGGTGAAATTATGCCTTTATACACATATCCATGTTATGAATATCTTAGAAGTATAGATTGGTCAAATTCTAATGTTTTTGAATTTGGTTGTGGATATAGTACCCTTTGGTGGAACTCTCAAGGAGCAAATACTTACGGAGCAGAAAGTGAACAAGAGTGGGC
>PAWD01000043.1 GCA_002713325.1 Nitrososphaerota archaeon
TCGCTGGATTGTTAACAACTTCCTTTTTCCAAAGTTCTAATAACGTCTTACTATCGCTGTTCTTATTTTGTAGAGGAAGGTAGCAATCTTTGTCATCTAATTTTATGCACGTATTAGTTGAATATGTAGATTCGAATGTTTCTTTGTCCATGATTGTAATGTTCAAGACATCTGGATGAAGTCGATCTTTGCTCTGATAATGCCAAATTTTACATAAGGCAATCTTTCGTATGTCAAAGAAGACATATCTTCTTCTACGCCTTTGCTGATTTTCATTTCTTTTTACCCTTGCCTGTACTGGATGGTATTACCGTCAAAATACCGCTATTTTCCATCTGTAAGTTCACTTCCCTGTTATTTTCGCAGTAGGTATCTACCCAGATTTTTGGCACTGTTAAGACATAGCTGTAATTTTGCTTCTGTATGATGCGTTTACCAGCTTCCCAAGGCTTCGATTTTTTGTTTGTTGCAGTAACGTATATTTTCTTAATCATTAGCATATCCTAAAGCAATTATCTTATATAGTGAGATATATGATAAATAGCATGTCATATTGCCGTTTTAAGGGAATGATAAAAAGGAGTTAGGTATAGAGATGGCTAAATATCGACAACAACTAAACAAGGGAAAGCATGAATATCTTATAGACAAATACAAAGATCTCATAAACCAAGAAGGTGGAATGTTAAGCTCTCCAGCTAGGAGTAAATTGCTTGGTCAGAAACCTGAAGATGAAGCACAAAATTATAACATGGAGAATGCATTTCCTGACAAGCCAAAGTTTTGGTCTCTATTAGCCAGAAATGTAAAAAATAGTCTAGCTGACCTGCAGCTCATAGCTGAAGTTGGCAGTGACGCCGAACTTAACCAGATGTTTAGAGAGACCACACATCAAGAACTTGATAATACAAAATATACTACAGATTTGGCAGCTTTTTTAGAAAAGCTTCTAAGAGCTAGCGGTGAAACCGAAGAAATTCCTAAAGAAGATATTTTGTGGAAAGCTGCTTTAGCAGAGAAGATTGTTAACGTCTGTTTCGACTTCTTCAAATCACATGATATGATATCATCAACCCCACATAAGCGAACAGTCGATGAAGCTAAAAATTTAATCAGTGCTGAAATATTTGCTCTGCAGCGTAAAGGTCACGGTGCGGTTAAAGATAGAAATGGAAAAGAATATGCCGATTGGGTATTAGTTCCAAGAAGAATTGCTCAACAGAAGCGTATCAAAGAAGAACTTTCTACTATTGAAAGAGCTGCCATCGAAAGAGCAGCTATTGAAAAAGCAGCTGTCGAAAGAGCAGAAGCGGAGAGGCTTAAGAGAACGAAAGAGATTACAATAACTGCAGAAGCGATAAGCAAAGAAAAACCCAGTCAACCAAGTAGAGATTTTAATGATCTTATAGAAAAGGGCAAGCAAATTAGTGAAGTAGCTGTCGATGAAGAAATGGACAGAAAAATTGAAGAAGAAAAGGGAAAAGATGTTTACGAATTCATAAGAGATACTGAAGAAATAAATAAGAAGAAAGAACGAAAAGAAATCTAGTTTTTAGCTTTAGATCGATTATTGTTTACAAGTTATAGAAAACTTTAGATCTTAGTTCATCCATAGATAGAGTATGAAATATGTAGATTTAGATGCATTTAGCTTGCTAAATGTCGATAAATGTGCCATTTATGCAGAGATAAAGCGAGGCGTTTACACGTGAGAACAGTCTCAAGCTGTATAAGCGATAAAGAGTATGCTGCCATAGTCGAGTTTGCAAATCAGTACGGTGAGACAATGTCAAGCGCTATCAAAAAGGCTATCTTTGATGTAGCTGCTTTGACAAACGAAGATTATCCTAGTGGGTATATGTTGAAACTTGAAGAACCAGAGGGCGAAGATGAATACGATAACGCTCTAGGCGATGTTTTACTTTCAGATAATATAGATAAGGTGAGAGAAATTGCGGGATTGCCTGAACTAGATCTTTTTGGCTATAAAAGAAAAAGAAGTGAAGTCTTCAGGCGTTAAAGAATCGAATAAACAATCAAAGGTTACCTTGGAAAGTTACGCCAATTACTTGAGAAAGAAAGAGGGCAAGTCTTCAGGCGTTAGACCTTTGGAAGAGCTAGATCCAGTAAAAGACAGGGAAGAGTTTATCGGTATAATGGATAAAATCATAGAACGAAAATTTCAGGACGAAGATATGGGAACGGATAAAGTTATACAACTATTTGACATGTATGCTAAGTATAGGAATTCTTCATAATACTAATTCATTTTCCCTATGCAGTATTCAAGCTAGTTCTTCATTCCCTAACCAATCAACCCAATCTTTCCAACCATTATTTTTGTAGGCTTTATCAGGATTAGATGGAATATCATCTGGTCTTGGTTTACCGTCTTTACCAGACTTGCAATATTGAAACCACTCTTCTGAACCTCTTAGGTTTAACGAACGTGTAAACTCTCTGGCTTCCTCGAATGGTCTCCAACTACCCTTATTCGCTTCACTCATCTTTCTCCTGGTTTCTTCTGATACTACTCTATTCTTATTCCCTAACCAATCAACCCAACCGTTCCAACCATCATCTCTGTAGGTTATGTTAGGGTTAGTTGGAATATCATCTGGTCTTTCATCAGTCTTAGAATATTCTTTACACTCTCTTTCACTTCTTAATTTTAACGAACGTGTAAACTCTCTGGCTTCCTCGAACGGTCTCCATGATTTCTTCTTCGCTTCACTCATCTTTTTCTTATGTTCTTCTGTTCTCTTTCTACCCTTAAGCGCTTCACCTATCTTTCTCCTATGTTCTTCTGTTCTTTCTGGCATCTTTCTACCCTTTAATGCGCTAACTCTATCCTCATTCCCTAACCAATCAAACCAACCATTCCAATCATTTTTGTAGATAACATCAGGAGCAGATGGAATATCATTTGATTTTGGTACACCGTCTTTACCAGACTTGCAATATTGTCTCCACTCAACTGCATTTCTTAGATTTAATGAACGTGCAAACTCTCTAGCTTCTTCGAATGGTCTCCACTCTTTTTTCTTAAACACCAAACTAATCTACCCTAGAGATTCCTTCATAATACTAATTCATTTTCCCTATACAATAATCTGCTAAGTTCTGTATGTCTATCTTCGCTATAGTGATTTCTTTCTAGCCTTTAACGTCTTACTTATCTTTCTTTTAGTTTTATCTGAAACAGATTTTCCATACATTGGATTATTTTTACCCTTCAACGCTTCACTTATCTTCTTCTTAGTTTCTTCTGATACCGTATGACCCTTTTTCATTTCACTCATCTTCCTCTTAGTTTCTTCTGATTTCTTTCTACCCTTTTGGGCATCACCTATCTTTTTCTTAGTTGCATCTGAAAACTTTCTACCCTTAGCCGCTTCACTCAACTTTCTTCTATGTTCTTCTGAAGCCTTTCTACCCTTTAGCGATTCACTTATCTTTCTCCTAGTTTCTTCTGAATGCTTTTTACCATTTTTTACCATACTAATCCACTCCTAGAGATTCCTTCATAGTACTAATTCATTTTCCCTATGCAATAATCTGCTAAGTTCTGTATGTCTATCTTCGCTATGGTGATTTCCTGACACATTGCCAAACCATCAGCTCTTTTTAATCCCTTTTTTGGTTTGTACAATCTTTCAGAGTCAAACTTTGCAGATAATAATTTTAAGAATCTTCTAATCAGATTGCTATCAAATACTATCTTTCCCTCTATAGTCCATACATACTCCTTTTTCTTAATTCCCTGTTCCTGTATTTTAAAGACAGAGTAATCAACTAAAAATCTGTACGGTTCGATTAGATCATAAATCAGTGATTGAAATGAATTCCGCATCTTGTGATAAAATCCGAAATATGGATCTAGACCTAGACCATTTGCAAACTTTGCAATCTCTCCAGATAGCACCGCATAACCATAATTCAATAATGCGTTTATGACATCCGAAGCGGATCTATTGGACATCATTAAACCGCTACCGTGTCTCGACACAAAGCCATATACGGGATTGATGAGCTTTGCATAATTCCCAAAATAGATATGCCCGCATCCAGCTTCGATCGTGAGAAGCTTGCGTTTCTCAATATGACCAGAAATCGATTCTTTATACTCTCTCAGCTGCTCTATCCCTCTACTGAGTTCTTCCCTCTTCAGAGAGATGAAAAAATCAATTTGACTTTGTAGTTTTGATCTTAACATTTGCTTTTGTAAATACATCACTTTCTCAGGATCTCTAAAAGTATCATATTGACCTATTCGATAGGTTGTAGCGGTATAACTTGACATCACATTATTCATGTTTGAAATAATATTTCCGTAGGTATCCGTTAGGATAACGTTGATGTTCTTCTCTGACAATAATTTTATGGCTTCTGTTGATATGTAGCCCTTGCCAGAAATTATTATCTTGTCATAAGGAATCTTTGATACAAACCAGGATTCTTTATCCTGTTCTTCGCTGAATGGATTCCTTCCATCATTAAGCAGAATCTGATTATCTTTTAGGGTTATGCTGACACCGTAGCCTTTCAAAACTTTAATGCGTTGAACCTTTAACGCTTCACTCAGCTTTCTTCTGGTTTCTTCTGAATGCTTTCTACCCTTGTTCCAATGAACGCTAGCCAAACTCATAAAATCATTACGGCAATAATGATCTTAAGCATTACGAGAAGACACAAATTCCAGGCATGAAAAAGCGGGGACTATTTTTTAATATCTAATAATAAAAAGAGAACCCCCTCTTCGTAGGCACAAAAAATGACAGGTTGTCGTAATGTTTAATGATCTATACTAACGTTAATGACTTCATGTACTCCTTCCAGAAGATCATATAGATATTCCGTTTATCAAGGAATATAATAGATCTGTAGCACTTGTAAAAAAAGAAGCTGAAAAAAGAAGGGTCACCAATGATATTCATAGACGTTAAAGGTAAACCATTAGATGCTAAAACTATACCATCTGTGACATATACACATCATTTAAGAAAATTCCTTTAGAAAATAAAAATAAAAAAATGAAGAAAAGTTTAGATCTTAGTATATCTACAGTATACCATGGTAAACCACACTATAACTAGGTAAACCTAGGTAAATTAGACAAGGTAAACCTACGAAAAATGAGAGGTAGAAACACATGAGAACAGTATCAAGCAAGGTAAGTAATCGAGAACATGCAGCTATAGTAAAATATGCTAATCAAGCTGGTAAATCTGTAAGTAATTTAATCAGAAGAGTAGTGATATCCGATGCTGTTTATGGTGATTCCTTCGGTGAAATTCCTGCAGAGTATCATGTCAATAGATATCCTGCAGATATAGAAGAAGAAGCTGGAGATGAAGTGCTTGAAGTACAGATAAAAGAAATTAAAGTATCGCTAGGTTGGGAAGAAGAAGAAAAACGTACCCTTGCAGGATACGCTGCTTGGTTAAGAAAACAAGATGCTATAGCAACAGAAAAGAAAGAAGAACCTTCAGACTAGATCCTCATACCCTAACCAATCAGGATAACCATTCCAACCATCATTTTTGTAGGTCTTACTAGGATTAGATGGAATATCATCTGGTTTTAGTTTACCATCTTTACCAAACTTGCGATATTGTCTCCACTCTGTTTCACTTCTTAGATTTAATGAACGTGTAAACTCTCTAGCTTCATAGAATGGTCTCCATACTTTTTTTCTAGCCTCACTCATCTTCTTCTTAGTTTCTTCTGAAGCTCTTTTACCCTTTAGCGCCTCACTCATCTTTCTCCTACTTTCTTCTGTATGCTTTTTACCCTTAGATGATTCACTCATCTTCTTCTTAGATTCTTCTGTATGCTTTTGTAATCCTGTTTTTCCTTTATTCCAAGGAATCCTTCCCTTACGCACCAAACTAATCCACTCCCAACGATTCTTTTAATTCAAAACATTTCATCTTCATGATAGTAAGCTCTTCCATCATTTGATAGCAGTATCTCTTAAACTATGGCTTTCCTTCTAATTGTAAATTATTAAATTCTTGATTTCTTCTACCCATTTGCGCTTCACCTATCCTTCTCTTAGTTTCTTCTGAATGACGAAAACCCTTCATCGCTTCGCTATGATTTCTATTCTGTTCTTCTGTATGCTTTCTACCCTTAGCAGCTTCACCAATCTTTCTCTTATGTTCCTCTGAAAATGGTGTTCTCTTTTTACCATTCTTTGGCTCACTCATCTTTCTCTTATGCTCTTCTGAAAAATTTTTATCCTTGTTTCCGTTAACCTTAATCAAATTCATAATATCATTAGTTAAGTAATGATCTTAAGCATTACGAGAAAGCACATTTTCTATGCACGAAAAAGGTGGAGACTTTTTAATATCTAATAATAGAAACAATGTTGAGTATAATAAATTTCACATGTTTGATTTCTTCAATGATCATATATGATAAACAAACGGTTTTGTAACTACGGGTATATTTGTCATCTATTTTTTTACAACAGATCTAAAACCTCAACGCTGTTCAGA
This sequence comes from Nitrososphaerota archaeon, assembly GCA_002713325.1. GTDB lineage: Archaea > Thermoproteota > Nitrososphaeria > Nitrososphaerales > UBA213 > UBA213. The sequence continues at coordinate 6,507 of PAWD01000043.1, forward strand.
TACAAAATAAAAATGATTTAATTTTTAATTACGGGTTCAATCTTTCAGCATCTCTTGGATATAATACTACTTCCCTGATATTACTTGTGTTGCATATTACCATTAGTAGCCTATCAAATCCAATACCCCATCCAGAATGTGGAAGCATACCCCATTCAAAGACTTTGAGGTGATCCTTGAAATCATCAGGGTTTAGACCTTGTTCTATAAGTCTTGTTTTCAATTTATTGGTATTATAATGTCTTTTACCTCCAGAAGCTAGTTCCAGATATCCATGCTGTAAATCGAAAGAATCTGATAGTTCGGGATTATCATTCTTTTCATGTATATAGAATGGTTTGAGCTTTGAAGGCCAGTCCTTTATGAAATAATAACCTTTGTGTTTTTCTCCGACAATACGTAATGCATGATCTGGTAAATCTTCTCCAAACTCTAATTTTATATCATGACTATTAATTTCATCTAATACTTGTGAATAAGTTAGACGTTCAAACGGTAAAGACGGAATAATTATTTCGGCAGTGATCTGTTTCAATTCATTAACACATTTCTCCTTAATATCAATTAGAACATTTCTAACGATCTGTTCCGCCACTTGTATGACGTCTTCAGTATCCATGAATGCACCTTCAATATCTATACTTATGAATTCGTTCAAATGTCGTACAGTGTGAAACTTTTCTGCACGGTAATAGGACGCTATCTCAAATACTCTATCTAGAGACATCGTTAATTGTTCTTTGTACAACTGTGGACTTTGTGCTAGGTAAGCCTTTTTACCAAAATATTCCAGAGAGAAAAGATTAGCACCACCTTCACTTGCACTCCCAATTATCTTCGGAGTATTAACTTCAATGAAGTTATGGATAACTAATGTTTTTCTGATCGATTGTAATGCTTCATGTCTTATTCTAAATAATGCAAGAACACGTGGGTTTCTAAGATCTAATGCTCTAACACCCAACCTTACATCAATTGAGGCATTAACACGTCCAGTTGGGTCTACAGGTAATGGATGTACAGCATTTGTAATAACTTCAATGTGTTCAGCTTTAATTTCAACGTTGAATGCTTTAGATTTACTTTTCTGTACATTACCAATGATCATTACGGCACTTTGTCTTGTTATTTTTTTAGTGGATTCCAACATCTTAGGTTCGTTAACAATTATTTGTGCAGTTCCACTTACATCACGAACGGTAAGAAATAGTAATGAGCCTATGTCGCGCAGATCTTCAACCCATCCACCAATTTTCACATTTTGATCAATAATTGATTCATCTAACTGATTAATATAATGCGTTCTTATGATATCAGTCATTTCATTACTTGAATTATTAAATGGTCATATATATCCGTGTTTTTATATTATACTTCCTGATTAGGATCTTGATGTAATCTTAGAATAACCTTCACAATTTATATAAATAAACAATGGACAATATATTAGTTCTAATAATACGTTATATAGACAGAACATTTTAAAACTCAAGGAGATCCAGATTGAATATAGATATTTTTATAGAAACTTTAATTTCGTGTTCGAGCAAGACATGACATGGTATTAAGCCTAATAATACATTGGTTACACTTAAGTGCAGTAGTGATTTGGATAGGTGGTTTAGGATTTAATCTGATTATATTATCTCCTAACCTTAACCAGATTGATCTAATTAATAGAAGAAAATTGGTAAGTAAAATTCTTCCTAGTTTTCTAAAATTGGTATGGATAAGCATATCTATTATAGTAGCAACAGGCTTGTATAGAATTGTATTTGTAAATAAGATGACAACACTAGTAGATTTTACAAACTCAAGTTATGGTCTATTATTACTTGTGAAAATATTGATAGTTATATCAATGATAATACTTGTTGCTATTATTACCATAAGATTAAAACCAGGAATAATAGCGCATTTATCAGCACATATAGAAGATGAACCCATACAAAAGTCATGTTCTACATGTGTTTCAATGCTTAAGCACACACGTTCATTGATGATGACTGTATTCATAATATCATTTGTAGTTATATTTATAGCGGCTTTCTTGCGAGGGGCATAAGTAATATAGCGTATAAGTAAATTCATTCAAGTTGGAAAAAGGTTTAAGCGTTGAAAATTTAAAGGCATATTATTTTGCAAATAATAATGTTATCAAGGCAGTTGATGATGTAAGCTTTACCTTGAATGAGGGGGAATCGTTTGGTATTGCTGGTGAATCTGCATGTGGGAAAAGTACACTAGGATTGTGTATTATGCGTATGTTGCAATCACCAGGTAAGATAGTTGATGGTAAAATAATCATGAATGGTATAGATATTTTAGCCATGAGTGATAAAGAGTTCACGAAAAATACAAGATGGAAACGTATTTCTATGATATTCCAAGGTGCGATGAATGCTTTGGATCCTGTTTACAGCATAAAGGATCAACTGAAGGAAGTATTAACACAACATGGTTTTCCACAGAAAAATATTGATACACGAATAAGAGAAGTTATAAAGCAAGTGGGTCTGAACCCTTCGGTAGTAAATAGATATCCACATGAACTGAGTGGCGGAATGAAGCAAAGAATAGTTATTGCCATGGCACTACTGCTTGAGCCAGAATTTGTAATAGCAGATGAACCTACTACTGCATTGGATGTGTTGGTTCAGGCTCAGATAATTAATCTTTTGAAGAAACTCAAAAAGAAAGGAATGAGTATCATGCTAATTACACATGATCTTGCAATAATTTCTGAAATTGCAGATAATATAGGAGTAATGTATGCTGGTAAAATGATCGAGTTTGGAAGTGTGGAACAGATCTATAATGATCCCAAACATCCCTACACACAAGCATTAATAGCCGCAATACCACGTTTGAAAGATAGAAAAAAAATTTCATATATTAAAGGCAGCCCTCCAAACCTTGCAAATCCACCTAAAGGTTGTAGGTTCTATGATAGGTGTCTACATACAATGGATATTTGTAAACATGATCCTCCATTGATCAAGATCAAGGATGCGTATGTAAGATGCTGGCTGTACGAAGACTAGTAATAGATATATTGAGAAAAAAGAAATTTATTGTAAATTATGGTAAATCCGGTAGTTAAAGTGCAGGGATTGCGAAAATGGTTTCCTATAAAACGTTCTCTCCTTGAAATAATACATGCTAAAGTAGAAGGTTTTGTTAAAGCTGTAGATGATGTGAATTTTAATATAGAGAAAGGGAACGTCTTTGTTCTTGCAGGAGAGTCTGGCTCTGGAAAAACGACTGTAGCTAGATTGATTTTACGTGCAATTGAGCCAGATGCTGGAAGTGTATTCTTTGATAATATGGATATAACAAAACTTGATAATAATGATTTGAAGAAGTTTAGGATTAATGCACAGATGATTCACCAAGATCCATATGCATCTATAGATCCTAGGATGAGAATACTTGAGATCGTTATGGAACCATTAACAGCGTATAAGATTGGTTCGAAGAAGGAGAAGGAGGAAAGTGTTATGAAAACACTGGAAGAAGTTAGGTTGGAACCTGTAAATGATATTGCATATAGGTACCCACATATGCTTTCTGGTGGTCAGAGACAACGAGTTGCTCTTGCAAGAGCTTTAATATTAAAACCAAAATTTATTGTAGCTGATGAACCAGTTTCTATGCTTGATATATCCATACGTGCAGAAATACTTGAACTTATGCAGAATTTACAGAAGAAGCATGAAATAACTTATCTCTATATAACACACGATCTTTCAACTGCACGGTACATAGGTAATGATATTGCTATAATGTATCTAGGAAAGATTGTGGAGAAAGGTCCTATCGATAAAGTGTTACTTAACCCATTACATCCATACACACAAGCATTGATCGATGCAATATCGGAACCAGATCCTAATAACAGATTTGTTGAAAAGAAGATTAGGATAAAAAATGAAATGGGTAAAGAGATTATGTATGGAGGTTGTAATTTCGAACTACGATGTCCGTATGCAATGGATATTTGTAAAACAGAACCTGAATTACTGGAAGTTGAGGAGTCACATTATGTTTCGTGTTTTCTTTACCCAAAGTGATTATATACAAATTAGCTAAAAGTATTGATTTATAGAACGAGTACCACACTCTTGATTTTCTCCTACATTGAAATTATTTTTACACTGTAAAATAACTAATTTATCATTTTGGCAGTAGGTGATTTGTATTTTATCAATTGTGAAACTCCATCTCTTGGATAAACACCATGAACCATCTGTGCCTTTGCCACTATAGCATCCTTTAACGTGACAATTATAATTTGACTTAATTTTGATTTTTCCACAACAATTTTTGATAATCGTTCCGTGTTCTGTGCATCAAGATGGGCATCAACTTCATCAAATAGGTAGAAAGGTGACGGTTTCAATGATTGTAAGGCAAGTAGGAATGTAGTAGCTGCAATGGTTTTTTCTCCTCCACTCAATGAATTTGATTCTCTCGGTGGTTTATTTGGAAATTGTACAATTAACATCAATCCACTATTAAAAACATCGTCAGGATTTTCTATTTCTAGCCAAGCTGATCCAGTATCTCCAATCATCGTTGAAAATATGTGACGTACATCTTTGTTCACTTTATCAAACGCTTCCATGAATACTTGTTTCTTTTCTTTTTCTATATCCTCGAGAAATTTTACGATGGAATTCCGTTCTGATTCCAATTGGTTCTTTCTAGACGACATTCCCCTATAACCGTCTATTATTTGGATATAGTTTTTGTCTGCAAGTTGATTTATTGAACCACGTAAAAAATCATACTCTTTTACTAGTTCTGCAACGTCAATAGTAACATCATATCCTTCTAAGGGCTCACTATATCCATACTCCATCAATTCGTGCATCAGTTTTGTTTCACTAGCAGTTAGATCAGTTATTTCCTTTCTATTCAACGCTATATCTTTCTCCACGTTACTCATTTGTTTGGAGGATTTACGTTCTTGATCTGAAACAATTTTGATTTTCGCATCATACTCTTGTAACAAACTAACAGAGTTGCCAGACGTATCTATTAGTTGTTGTTCCCTATCTCTAAAAGATTTTAACTCAGTTTTAACATTTTCTAATATTTTATTATTTTCCTTCATAACCGATGCTTGTTCTTTTGCTTCTTCTTTAGACATTTTAATTTCATTGACAATATCATTTATTCTCTTTAACAAGATCTCAACCTCTGCTTTATGAGATGAAATTACTGTAAATTGTTTGCGTATTTCATTTTCCATATGCTCTACTATTTTTCCTATCTCAATCTTCTTAAGACCTATCTCACTAAGCTTTTTAATAACTCCTTGCTCATCTACTTCATTTAATTTATTATTTATATCCATAATTTTTGAATTCATTTCTTGTTTTTGTTCTTCCAATTCTTCTATGTTCTTTCTGATGTCTGCCTGAAGGTTTGATAATGATGATATTCTGTCTGGCATGTCTTCACTGTTTTTTTGATGACGCTGTAATGAACCTTTAATATTTTCTATATGTGAATCTATTGCAGCTAACGATTTGTGTATATTTATTCTGCTATTCTCCACCTGTTTTATCTTCAATGCCATGTTACCAAGTATGGTTTTTTTCTTTGTACTAAGCTGTTTTAAAAGATCGATCGAGTCTTTCAAGTTTTCAACAGATTCACTTAGAAGAATTGTTTTGGTAAGGTCACTGATCTTTGAATTTAGATCTAGAGTAATAGCATTTATTTTAGGTTCAAACATTTCTCCTGTCATAGTAACTGTTTTCCATCCTTCCTTAGCAAGTTCGTACGCAGTATCAGCATTATTGACTAGTATAGTATCTCCAAATATGAAATCAACTAAATTTGGTGCTTTATCTGATGTTACAACGTTAGAGAGCAGATCTATTACACCATTGTATACTGGAATATCTCTATCATTATGGTTTATTGTAATATCCAAAGGAATCATTCTTAATCTTGGAAGATTCATTTTCCTAGCATGATCGAGTATCTTGAGCATATTCTTTACATCTTTAACAACTAGTGCTTTCATCCATAGTGATGCTACAGCAATAATCGCACGTTCATATTCCTTCTCCCATTTGACTAAATGCATGAAAGTGCCCATTATACCAAAATCTTTTTCATACCGTAATAACATTGCAATAGCGTAATCCTCATGCTGTAGATTCTTAACCATCTTTATCTTTGTCTCATATCTAACTGCTACAGAATCAGCCTTTTCCAGTATGAGCGATATATTATCTATCTGTTGTTCTATCTTAGTCTTCTTTGAAGTAAAATTATTGATCGTTTGTTCACAATGTGAAATCTTTACCAGTTCTTCATCATTAAGGTTCTGTAGTTTAGTCAGGAATATCTCAAGTTTATTTTGTTCATTAGTTATATTGTTTACACGTTTAGTATTAGTTTCTAACTTTTCAACAATGAACTTTACTCGTTCTATATTTGTAGAAAGTTCAACATTTATGTTTCCTTTCGTAGTCTCTAAATCCTTTAATTGTACTTCCAATCTTAATTTCTGTTCATTTACCTCTGACTGTATGTTTAGTAATTCCTTGAGCTCAGCATTCAATATATCAAGTTTCACTGTCATATTGTCATTATCTTCTTCCTTAATCTTTAGATGTGAATTCAATTCATTGATCTTTATATTTATTTCATGGATTTGTTTCTTCAGTGATTCTCTTTCATTCATTAATGATGGAATATTTTGACCGATCTTTTTCACTCGTTGTTCACTAGATGCTATACTTGCCCTCAACTGTTCAAACTTCATTATCATGTTAGAAATTTTACTGTCTACCTCTGCCTTTGTACGTGAATAGATATTAACCTCTTGCAGAAAATTTGTTTTTTCTGATTCCAATTGTGACAGCTCTATTTTTACCAATTCGAATTCCTTATAGATTTTTTCTGTTTCAACAAGGCTCTGTTCTAATACTATTTTTTGTGATTCAAGTCTTTTCCTAGATTCCTGTACAGAATTAGAGATCTTAATGGCCTTGAAGCGCTTGGTATCCTTCTCCAAATGCTGAAATTTTAACTGGTCATTTCTTTCGCCTTCCAAATCGTCTATACGCTTCCTTATTTCACCCATTCTTGCCATTGCAACTTCAAGTCTCCTATCAGCTTCGTCTAATTGCTTCGTTGATTCTATCTTCTTCTCATCAAAGTATGAAAGTCCTACAATGTCCTCTATTATGTGTCTCCTCTCCTCAGGGTTGAGTTCAGCAATACGCATGATCATACCCTGTTGCACAACGTTCAGTTTGTTTGGTGTTGCTAGAACCACATCTAACAGCTCCGTTATTGTCATTTTTGTAACTTTTTTTCCGTTGAGATAATACTGACTTTCTCCCTGTGGAGGCATTTCACGTGTGATCGTTACCGTGTTTGAATCTATAGGTATACCCCTATCTGTGTTATCGAAGCTCACACTAGATCTTACCAACTTGTGAATCCTACCTTCACTCTGATCGTGGAATAATGATCGTAGTTTATCAACACGTAATATCTTAGGGCTGTTTTCACCTAATGCAAACATTATAGCATCAAGTATGTTACTCTTACCAGATCCATTAGGACCAGTTACGCATATGACACCTTTTTCCATATTTACTACTGTATTCTTGTAACCGAATGATTTGAAACCGTAAATTTCTACTTTCTTAATATGAACCATGTAGATTATTATTTCATTATGGTAAGCATAATAAGTAATTACCAATTTGGATTGACAATGAGAACAATAATTACAGAGTAATCTCTAGCCGCTATATGGTTAGAATTGTATTATTACAGCTCCAAACATGTGTAGTAAAGAATTTGGAGGTAAAAGCATAATAGTTGATTTGGAATACAATAAAAATACTAGTATAACAATTCCAAGGAAAGCATTGGCATCTAAGAATGAGTGAATATTAGGTATGGATATCGATATAGAGAATTCCAGGAAGATACGTTCTAAAGACTTGAAGAAAGATCTATATGAATTACTTTAGCGTTCTCTCTTACCTTCAACAAATTCCATGAATGCATTCTTCGCATCTATATATGACATCTGTTCCGGTGGGTGTTTGAAGCAGTATGCAGATATACTAGTTAAAGGCCCCGCTATAGAACGGTCTAACGCTATCCTTGTACCACGTATTGCATCTATCATAACTCCTGCACTATTGTATGCGTCTATTACATTCAATTTCACGTTAATTTCAACTGGTATGTTACCAAAATATCTACCTTTAAGATACACATAACATACTTTTTCATTATCTAGAAAATGAACAAAATCGCTTGGACCTATACGCATGGGTACTTCGTAAGGAATCATTGCTTTTACAGCACTTGATTTACTTTTTCGTTTATCTTCGAGCCGTTCTTCATCAAGCATGTTATAAAAGTCTGTATCACCTCCGATATTCAATTGGTATGTTTCATCTACCTTTACACCCCTGTCAACGAGTAGCTTGACTAGAGTTTTATGCAGTACCGTTGCACCAAGCTGACTCATCACATCGTCGCCAGCAATTGGAAGATTCTTATCCGCAAATACTTGTTGCCACTTCATGTCTGAAGCAATGAATACTGGTATAGCATTTATGAACGCACAACCAGCTTCTAATGCTCTTTCTGCGTAAAACTTTGTTGCATTTGTACTTCCAACTGGCAAATAACTGATGAGTACCTCGGCACCAGATTCCTTTAATCTCTTAGTGACATCTGTAGTTGGAACATCGGATACTTTTACAATATCACTAAGATGTCTACCAATACCGTCTAGAACGTTACCTTTTTCGACTTTTACACCTATAGTCTCAACATCGCATATTTTTACTGTATTATTAGGTTTAGAAAATATAGCTTCAGAAAGATCTCTTCCGACCTTTGTATCTGCAACATCAAAGGCGGTTACAAACTCCAAGTCTTCAGGCTCCATACCATCTATATTATATGCTGCGAGGCCGATAGTGTCATTTTTATTTTTAGAATAATATCTAGTCCCTTGAATTAATGCAGAAGCACAATTACCAACACCAACAACAGCGACTTTTACCTTCTTATTCATGCATTTAATCTATGAATAGCATAAAATAATCTTTTCCTTACTCTCAAACAATTTATATCTCTGTATGCTAGCAAAAATGTGAAGTATTTAGGTAGACGTGTAAAGGACATCAATATAAGTAATAATTCCAATATTGACGATATATTTAACCAGATGTCCAATTCTGGAGGTTTTGTTTCGAGGCATATGTCCGACGGTCTACATATACTATGTGATATGATTAATGATAAACAATGCTTTAAATTCATCTCATTTGTTGGCGCAGTGATCTCAACAGGATTACGGGGAATAATCAAGGATATGATAAAAATGAAGATGTTTGACGCGGTAATAACAACATGTGGTGCTTTAGATCATGATATTGCAAGAACTTACGCAAATTACTATGAGGGCGATTTCAGACTTAACGATGTAAATCTTGCCTCAAGTAAAATACACAGGCTTGGTAATGTATTGATTCCAACAGCGAATTATGGACCATTGATCGAGAACAAGATGCAGAAATTTCTAACAGATATCTATAAGGATGGAATGAAAGAAATTGCTACATACGAACTATGCGACATGCTGGGCAGAACCCTTAAAAGTTCATCATTTCTTTACTGGGCAAGTAAGAATAATATCCCAGTTTTCGTACCTGGTATAATGGATGGTGCAGTTGGAAGCCAAACATGGTTATTTTCGCAAACACATAGAGATTTTAAGATAAACTTGGCAAAGGATTCTGATAGATTATCGGAGATTGTATTTAGTGTAAAGAGATCTGGTGCATTGATGATCGGTGGAGGTATATCTAAGCATCACACATTATGGTGGAATCAATTTAGAAACGGTCTTGATTATGCAGTATATATAACAACAGCACCAGAGTACGATGGCAGTTTAAGTGGCGCACTTGTACGGGAAGCAATCTCTTGGGGAAAAGTAAAGAGAAGAGCCAAACAAACTACTATACACGGAGAGGCAACGACATTGATACCATTTCTCTTTAGTGCTATTCGTAAGAAAGTTGATTCTCAAGTTTAACATAGATTTCACTTGTATAAACCTCCATAAGTCTAGCTTTTAGTAAAATCTAACAATCCATCTATATAGAATGTATATAGATAAAGCAAACTATCTTCACTTTATATGTATAAAATTCTCAAATTAATTTAGATTGACACTTGAGTATACATGATACCTCTAATTATTTATCATTAATTATTAGGGATGCGAAAATACATGATGAAGACCATTAGAGTTCTAGTAAAAATCATGAATACGTTATTTGTAAAGAAAGTATTAGGATCTTACGAAATTTCACCATAGAACCATTAAAGATATGGATGTATTTACTTCTTCACAGTTATCAGTTCTATAAAGTAAAATAGATATTCATGTTTGTTTATACATATTACCAATGGAAGAAATGATTAATTGTTAGAATTTTCGTCAGACAAAAAATCTATCACTAATCAAAAGTTCTCAGATACATTTTATCACGATAAGAATTCTTAGAATCTTTCTTTTCTTCTCTATGAAATATAGTGCTGGTCTACTCCCAATACAAAATAAAGCGTTTTTGTTAATATGTATAGTCGTACATATACCAAATATTAGATCCAAACAAATCTTACTAGTCGAGAATTTATCTAGAACTAAATCAATAGTATATATAAAATTATACAAGTTATCATTATTGATCTTTGAAAAAATTATTTTTTATTTTTATTTTTATTTTTTATTTTTAATGAATGTATACACATATACGATTCAAATCCACACATATTCATTATACCTATTCTATAGTGTTAATTACGTTTTTATTATTTTTATGAAGAAATTATTATTGGTGATATAGCGGTATTAGTTTTTACTGGAAAATTAGAGGTTTTTTGTTGGTTTAGAAGTTTAATGTTTTGTTGTAATTAGTCTCCGAATAGCTCCATATATCACTAATATTACACCGAA
>PAWD01000044.1 GCA_002713325.1 Nitrososphaerota archaeon
CATGTTGATATATTTTTCGACCATAGCTTTTGTTGCAGCCTGAACATCAACCTTTTTCTTAGGTTTCTTGTCGGGAGTATCTTTCTTTGTATTAAGAGCTACTTTTATTATCTCATCAATTCTTTTATCCCGCCAGGGCTTATAACCAACATGTGCGCCAAGATCATGTAGACGACAAATAGAACCCAATGGAGTGAAATAATAATCAGGCAAAGATTTTAGAATTTTTGCTTCTGACTTTTGACCATTTTTATTCATAAAATTTAATACATATTTCTTCTGAGTTTTTGAATTAGTATTTTGATTGAACCAATTTAAGCACGCTCCAAATGCTCTTCCGGTAATTGTGGACAACTGCTCTTCACTTGTTAAATCTTTGTCATTGTCATTACATAGGAAATTTTGATAGTCTCTTAAATCCTTTTCCCCGAGTTTACTAATAGTAACCATTTGTGTTTCACTTATTTCACTCAGAAATTTTATTTGATCTATCGCTCCAGATTGTGTAGTTTTTTTCCGGTTTTTAGTGCGGGAGATTCGTTTCATAGGTTTTCTTGGTTTACTTTTTTTAGGTGCTTGCCAATTACTATTATCCGTTTTTACTTGTATTTTACTTTTTGGCATTTAATATCCTAACTCTATTTTTCGTTTTGTCGTTTCACGTTTATATCTACGTTTTGCAGCTCCCCTTTCCCTCCTTCGTTTTGCCCCTCTGGATTCAAAATACTCTTTACGTTTTAACTCATTAAAAGTATTTTCCTGTAGCAATTTCTTTTTAAGAATTCTCAATGCCCCTTCAATATTATTATTTCTTACTTCTACTTGCATTTACATACCCCAGTTATTATGAAGCCAATTAAAAACTTAAACATAATATATCATACTTTTAAAGATTTTTCAAGTCTCTTTTCAATAACTTTTTCAATTTTAATTAATTCTTTTTCACCACAAATATTCATTTTTACTTCAATATACCCATCTTCCTCTAATTTATCTAAAGTTGAAGAAACAATATTATCTAAAAGAGACATTTTATGTAAATATCTACCAATATAATAAGTAATTGCAATAATGCTAACAGAAATTATAGTGTGGGTATATATGTCCATATAGTTAATCCCTCATTTACTTATACATCCTAACATATAAAACAGGTTTTGTCAAGACCCAATAATATTTTTTCTTTCCTCATCCTCATTCTCCCCTATCTAATAGAATATCTTTCATGTCTTTACTTAAACGTATTTTCTGTTTTCCAATTTCTCTTTTCGTATCTGGTATTGCGCCCTCGTGCAACGAATCGTCAATTTCATTCCACGGACCATAGTGACCATATTTGCCCATGTTGCGTTGCGCGGTGCGCCTATCATATTTTGCATATGCACCTTTTTCATTGTGCTCTACCTGACCTAAATTGTAATATACTTTTATTGGTAGTGTAATATTATTTCCGTTTGCTTTGTCTATAACATTTCCCTTATGTTCAATCCATGCATGAACAAATCGTTTACCTTCTAGTGAGCCTTCCCCACGAACAAATGCGTGAACAACCTCATATTCATTTGCTTCTTTTTCATCCATAGTCATAAGATTGTGCATGATGGCCTTGCCTACTACTTCAAAGCAATTCCCCATTTTTGCTTCATTCAAATTTTGGAACGAGTCTCCTACATAGTGACGAAAAGTTTTCATTTTATCTCCTTTCGAGGCTTCCATGGGCCCATGGACCTCGAGCTTGCCGAGAGATGCCAGTCAGTCAAGAACTTCTCCAGACCGATATCGGTCAGGGGATGCTTTAATAACTGGTGAATGAGCGGGGGTGGAATCGTGGCCACATCTGCGCCCATCTTAGCAGCTTCGAGAAAATGGACCGGGTTCCGAATGCTCGCGACGAGCACCTGAGTGGTGAAATCGTAATTCTCAAATATTTGGACTATATCAGCGACCATCTCCATCCCGTTCACCGCGATGTCATCTAGCCGGCCCACGAACGGACTCACATACGAAGCTCCCGCCTTGGCGGCAAGGAGGGCCTGCGAGGGGTTGAATATCAGGGTGACATTTGTGTTAATGTTTTTCTCACGGAGCTTTACGACAGCCCGAAGACCAGCGCTGCCGATGGGCACCTTGACTACTACGTTATCGTGAATCGCTGATAACTCGATACCTTCCTCGACCATCGCTTCCCACTCGGTCGTTACCACCTCGGCACTTACTGGACCGTCCACGACCTCGCATATCTGGCGAATCCGGGTATGGATGTCAACATCCTCCTTGGCGATCAGGGAGGGGTTGGTTGTCACTCCATCCACCACGCCGAGCGAGACTGCCTCGGCAATGTCTTCCACGTTTGCGCTATCGACAAATATTTTCATTTTATATCCTTTTAAAGAAAATTATTTTTTCTTATCTTTTTCTTTTTTCTTATCTTTTTCTTTTTTCTTATCCGGGTCTTTTTTGGGAACATCTTTATCACCCAAAACAAATCCAAAATCATTTTCACGCAAAAAGGATCGAATTTCAGATATCGGTCTAGACCAAGCAATATGTGGAATAATTGTACCCCAACCATAAGCTCCAGCCATTGATGGAACACCAATCATTTCATATCTGTCTCTTTTTTTACTAAAAGCCCATAAAGAACCACCACTATTACCAAAGATAATAGGGGAACTTGATAAGTACAAAGCTCGACCTTTACGGTCTTTACCACTAATACCACTCAATAGTCCTTGAGTCGGGTAAGGTGGATTACTCATACCACTACCAATAGCCCACACAGTCTGAAATAGATAAGGACCACCGACATTTTCAGGCCAAAGTTTTGCAACATGCTTTATTTTACGTTCCTTATCATCCAAACGTAGTAATGCTAAATCTCTATCTTTATCCCATGCAATAATACGCGCTACACGACCTGTCGTACCTACAGCTGTACTGAAATCATTATAATCCCATAGTCGAACATGTACAGGTCGGCGTGTTTCTTTCTGAACATTCTTACCCCGTTTAGGATCAAACACTTCTTCTATGGTAATAGCATTCTGAATTACATGATAATTTGTTAAAACAAGAGTCCAAGTTTTCTCTTCTTTCCAAGATTCATGGGTTCTTTCATCACTAAAAATAATAGTACCCGAACCAGTTCCTCTACCCAAGTCCACCAATACAGATGGATAAAGCATCTCTGTAATTTTTTTTACAGGAACTTCTTCATTTTTAGCTATTGATGCTTGCGGTAGTAATAGCACTATCGTAAATAAAGCAATTATACTACCCTTCACAAATTTTTTGAACATTTTTTTTCTCCTTCCCTTCGTTAAATATTGGTTGTATTCGTTTGTTCATCATATACTTATACTGATGTTTTTTTCTACGAAATCGTATCATTTCTGCGACTATGGAAATCGCAATTTCTCCGGGATCGTCTGCATCGATATCAAGACCAATTGGTGCATGAACTCTTTCTATTAATTTTCTTTTATTCCAATCTGTATGTTTTGATATATTTCCATATGTCATTAATATTTTCATTTTAGAACCAATCATTCCAACATATTTTGCATCAGTATTTACTGCCCAATCTAAAATCAATTCATCTTGATAATGACCTCTCGTAATAATTACAAGATAACTATTCTCATCAACATCTAGTGTTTTTAAAATATTTGGTATTTTACCAACATGAATTTCTTTTGCATCTGGGAATCTTGTTTTGTTTGCATACATATTTCTATCTTCAACAACATGAATATTAAAACCTGCTACAAAAGCACACTTTGCTACTTGTGAACAAACATGACCACCCCCGAACAAATACAATGATGGTATTACTTTCTTTTCTTTTTCTATTCTTTCATCATCATATAGACTAATGGGTTCAATTAATACTTTCACTTCTCCACCACAAATGTGTCCGTCTGTGCTTCCTTCTTGTGCGGACAAATCAAAATTAAGTATAGAAGATTTCTCATCATTCATCACAACTTTTGCTCTGCGATATACATCATTTTCCAAACAACCGCCACCAATTGTACCAATCGTAAAATCTTCTGCAACAAGATACTTTGCATCTCTACTCATTGGTAAAGAACCTTCTGCTTCTACGATTCGTGCAATTGCGGCTTTCTTGTTGTTTCTTTTTAAATCTTCTATTACGTCCATAACATCTTCTGTGTTCATTATTTTATTTTTTCTTCCCCAATTCCTCTTTCTGTTTTCTTATATCCATTATAGTGGTAATTTTTTGGTCTAATCGTATCATGTCATTATCTAACATTCGTACTCTATCAATTAATGCTATTAAAGTAGTAATAGCTTTACTCAGGCCTGGTAAAATGGTGTGAGTAACAAATCTCCATATATAATATATAAAATATGCCATCCCAACTGCAACTACAGTTGGCACACCATATTGGTTAACTATATCTACCAATTCATTCATCAGTCTTTCCTAGTATCTTCTTTGCCATCTGCAGCGGATAACCTTCTTGTATCTGGCTTAACTCCCAGTGCATGACATATAAGGGTATCAAGTTTCACTATTTCATTATTAATGGTTTTTACTCTGTTGTTAAGAGTTGAAATCATTCCATTTAAATTTTTTGTTCTACTAACAACAGAATCTAAAATATACTTCAAAAGCAAAATTATAAAAAAGCCACCGCCAAAAACTGCAGCAATAGAGAAGCCTAGGTCAGCAATTAATTTAAATGCTTCCATAGGTAGCTCCTTAGAAGAAAAAAACTTTTTTCTCCGCTCTAATATTATAATTATTTAGGTTTATTTAAAGGACTCAAGATTATTAAGATACCACTCTAAATATATATCTTCATTTAAAATATGATAAGAATTGCACTTACCATACGTTTTTATATGGGTATATACACGTTTCGGTGCATATTTTTCAATCATTGCCACCCAAAACTCTATAGGTTCTACAGTACAATGAGCATTTTCTCCATTAGGCAATATGGTTAAAGCTGGTTGTGTACATATCGAAAGAAATACAAACTTATCTGCCCGAGAAAATAACTTACCAAATGTTTCTGGAATTTGTTCTTTAGATATATGTTCCATTACATCCGTAGAATATACACCGTCAAATGGACCATCAGGAAGTTGCTCATATTCTGGAACAGCAGGGTCATACAATGCAGGCATTACACCAAATTCTTCATGGTGCTTCCACTTTGTATATTGCAATCCCTTACCACAACCATAATCTAAAAGTGTTTCTGCTTTAGTGTCTTGTACTAAATCTTTTATATGTTGAAGTTGAGGTTTCAAATTATTGCCGGGATAATTAGTATCCTTTTCAGCATGAAATTTCTTGTATTCTTCAATCCACCAATTATTGGGCCAATTTGTCATTATGTAATCTCACAAAATAATCTGCGTCAATCAAAACAAGGGGTTTTGTGTTATTTCGTTTCAAAACCACTATAGGTTCATAGTCACCAGAATTTTCTTCTGCTTGTTCATAAGATTTCCATACATTTACACTTTCTTGATTCTTACATTCTATGGAGTAGGGAAATTTATGTCTTGCTGCTCTTGCCATAATTAAATCTTCACCTCCTGCACCCATAGAACGACTTTCTATATCCTCTGGGTGTACTTCTAATTTTTCTATAAGAAGGTCACGAAACCACTGTTGTAATCGGCGACCTTTTGATTTTGCACTTTGGGTTTTCATAATCCTACTTCTTTCCACTCTACTTCTGTAAATCCCCCATCTCTAAGTATAGAAACTGCATGAGCCTTACACTGACCTTTACCACCAATATCATTAATCAACACTCTTCCTCTATCTGCATAACCCATAAGTAAAATATCAAAAGGAATACCAAAATCACATAAAGTAGCTTCAGTCCGTTCTCTTATAGATTCTCTACGTCCTGTTATAAGAATAATTTTATGTCCTGCCATTTCCCATTCGTTAAATTGTTCTTTAACTCCTGGCAACAATACAGGATTTTCATTTATTATTGCATCAGTACCATTTGAAGAATATTTAAAAATAACACCATCTATATCACATATTATCGTTTTCATTACTTAGTTATCCACCCTATAATATTGCATTAATTAGTCTTGTCAATCCAATACCCCCACCAACTCTAGGGATAAAGTTTAAAGAGAGAAAATCATCTAATTCTTTCTCTACTCTTTCTTTCCCGAATTGGCCATAGAGGAGAGTTGCATACATGCCATTACTTATTGTATTAAACATCTCTCTCATCTCTTCTGGATTGGAACTTCTCTCAGCACTACCGATAGTCTCCATTCCACCCAGAATAACATCTATCTTTGCAGCAGTACCATCTCCATTCTGCTTCATATTCCAGAAAGGTGATGTATCATTAGGGAAATTCTTTATCATGGAAGGTTTAATCATTTGTTCCTCATGACTATACGTTAATTCTTTTACTCCAAACGACTCACACCATTCTTTATAGTCTCTAGCATCTACCTCTTCATCATACCCCAAGTGTTTTATTAGTTCTTTCTCCATTGCTTCAAGGTCATCTATAGTGCCTGGGAATTCAAATTCAAACATGGGAAATATCAGGTCATGTCTGCCTTCTATGATATTCGGCTCCTGTCTGTATGAGGTGGAGACACAAAAAAACCCATCCGCAGATGGATTTCTGAGGAGTTCATACTCCAACCACATTTGCCCCGTCTGAGGTAGAGGCCAAACCTCCCCTGCATAATTATATGTTGCAACAGTAGTGGGGTCTTCACAAGCAGCAAGTATGGATAGTCTGTTCTGTGTGTGTACTTCTACAAACCCTTTAGACAAAAAAAAGGACCGCATTGCGGTCACTACTTTAGTGAATTTTATAGGGTCAATAAGTTGTGTCATAATAATCTCCTTTTTCTAGTTAAACCTTTATATTTATAATAGATTTTATTCATCGTCACTCCACTCTATCTCGTCTTTCAATTCTTCGTCATGTAAATCTGCTCCACAAAATGGACAATGTATTACTCTATAATAATTTTCATCCATATTATGTTTTATATAAAATTCTGCTTCACAAACATCACACACAATTACTTTCATTATATAGCAATTTCCAAAACCTCACTTTGTTGAGGTGGTGCAACTATGTCAACTACTTCACATGCCCCTGCGGTACATGCTAATTCTTGTGAACCTGTTGTCATGTCTGTCCTTTCATATTCTGACAACTTACTCCAATCAACATTCTTTGGCATAAGTTTGAGAAGTTCTTCGTAATCTTTCTTCTCAATGTCTTGATAAGGTGCTTGTTTATATGTATGTTCTGAAAAAGGTAAGAAACTTACACCAGACATATAATCAAAATTATCATACACCCACGCACCAACACTCATCCATTCATTCTCTTTGATTGAAATGGTTACAGATGGTTTATGTTCACACCAATGTTCTTGATATATCTTCCAAAGTTCCAATTGTTCTATTGCTGTCTTATCTGCACGAAAAATAGCACCTTTCTCTACTTTCATAGGAAAAGAAAATATTGCTGTATGTGTAGGATTAAGGTAGTCATCCTCTACAGGGAATCCTTCAGCTGTCATCATTTTTGTCAATGGGTCTTTCTTGTCACCTCTTATTGTTCTTATATAGTAAGGGTTGTGGCGTGCATGAATACCAGATGCAGCATCTGTTAATTGACTTACCGTACCAGAAGGTTTTACACATGTTGTTGCAGTAGATTGATTAATACCAATTTTCTTAGCCCACTCTTCATTTGTTGATATTACAATATTTCTTAACTCATTAAGAAGAACACCTGTATCATATGCTTTATTATAACCATTTGTAAGAGGAGAATCCATAATACCTGTAAGAGATACACCAAGAAGACGTTCCTCTTCACAGTTTTTTTTCCACCCAGCAGATACATATTTGAAGTTAACAAGTGTTGATTGAATAGTGCCTAAAATAGCAGCAATGCGTACTTTACTTTTTAATGTCTCTATGGTGTCTGTAACTCGTATAACTACTTCTGAGAGATTACAAAATTGTCTATCTCGCAATATAATTTCGGAACAAGGATTTGTGCCAAACTCATGATTTACGTCCCTTCTCCCATTTTTCTCTGCCATTTTAACTACACTAGCACGATTGAAAATACCACGTTCTCCCGATTTAGACTCATATAAGGCCTTCCATTCGTCCATAAAGACCCCTACATCCGGCTTCTCTGTGTAACATGCACTATTGTTTGCAAGTGCTCTTTGTGGATTGTTATCCCACCATTGACCTGATTTTGCTGCTCGCATACGGTCGTCTGACACATTTGAAAGAGAAATAAGGGCAGAACGCCGTACTCCACCAACTACAACAATCTCTGCAATTTTACAAACAATGTCATGACATTCAACAGAAGTAAGTTTTCTATCCGATGCATTTTTAAACACATTAACTGCAAAATTAAAGAGAGATTCTAATGGTTCTGGTCCCGAAGCTCTACCACCAAAAGTTTTTAAAGGTGCTCCAGCTGGTCTAATTTTTGATAAATCCCAACATGGGATTTGACCAATATATAACATTCCAACCAATTCCTTAAATGCTTTTGCCCAACCAAGTTTACTATCACCAACAACTATTGTAGTATCAGAGCCATGAAATTCATCTGCTATCCTTGGCAATTGACTAATATGTTGTCTTTCTACACTAAAACCAACTCCTGTCCCATTCATAAGAACATAAAGAATTTCATCAAAAGCTTGAGGTCTATTAACAGCAATATAAGAACAATTATACCCAGAAATATTTTCTCGTTTTAATGCTTCGCCGGCCGTCATCAAACATCTCATAGACGGCATTACTTTTAAACTTAAAACTGCTTCTTCTAACTCTTTCCTTAGTTCTTTTGGTAATTTAAATTTGTGAATTGAATATAAGTGTTCATCAAAAAAAGTAAAATAACGTGATACTGTTTCTGTCCATGTTTCACGCCTTTCCTTATCTGGTAACCAACGAGAATATCTTGAAAGATGAATAAATTCTTGATAGGGGGTGGGTAGGTAATTATTGCCGTTAAATTCAGACATTTGTTTTTCTCCATTCTGAAAACTTTAGTTTGGCTTCCACCCCACTAAAAGTATTTTCTTTTATAATTTTTTCTATTTCTTCTTTTGTCATTCCTGACAATATCATATCATTTATGTCCTTTTGTACTACAGACTTCGGCCATATCACCATTCTTTGTCCCTGATTTATTGACCTATCTATTTGTTTACAAATTTCTTTATTTCTTGGTTCATTATCAAAAATAATTGTTAGTTCTCTATTCTGCATAAGTCTACCTTCAATCATTAAAGGTTTCCTAAAACTTGCACCAGCAATAGCAATGCAATTATCTAAAAACAAACTATCAAGCGGGCCCTCAACAACCAAAATTCCTTTATCTTTAGTTGTTGTATTCAAACCAAAAATTTTGTCTTCATTGTGGTCTAAAATTATTGTTATATATTTTGGTTCTTCTTTTCCAAATACCCTTCCTTGGTATGCAAAAATTTCACCGTCTTTATCACGAAAAGGAATCAATAGTCGAGGATGATCACCATCAAGAGATGGAAATTTATTCGGTACTAAGTTATT
This sequence comes from Nitrososphaerota archaeon, assembly GCA_002713325.1. Classification (GTDB taxonomy): domain Archaea; phylum Thermoproteota; class Nitrososphaeria; order Nitrososphaerales; family UBA213; genus UBA213. Next base: position 9,605 of record PAWD01000044.1, read on the forward strand.
CGTGAATTTATAAAATGATTTGCATAGATATAAATCGGTAAGTGACTTTAATGGTAATTGTCTTTCTTCCATAATTTTTCTGGCGGGGTGTTCACTGAATAATTCTGAAATTTTTTGAAGATTTTTAAAAAGGCCTTTTTTACGAAATACAGGTTCATTAAATTCAAACTCCGGCTTTGATATTTGATGGTCACTACCAGTTTTGTATCGTTCTAATATATAGTCTTTGTGAGTTTTTGAGTCAACATATTTTATAAGGCCTCCTAAAGTAGTTCCTACTCCACAATTATGACACTTATAAAATAAGTCATTCTTTTTTCGATAAACAAATCCCCTTGCCTTTGTACGAGACTTTTGTGAGTCTCCACAATAAGGACAACGGAAATTCCAAAGAAAATCTCCCTTCTTCTTGAACATTGAAAGAGAGCTTTGAATAAGATTTATATATTTAATGTCAATATAAGAATTCATTTACAAACATAATACAACATTTAACACCTAATGTCAAGTACCAAATTGAATAAATTTATGGAGCAAAAATCCCACTACAATTGAACCACCAATAATGATATATCTCCATCGTTCTAAAACACCAACCCTACTGTTAATATCTTCTCTTAATTTTGCAATTTCCTTATTTTGTTTTTCGTGTTGTGCAGATGCTGCAGTCATAATTTCTTTAGTATTAGTAGTTATTCTGGAATGAAGTTCGTTTATTTTTATCAATAATTCCCCCCTCCTAACTTCTATCTGTTCTTCTGCAGCAAATATAGACTCCTCTTGTCTTGCAATTTTCTCCTCATGTACTGCTAACATACGATGAATTGAGTTGGAAACATCGGTTAATTTTTCTATCGCAATATCTAATTTTTCATGTATTTTTCTCTGATCATCTAATTCTTTTTTAATAAGTTCAACCGATGTTTCCAACTCTGACATGATTAATCTTCAGAGTTCAACATTGCAATAACGCCCCATACAACTGCTGCATAAGCAGCCCATTTTGCAAAGGGGCCTAAAAAAAGTACTATTAAACCTACAGCTATCAAAGCCATACCATCCCATGATGTACGTTCTGAAAATCTGTCTTTAATCCAGTTCATTAGTTTTCTTCTTCTTTTCTAGTCTTTCTTCATTGTAGACCAGACACCCCAAATGAGGGCACCCCAAAGAATGACTCTAGTAAGTTCAAACCCACTAAACAGCACTAAAGCAGCAGCAATTGCTACCATAAGACCTTCGTGAGTTGAAGTTTCGGTAATTCTTTCTGAAATCCAATTACTAATACTCATTTATTTCTCCTTTTTTTTAAACATTTTTTCAGTTATATATAGTCTATTTTCAATTTCTTCAAGTTTCTTACTTATATTTGGGTATTTATATTTCCACAGTTCTTCATCTTTTAAAATCTTAATATTTAACTTATCTGCAGCCCATGTTCCTAGTTGGTCTATTTTTCTATAAACCCACCCTCCAAACTTGGTGTCTGAAAACCAACTATCTGCAGCATTCCCAAGAATACTTCCTACTATTGTAGAAATCAACCAAAACCACATATATTACTCCATATCTACTGTATATGAGTCTTTCCAAGCTGTTCATTAACTCTATTTTGAGCCTTAGGTAGATATTTACTAAAAAGGTCATGGAATAACCAAGGTATCAATCCATGAATGAATAAACCAATACCTATACATACACATATTATTGCTTCAGCCCACGCAAACTTTAAATGGTTCCAATATGTCGCATTAATTTCCTCCAAATGTTTCATCACTTACACCCCCGGAAGTTCCCAATTTTTTGGTCTTGTGAAATATTTGTATAATTTATAAGCACCCCAAGACAGAGCTATTGATGCAACACCAATTATTACACCTGAAATAAATGAATTTTCGTCAATCCATATATGAACAGAGGTCAATCCCAATGCACTAAGAATAATAACGAACCATGGCACATAACATAGTGGACACATTATTATTATTTTTCTCCTTATATTTTTATTTATTCTTTAGATGAGGCAGGCCATCTACCAAATATCCTAACAGAATAATATGCAGACTTTTTCTTCCATCCAGAAATAGATGGTTCTGATGCATCCATGCCCAAAAGAAAAACTTTATCAGAAAGAGCTCTTGCTTTTTCCCATATTAATTTATATTCTGATTTACGGCCATGATGCATCTTACGAACTATTTTATTATAATAATTTCTCAATGTTGCATACAGATGATCATGAATTACTGCTGCTCTAGCAACATCCCAAGGTGCAATAATATTCCATACAATTCGTGGAACAGATGCAAGGTCTGTCTTCATGCCTTTCTTACATGTAATTCTACCTGTTTCTACAATATTAGCACCAATTATTTTCAAACATTTAATTTCATCTGCTGTAAGGTCATCTGTCTGAAATGATAACACTCTTTCTAACTCCCATGTTTTTGGTGGAGTAAATTCCGCAGATATTTTGCCATTAAATTTTCCCATTATTTCTTTTCCTTATTAGACTTAGATTTAGGTGTTATAGCTTTCTCATAATATATTATCAATTCTTTTTGTTGTTGCAAAAATCTTTTAATCTCTGCCATATTAAGTGCAAGGCCTTCATAATCTTTAACACTCAAAACATACCAAACTAAATCATCGTTCTTTTTAGCAAATCGTTTCTCAAATTCTTCAAAATTTTGTTCTGTAACAACATAAAAATAGATATTGTTCATACGCATAGGCCTAGGCCTATTTTGTATGGGAATTTGTCTTTCAACTTCTACTGTTTTTATTTCAACCTTCCGTACCTGTGACCATAAACTACATGCACTACTTAGGAACAGTAACGGCAGTAGAAGACTTAACACCAGACAATTTTTCAAAACTTTCAAATAATTTTTTCGTTCCACGATTTATTTTCTTTTCCACCAAGCCAGGTTTTTTTATACTAAGTTTGGTAAGATTATGTTTATGCAATTTAGCTATAAGGGTATTCTTATAATCATTTGCTTTATCTAGTTTAATATTTAGTTCTCTATTAAGTTCTTCAAATTTTTTTGCATCAGCTACAAGAGTTTCTATAGTTTGTTTTTGTGTCTTTGTAGCCTGTTCTAGTTTTACACTATTCTCTGTAAGAGTTGCAATTCGAGCTTGAGTATCCTTATAATAGTAATATCCACCATAGACCACACCACCTACAAGACCCAAAACAATTATTAATATATATACTCTTAACATTATAACTCCTATCCGTTAACAGCTGTTGCAGAAAATTGTGTAGTAGACCACACCACCTACAAGACCCAAAACAATTATTAATATAAATATCTTATCGACCCCTAACATTGTAACTCCTATCCGTTATCAAACTGAAATGCGTTCCATCCTAGTCCTGCTAAAGTTATTCCATGAGATGCTAAAACTGCTATAACATCTGAGGTTGCATCTTCGTATATTAATCTATCATTCTCATCAGCAGAAGTATTTTGTACCAAATAATCCCCAGCGTTAGTGCTACTACCATCTGTACCATTTAAAGTCATAGGTGGTGTAACTTGTACCTCACCACTAGTATTGGGTAGAAGGATAACTCTGTCTACTGTTGGATCAGTTACAGAAAAAGTTGTCTCATATGCATCATCAGTTGCTCCCTCAAATACAAAAGCATCCTCAACATTTACTGTAACCTTATTAACTGTAGTAGTTGTACCTGATACAGTAAAATTACCACCAACTGTAACATTTCCAGTTGTTGTAATTGTATCAATAAAAGCATCTTTCCAATATTTATCACTTTTACCTAAATCTACATCGCTATCAGTTACAGGATGGAAAACTCCATCCTTTAATACTATCTGTCCTGTACCATCAATATCAAGAGTAATTTGATTATCAGTACCAAAGTTTATATTTGCATGAGATGAACCATATCCAATTGCTAAAGATGTATTGTATATAGAAGTTATGGCTGTTTGAGCTGCATCAACAGCA
>PAWD01000045.1 GCA_002713325.1 Nitrososphaerota archaeon
ATCCCGCAGTTTGGGATGATGGCAAAATAATCCCAAGACTAAACACTAAGGGATTATATATCACTATCGGCATGCGATTTTTTGATTATTAACGTAGTAGTATGGTTATTTATCTATACATCAGAAAGGACTTATCAAGGTCATCCGAAAATAAGGTTTAGGACCACTTCCAATCTTCATCGGTTGATTCCAATCTTCCGGGGCCTGCGCCCATCCAAAACCGTAAATTAAAAATGGTGCATTACCAATTAGCAGTGAAAACCGAAATTCAGCACCAGTTGTAGTAATCCAGTCTTCATCATCGCCTCCCCAGACTTTTCCAAAGTCTGATATAAAAGCACCGGATAGCTGACCATATTTAATAACTTTTGCAATCTCGAAAAAATTAAAGTTCAGAGAAGGGGTGCGAAGTTCCGTTGTCCCAAAAAATGCCCGATCTCCTAGTTGGACTCCGTTCCATCCTCGGGGACTCATATGTTCTTTCCCAAGAACCAGCTGTCCTAAAATATATTCATTGGGAATATCAACGAGCCCAACCGTCTCCTGGGCAGGGATCCTGTTCCCCCATACAGATTCATAGCGGCCACGGAAGAAAATAACGAGAGGACCAATCTTCTGGTTTATAAATCCATCCATATTGATATGGTTATAGGTGAAGTCACCCCAAATCTTTTTGTCAACTAAATCCATACCTATCTGAAAACCATGGCCCTGAGGTGGTGCAAATAAATTCTGCTGATGAGGACGGCGACTTAAATAATTGTATACAAGCGAAATGGAGCCTTCTTTCCCGCTTTCAGGCGGAGGAAACACATCTAAACTATCTGGCTCATAAGCTACCTGCCTATCAAAATAATTCAGACCATACCTCAGAGTATGATTAGCAAAAATATTTTTGCCAAAATTAAAGGCCCGACTCCCATAAATACTGAATCCATTGTAGAACTCCAGTAAATAAGTATTATTTCGGTTATAGTAGCGGCCTTCAAAAAACAGATCCTTAAAATAGGAGATCCCCCAAAAGCCGCCTAAAGGCTTCCCTGTTGCATTTTGGTATTCAAAAGCACTGCTTACATTTTTCCAATCAGTGATGGCCAAGGCACCCAGTATATGGCGGCCCGTTGCATCTATGTAGACCCCATTATAAAACAATCCTTCTACATCCGGGAAAAGTATAGTGCCAAGGTGTTTCAGGTGATTATAAAATCGATATTTCTCAACTGCAACTGCTCCGATGACATCTCGCTTAGGATCCAGATCAATCAAGGGATGATCAGGTTGCTTATCTCGCCAGTTGCTGAAAGCGTTATTCATGGTATTCTTGGATACATTTGCAATGCGTGCTGGGTCAACATCCACCACTCGTGCTGAATCAACGTCGTTCAATGTGAGACCGGTGATTGCTGTGACATTATGGTTCCAACCAACTGTCCAGATTGCATCACCTATATCAGTGTTTTGAATTGATAATTTTGTTGTTAGGTCTACCGTGTGAAAGTTTGGTGTCATTCCAGCATGAGATGTATAAGTAATCTTTTGTTCATCCGGATGCCATATTGGTCTATAATCAACTTCAGGTCGGGTAGTCAATCGGATGGTTTCCTGATTAGCAATATCAAAAACAACAATATCCATATTCCCATCTGATTTGGAAACTGCATAAGCAATCTTTGATCCATCCGGACTCCAAGCCGGTGTTACAATCTGCACATCCCCAGAATAATTTGTAAGCCGAGTCTGTGTTCCAATACTATCCAATGATGTAATAAATAAATTTGATGTGCTGTTCTTATGGGCAACAAAGGTCAGGCGGGTACCATCTGGGGACCAACTGGGATTATTGGCCCGCTGGCTATTGGTTATACGAATTTTTTTCCTTGTATTCACATCCACAACATACACGTCCCAGATCATGGCTTGATGTTCTCCATATCTATATTTGGAGTAAGCAATTTTAGATCCATCCGGTGAAACTTTAATATCGGACCCAATCCTGCCATAGTCTAATTCCTTCAATTTCCAGACAGGCTTGATGCGAATTGGTGTATCATCCTTTTTTTTCTTTAATTCACGGCGATATTTTTTATTTTCTTTTATCGTATCCCGCACCGCTAGCACCAAAGAATAATCACCCTGTTTCTTATCCTTCCGACCTACCATGGCCACCTTCAGCGTATCTGAAAAACGGTCAAATCCACTTACGTATCTTATGGGGAGCCGATAGACTCTACCAACTTCCTGATAGGGTTCTTTCTGAGAGCGGATGCCAAAATAATAGGTATTCATGTGGCGCCGCCAGTCTTCTTCAAACTGCTTAAGTTTGATTCCAGTATATTTTTTAAATGCTCGTTTAAAATTGAATAATCCCAGTTTATCGCGATGGTTTAAAATTTTTACCACGGTGGAATCACCAAAACGATCCGCGAAATAAAGGCATTTTGAAAATCCATCATTGTGGGGATCTTTTATTTTATCAACAGTATTTCTAAGCACATGATATTTATGGGATAAATCAAAGCGGGCTGGGCGCCAGCGTTCGGTATAATATTCTGCCAAGCCTTCAATAACCCATCCTGGTGTACCGCTATACAAATCATTCATGGGGAACGGAAGCCACGTTTTAGTTACCCTGAAAAAGACTAGGTGCTGCAGTTCATGAGCAAGAACTGTACGTAACCACTTTTCATCTTCAAGCCAAACAGCAACATCATTCTGATCCACCCATATCACTGTATAGTTCGCAGGGGTTGCAAAACCATTCATGACCTCATCTTCCGTTGTAAAAACAATATCAAGGTGCGGGAGGGTATCCAGCCCAACCTGCTGTATCAATGTAGAGCGCATCTGCTCAGCCATATTCGCTCCTTGAATGGCTATCTCCTGAATTTCTTCATGGTAATGAATATTAAAATTAGTTGTTTGAAACGTTTTCCATTTCAGTTCCGGGTGAGTGCGGTTACTCATCACCCAGGCACCCTGAGCATTTAACAGACCTATGAAGAAAAAACATATCATTAATGATCTTTCCATATTCATTTTTTTATTATATTGATTCAAATGACCCCAAGAGATTCTAGGTTCTGTTCAAGTTGTGTGGTGTTTCTATAATGTAAAGCTACAAACCCAACAGATTCTGACCCGGCCACATTTTCTTCATTATCATCAATTAACAGACAGGTGCTTGGATCTGCTCCAGCTTTTCCAGCAGCTATTTTAAAGATTTCTTTCTCGGGTTTGCGATAACCAGTTTCAAATGAATAAACAGTTCCATCCGCTAATTGTGAAAAGGCATACTTCCCATCAATTTCATTACGAATATGCCTAGGGTTTGTATTGGATAGGAGCCAGACTGGGTAATTCTGCTTCAATTCTATCACTATATCCACTACATCTGTTTCCTGTCCCAGTAATTGATTCCATGCTCTCCAAAAATCAATCTCTTTCAGACAATTTGGCTGTGGCAATGCTGCCTTGAATGCAGCAAACCATTCATCATCCGAAATCTGACCACGTTCATAATGTTCATGTACATCACTTGGGAAATATTTTTTTAAAACCGCGGGAGATATATCAGTAGCATCACTGATATATTGAATCATTCTATTTGGATAAATATGCAGAAGGACGCCGCCAATATCAAAAAAGATGGCGTTAATCTTCACTTTTATTGAATCTACCATTCAAAAGGGCCCTCCACTGCATACCAAAGATATAACGTTACAACTGATCTGTATGGCCGCCAACGCTCAGCTTTTTTGACCATGTCGTTTGTTTCGGGTAGTTTTTTCAATTTGTAATAACGTTGATACCCCTTTTGGATCCCAAGATCCGTTGCAGGAAATATATCTGGCCGGTTAAGGGTAAAGATCAAAAACATCTCAACCGTCCAGGGGCCTATCCCTTTAATCTTAATCAGTTGATTTTTTATTTCATCATCGCTCATATATGAAAAATTTTTGAATTGGATTACATCATCAACAAATGCCCGAGCAATATTATGCATGTAACCAGCTTTTGCCCTTGAGAGCCCGACGTCTCTTAATACTTTCAAATCTGTGTTTAACACTTCCTTTGGGCTCGGGTATTTCCCGTTCTTATACAGTACTATAAATCTGTCCGCAATTGTCTTCGCAACTTTACCGTTTAATTGCTGATAAATAATCGAACGGCAAAGTGACCAGAAATAATTTTGTCCTAAAGATAATTCAGGTGCTTCATAGATATCAAATAGCCGCTTTAAATCAGCATCGGCCTTTTTTAAGGCTGTAATAGCTGTCTTCATATTAAATCCATTTAAGTTTGGTGCAGACATCGGTAATTACAGTTCAAATACCTGTATAATTTTTCGTTTCGAATCTGAATATATATTAGATAATGGCTACTTTGGCCATCTATACATCAAATTGTTAATTTAAAACAACCAGCTCTTTAGTAGTCTTGTTCAGAATTTCACAGCCATCTTCTTTTATGATCACATCATCTTCTATCCGGACTCCTCCCCAGCCAGCTAAGTAAATTCCCGGTTCGATAGTCATAACATTATTCACATTCAGAACATCCTCGCTCTGCGGTGAAAATCGAGGAGATGTATGGATCTCCAGACCGAGCCCATGTCCAGTTCCATGGGGATAATATTCACCATAACCCATTTCCTTGATATATTCACGAGTTGCTGCATCTACCACCTTACAAGGCACACCTGCTTTTGCCGCATCACAACCACGTTGCTGAGCTTCCTTGACGATACCATAAATCTCATGGTGTTTTCCTGTGGCTTCTCCTACTACAGGTGTACGTGTCATATCCGCGTGATAGCCTGCATATTTCGCAGCAGCATCGATCACAATAAAGTCACCTTTCTTAAATTCCCTATCTGTTGGTATAGCATGCGGCAGCGCACCATTCGGGCCAGTTGCAACAATAGGAGAATAGGCTTCGCCCTCTGCATATTCCCGGTATTTAGCCACCATCGAGTTGGCAACCTGTTTTTCTGTGTATCCAGGCCGAACCATGGGAAGAGTTTCTTCATAGACCCGATCCGTGACTTCAACAGCAGTACGAATAGCATCCAGTTCTATTTCATCTTTGACGGCTGCCAAGTCTTCCAGAATCATACCGGTATGCTCCCAAGTTGTTTCTGGGAAAATACTGGTCATCTCCTCATACAGTGAAAAAGTGACGTGGTCGCCTTCAAAGGCAATTTTAAGTCCATTGGGGTTTAAATTATTTTTTCTAATTATAGAAAGGTGAGAATCCATATCTATAAAGCGTTTGAATCCTTTCACTTGGGCTTTAGATTGTTCAATATAGCGACCATCAGTAATAAAATACTGGCTATCTGGAGTTATTAAACATGAAGCAGCAGAACCCGTAAAGCCGGATATATAGCGAATATTAGTCAGGTTTGTTATCAACATCCCATCCAGACCTTGATCTGCTAAAACACTTTTTAATTTTTCTTGACGTTGTTGATATATCTTCTCAGTCATATTTATTCAGAATCTTTCTGTACTGACTCAATCAGGGTTTTGACAGCCTCCCGCTCAAGCCGGATCATATCCGGATCTTCTCCTTTTTCTTCAAGTAAATCGAGAACTTCCAGTGCCTGATAAAATAACCCTTGATTCTTGAGAACATTGACCAAAGTAAAGGTTGCCAATCGTACGCTAACATTCAATGGTTCGGCAGATTCCTTAACAGGTTCTGGTTTAGTAGAAGGCTGAGTCGATTTTTTCTTGATTTTCTGTTTTTTCCCAACTTGTTTTTCCTTGTCACCTTCTATTTTTAATACAAATTCAACAGCGATTTGGTTAGTCGGGTCAAGATCAAGTACCCGTTTCCAGGATTTAAGTAATCGGGAAGGCGCTCGACCTAGCACAGTCTGAATTTCACAGAGCATAATAGCAGCAGCAGAGTGATCAGGACTATATTTTATTACATGGTGCAGTTCTTTTTCAGCCTCTTTTAGATTACCTTCAGCTTTTTCAACCTGAGCAAGTACAAACCTACCTGCTGAGTCATTCTCATGATAGCCCAAGCCAATATTGCATACTTTACGAGCGCGGCGAAAATCTTCCTGACGCAAATATATATCCGCTAATACCGGGAAAAGCACTGTTTCAAAATGGTCGGCAAAATATAATTCAAGTTCGATTTGATTTTTTAAGTCCATATCAACGCCTGTTTTTATTTACCCAATCAGTTATATAGTCAATAGTATCCTGTACTGGTGTGCCTGGGCCAAACAATTTACCAACACCTATTTCTTCCAAAGCAATTATATCTTTCTTAGGGATAATACCACCACCTACCAGCAATACATTATCGAGTCTTTGTTTTTTCATCAACTCCAACACTCTGGGAAAAATCGTATTATGAGCATTGTTAAGGCTGGACAAGGCAATGACATCCGCATCTTCCTGCATAGCGGCAGAAACAATCATCTCTGGTGTCTGGCGCAGACCCAGATAGATGACTTCCATTCCTGCATCTCGGTAGGCGGCTGCCAATACTTTAATACCGCGATCATGCCCATCAAGACCAGGTTTGGCCATGATAATACGTGTTTTTCGCTCCATAATACCAAAAATTAATTACCTTCTTTGGCAGTTCATAACCAATAAATTTTATATACTTCGTGGTTATCTATCGTAACTGTCCAATACAAACGTCACCGGACCGTTATTCACCAGTTCTATATCCATCATAGCTGCAAATTCACCCAATTCTACAGGCACATCATTTAATTTTAATTGATTTGCAAACCATTCATAAAGACGGTTTCCTTTATCCGGTGAAGCAGCATTGATAAAACTGGGTCTCCGACCTTTTCGTGTATCTCCACACAGTGTAAATTGACTAATAACCAATGCTGATCCACCTACATCTTTAATAGACAGATTCATTTTATCGTTCTTATCGTTAAAAATGCGTAGGTTGGATATCTTATGTGCTAGAAAATCTGCATCACTTTCCGCATCATTATTTTTTACACCCAACAATATAACCAGTCCGTGTTTGATTTCCCCTATTGTCTTATGATCAACCGATACTTTACCACGGGTGCATCTTTGAATTACAGCAATCATTCTACCCAAACGTTGTCTTTACCATACTGATGGCGAAGATGGCGAATAAAATCCTTATCAGAGGATACCTTAATATTATGAGCCAGAATGCGCAATGGACGACGACTACCATTTTTGTTGGGAAGGTGAAAAACCAAATTACATTCTCCTGGATAACCCCGGGCAATCTCAAATAATTTATCAATATCTTCCGGTGCGACTTCACCAGAATTAAAACGTATAACTAACTTGCCTGATAAGAGGGCGCGAGCTTTTTCAACGGGAAAGATTTCATCAGCTATTACTTTCAAATCTGAAAAATCTGAATTATCAGATGGTTTTCCACGAACAAAGACAACCTTCTCATTCTCAATTAGTCCTTCGTATTGTGCAAAACAACCCGAAAAAGCAATCACCTCTACATGTCCACCGATACAATCCATTTCAAAAAAAGCCATCGGTCGATTCCGACGGTCATATTTACGCATTACACGGGTAATCATCCCCCCTACGGTAATAGTTTCATTTTTAGAAAGGTTAAACTTATCGGTAAAGTCGACTGTTGTGAATTCTTCAAGATCCTCCGAATGCTCCAAGAGCGGGTGTCCTGTCACATACAGCCCTAATACTTCTTTTTCGAAACCTAATCTTTCCTTTTCGACCCAATCATCAACAGATAGCAAATCAGGGATTTTTATTAAAACGCTGTCACCCTCAGCATTCCCAAACAAGTCTACTTGATTTTTATTATCACCATTCTGAAACTTTTGACCATAATGGATGGCATTATCAATAGCCTGATATTTTTGAGCACGGGAACCGGACAAGCTGTCCATAGCCCCTGATTTTACCAAACTCTCCAAAACACGTTTATTTACTTTCTGCTGATCAACTCTGGAACATAAATCATAGACCGAGTTAAACGTTCCTTCTTGATCCCTGTTTTCCAGAATATTTTCAAGCGCTTTTTCACCAACATTTTTTATGGCATTCAAACCATATGAAATTGCGTTATCATCGATAGGTGAAAAGTAAATATGAGATACATTTATATCCGGAGGCATGACCTCAATCCCCAATTTTTTACACTCATTTATCAGCGTTACTACTCTTTCAATTGTAGACATTTCACTGGTTAGATTCGCAGACATGAACTCCGCCGGGAAAAATGTTTTGAGCCAAGCCGTTTGATATGCCACATAAGCATAAGCAGTAGAATGACTCTTATTAAAACCATACTGAGCAAATTTCTCAATCAAAGAATATATTTCTTCAGCTTTGCCCTTACTGAGCCCTTTATTCTGCGCCCCTTCAACAAATTTCACTGATAATTCATTCATCAATTTTTTATCCTTTTTCCCCATGGCGCGACGCATAATATCTGCTTCTGCCAGTGTAAAACCAGCAATTTCATGGGCGATTTCCATCACCTGTTCCTGATAAACAATAATTCCATAAGTTTCTTCCAGGATGGGTTCCAAAGATGGATGAGGGTAATCTATCCGTTTCTTTCCGTGTTTACGGGAAATAAAATTATCAATATTACTCATAGGGCCAGGGCGATAAAGAGCATTCATAGCAATCAGGTCAGCAATCACAGACGGTTTTAGTTTCTTCAGAAATTCACGCATGCCGGAAGATTCGAACTGGAACACGCCAATGGTCAAACCGCTGGCAAAGAGTTCATAAACTTTCGATTCATCGAATGAAATTTTTTCAATATCAATTTCTTCCCCCTTTGCATTGATCAACTTTAATGTTTTATCTATAACAGTTAAATTTCGCAAACCTAAAAAATCCATTTTCAATAGACCCAGATCTTCCAATCCTTTCATGTCATACTGTGTGGTTATATCATCTGTAGATGATTTATACAGTGGCACATAGTCTGTTAATTCACCGGGAGCAATAACAACGCCAGCTGCGTGGATTGACGCATGCCGGTGCATACCTTCTAAGACTCTAGAATGATCGATTAATTCTTTATATTCGTTTTCCGCCAGTTCCCGGAACTGCGAACTCTTCACAATCGCGTCATCCAGGGTGATATTCAAATCATCTGGGATTGCTTTAGCAATACGATCCACTTCACCATATGAGTAACCCATAACTCGCCCTACATCGCGAACTACCTGTTTTGCCTTCATGGTTCCAAAGGTAATGATTTGTGTTACGGATCTTTCGCCATATTGGGTTTTTATATAATCTATTACTTCTCCACGGCGCTCAATGCAGAAGTCGATATCAATGTCTGGCAGGCTGACTCGGTTTGGGTTTAAAAACCGTTCAAACAATAGATTATGCTTCAATGGATCTATGCTGGTGATACCCAAAGAATAGGACACTATGCTTCCTGCAGCAGATCCACGACCAGGACCAACTGGTATCTTTTTATCTTTAGCATACTGAACAAAGTCAGCAGTAATCAGGAAATACCCGGCAAACCCCATATTTCTTATAACTTCCAGTTCATGATCAAGCTGTTTCTTTATTTTTGGAGTTACCTCGCCATAAAGTTTTTCTGCACCTGAATGTGCCAAATCCTTAAGGTATTCATCTGGATCCTGATTGGGTGCGTCTTCCGGAATTGGAAAATTGGGTAGATGGTAATCCCCCATTTCCAGCTCCACATTAATAGTCTCAGCAATACGGTTTGTATTCTCAATGGCATCGGGGAATTCTTCGAACAGCTTAAACATTTCGTCCTGACTTTTAAAATAAAACTCCGGTGTGGCATATCGAAGACGGTTGGGATCATTTCTTTCCTTCCCTGTCCCTAGGCAGATGTGAATATCATGAGCTTCCCAGTGATCTTTTTGAGCATAGTGAGCATCATTAGTACATACTAGAGGTAACGATAAGTCGTGAGCAAGTTTTCTCATATTTTCGATATTAGTAATTTCTTCCGGGATTCCATGATTCTGAATCTCCAGATAATATCTGTCAGGAAAAATTTCGGCGAATCGCAATGCTGACCTTTTTGCTCCTTTAAAATCTCCATTAAGCATTTTTTCGGGAACTTCCCCTTTCAAACACGCCGAAAGACAGATCAGACCATCACTATATTTCTCAAGCAACTCTAAATCAATCCGGGGGCGATAATAAAACCCTTCCAAGTAACCAGCAGTTACGAGTTTCATCAAATTCCGGTACCCGGTAAAGTTCTGGGCAAGGAGAATAAGATGATTGTTGCCCCAACCGCCATCAGATCTGGCTTTCTTTTCAAATCGACTGCCTATCGAAACATATATCTCACAGCCAATGATAGGTTTTATTCCTACTCTTTTTACCTGTTTGTAAAAAGGTATAACACTAAACATATTTCCATGTTCAGTAAGTGCAACTGTGTCCATTTTGAGATCATCAATTGTATTGACTAATTGATCAACTCTCTGAGCACCATCCAACAGGCTATAATCGGAATGATTGTGAAGATGTACAAATTCAGAAGTCATTAAAGTGTCCCCAAATAAATGGCTATAAGTCCTCCTAAAGTACTGAATTTTAATAATCGTGCACTGCGTATGGCTACTGTAATGCCCGGATTATTCATCAGTGAAACTACCACAACACCCAAAGGAATCTCAACGACCAGAATCAATAAAACACCATATCCTATACCATAATATCCTGTTAAAAAAGGAATAAAGGCACCGATACCAATTACTGCTGCCAACACCAATGTTAGCTTCACCGCATTGTTTAAACCAAAATAGACAGGATAAGTTTTTAATCCAGAAGATTGGTCTCCATCCATGTCAGCTATATCCTTTACCAATTCCCTAACCATTGTCAACCCGAAAGCAAGGGCTGCCGGAATGATCATAGCCTTTAAATTTTCAAATGCGGTTCCGGAAAATAGAAATGTCATTCCTAAAATAGTGGAAACGACAACATTTCCAACCAGGGGTACCCCTTTTAAAAGCCAACTGTAAATGATCATAAGCGGTAGGGCAAAACCAAAAGCAATTAGCTGTGCAGTCTTGTTTAACTCTAAAGCAGCAATACTTCCTATACCAAACAAAATAAGAGTTAAAAATAAAGCGCTCTCTCTCGAAACCAACCCCAAACTGAGGGGGCGCAAAGGTCGGTTAATCTTATCAACCTCATAGTCTATATAATCGTTGAAAGCATTGGCAGCTGCATTAAAGCTAATGACAACAAAAGTCACTAAGATTGTAATTTCCACTGGACCCCGGTAATGCACAATCAGAGATGACAATAATACGGCTAAAGCGCTAGTGAATAAGTTTAGGGGTCTTAACAAACGAATGTGTGCAACTAGTCGATTCATCCTATTGGAACTGTTAAAACCCGATCATCACCATTATAATCTTTTATTAACTGTATATTTTCAAATCCAGACTGAGAGAATATATCCTTCGCCAATTGTGGGTGTTTATCCAAGCCCACTTCTAAAATCAGCCAGCCACCAGCATTGATCATATTCTTTGCCACCTGAGAAAAGTATCGATAAAAAGTGAGACCATCATTTTTATCCGTCAGAGCAACGGATGGCTCAAAGTCTTTTACATCTTTCATTAGTCCTTCCATTTCTTCTTGTGGAACATAAGGCGGATTCGAAACTAACAGATCAAACGGGCCTTCTGGTAATTGATCCAAGATATTCAACTCTTCAAAGATTACATTGTCCACACCCAGTTTTTCTTTATTTTCTTCCGAAACCTTGAGTGCTTCTGGGGATAGATCAATCCCCAAGATTTTTGCGCTTGGAACTTCTATTGCCAATGTTGTGGCGATACATCCTGAACCTGTCCCAACATCTAAAATGGACGGCGAATCAACTCCCTTCATTTTCTCCAAAGCAATATCGATGAGCCTTTCCGTTTCCGGTCTCGGAATTAATACATGCTTATTGACAGAAAATTCCCGTCCGTAAAATTCACACGAACCAGTGATGTACTGGAGTGGTTCTCTTTCAAGTCGCCGTTTTATCAAACTGCGGAGCGTGTCCAGTTGAGATTCAGACAAGGGTTCTTCAAACCGGAGATAGACGTCTATACGTTTACAACGCAAGACAGCACATAAAAGATGTTCAATTTCACGACGTTGATTCTTAAATCCTTTTTTTGAAAAAAAGGATTCTGCCCAATGAATCAAGTCAATGACCAGCCAAATTTTTTTTCCTGTAGAAATCGCCTGCACAACTTATATTGATATCACGAATCGCAACAGTGATATCGACTCATTCCAGGGCTACGGCTAGCAGTTCTTGCTGTGCGGCAATCTTTAATTGAGTAATGATCTCTGTGATGTCGCCATCTAAAATTTCATTCAAGCGATGGGAAGTAAAATTGATACGGTGGTCTGTAACACGGCCCTGTGGGAAGTTGTAGGTTCTAATCTTGGCTGATCTGTCACCGGTGGAAACAAGGATTTTTCGTTCTGCAGCACGCTGGGCTGCGGCCTTTTCCTGTTCGGCAGCCAGCAATCGCGATTTCAACACTTTTAGCGCTGCGGAACGATTTTTATGCTGGGATGATTCATCCTGACAAGTCACCACCAAACCCGTGGGAACGTGGGTGACCCGAACGGCAGATTCTGTTTTATTCACATGTTGCCCGCCGGCACCACTGG
>PAWD01000046.1 GCA_002713325.1 Nitrososphaerota archaeon
AAGGGATTAGTAAGAGAATTAAAAAAACCCATTTCAGATGCTATTCAAAATTTTATACTCGGATTAATAATATTAAATTTAATTTAAATAATCCTATGGATTCATTAATTAAAAAGCAGGACCGTATTTATTTTTCCCTTTTCTGGCGACCACTTTTTGCCAATAGATCTGCGACTTCATTTTGCTCGCGAAAAACATGCGTAATGGTCCAATGCTCAAGTTCGCCTAACAGATTTATCGCTTTTTGATATAGTGCTCTCATTCTTGGATTTTTGACCTTGTACTCACCGCTTATTTGTTTCACAACTAGTTCACTATCTGAATAAATATTAATACTTAATATATTTAACTTAATTAAATACTTTAATCCTTTAATAAGTGCGGTATACTCAGCTTCGTTATTTGTTGCATCATCAAGATATTCTGAAAAGGAAAATATTTCCTTGCCATTTTTTGTAATGACACCACCAATTCCAGCTGTTTTTGAATTCAAATCTGCAGCACCATCAATAAACATATTCACTTCATGGTTGATACTCATTTTTTTATATAGATTATCTAAAACTTCGTTGATCCGATATTTTTCATCAGAAAGCAAGTTTTTCAATTGATTTATTTCTTGTTGATTTAATTTCATTATTATTACATATAGGGATTTGGCATATCTTTTTTTGGGCATTCTTCCCAATAATAACACCAGTTGCATAAAATACTTTCCTTTGGGTAAAAACTGTCCCCATTTTGAATATGCTCTCTAATCTCATCGATCCTTAATTTTATCTGACGCACCAATTGATTGATCTGATTAGAATTTCTTTGTGAATGAACCTCTTGGGCATGCTGAAGGTAATGCCACACCAATTTCACTTCTTCCACGCCATCGTATTTATCTTGGAGCCCTATTTGGTAGGTGGCCAATTGACTATCCTTATCTGCATCCCTTTGGGACATCATTCTTTTTCCACTCTTGTAATCATGAATCTCGTAATTTCCCTTCCCATCATGGTCAATGCGGTCTGCAATCCCCTTCATCATATAGTCCTTAGTTCCATCAACAGAGAAAACAAATTCTACTTCTGTACCCACTACAGGTTGGTCAAAGGGTCTGTATGTGCGATAAAATAAAGCAATACACCGCTCCCCTAGTTCATAATAATATTTTACCGTATTTTCCTTACGGACAATGGCAATTCGATCGTGCCAATTTTCTTCCCAAACTTGATGGTATTTTTCAATAACCCCATCGATAAAGGTCAAGCGACCTTCTAATATTTCATCATATAAATATTCAAGGGCTTCGTGAACTCTTTTACCCATAAACGCTTCGATACCTTCATCTGGTTTAACGACTTTATCTATATACCGAAATCGAAATTGTGATGGACATTTTTTATATGTTTCGAGACTGCTGTATGAAAATCGCTCTACCATGATATTGCTCATTCAATAAATAAGATCAAATATACATTCTACAAATAGTTTTAATCTATCTGATATCAGGATTTGGCCATATTTTCTGATAATTTTGAACAAATATAGTCGCCCATTTCAATTGTCCCCATACTTCCTCCGAGGTCCCGCGTGACCCATCCGGCATTAATGGCTGCATCTATCGCATTACGTATTGCATTGTAAATTGAAGAATTATTGTGTGCGTTCATGAATTCACTAAATGAAAGCATTGACCCTATTGGGTTTCCCGCATCTCTACCGACAAAACGGCGACTGGTTGGATGCGTTACATGCAGCAATATTTTTTTTCCAACTGTTTGATGAAATTCATAACCCGTACCAAGCCCCCCTTCCATAGATGATACTAGTTTTGAATAAATTTTCCCAAACGGTGGAACGGTTAGTACTAAATCAAACTGATCAGGTGCTCTTAAAAGGGTATAATAAAATTGATCTACTGAAGACCACTGTACATTAATACCGCGATCCGCTAAAATACTAGCAGGCTTAACCCAAGGGCTGTCGCTCTGTCTAAGTTCATCCGGTAATACAAGATGCAATTTATTACGATTCCCTTTTTCTAAGAGCTCTTGCGCTTTAGAGAATAGAGATTCTAAATGAGTTTGTGAATAATATGTTGTCAAAAAATTCATTTTCCCCTCACCTATAAAACTAGCTGGTAATTCACTCGATACGGTGTGTGAATAAAAATTATTTTCAATTAGCAAAACATCTATAGGATTATCAGTTTGAACTTTCTGGAGGGATGGCAGTGGTTTAAAATGACGATAATAAAATTCAAATCCTTGCATAGAACAAATTTCTCGAATAATATTTTTTCGGATATACTCTTTCATATTAGATTGGTTTGTAATCGGGCCTAACCATATTGCATCAGCTTCCCCAGCCATTTTATTGAAAGCTTTTGGAATCAGAATATCAGTATCACGAAAATGCGATTCACTAATATCTAATGTCTGCGTTGAAATTGTTAATTCGAAAAGAGATTGGACGGCAGATATGAGTTTGTGGACTTCAGCCGCCAATTCACTCCCAATGCCATCTCCGGGAATGAGAAGGATTTTCACTAGTTACGACCACGGAAAAACGGTGTTTTAAGGCGATAATCTCCAAAACCATTTTCATCGATAAAATCAAAATATTTATTAATACGATAATAATGCCACCGTTGAGAATATAACCGACTTAAAGGATCATTATATATTTCTAAATCATCCGGTGGTCCAAATAATATATAAATCATTCCCATATCAGTTTTCCACCCAGGTAAATATGATTTAAAACTGCCATTGGAATAATTAACACGGGAAAAATATTCATTCATTACCTCATTTTCAGAAGTTTCAGGTGTCGGATCACGACTTTCCCAATATTCAAGGAAAAGTACTTCTTTTTCTGTATCCTTCGCTTTGCTCAATTTTTTCCACTCATCATCCTGAAGGATGTAACGCATATTTTCTACAGCCTGAGCGATATCATTGATTGTAGAAGATATGCCTGATCGAGTCAACGAGAGTATTACAGCTTCTGACTTTTTATCTTTGCCTTGAGTTAAAATGATATCCACTTTTTTCCGCAATCCCTGTTTGGCCACTTCATCGGGAATAAGTATCCTTTCATGAAAATATTCGTTTTCCGATTTAGCCTGAAAAGACTTTTTCCATAGCTCCTTTTTCTTGGAATTGGTTACACTAACTTCCAATATGTATGGGCCTGGTTTTATTTTCCCAGAAACAAAAATCGAAGTCCTCGCTATCTTTTCTCCCGACATACTACTAAACATAGGAATTTCGTTGTTTTCTAATCCCCAATTTCCGGCAAGATAATCCAAAAAAAACGGCGTATATAAAGCAATTTCCCCTTTATGCTTGGTATATTTTAATTCCTTATTTTGCAAACCACTATCATTGGAATCTTTATCAAGTATTTCTGCTGAAATGGTATAATCTCCAGGGGCTATTTTAAATTCATGGTAATGGATCGTAATGATTTTTTTCGATGTGGATTCAAGATAATCTTTAGTCCTCAGAGTATTTGACCAATTGCGACGCCCCACTTGGTTTCCCTTCTTCTTTTTTAAAGTGATAGTCGCTTCATATTCTGCCGCAAAACCATTGGCTGTTTTTATGAATTGTAATACATGATTAGGAATAGAAAGATATGATAAAACACGGATAGAGTCTGATTTTTCGTCAGCAACGCTATATATTGAAAAACCATATTGGCGAATGACTTCCTTTCCTTTCTGGCTTCCTGGCCTCATTTGGCAAAAAACGAAGTTACCTAATACTAGACTAATAAAAATGAATGATCTATAATAATGTTTCATTTGTACTGATATGAAATAAGTCCTTCGGTAGTTCCTAACCAAATTCTCCTGTCTTTAATATACATGTCGTTTACCTGACCAATAAAAGAATAATTGTATACGTCCATCAAATTTTTTTCCATGTCATATTGAACCAAGTTATTAGTGGTAGCAATAAAAATAATATTATTATCAAGCGCCATTGTTTTGATTTCCAATCCGCCAAAAATTGATGGATTTACAGCATTAGACCATTGCCGATCCTTAAAATTAAATGATAATATCCCCAGCCTACTGGCAGCGAATATTTGATATTTATTTTTAACAAAAGCAGTAAAATCAGTGGTATTCCCAGGAAATATCACATCGCTTTCAGTGTATCCATAGGAAGTATAATTCAGTATCAAATCATTTTCAACATCATATAAATAAATTCCAGTTTCTGTTCCAATCCATATCTGCTTATCTCCCAAAGCTAGATCATAAATAAATACATCTTTAAAAAAACTATTCACTTCGGAATCTATTATTTTTTTATCACTTTTTCTCAAAACATAAATGCCATGCGGGCCACCTAACCACATATTTTCCCCAACTTCCACCATTGATGTAACCCAACTTTTTTTGCCATCTATTTGAAAATTATACGTTCTCCAATAATTCTTTTTTTTATTATATACAAGTATCGTGTTTTCACCACCAAACCAAATTTCCTCTTTCAATTCTAATATAGAAAAAACTGATGTCTCATCCATATTGATTATGTTATCGAATAAATATATATCAGTGACACCTCGATCTATATCCAAATAGGAAATACCCGGTTGAAAATTTGCTAATTGCCCGCCTAACCAAAAAGAATCGTCTCCGCCTATAGCCCAAATATCATTACTGGCGAGACTGAAGCGATAAGGAGTAAATGTTTTCATAGTGTTATCGCCTCTAAAAATTGTTCCATCTTCTGTTCCAATCCACACTTCATTAAATGCATTTTTGGTAATAGTTGTGATGTTGATGTACTGACCGTTTGGATGAATTAAAGATTGAAGGTCTGTTATCCAACCATCCATTAATGTGAAATCGATTAGAATATCAGAAAGATTTGTTCGTAATTGTAATAATCCTGAACTCCAGATAACAGTTTCATCAGGATTTGGCATTACACCTGTTAAAACACCAGTAACGGGATCTAGGCGATAAACCAGCCCTGATGTTCCAAGCCATATACTATTTTTAGATTCACCAATTCTCTCAATGAATGTTCTTGAGCCAAAACTTATTTCATTCCGATCAATAAACCGCCAATTTCCTACTTCATTAAAACTGAATTCAATTCCTATAGGCGTAGCAACCCAAAGCATACCATTGGATGATCTATGGATAGCGGTAATCGTGTTACTGTGTAGTCCTTGCGCCATAGTAATTGATTCTTCAAATCGATTTGCGAAAACATTAAACCGCATAATACCACCTGACTGTGTACCGATATAGGCAAATCGATCGCCAAATGTAATTGAATTTATTTTTCCCGCTTGACGATATTGTACCCAATCAAATGAATCAAACTTTAAATCAGGTTGGGCTATTCCAACCCTGGTAATAATTAAAAAAATAAAAATTTGGCGAATCATGGGGTACAATTATTAAATATTCTGGAATTTAGTCAGATTACTTGTGAATTAAATGCTATTGTGATGACTGAGCATTTCATCTAACATTTCGAGGCTAATGGGTACAACACCCACTTCTTCGCATACACGACCGGCAGCATAATTAGATAATGTAACCGATTCTTCCGGAGATGCACCACAAAGATCAGATAAAGTAAACGTAGCAATTACGGTATCTCCAGCACCAGAAACATCATGAACAAGCCGGGCTTTTGTTGGTATATGATGATAATCCGATCCATCAAATAGTGAAACGCCATCAGCACCGCGAGTAATCATGAGAATTTCTGTATTCAGTTGTTGTTTGAATTGAAACCCGGCTACTTCCAACGATTCACTCTCCATATATGAATTTTTGAATTCTGATAAATTTGGCTTGAATAAACGCACATTTTTATAAACATTGAAATTGATTTCTTTTGGGTCCACATAAACTGGTTTACCGGCATTATTAGCAGTTTGAATTACCGCTTTGATTGATACTAAGTTCAAAACCCCTTTATTATAATCGCCCAAGATAACTGCGTCTACATCTTCTATTATTGATTTTACCGATTTAATTAAATTATTATTAGAAAATTCTGAAAGATCCTTATTCACTTCTCGATCAGCTCGTACGACTTGTTGGTTATGAGCGATAATTCTGGATTTTACCGTGGTTGGTCGGTTCTTACTCTCCACCAAATTAGTGCAGACAATATTTCGCTGGTCCATAAGATCTCTCAAAATTGCTCCTTCTGCATCTATCCCAATTAACCCAATCACAGATACTTTGGATCCCAAAGAGGCAAGGTTGAGTGCCACATTTGCCGCGCCACCCGGATTGTGCTCTATTTTTTTTACCTCTACAATAGGTACTGGTGCTTCTGGGGAAATTCGGCTTATATCCCCCCATAGATATGTATCTAACATAAGATCACCTACTACGAGGACATTTTTATGTGTAAATCCTGCGGTAATTTCACGAAAACGATTTAATTCCATGATTTAACAACCATCTTCAGTTATAATAGATCCTTATTAAAATATTTCGCCACTCCTCCACATACTCCAGCGAGTACACGATCAGACCTTGATCTTAAAATACGCTGCATGATTATAATTTACACAAACTGATTTATTCAGCGAATTGATCTTTTCCTAGGTCTATTAAATTTACGTTTTTTAGGGCGACGACCAGATTCTTTGTTTACACCAGTTCTAATTTTTGCAACATGCCCATTATCTAGATAAATGAGAACTGAAGCAATCGTTTTTAGGTTTTGATCGTTAGACGCAGTTAAAACAATCGTTGTACCCAGTTCTTTATTCATTCGATTAAGTTTATTACGGAATTTACTTTCCATATTTTTTTCAAAAAAAATGCCATAATTATCAATCATAAGAACACGAGTATCACTTTCCACAGCAATGACCATATTTAACCAGTATAATTCACCAGTTGACAAATCAGAAATTTTGCGGTTCATCAGTGAAGTTACAGATCCTTTTTGTAAATATTTTGGGTAGATTTGGTCAGCCGATTGATTCGTTATTGTGTTAATAACTTCGGATACTTTACTTACTTTTGGCAAACTTTCCAATTGGGCCAATTTGATATCCGGGTTTTGTTTTATTTTTCCAAACCAATTAGTTTTAAACTCATTATTGTCATATTTAATTGTTCCAGATGACTGCCTATCTAATCCTGCCATAATATTCAATAAAGTTGTTTTTCCTGAACCAATCGGTCCAACAATACCATAAATAGCACCACGGTGGAATTGCAAGCGACCAATATCTAAAACTGTATTTTCTTTGTAAGTTTTTTTAAGGTCTTTAAGTTCAAAAATTAAATTTAATTGTTGATCCATCATTTCTCCTTTTATTGAAATGATAAATCGAAAGGTTTTTTAACCGTGCAAGTTCTCTAGATATTTTTCCGCATCTATGGCAGCCATACATCCTGATCCAGCGGCAGTTACAGCCTGACGATATACATTATCCTGAACATCACCACAGGCAAAAACACCATCTAAATTTGTTGCAGTGCTCCCATTTTTTGTGAAGATATACCCAGCTTGATCTGCATCTAAAGCTTCAACAAATAAATCTGTATTGGGTATATGCCCGATGGCCATAAATACACCGTCACAAGCTTCTTCTCTAGTTTTGTCATTCTGGGTATCTTTGAGCATTACACTATGAACACCCTTTTTCTGTGTACCAAGAATATCCGCCAAGACCGTATTCCAGGCTACTTTGATTTTCAAATTATTCAAAGCACGTTTCACCATAATTTTTGATGCACGGAATTCATCTCGACGATGTACAATGAGAACTTCCGAAGCAAATTTCGTGAGATAAATGGCTTCTTCCATTGCAGAATCTCCTCCACCTACGACAATGACTTTTTTATCTTTGAAAAAGTACCCATCACAAGTTGCGCAGGCAGACACACCATAACCCATCAATTCAGACTCACTTTCAAGACCCAGCATTTTTGCAGAAGCGCCTGTCGCGATAATAATGGTTTCAGCGGTATAGCACTCATCTGCCACCCAAACTTTGTAAGGAGGTTCGCTAAAATTAACCTTTGTCACATGCTTAAAATGGCATTCTGCGCCAAACCGCGTGGCTTGATCACGAAATTTATCCATCAGTTCTGGTCCCATAATTCCTTCGGGAAAACCAGGATAGTTTTCGACATCTGTTGTAATCGTCAATTGTCCACCTGGTTGACTTCCTTCAAACACCAATGGATTTAAATTAGCTCTGGCTGTATATAAAGCTGCTGTCAAACCAGCAGGGCCTGAGCCGATAATAATAACCTTTCGATTCACTCTGTGAATTAATTAACTTGAAATAACTGTATTGAGTATATCAGTTATTCTATTTTTTGGAACGGCACCCACGATTTGATTTACTACCGCACCATTATTGAAAACTAATAGTGCAGGAATACTCCGTACACCATATTGCATGGCCAATTGATTTTCATTGTCCACATTTAATTTGCCAACACTAACTTTCCCATTATAGTCATTAGCTATCTCATCAACTACCGGTCCAATTGCACGGCATGGGCCACACCACTCTGCCCAAAAATCCACCAACACCGGAGTATCAGACTTCAATACCTCAGTTTCAAAATTAACTGAAGTAATTTCTTTGACATTATCAGACATGTCATCTCCTTCATTCGAGGTTAAAAATTAGCGGTAAACTTACCGGATTTAATCGATTGTAAAAAATACAAATTCCCTGATCTTTCCTTTTTTGTCGCAATTGGCATAGGAACCAATTATTGTTTTTTAATAAACCTTCAATGGTTTTCCATCAACTGATTTAGGAAACGGTATTTGAATCAATTTTGCAATTGTAGGAGCAATGTCAACTGTTTTGACCCTTACAGAATCACTACGAACCTTATGTCCACTTCTAGCGAAAATTAATGGTACATGTGCATCATAATCATATGGTGTCCCATGGCTAGTACCCGCGGGATATCGCCATGTCCAGTATTTTTCCGGTATAAGGTATACGTCCGGGCTTTTTTCCGCATTAACCATATTTATTAAGCGAATATCTATGATACCCTTCCCTCCATTCAGAATTTCATCCTTAGTAATGACAGAGCGAATTCCTGCTAGTTTTGATAAATGTGACTTTAAAATGCGAGTTGCGATTATTCGGCCATCTTTATCCATATCATTATCAAAATAAAAAGCATTACCGTAACTGTAAACCTGATTTACACCTAATTGTTTTTCAATCTCATTCTTAACTATAGTAAATAATGAATCGCGTTGTGGCCCAGGAATTCTGCCTGCATTAAGACCTTGATTCAGAAGATATTCCGGTAAAGCCAGCACGCCATGATCACTTGTTAGGACATATAAAACGTTTCCTTCGCCAAGCAACATTTCTAATGAATCAATAAATTGCCCCAGATTCTTATCAAGCCTAAGATGGTTGTCCAATTGTTCATGGGAGTGAGGACCGAAAGAGTGCCCTATTCCGTCAGTAGCAGAAAGGCCAAGAAATAAAATATCAGTGTATTTATCCTTTCCCAGATTGTATTCATCCACTGCCTGGGATCCAAGGTTCAAAACAGCCCGATCCCCGTAAGGCAAAATATAAAATGTGCTTAAAAGAAAACTTAAACCTAATTCTTTTATCACAATTGGAAAAATGGGGTTGTATTTCCCTAGCGACCATTTGGCCTCACCCACAAAATAGTCTGGTCGTGTATTATTGACATAAACATTATTATCTAGAAATGGATTCCAAACTGAATCAATA
Organism: Nitrososphaerota archaeon; assembly: GCA_002713325.1. Lineage (GTDB taxonomy): Archaea > Thermoproteota > Nitrososphaeria > Nitrososphaerales > UBA213 > UBA213. Next base: position 9,736 of record PAWD01000046.1, read on the forward strand.
TATGAGGGTACATTTAATTGTTTATTAAATGTGTTTACCCAATTTGGCAATTTAGATACATAATAGGTTGATGATGTCCAACCACCTTGCTTATCATACCATAATGTAATGTCCGCATTCTTGCCGCCATGTAAAATAGCCGCCCTATCTTTACCGGCAATAGACAATACTATTGAATTAGGGTTGTCTTTTTTGATCCAATCGCCCAATGTAGTTGATTGAACAAACCGATATGATCGGCCAGTTGATCCATCTATTAATACTTGGGAAAGTGTATCTTCAACACAATACCATCCTCTTTTTAATTTTCGGTCAAACCATTGATTTCCAATTACGCCGCCATTGCCTGGGTGTTGTCCAGATGATAATGCAAAATGGGAAGGGCCAGTAGCTGTATAGCCATGTTCATGATAAGCCTGTTTAAATTGTACGCCGTTATCCCTTAACCACCGGTAACCACCAATAAACAGGTGATCATATTTGTCCAATAAAGATGGCGTCCCCTGATCAACAGTAATAAAGACAACCAGCTTTGGTTTATCTATTTTATTTGTCTGACCTATTAAAAAAAATGCCGCGGAGAGAGGTAGTAAAATCCACTTTTTCATTTTACTTTTATAAACCTTCTTTTTCCAACCTTAATTACCACTTCCTTTCCTTTTAAAAGTATATAATTCATATCAGTTATTTTTTTATCATCAATACGTATGGCACCTTGTTTAATCAAACGACGGGCCTCTCCCTTGCTATTGGTCAATCCCTCATTAGAGATGACTTCAATTAATTGGGTGTCATCTGATAATTCTACCTCATCCATTTCATTAGGGATATCTTTATTCACGATTACGCGGTCAAAATGCTGTTCGGCCTCTTTTGCTGCATCTCCACCATGATAAAGTTCTACAATTGCTCTGGCTAGCTCTCGCTTAATATCTCGAGGATTTTGGGAAGAATCGGATAATTGTTTTTTTACCCTGGAGACTGTTTCTACATTTGCATCGGCAGCAAGTATAAAATACTTTTCAATCATTTCATCCGATATAGACATAGATTTACCATACATATCTTCAGGTGTATCAGTTAATCCAATATCATTCCCGTATGATTTCGACATTTTTTCAATACCATCTGTACCTTCCAATAGCGGCAAGGTAATAATTACCTGGGGGGCCTGTTTGTATTCGCGTTGAAGATCACGTCCAACCAATAGATTAAATTTTTGATCCGTTCCCCCTAATTCAACATCAGCTTTAAGTTCCACTGAATCCATTGCTTGGGCAAGTGGATACATAAACTCATGAATAGAAATGGGAATTTCTGCTTTATATCGTTTTGTAAAGTCATCACGTTCAAGCATTCGTGCCACAGTATAATGGCTGGATAATCTGATCACATCGCTAAAACGCATCTTATCCAACCAAGTAGAGTTATAAACGATATTTAATGAATCAATATTCAGGACGTAACTCGCTTGTTCAATATAAGATTTGGCATTTGCTTTTGTTTCTTCCAGCGTTAGTTGGGGACGGGTTTTATTGCGCTGGGAAGGATCCCCAATCATACCGGTAAAGTCACCAATAACTAAGATTGCCTGATGACCAAGGTCTTGGAAATGGCGTAATTTGCGAAGAACAACACCATGTCCGAGATGAAGATCAGGGCGACTGGGATCACAACCAAGCTTTACACGTAAAGGTGCCTCTTTCTCTATCGATTCTTCTAATTTTTGTTTGAGTTCCTTTTCAGGTATAATCTCTTCAGCTCCGCGGCTGATCAGTTCCCATTGCTTATCTATACTCAAAAATGCCATTACCGATTCCGTAGTTCTCTTTCTGCTTCTCTTTGAATATCGCGTTCTCGAATTGCTTTTCTTTTATCGTAAATCTTTTTTCCCTTTGCTATCCCAATCTCAAGCTTTGCCCATCCATTTGGATTAAAATACATCTTTAACGGTACAGCCGTTAATCCCTTTTGCTCTAATGAAATTTTAATCTTTTCTATTTCACGTTTATGAAGCAGCAGACGTCGTTCCCTTACGGGTTCATGTCCTTCAAATCCCGTATGTGAATAAGGACTAATATGAATCCCAAGTACCCATGCCTGCTCTTTTCTTATGACAATATATGCCTCTTTTAAATTGGCATTGCCCTCGCGAAGGCTCTTGACCTCGCTACCCAATAATTCAATACCGGTTTCGTATTTATCCAGTATATGATATTCATGGTAAGCTTTACGATTGGTGGCGACAATCCGGTTATCCATATTCAAAATTCCGATAATAAAAGTACGGGTTTACCCTCTGCGATTCCAAGTTTATTCCTTGCTGTAGCAATCGACAAAAATGTAATTTTGGTGCAATTTTAGATGCCCGGGTGGCGGAATTGGTAGACGCGCTAGGTTCAGGATCTAGTGTCCGCAAGGACGTGCTGGTTCGATCCCAGTCTCGGGCACCATTTATATTTTATTCTTTTTGGTATTTCGAACATATCTCAGACTAATATTTATTTATTGTACCACCAACTAAACGAAAAAACTAAAATAATTCGTATTTTCCTTTATCAACCTGTTTGAGAAGATATTTAATCCGCTTTTCTACATTATTAATTTCTCTTTTGGTCAGCCCGAGTTGAATAATATTATCATTGCGACGTACACCTCTTTTTGGGTTGATATTTTCTGTAGGATCCACTGATCTAACATTACCATCTTTGATTTCTATTTCTGCAATCACACCCAGTGCTTTATGTAATTTTTCTGATGTAATTCCGCGTAAGCCTTCAATGGTTTTCTTTGGAAGCTTTTTCACGATAATATAACGCCACTTGGTGCCTCGATTACTTTCCTGACTGCTGAAAGTAACCCCATTATCCACAGTAAATACTCTTGGATTCTCAGGGTCTGTTGAAGTGAGCAAGTTCCCTTCATTACTATCGGCATGTTTAATGAGATGAGTTAGAATATTTGCATTGGCAAAATGTTTTGCATATACCAAATCATTTTTAAATTTTTCTTTATCATAAACATCACCACCGACGGTAACCTCGTTTAACCAATATTGCATCATCACAAGAGCCATTTCAGGCTTTTTAAAAGTTGGGAGAGCATCCTTTTCAATGTCTAAATATTCCTCCATGGAAAATGCTCTGCAAACCGTTGGAGGAACAGGAAATTCATTTTCATCTAAAAATAATTTTTGCAGTTCATATGCAGCAACTTCAAAGCGGGGAGCATTATTGAACTCATGTCCACCTTTCAATGCGCGGCGCCATTTAATTTGCAAATCTTTTTTATCCGCATATTTTAAAATAACACGTTTACCAATATCGCCTACAAAACGGAGATCCCGAAACCGGAAAATTTCGAAATCATCATACACAAGTTTGCGCTCGATCTCCTCGACAGGATACATAACATTGGAGTCTTGCGCATACAAATTGATTGGAAGGATTAAAAATAATAAAGTAAATAATGGCACGTGTCTAAGTGATAATATTCGAAGCATATGATGAGCTCCTAGCTGTTGAAAATTATTGGATAAACAAATTTACTGGTTTCATTCCTAGCGTAAAAGACTATTCATCTTTAAATAATTCAGGATGTTTATGGAGCGCCTGGGTAACCTTTGTAAAAGCATCAATAATGTCTTGAATATCTTCGGCACTTCCAAGCAAATGATTTTGTTTTAACCAAATAGACTCTTTATCGGCAATTCTTTCGGTAACTGGCATTTTCATTGAGACAAAATCATAATCTTTCAACCATGGATATTCGTCTGTGTCTGTTACAAATAATTTCTCGCGATATATTGGCGTATAACCCATATAGGTAAATACACCCTCCGCCTGCATGGCCTTGAAGAATATTTCCCGTGGAATTCCATTAAATCTGCTTTCGTCATATCGTGCTAAATAAATGTGATTCGCCTGTCTTGTTGCGCCATCATATGCTCCGTTTATGGTAATGCCGTCAATTTGACTTAAAGACTCATCTAATTGTTTTCTATTTTTGTCGCGGCGATCCATATCATCCTGAATAGACTCGATTTGTGGCATCAGCATGCTGGTTGCCATGGCGCTTAGGCGAAAATTCCCGCCAAGGAACTGATGTTCATAAAATTCACCACTTTTGGTTCTGCCGCAATTATGATACGAAAAACAGGTTTCATAAAATGCTTCATCATTGGAGATAATCGCACCACCTTCCCCAGCTGTCATATTTTTTGATGTTTGAAAGCTGAAAACACCACCGAGCCCAAGGGCACCAACTTTGGTATTATTCCATTCAGCACCATGGGCCTGACATGCATCTTCAATGATTGATACTCCATACTTAGATCCGATAGCCAGTATTCGATCCATATCTGCTGGATTCCCCGAAATATGCACTGGCATGATAGCTCTGGTTTTTTCAGTGATTACTTTTTCAATTAATGCCGGGTCAATGTTCAATGTATTTTCATCAATATCAACAAATACAGGGACGGCATTGGCCATAAGAACGGCAGAAGCAGTCGCAATAAATGTATACGGCGGTACAATTACTTCATCACCTGCTTTCACTCCTGCGGCTTTCAAGGCTACCCACAGTCCAGTTGTACCGGAACTTGTGCTGATGCAATACTTGGCGTCATGAAATTCAGCAAATTTTTCTTCAAAACGCGTAATCGCTGTACTGCCCACACCCCAACCTTCATTCTCAAGTGTTGATATAATGGCATCTTTTAACTCTGATGTGGGACGCGGCCATACGGAAAATGACCTCGATCGAACAGGATTGCCCCCGTGAATTGCAAGTTTAGACATTAAAAATTCCAGTTTCTTTCTAAAATATGAAAAGAAATTACTTTATTCATAAAATGCCATCCAATCATCCTTTATAATCCGTCGGTATTTCTTAGTCGAAT
>PAWD01000047.1 GCA_002713325.1 Nitrososphaerota archaeon
AAAATTATATGCCAACGCACGGCTCATTAACCAAAGCAGGGAAGGTAAAAGCTCAGACACCAAAACTACAGGCTAGAGAAAGGATTAGTCACAACGCAAAAATTAAGAATAAACTTAATTTCAGGAAGCGTTTTACACTCAAGAGAAATCCTGGGCAGAAATGGTCGGGTATACGAAGAAGAAGGTAATTTTCTACATTTTTTGTGTATAGTTTCTAAATTTGGATGATACGACTAATAATGAAACAGTAATAGCCATGACTGATATACTTAATGGAAATTCTGGTACTACGAGATATGAATTAGTTGCTATATCATCATAAACGAATACAACATTACTAATATGGTTTGGAATGATGAACCAGATCTCCCCTTTAACTGACTGATCTACAGGAAGTGTTCCGCTAAATGATCTCGATATATCAGGTAAAAATACATTTCCGTTGGAATCTTTCACATAGGAGAATTCTTGATCATATATTATTTCAGTGTTACTTCTATTCTTTAGCGAGAAATGTATAACATACTGCTGTAGATCTGATTCTGGAAACTTTTCGTCTAGTATAGTCATCTCTAGTTTTTTACCTATGAACTTTTTACCTGTGTTAGAACCTGGTGTAAATAACATTACTGGCTCTGGATCAGGAGGGGTATTTGTATCTCTCAAGCTAATAGTGATTTTAGCACCTCTAATATCTTTGTAAATCAATTGACTTGATATATCGATACTAGATTCGAAAAATAATACCCCTCTTATTGTATCACCGCTCTGGATCCTAACATTTTGTAGTGTGCTCTTTTCAGAATTGGGACTATACTCATTCCCGTCTAGATTCTTTAGTTTGAATGATGATAGATCAAAACTTCTCGGCTTAGAATCAATGTTCTTCAAGAAAACTTCCACACTAACCTCATTAACGGTTTCTGTATACAGAACATTTATTGATGCTACATACAGTTCCGTTCCCGCATAACTTACAAATTCATTTAAGCCGCCAGTTGTTAATAAGCTGGATACGGATGATTCCAAAGGTTTGCCTATAGCATAAAGGTTGCCATCTACTGATCCAATATATACAGTTCCTTCAGAATCTATTGCTGGTGAAGAAAATATTCTTTCATCTGCTTTGAAGCGCCATTTTTCAGTGCCATCTGGGTTGATGGCGTAAAGAAATGTATCCACGGATCCTACGTAAATAGTGCCATTGGAATCTATTGCTGGTGAAGAAACTACTATATCATCTGTTTTGAAGCGCCATTTTTCAGTGCCATCTGGGTTGATGGCGTAAAGGTTGTTGTCAAAGGAGCCCACGTATACTGTTCTATCCATGGCTATGGAAGGTGAACCCTGCACAGTACCCCTAGTAGTAAAACTCCATTTCAGAGTACCATCTGGGTATACGGCGTAAAGGTTGTTGTCGTATGAACCAAAGTAAATTGTGCCGTCAGATGCTATTCCAGGTGATGAGAAAATAAAACCATCTGTTTTGAAGCGCCATTTTTCAGTGCCATCTGGGTTGATGGCGTAAAGGTTGTTGTCAAAGGAGCCCACGTATACCGTCCCATTTGGAGCAAGTGCAGGTGTTGAAAATATTCGTTCATCAGTTCTAAAACTCCATTTCAGAGTACCGTCAGGATATATTGCATAAACAAATCCGTCATCAGCTCCTATGTATATAGTACCGTCTGGTCCAATGGTTGGTGAGGATGAAATTTGATCTGGTGTTTGGGCGCTCCATTTATAATTTCCTGATGAGTCAATTGCGTATATTCTCTTGTCCCAAGAACCAAAGTAGATAGTACCGTCAGGTGCTATTGCTGGTGTAGAATCTATCCACTTATCAGCGGAAAAATGCCATTTTTCAGTGCCATCTGGGTTGATGGCGTAAAGGTTGGAATCGTGGGAAGATATGTAGACTGTTCCATCAGAACCTATCATAGGAGAACCCTGTATTACTCCTTCTGTAGAAAATTTCCATTCCAATATTGCTTCGTCTGTTCCTTTGAATGAACTCTGACCAGTATGTTGTGGATCATGTTTGTACATAGGCCATAACGTATTTTCACTTGCATATGCAGTAGATATATTGTATATAGAGAGTATCAATATCGATATTAATAGCAATTTCATATATTATTTAGACGCCTTCCTGACATTGTTATAAACTTTCCAACAATTTACTGTAAACAATATGGTATAATTATTACAATAAGACTTATTATTATGATTTGGACATCGATATACATGAATGAGGATCTTGAGTTAGATAATATTGAAGGTGTTGGTCCAGTAACCAAACAGAAACTGGGGGAAGCTGGCATTCATAGTATAATGGATCTTCTTGTTAGAGGCCCGATGAGTGTGTCAGATGTAACCGGTTTGGATGTGGATAGAGCTACTTCTATATGCAATAAAGCTAGGACGAAACTTGTTGAGCTGGGACAATTACAAAAAGATTTTGTTACAGCTACTGAGATTTACAAGAAGAGACAATCTATAGAACGTATTAGTACTGGTACTACTAGCATTGACGATCTACTAGATGGCGGAATCGAAACACAGGCAATTACAGAAATTTATGGGGAATATGGCACAGGTAAGACGCAGATCTGTCATACACTCTGTGTCATGGTTCAGTCGCCAAAGGATAAAGGTGGACTTGAGGGTGGTGCTATATACGTAGATACCGAGGGTACTTTCAGACCTGAACGTCTCCATCGTATAGCTGAAGCAAAAGGTTTTGATCCAGATGAAATTTTGGAAAATGTAGTTGTTGCAAAAGCATACAATAGTGCACATCAGGAACTTATCATGGAGGATCTTGGACGTATTATAGATAAAACTGGTGCGAAACTATTGATTGTTGATTCTGCTGTTGCACATTATCGTGCAGAATTTCTTGGGCGGGGAACGCTTGCTGGAAGGCAACAACGATTGAACAAATTCATGCATTTACTTTTAAGAACGGCAGAGACCTATAACTTGGCTGCCATTGCAACGAACCAGATCCAGGCATCTCCAGACACATATTTTGGTGATCCATCTAGGCCAACAGGTGGACATGTAGTAGCACACACAAGCACATACAGAATATATCTAAAGAGATCGGGTAAGAACAGAATCGCAAGAATGGTTGATAGCCCATATCATGCTGAACGCGAAGTTGTTTTTCGCTTGGCTGATACTGGTGTTGAAGATGTTGAAGAGACATCAAAGAAGAGTAAGAGTTCTATAGATAAAACATAACTGTTAAATAAGTAAGAAGGAATAGTAATAAAATTGCCAAAATCTCATGGAATTAGGAGAAAGACCAGACATATTTTACATAAGGACTTTGTTAGAGGGCTTTCTTATCTTCTTTATGATTACAAAGTTGGTAATAAAGTTGTGATAAATATCGATCCGAGCGAGCATAAAGGTATGCCCCACAAGAGGTTTCAAGGCAAAGTTGGTATTATAAGTAAAGTAGGAAGGAGGACGCTTACAGCTAAGGTTAATGTTGGAAACAAAGAAAAGATTGTTACTGCAAGGCTTAATCACGTTAAACAGGTAGTGTGAATATCTTGGCAGATAAGTTGAAGAAAACAATAATTAGTTTACCTGAGGTGAAGGAAATCCTTGACGGTGTGGATATAGAAGCTATGGATCAGATACAACGATGGACATATGATTATGTAACGAAATTTACAAAGATAGAGCCCAAGAAGGCCAAAGTTATGAAGGAAAAACTTGTTCAGGAATGTAGTTTGACTGAAATGGAAGCTTCTGAAATTGTTAACACAATGCCCGGTAGTATAGAAGAACTACGGGCGTTTACTTTTGGATGGAAGAAACTCATACTTACCGATGTTTTGGAAAAAATGCTCAAGATAATCAAGGAGAACGCGTAATAAAGGAGAGTGTTTTCATTGGAAAGTGTAGCACAGCCAAGGAAATATGAAGAATATGCATATGTTCTTGACTTTATTATTAGAGGTAGATCAACCACAATACGGGGAAGGGAGGGTATGATCGTGCAGGCCATTGGTGAAGAACGATTAACATTGTTGGAATTGTTGGGAGTACCAAATATGAATTTAGAGCCAGGCGAACGTGTGTATATAGGTAAGGAACACAGAGAGAAGATACTCAGTGTGCTTGGTAGGCTGGATTATAATAATATATCTCAAACGGCAAAGAACGAATTACCTCTAACGATAGAAAATATTGTCAAGTCCAATGAAAAACGATTCGTTGATTACATAAATTCAGCACAGCCAATAAATCCTAGAATACATTCTCTTCAACTAATACCTGGAGTTGGAAAGACATATTTGCTGAGCATGATCAAGGAAAGGGAGAAAAAGCTATTTGAGAACTTTGATGATATACAGAATAGAATTGGGTTAAGAGACCCTGCTAAACTTATAGTAAAAAGAATATTGGAAGAGATATTAGGTGATTCGCGGATGAATTTATTCATCAGAAAATGAACAAAAAGAGAAAACGGCTGGGACAACATTTACTTGTTGATACCAAAGTTCTAAACGTGATATTACATAATGCAAAAATTGGGAAAGAAGTAGTATATGAAATAGGAACAGGGAATGGTGTTCTTACTGCTGAGCTCTGTAAAAGAGCTAGTAGAGTGATATCGTGTGAAATTGACGAAGACATGATTGAAGAAGCAGAAGGCCTTCTTGGAAAGTATGATAACCTTACATTGTTACATGGTGATGGTTTTATGTTTGATGGTAATTTTGATGTATTTGTATCAAACCTCCCTTATGCAAAAAGCAGGAAAGCTATTGAATGGCTTGCCATGAAAAGATTTGACAGAGCAATAATCATGGTACAGAAAGAATTTGCCATGAAGATCCTTTCTAAGCAAGGCAGTAATTATAGAGCTGTATCTGCACTTGCACAACACTGTTTCCACATAGATATTGTAATGCATATTGGTAACAAATCTTTTAATCCACAACCGAAAGTTGATTCTGTGTTGTTAAAAATTGTTCAAAAATATAGAGTTGACAGTGGTATTGTTAAAGCATTAAAAATTCTATTTTCTTACAGGGGTAAGAAGATTAGCAGTATTGCGAGGAAGTTCAAGATCAGAACAGTAAACGCTGAAAAACGTATAGAGCAATTAACAGCTGGTGAAGCGATTGCATTGGCTAGGATGATTGAACAAAAACAACGATTACTACAAATCGTCAGATGATACATAATTTGACTAGTGAAAGTGTTCCAGAAATAGCTGTTGGAATATGATATATAAGCAATTTACTAAAGAAAAAGTTTCATTCTGTTGTTGTTACTAATATAGACCGTGATAAGATAAGAAAACTAAATACTTCTAGTTTGTTGTGATTCTGTATCAACTATAACAAATATAATGTTTGATCTTGTCTTGATAAACCATTCATATATACCCTCAGAAGGAATACATGACACTGCTATTGATGGAGATAGGATTAATGTTACTTAAAATGCTAGAAGATTGTGTTAGATTCTTAAAGTGTAATAACACGATCTTGATTGTGACTTTGGATAAATTATGACATATTGTTAGTATATATGTAAAAACTTGGATGTAAAATTGATATTATTAGTGAGAAGAAATTTGATTTTGAGGAAGTGTTTGTCATACACAGAAAGTGTTAAAGGTATATTTCCGCATTGATGATTTAGTATTGTGAGAATTTAATTGATATGCAAACGAATTTGTAAGACATCTATGTTAGAATGAATGTGCGAATACCGAATGACTTTACAGATAAATTTTCCATACAATTGAACAAATTGTATAGTGATATAAACCAGCAATATTTTGAAAATGTAAAGATGCAGATACAACCACAAAAGGTTAATGTAATGCTTGCAGATGCGAATGTAACACAACGTGATACTTTTGATCCACAGAAAGTTGTAATGTTTTACGAAATACTTACAAAAAAAATGAAGGATTGGTCTTCGCAGGAAATTGCTAAGACAGATACAGATGATCTTAAGCGTCTCCACGTGTTATTTATAACATCAATCGAAAACTACAGTTTATCATGCTATTTTGGTATACAATATCATGCTCTTCCTTATTACAAGTTCGATGATAGAATAAAGGGTATTCAGATAGAGATAATGGAACTCGATGAAAAAGTTGCTAAAATAAAAGAAGAGAAATCAAGTAAGGAGAATGCTATTCTTGAGGAAGAGCTTAAGAGAAGAGAAATGGTGAATCTTGATTTTGAAGAGATGTTGGAAACCATGTATAATGACAAACATCTATACAATGAGTTAACTCGTAAAGTAGATGACATTGAGAATAACAATCCTGAATATTTGAAAATGATAAAAAGAAGAGATGATCTTTTGGAGGAACTGAATAATATGATAATATATCTCTATAGAACGAGTTCTGCCTTATTGGGCTATAACCAACTTATGGAGGGAGAAGAAGGTATGGCTGTATATTTTGACCTTGAAATAATAAAGAAGGGAGAAAAATCAGGTGTAATTGAAATTGAGAAGATTTCGCCTAAAATCAAAAAAGTGATAAGAGATAGGTTCAAAGAAGTAGAACTAGTCTTGAAGAAAGTCCCTCTGTGAAGATACATCTATTAATCGTATAAATGATTATAATTCAATGGATGTTTGGTATTTTAAATGCAGTAATTGCGAGTATGAGAAGAAACTAACGTTGGGAACATATGATCTTGAACAGACATTTACAGATCTTAATGAGGATTTCGTTTACTATAAATTATTCATATGTAAAAAAGAAAACATGTTTGTTACTGGAAATATTTATGATAATCATTTTGATAATAGATGTCTCACTGACGGAAGTGAATTGGTGCCAGTTGAAGAATCACAACCAAAAAAATGTCCTAAATGTAACACAAATATTTTAGTTGAAAAGATTGATCTTAGCGAAGTGATAGGGTGATATCATGGGTAAATCATTAACACATAAAATTATCGAGTCACATTTAGTAGATGGTACGATGGAAGTGGGTGAAGAAATAGGAATTAAGGTAGATAGAGTACTCATGCAAGATGCTACAGGAACTATGGCCTGTCTTCAATTTGAAGCATTGGATATACCTAGGATTAAGGCCGAGCATGCAGTTATCTATGTTGATCATAATATTTTGCAGATAGGATTTGAAAATCCTGACGACCATAAATTTTTAGAGACATTTGCCAAAAAATATGGTATGTATTTCTCGAAGCCAGGTAATGGTATATGCCACCAAGTGAATCTTGAAAGATTTTCTATTCCTGGGAAAATACTTCTTGGATCTGACAGTCACACACCAACAGCTGGTGGTGCTGGAATGCTGGCAATAGGTGTTGGTGGACTTGATGTTGCAATTGCAATGGCTGGAGCCCCGTTTTATACAAAAATGCCTAAGGTAGTTGGTGTTAAACTCACTGGACAATTAAGACCGTGGGTTACTGCAAAGGATGTCATACTGGAAATGCTGAGAAGGCTTACAGTGAAAGGTGGAGTTAACAAGATCTTCGAATATTATGGTGATAGTGTAAAAACACTATTGGTTCCTGAAAGGGGAACTATATGTAATATGGGTGCTGAGCTAGGTGCTACTACATCCATATTTCCTTCCGATGAAAATACTAGAGATTACTTCAGAAGACAAGATAGAGAACAAAATTGGAAGTTATCCACTGCTGATCCTGATGCATGGTATGATGAAAACATAGAGATTAACCTTAGTGAACTTGAGCCTATGATGGCATGTCCAGGTTCTCCAGACAATATCAAGAAGGTTAGTGATGTTCAAGGTATAGAAGTTCAGCAAGTGCTCATAGGCTCTTGCACCAATTCCAATTATCAAGAATTGATGACGGCTGCACATTTACTTAAAGATAGAAAAATACATCCTAATATTACAATGGCAGTAAATCCTGGTTCGAAACAAGTATTAGAGATGGCATCTAGAGATGGAGCTGTATATAACATAATTTCTGCTGGAGCAAGATTGTTGGAACCTGGATGTCATGGGTGTATTGGTATGGGCTCTGCACCCGGAACTGATTGGATCTCTATACGCTCTTTCAACAGGAACTGGCCAGGAAGGAGTGGAACAAAGAACGATAACGTATATCTCACTAGTCCTGAAGTATGTATCGCATGTGCAATTACTGGAAAGATAATAGATCCTAGGGAACTTGGAGACTACCCAAAGATTCCATGGCCAGAACGTTTCATAATAGATGATTCTGGAATAATACCACCAATTGATGATCCTGTAAAAGTTGAAGTGATGAGGGGGCCAAATATCAAACCATTGCCATTACGAAAGCCTATGGAACCGAACTTACAAGGTGAAGTTTTGATCAAGGTTGACGATAACATAAGCACAGATGCGATTATGCCTGCTGGTGCTAAGATATTACCCTTGAGAAGTAACATACCTGCAATAAGCGAATATGTCTTTTATTGGTTAGATCCAACATTTGCTAAGAGAGCTAAAGAAAAGAATGGAGGATTTATTGTTGGTGGTGATAACTATGGACAGGGTTCCAGTAGAGAACATGCAGCATTAGCACCAATGTACCTTGGTGTAAAGGGTGTTCTTACAAAATCCTTTGCCAGAATACACAGAGCTAATCTAATTAACTTTGGAATAATTCCATTTGAATTTACAAATTCAGACGATTATTACAAATTACAACAGGGAAATGCGATAAAGATCAATTATATTGTTAATGCATTATCGAATGGAAGTAAATCTATAAAAGCATCAATTAATGGAGATGTCATTGAACTTAATATTGATTTCTCGGAAAGACAACGCAAAATACTGATAGAAGGCGGATTACTTAACTATATTAGAAAGACTACAACGGGCTGATATAACCTATATCTATAACAAGAACTACTTGAATGCATTGATAGTGAATAAAAAAATACTGATTGGTATTACAATAATACCAATAATTATTATGCTTGTAATTGCAATTCCAAAAATATCTCCTGGTGGGGAACAAATATCCACAAACACTATATCAGTTATGAGGGTTGAATTCATTAAGGAAGATATAAAACGTGTTAGTTACGGAGTAACAGAAAGAGCCGGAGCAATCAAGAGCGAGATACTAGTAATAGATGAGAAAGGAAAAGCGTTCTATGATTTAAAAGTTGACGGAGAAAAAGGAGTTGATATTAGATTTAAAGTGAGCTCACAAGATATTAAGAGATTAAAAGGTCTAATAACCGATACCGGTTTCATGCATATACCAAAATCTGAATTTGCTGTTAAAAATAATAAAAGTGAATTCACAAGATATAAACTAAATGTGAGTCTAGATAATCAAGCTAAGACTGTTCAATGGGTCGATCAATCTGCCTCTAAAGATTTTGTGCCACCGCTACTAACTATGATGAGTGATGCTATTACAAAAATTATTGAGAACTATACATAGTTAATATAACAACTAGCAATCATATTTTTATGATAAATAGAAAATTATAATTCTAGTGGCTAGTCACGGCCTCAAAAAATATATTTTAAAATAACCACAAACTAATTTTGATAATTTATACAATTAATATATAAAAACTATATATTTTATTAATATTTGTAAAAAGATAAACCATAACAAAAATGATTATTCTAACTATATACTATAGAGTAGAATTTCATTACTATTAACGGTTATTGCGTGAGATATATAGAAGACGGAGACTCTGCCAGGAAATATATCATTTGCAGGAATTAGTTATAAAGAAGTATTCTAATAGAAAAAGTTACTTCTACTTCATAGTTGATGATGTATTTACTTTGATACTAATTCTTCGTAGAATTGTTAACTAGTAATTAATAACCTGCCTCGTTAGTGTCTTTGAGGAAAATAAAGTAGGTAAAATATTGAAATTAATAAAACATGCCTAGATTTATTGGGATCATATCTATTGAGTATACAGACGAATCAGTAGAAAAGTCCAGATGAATCTCTTTGGAAGAGATAATCCACTATGAAAGACGTATAAAATGATGAAAGACGTATAAAATGATGAAAGACGTATTTAAAAAAACCTCCCAAAAGTTAAACGTAAATATAACATAGGTAATCGATAGATTGTGATATCTCTCATATCAACTGAGATACAACCAAGAGGAATTAAACTAGAAAAACTGGAAACTGTTCCGGTAAGAAAAGGTACTACGCTAGTAAAACGTGGTTTTGCACACATGCATAAGCATGGAGTAGTCATGGACGTCACTAATGTTGAACAGGCACAAATCGCTGAAGATGCTGGTGCAGTTGCGGTAATGGTTCTTGACAAGTTACCATTTGATGTTAGGAAAGCTGGTGGCGTAGCAAGAACTGCAAGCATCAAGGTTATAGAAGATATACGAGATCATATTACTATTCCAATAATGGCCAAGTGTAGGATAGGACATATTTACGAAGCAAAAATTTTGGAAGTAAGTGGTATCGACATGATCGATGAATCAGAAGTACTTACACCGGCAGATGAAGAACGCTTCATATGGAAATGGGATTTTACTTTACCTTTCGTTAATGGTGCAAGAAATCTTGGAGAGGCATTAAGGCGAATGGAGGAAGGAAGCTCTATGATAAGAACCAAGGGTGAACCTGGAACTGGAAATGTTGCAGAAGCTGTTAAACATATCAGACTCGTTAACAATGAAATTAGAAAAATAAAATCGATACACGAATCTGGTGATATACAGGAATTGATCAAGATTTCAAGAGAATTAAAAGTCTCTTATGCATATGTTGAAGAAACTGCCAAGCTTGGAAGATTACCTCTGGTAAACTTTGCGGCAGGTGGTATTTCAACACCTGCTGATGCTGCATTTCTTATGAATCTGGGATGTGATGGAATATTTGTTGGTTCCGGAATATTCAAAGCTGATGATCCTGTAGAAAGGGCAAAAGCAGTTGTGATTGCTACTACTTATCACGATGAACCAAAGCAAGTGATGGAAGCCCAGAAGATGGTTGATGAAAAGAAATCAATATTAGGTATGGATACAAATAATCTTGATCTTAAGATGCAGGAAAGAGGAAGTAACGCATGAATCAAATACAGATAGGTATACTCGCTATACAAGGAGATATTGAGGAAAACCTTACTGCCACAAATCTGGCGTTAGATGAACTTGAAATTAAAGGAAGAGTTATACCCGTAAAATATGTTAATGAAATTGCTGGTATTGATGGTCTGATCCTGCCCGGTGGGGAAAGCACTGTTATTGGAACTCTGGCAAAGTTAAGCGGTGCAACACAATTGATAAAGGATCGTGTAAGTAATGGAATGCCTTTAATGGGTACATGTGCTGGTATGATAATGCTTGCTAAACGTGCTTACGATAGAGTGGTTGGGGAAATAAGACAACAAATGTTCAACGTTTTGGATATCACTGTAGAAAGAAATGCCTTTGGAAGACAGAACGACTCTTTTGAGGCTGAACTGGATATACCTTTGATAGGAAGTGAGAGTTTCAAGGGGGTCTTCATACGATCTCCCATTGTTACAGAAATAAAGAATGGTGTTGATGTGATTGCTACCATTAATAATAAAATAGTCGCCATAAAGCAAGGAAATGTAATAGGCACTTCATTCCATCCAGAATTGGCAAATGATACAAGGTTTCACAAGTATTTTACACAATTAGTAATTGACTATACAAAGTAAACTATTGAATATTATATATTATAATATTATAATTTTTCACCGAAAATGGAAAAAGGTGTTAATATACCAGAGTCATAATATGTAATGGATTTACAGATGTGTGTATGGATTTATCTTTGAGTATTAGTTGAAATGTGAAATCCTTCTAACAATCAAAAACGTTTTGTTATTAAATAATAAAAATTTTATAATAGATATCTATCTAGGTAATACATTCAGTATTTGGTTCTTTCTACTTGCAACTATAATCGTACTTAGAGCTGCTGCTAGTACAAGTGCTGCAATTATACCGAACTCTGGTATCACTTGTGTGCCAATTATCTCTATCTCCTCAGATCCTGTATGAACAGGTATTCTAAGAGTTCGCGAAGTTGAAGTAGTCACTGTCTCCTCGAATCCTTCTTCATCTGAATCAACCAAGACTATAAACTCGTCATCCTGACCATTAAATTTAGCATCTATTACTTCTCTAGGAAGTGTTATTTCCAGTATACCGTCTTCCTCTGTATTCATGTTCACATTTATGGTTATACTAATAGATTCTTCATCTTC
Organism: Nitrososphaerota archaeon; assembly: GCA_002713325.1. GTDB lineage: Archaea > Thermoproteota > Nitrososphaeria > Nitrososphaerales > UBA213 > UBA213. The sequence goes on from PAWD01000047.1 coordinate 12,230, forward strand.
TTGAATTCTACTAATGTTTCCATTTGAGAGTGTGGCCTTGATCTCATAATCGTATATTCTTAATGCTGGTGCTGGCCCAGCGGTGAACTCAAATGTAGTCTTAGCACTCTGCCCAGAGAAAATTGCCTTAACAGTATATGTGCCGGTTATTCCCAATTTACCACCTATATTTGCAACACTTGAATAACTTCCATCTGCTGCAGGCATTACCTGATCAATTGAGTATAACACATTCCTAGGATTGAAGACTTGGATAACCACTGGTACTCC
>PAWD01000048.1 GCA_002713325.1 Nitrososphaerota archaeon
ATGCGCCCGAAATTTGCAGTCAGAAGTGTAGATATTGTAGGTAATCCCCGTATTATTGGCAATGGTGACCATATTCGTTTCCAGGTAAAACAAGGACATTCAACTTTCCCGGTTATAGGATTCAACTTAGCTTCAAAATATGAAAATTTGATCATAGGTCAACCAGTAGACATAGCATGTGTTGTAGAAACTAATATTTGGAAAGGTATTGAATCTGTGCAATTAAATGCTCGGGATATACAACTTTTAGCTTCCGCCAATGGACGTACTTAAATTTTTACTTTATACCTATAAAAATGGGAAACATCACTAGTGGATAAGTTGTTTTTTAATGATGACCATTTAATGATCCGGGATATGGTTAGGGATTTTGCTGAAGCAGAAGTGAGGCCTGTTGCTAAGGAGATGGACAGGAAAGAGAAATTTCCAAAAAAATTAGTTGCTCAAATGGGTAAACTAGGGCTGATGGGAATAATCATTCCGGAGAAATATGGAGGTGCCGGACTGGATATGATTTCCTTTGTAACCGCCATCATTGAATTAGCCCGGGTTGATGCTTCTGTGGCGATTACCATGGCTGCCCATACATCTTTGGGATCTGTTCCGATTCTTCTACTAGGAAATGAAAAGCAAAAACAAACATATTTGCCCAGATTAGCCAGCGGGGAAATAATTGGCGCTTTTGGATTAACTGAACCCGATGCTGGTAGTGATGCAGGTGCAACAAGGACAAAAGCAATTTGGGATGGAAATAATTATATTGTAAATGGCGGAAAAATATTTATTACAAATGCTGGCGAAGCTGGTCTTTTATCTTTCACATCTCAGGTTGAGGTTAATAATGAATTGAAGGGAATTGCTGCATTTGTTATACCAATTAAAACTGCAGGTCTTGAAATTGGTCCAAAGGAGAAAAAAATGGGTTGGCGAGCCAGTGATACCCGTCAATTGTTTTTTAAAGATTTGAAAGTCCCACCTGAAGCCATGTTAGGTCAGGTCGCTGATGGATTTAAATTTTTTTTAAAAACATTAACATCTGGCAGAATCTCAATTGGAGCATTATCTATTGGCACTGCATTAGGAGCCTATGAGAATGCGTTGCAATATGCAACGGAGAGAGAAGCTTTTGGGAAGCCAATATATAAATTCCAATCCATTGGATTTAAGTTGGCCGATATGGCAACGGAAATTGAAGCAGCAAAACTGATGGTATACCATGCTGCCTGGTTAAAAGACAAGGGTATGGATTTTACTAAGCAGGCAGCTATGGCCAAATTATTTGCTAGTGAGATGGCAATGAAGTCAACCACAGAAGCAATACAAGTACTTGGTGGGTACGGATATGTTAAAGAATATGATGTAGAGCGGTTTTTCCGCGATGCGAAAGTACTTGAGATTGGTGAAGGAACCAGTGAAGTTCAGCGAATCATCATCACTCGTGAAATTTTGAAGGATTTTAAAATATCATGATCAGAAACAATAGATCAGAGCACGCCATTTCAGATCAACTAATTTCTTTAAGTCAATTCTGGATTCAATATTTAATCATATTTGGATTGATTTTAGTTATTTCTCTACTTTTTCCCAGAGGACAATCTTTGCAGTATTCCTATCAATTGAATGATATTTCCCGCGATCCCATCATTGCCCCTTTCACCTTTTCAATTTTAAAAACAGATGAGAGATATAAGCAGGACCTAGATGAGCGCATAAAGTCGGTTCCGTATGTATTTAATCGGGATGAAAAAATTGTGGAAATGCAAATAAATGCCTTGAACGCATTCTTTGCCACTGTCAACGAACTTCGATATACAATGTGGAGATTTAATGAATCAAAGCAGTTAGTATTCGAACGTAAATACCATCCTAGCGGAGAGAAAGCACAATCGGAGTATATCGCAGACAGCACAAACCTGTCTATATTGACATCAGAATTCAATAAAATATATCCATTTACGGCTTTAAAGGATTCTTCGTGGAAAAAATATCTTTCTTCTGAGCAAAATCCTCGCAATTTGAAAGATTGGAGCATTCATAAGGAATTAGTACAGCAAATTTGTAGAAACAGATGGGCAGAAGGTATTTATGATATTCCAATAGACAGCATTATTAGTATACAGGTAACTGTTAACCAGGAGGAAGTACCGATTCTTGCCGTTCCATCCGCTTTCAATAGTTTAGAGTCTGCCTGGACAAAAGCTCGGGAGGAATTTCTAAGTCAGTCTACTGATGAAAATGGTTTTAAAGATTTAGGGTATGATCTGATTGTGGAATTTATGAAACCCAATCTATTGTTTGATAATGCAGTCACAGAATCAAAACAGCAGGAAAGTCTTAGTAAAGTACCTCGGAGCAAAGGGGTAGTGTTAGAGGATGAATTGATTGTCGACGCAAATATCAGGATCACTCAGGATGTGCTCCAAAAACTCAAATCATTAGCTACCGCAGTTGAAGAGAAAGATGTAGGAGGGAGGCTGATGTGGGTCTGGAATTACATTGGTAGAGTAATACTTTTATCCGTTGTCGTTTCTTTTTTCTTTACATTTTTGCTGGTTTACCGGGTTGCAATCTTCCGCGATTGGAAAATGGTCTTTCTGATAGTACTTGTGTTTCTACTTCAAATAGGTCTTGCCTATATTATCGTTATCCGACTTGAATGGTCAGAATACCTTATTCCGGTTACCGTTGGGGCTATGACGCTAACTATTCTGTTTGATGCCCGAATAGGATTTATGGCTACAGTAGTGATGGCCATTTTGATGGGATTAATGATGGGTCAAAATATTGATTTTGTTATTGTTTCTCTGTTTACATCTACGATAGCTGTCTATAATATCCGTGAACTCCGAAAACGTAGCCAGTTATTCATAACCATGTTTGCATTAATGGGTGCCAGTATTATAGTTGTCATTGCTCTTGGATTATTTAAAGAACATACTTGGGGTAATATGTTTTTCGATTTGCAATTATTAGCAATAAACAGTTTTTTAGCACCGATCATTACTTATGGATTGATTGGATTATTTGAAATTGCATTCGAAATCACAACCAATCTTACCCTGATCGAGTTATTGGATTATGATCATCCACTTTTGAAGCGCTCCCAACAGGAAATAAATGGAACATTCAACCATAGTGTTGTAGTTGGAAACCTAGCTGAAGCCTGTGCAGGCGCTATTGGCGCGCATTCCCTTTTATGTCGAGTGGGTGCCTACTATCATGATATCGGGAAAATGGTTAAACCAGATTATTTCATTGAGAACCAATTTGCCGGTGAAAACATGCATGATACATTAAAGTCAACCATGAGTGCCCGCATAATTCGCAATCATGTTCATGATGGATTGCATTTAGCGAATGAATATGGTCTGCCAAAAATAGTTTCCGATTTTATTCCCATGCACCATGGAACTACACGCGTAGAATATTTTTACAGGAAAGCAATTGAAGAAGCAGGTGGTGAAAAATCTAAGGTTGATGAGAGTCAATTTAGATATCCTGGCCCAAAACCTAATACTAGGGAGACAGGCATACTCATGATTTGTGAAGCAATTGAAGCTGCTGTTCGATCAATTAAAAATCCGGATATAATGAAGATTGAAGCAATGATTGATAAAATCATCAAACAAAGGATTGATGATCATCAGTTGGATGAGTGCCCGCTAACTTTAGATGAATTAAGGAAAATTAAAGGTACCGTAGATGGGAATACGGGATTGTTGCCAGTACTACGCGGCATATATCATATCCGGATAGAATATCCCGATGATAATCATACTCTAGGACAAACAGTTTCATCTGAATGAAACAGATACAGATTGAATGTGACCCTTCATATAATTGTCCCGATATAAAATATTGTAAAACCATCGTTACTACCGTATTGACTCAAGATGAAGTAAAAAATGCTAATATTAATGTTATTTTTGGGTCTGAAAAATTGATTAGCGATTTGAAAAAACAGTATTTTCAGGTAGATCAATGGACAGACGTCATTGCTTTCCGTCTCAATGCATATGATCAGTCAGAAGTGGAAGGAGAAATTTATATCAGCCTGCCTACGGCTCGGATAAGCGCAAAAGAATATAATGAACCTTATGAGCGAGAAGTGGCTCGACTTATAATTCATGGCACATTGCATCTTCTTGGATATAAGGACGAATTGGAATCAGATAAACAAGAAATGACTGCCATGGAGGAATATTATTTAGGAGAAGCTAATTGGAAAGAATTGTTCGGAACTTGAATGAGAAAAAAAGTTGCAACTAAAAAGTTCATTGAACTACTCGAATTAGTAGAAAAACTTCGTGGGCCTAATGGTTGTCTCTGGGATAAAGAACAGACCCATGCGTCATTATTACCCTATTTTTTAGAAGAGACATACGAGGTGATGGAAAGTATTGATGAGGAGGACTGGGACACTTTGAAGGAGGAATTAGGTGATATTATGCTGCATGTGGCGCTACAATCTCAAATTTCTATGGAAAACGGTAGGTTTGATATCAGTGATACGCTGGGTCATGTAAACGAAAAACTAGTACGAAGGCACCCTCATGTTTTCGGAGACAAGAATGTTGATACATCTTTTCATGCTAAGCAGAATTGGGAAACAGCCAAACATGAGGAAAAAGGACGAACATCCCGTTTGGATGGTGTGCCGTCAAGCCTACCGGCTTTGTTGCGGTCACAGCGGCTACAGGAGAAAGCGTCTTATGTTGGCTTTGACTGGAAAAAAATAGACCATGTTTGGGATAAAGTGTATGAGGAGATAGATGAACTTAAAAGGGCACAGGAATCCGGAGATTCAGATCACATCAAAGAAGAAATCGGCGATGTATTGTTTGCAATTGTGAATCTTTCTCGTTTTCTTGGTGTCCCTGGAGAAGATGCCCTGCGGCAGGCTAATAAGAAATTCACACATAGGTTCCAGGCTATTGAGAAAGAACTTAAACGCAAAGGAAAAACATTCGCCGAATCTAGTTTAAATGAAATGGATGGGATATGGAATTCAGTGAAGAAAAATAATTAAGGTGATTAATCAAATGTCATAAGTCAAATCAAAGGTTGACTAATTCAGAGTAGATATGATTCTTACTATAGTTATATCGAAATTCCATTTTTTGAGGCAGATACAGATGTAACATTTAATGGTTCATGAGAGACAGTAGTAAATTTTTATACTTTTCAGGCTTTTCAATCCAAAGTTTTGAGTTAATCGGATAGAAAAACCCAGATTAATTATCACCATAGATTGTAATTATTAGTTTTCTGCTGTTTCCCTGGTCCCGATGCTCACATAAATATATTCCTTGCCAGGTACCAAGATTCAATTTTCCACCCGTAATGGGAATATTCACCGATGATCCCAATAATGATGATTTTAAATGAGCGGGCATATCATCAGGCCCTTCCATAGTATGGATATAGTAGGGTTGATTTTCCGGTACCAGATGGTTGAAATGGGATTCAAAATCTGTTCGTACACTGGAGTCTGCATTTTCATTGATTGTTAAGGAAGCAGATGTATGCTTGATGAAAATATGCAAAATCCCACACTTAATGGTTCTTATTGCAGGTATATTTTTAAGAATTTCACTGGTAACCAGGTGAAAGCCTCGAGACTTTGCAGACAATGAAATTTCTTTCTGGATCCACATTTAGAGTGATTTTTCCATCCAAACCCGGCTTTCTGATGCCGGATTCTTGGAAGTTCCCCCTGTGATTTTAAATCCTCGGTGAAGAGAAAACCGGATCATGGCTTTATGCTTTTTCCAAGTTATCATTTTAATCTTGTTATAGCTCATTTCTTCTGCCCATTTTTCCTGAATTTCTGCCAGAGAAGTGGCAACCCCTCGTTGCCGGTATTCTGGTAAAACGCCACCCATCCAGCTGTAAAAACTACCATCGTGAAAGCGATCATATCCTATTTTGAAGCCAACCGTTTTCTTATTGTCTTTGGCAGTTAAGACCAAATGAGATTCACCAGATATCCTTGATTTGTATTCTTCCAAGGCGTAGGGATCATTGAACTCAGGAATTTTCTTAGATATTTTAACGACCTGAACCAATTCATTTTTTCTAATGGAAATCATGTTTTTCTTTCTTTTTTCCTGGCAGCCGGGAATAAAATGTTGTTAAGGATCAGCCGGTAACCCGGTGAATTTCGATGCAGTGACAAATCTGTAGGTGGGTCTCCTACAAAATGCTGATAATCTTCCGGATCGTGCCCACCGTAAAAGGTAAAAGTTCCCTTGCCAAAATTTCCATGGAGATATTTCACCTGTTCTGATGCTGGATCCTCACCCATAATCACCACATGCTTTTTGATCCGGTTTCGGTGGAACCCCGTTGTCTGCCCCATGAATCCTTTAACAACTGCCGCGTGGTTTTGGGTTAACATTGTGGGTACTGGATCGTATTTTGCAGAAAATTCGAATAGAGAAAAATAGTCCGCTTCAGCACCCCGGGTGATAGGATTGTGGCTAGGTGGGAAATCAATATTTGAGAATTCATAGATCATGGGATCGCTGTATAATTTAAAATCAGTGAATGCCAATGACTTGGAATAATCCAGTTTATTTTGAACTTTGGAATCTATCGGTGATCCATCAAATACTTGGTGAACGCCATCTATGTTTTCGAGTGAAAGGGCAATATCATACGAATCCGTGGCAGAACACATAGCGAATATAAATCCACCATTCCCAACATAAGATTTAATTGCGCGAGAAACCGCCTTTTTTTCTTCATGGACGGAAGGCATTCCTAATTGCTGGGCCATGATTTCAAATTGCATTTTCTGATCTATATACCACTGGGCATTATGATAATTGCGGTAAAATTTCCCATATTGTCCAGTAAAATCCTCATGATGCAGATGTAACCAGTCATATTGAAAAAGTTTCTCACTAAGTACTTCCTCATCCCATAATGTTTCATAACGAACTTCGGCGTAGGTGAGGGCAAGAGTAACTGCATCATCCCAGGGTTGTTTATTAAGTGGAGTATAAATAGCGATTTTAGGCGCTTTTTCCAATAAGGCAATATCCATGTTTTCTTGGTCAATGATGGTATAAATATCAATGATTTCATCTGTGATTTGTATGAAAGAAACACCACGAATACGACATTCTGCTTGGATGAAAGGATGGTCATCCACTAGGAAAGATCCACCGCGATAATTCAAAAGCCATTCTACGGTGATATTTCGGGTCAAGATATAATAAGCAATACCATAGGCTTTTAGATGGTCATTCTGTGCTTGGTCCATTGGGATTAATAACTTTTGACCATGCAATCCAGTTAATATTAGAAATAAGGTTAGAACAATTTTTGTCATTTAGCTTTCTGTTTCTTTAAGCTGGCGTATATGATAGCGGATTGGTTCAGAGAATACGGACTGTGGATGTTCATTAATAATGCGGAGGTAATATTCCAGTGCTTTTCGTCTATTATTATAAATCTGTTCATATATTTGCCCGGAAAGAATAATACCTTTGTCTGCGAGGGGTGTTTTTTCCATAGCTGGTATCATTTCTAAGGCCAATTCTGGTTGGTTAAGCCTGAGAAGAATCAATGCACGTCTCAAGGTTACTAGTGGTACAAGTCCGACATTCGGATATGTATCAAGAAGATAGCTCAGGTGTTCACCAGCCTCAGATATTTTTTGCTGTCTAAGATATAATTCCGCTCTTAGAAATGCTTTAAAAGCATCTTTTCCCTGATGGTTCACCCGCTGGAAATGATAACTTAATATATCCTGGAGTTCCATAACATCATTGAAGGACTTATCCAGAGTAGAAATAGTTGAAATGATGCTATTGAGCATTGTCAGTGCTGTATCTGGATTACCAGAAAAAAGATGAATTTGTATTAATTTATGTCGAATCACCGCCATTTTTTGCCAATGATACATAGAATCAAGAAAAGCTATTGCTTCAGCGGCATTTCCTTTGGCCAACAATACATCACCTATTCGTAAAATGATTCGTTTATACAGGTCCGGTTTTGGTTTTTGGCGAAGGGCTGTTTTATAAGTCTTTAATGCCTTATCAAAATCCTGCACGATTCGATATTGAATTTCAGCCAGCCTGAAGTGTGCCTCGGCGATCAAAGATGATTTTGGAAGAGAAACCAATATTGAATCATAAAGGTTAAGGCTTGATTCAAGATGTTTAGGCGAAATGCTGGAATAAACTTGAAAGGGATCTTTAAAAAAAAGATTGTTATCAAAAAAATAAGGTATAATGTCTCTTTTTTCAATTGGGATAATTTGGTCCTCGAATGTTTTGGCGAGGCCCAATAATGCCTGTCCGGTTGCTTGTGGACGTAATCTTTGCTGTAAGGCAAATTGATATGCGTCATTTGCCAGAGAATATGACCCTTCTTTGCGAAGATTTTTTGCAAAAGTAAGCCATTTATGATCGTCAAAAAACCCTGCCTCAGCCCAAGCAAAATAGGTATCGTAGGCATTAGAGTATTGGCGATGTTTAAAGTAATGATCTGCTAAGGTCGGCAGCAAGATTTTAGGATGTTGATTACCGGCTTCTGACAGTTTGGTTTCTATTAATTGTTTTGCTTCAGGCTCATCACTCATGGTTAGAATGCGTCTGGATATTGATGCACTTTGACGCGGGTTATACAGTAGGTTCAGTATGTATTCATCAAGAGCACGATCGTACACTCGCCTCGCTTGATAAAAATAGCCCAAATCCTGTGAAAGGAATGCCGGGCCAAATTGTTGGCGTCCTTTATTTATTAATAAAGAAATCTCATCATCTAATCCATATTTACCGTAGATGGAGAGTAAGAATCGGTAGTAGGATTGGTTTTTCTGGAATGATGTTAACCCCTTTTGCCATACAGCTTTGGCTTCATCAATTTGATCGTTGAGAAAATGAAATTCTCCCAGTTCTACATATAATTGAATATCATTAGGGTGATTCAATAAACGAGACCTTAAAAATTGGATACCATCCTGGTATCGTTGACTTTTACGATAAATATTTTTTAGTGAACGGACAACCCTATAATTCTCCCGATTATTATTGAATATATCGGTGTAGATAGCAATAGCGCTGTCCCAGTCTCCGCGCCGTTCCAACATTTGGGCCGTCTTAAGGGATGCTTTATTCTCTTTCTGAGCTGCAGTCAAGCAACAAAAAATAATTACTGCAGTGATAAGGAATCTATGGGGCAGGTATTTCATCGGTTTGCTCGGGTAGATTTACTTCCAATTGGCTCATGGCGTTGAAATAACGTTTGATCATTATCTGATATTCACGAGAATAACCGGCATTCAGGGAACGATTCATTGCGTCTAAAGCCAAGTTCTTACGCTGGCCAAGGTCAGCAGGTAAGCCTCCCGGTCCGATAAATTCCATGGATAAATCTGCAGTGGTTGAAGTTCGCTCATCTTTATAGCCTCTTTGCGTAAGTGATGTTTGGCTGTCCAGCATTCTGGAAAGGATTCTCTGCTGACGATCTTGCGTTTTTCTAGTAAAACGATTTCGCTGCAAATCAGCTATAACCTCCTCAATATCTTTTGATATGCCATTTAAATCCCCCAATCCCTGTTTCCCCGATTGCTGCATTTCCTGTAGCAATTTCTGCAATGATTTATGAACCTGTTTTTGACCTTGCAACAATTGTTGCATTAGTTGTCGTTGTGCTGTGGAAGCCATTTGACCGAGTGTGAGCTGCATACCCTGTTGATTCAAGCTTTGTTGTTGACCAGCCATTTGTTGCATCATTTGCAGGAATTGCTCATAACCGCTAGCAGATCCAGAAGACTGCATTTGCTGGATACTTTGAAAAAGGGTCAATGCTGCTTCATTGAGACCTTCCATTGCAGTGTCTTGATTTTGGCCAGCTTGGGTTACCCTCCGTTCCGTTAAATTGGTTTTAGCTTTGTCCATTGATGCATTGGCTTTCCCCATTGCTCGACCCATGGCTGGTGTGATGGCAAATGTTTTACGCGATAGATCCATCATTTGATTCATAATTTTTTTTAATTGATCTTGGAGTACTTGTTGTTGTGCAGCCATGTCTCTCAACCTGGGAGAAGTCCTAGATACTGACTTTACATCTGAACGCAGTTGTTCTTCCTGCTTGGATAAAAATAAAATATCACGCATGAGTTTTTCAAATTTTTCTGTCATTTCTGCAACTGTTTCCTGCTGGAACTGTTGTTGTATTTCCATCATCATTTGCTGTAAGGTTTCAAGATTTTGCAATGATTGTTCGCTGGACTGTCTGGCATGGTTTGAGTTTGCCCGCTGGAGATTTTTGATGGTTTCTTTCAGATTTTCACCCGTTTCCCGGGTGACAGGATTATTTTCAAGTTCCGCCAGATCCTGAGATGTCTTTTCACTAAACGGTTTTACCAGCTCAGCTGCAGCCTCCATTATTTCCTTTAATGTATTGAATTCTTCAAGATTCCGCTGTTCTTCCTGGGATAACCGAGATAAAGTGGATTTGTCAGTGTCATTAGCTAGATCTGTGATTTCCCTGTCCAGTGCATCCTGTTGCTGAACCAATTGGTCTAGCCGGGTCTTTAGCTCATCCATTTTTTGTTCGGCCTGAAGACGCCTGAAAATATCAAGATAACGATCGAGTTCAATTTCAATCTGATCCATATTACTAGCCATATTCTCTAGAGCTTCCTGTAAAGATTTCATATCCATGCTTTTCAGGGCTTCTTGTATATCATTCATATTTTTTAGCAACTCTCTTGGGATTAACTCTTGAATTAATTCTGATAATTCTTTGAATTTTTTCATCAATTCTGGCTGAAAAAGCTCATGTTTTTCACCCTGCTGAGTAATGGACTCCATGGCCTCTGTCAATTTTTCGAGGGCTTGCAATTCTTCTTTTGCTTGGTCGATTATTTCCTTGATTTCCTGTTGGTCCTCCCATTCCAACTCGTCAATTTTTAACACGTTTAATTCCATATCTTCAATGCGGTTCTTTAACGATTTGATGTCTTTCATGCTTGTTAAGAATTCTTCATCCACACTTTGTTCTTGATTTTCCAATGCTTGGTAGAGGTCTGAGAGGGATGGTAACCTGGCAATAAAAGTCCCCGACACTGTTTTTTTAGGTCCCGAAATTTCATCATTGTCATCCAGCTCAAAGTGATAGTGAACCTCATCTTCCGGCATGAGCATTAAATCAGATAAATTCCAATGTGTCTTTATTATCTGGGCGGTTGTATCCGTGTTAAGATCCGGTATGGAGAACATTGCTATATAGGGTTCTATCTGCAAGAATTCGGGGCGTTTAACCTCATAGGCAACCTGGAGGCTAGTAAAACCATAATCATCTTCTATTTCAAGGTGAAAAGGAATGATCTGGTTGCTGCCTAGCGCAACCATTGGTGGTGGTGTCAGTATATTGAGAATGGGTTCATGATCGGGAATAACGTGGAGATGATAGAGGACGGGATCTCGATTGGTAATACCGCGTGTATCAACCAGGTGTATTGAAAATTCACCTATTTCATTCAATGTAAAACTTCCGGATGCTTTTTTCCCAAAAGTTGAAATTGGTTGCGACGTATCATTTAAATTAAGAAAACTGGATTTTAGCACCCGATTACTCGCTAAGTTTACCTGGATAACAGAGCCCTTCAGTCCTTGAACTGCTGCTATACTTCCATCCTGTGATTCTGCATTTAGACCAGAATATGCAGGAGGGATGACAGTTATTTTGAATGATTCTAACGCGGGCCTATCAGTGACAAAGATTGTGTCGGAGGATGATGTAATTTCACCCCAGGCTTCCCAGAAATATTTAGCTTTTACTACAGCTTCATATGCGTAGTCCTGAAATAATTCCGGCAGTTCGAAATTATAAAGCCCGGTTAGATCTTTTTGCGTTGAGAACAAAAGTGTCATAGAATCCCGCTTTTGAATTGCCGTTTGTGTAGGTCTCAGGCGCAGAGTAACTGAATCTGGCTCCGCCAGTTTTGCTTGAACCGTCACGAATGTTTTTTCCCCACCTAAAATGTGTTGATTGCCGCTTAAACTGAGAAGCACAAAAGGTTCTGGAGCGGGAAATTGTATTTTATAGCGATTCCATCGATAGAAAGCATTAGCGCTTTCCTGCCAGTTAATAGAAAAAATGAGAATGGTTAAAGACATTATCCCAACGGTCCACTGCTTGATTTGGGCCAAATGACCTTCATCTAAAATATCACTGACCTTTATTTTATTTAATGTGTCTGATACCTTTTTGATAAAAGAATTTGCCAAGTCCTTGGATTGGTTATTATCCGGATTTTGCTCCAGTTGAAAGGCATTAAGAATTGTATCCGGTTTTTTAGGAAAACTGGATTTGCCTATTAACTGAGCTAGTGTTTCCCATCGGTATCGTGGATACAGGTTCTTTTGGATTCTGATTGCCGTTATGATGAGCCATAAAATAATTGTGAACATTAGAACCACCAGGAACCATAAAACTCCTGTTTTTACCTTTGGAGATAAATAAAAAACAGATTCCATTAAAAGTCCTATGAGTAAACCAGGTAGTGCGGTCATTAATAAAAAAAGGGAAAAAGCCGCCAAGTCATGCAGGATTCTGACGTTCCTTATATTTACTAAATGTTTTTTAATCTTCATTATTGAGTTAAAGCAAAATAGATAATATTAACACCCATTTTCAGGGCAGCTTCCCGAATGGACAAGGGGTCATTATGTACAGATCCATCTTCCGATCCATCTCCTAAATCACTCTCATAAGTGTAAAGAACAACCAACCGGTCATTGTGGAACAACCCCAATGCCTGTGGCGGTTTGTTATCGTGTTCGTGTACTTTTGGGAGTCCTTTTTCAAATTTGTAAAATGAAGAAAAAACGGCATGATTATACGGTAATTCCAGAAAATCTTTATTTGGGAATACACGTTTCATTTCACGGCGAAACGATTCGTCCATTCCATAGTTATCGTCTGCATGTAAAAATGCTCCGTTCAACAAGAAAGATCGAAGTGCTATGATTTCGTCTTCAGTGAATCGAATATTACCGTGACCAGTCAAATATAGATATGGAAAATGTCCAGCATCGCCATCTGTCAATTTAATACGTGCCTCTTCCCCAGTTTGGGATATTGGTGTATTGGTACGAAGATAGCGTAGCAAATTCGGAATACTGCTGGGATCACTATACCAGTCTCCACCGCCCCCATAGTGGATGCGAGCAATGGTAAATTGCTGAGAGAAACCTAATGATATAACGAATAAAATAATCAGGTATTGCTTAACCACCCTGTGAGAATGTTTCATTACCAACATTTGTTCCTTATTATCCAAAAGGAAAATTAGGACGAAAAAATACAGTCTCCCCTTGCAAAAGAGGTTGGAATCCCTGAATTTCCAAGACAAATGTATTTAACCAAACCAACTCGGTTTTTTCTGCTTTTTGTTTTTTCGGTTAATTTGGTTGGACAAACGCTTGAGAAAAAGGAACCCAAGACGTTCCTTTTTGGCCTTATAAAATTTGACACTAGCTCACCTTATGAAGAAGGTTACTGGGTCGACAGATGGTTTCGGGCTCGAGAATTTTCCACCCCTGTTACTTTTATGCCGATTGAAATACGCTATGGCGGCGGGTTTAATGGGAAGTTTAGCGGTTCGGTGGCAAATCCATCTATGGAGGATATGGATAATTGGATTTGGTATGATGAAGATGTTGAACCTTTTGATCAAGGTGTTGAAAATATCTGGGGGACTGCTCTTGATATTGATCTGGGAATGATTAATATTCCCCATTTTGTTATGAAAACGAGCTGGATGAATGTTCTTACAGGGTTAAATTATCGTTCCAGTTCAATTTTAATTCCTAAGGAAATTCCATCAGATTGGAGCGTTGGTACTCAGCTCGATGGAGAAACAAGAAAATTCTCACCATCTGTCACAGAATATCTGATCACTAATAACCTACAGTGGCAGCCATTTAACTGGTGGTACCTGAATTTTCGCTATGGGTATGGATGGGCATCTTCTATTTTTTATATGGATCCAAACACGGAACAAATCAGTTCTACCCCAAACGGTACTGGTACATCCATGGCATCCGCTCTTGGCATGCGCTTTATTATTGATCCTGGAAAAGCAAATCGGTTTTCAATTGGGGTGGATTTACGACACTCTTATACTAAAATAAACAATATTAATGATCCTGTTGATGTAACGCCTATAAACCGATTTGACCTGGCTAATTATGGAATCTATTTTACTCTTTCAGCTTTTTATGGTGGTAAAAACACAGTAGGGGACGTAGCTAAAGGGACTTATTTTCGAAAAGACTATATTTCTGCCAGGAAAAAATTTATTGAATTTCTAACCCAATATCCTTCTCATGCAAATCGGTATCGAGCTGAGATGTACGTGAAGGAATGTGACCGAAAAATTCCTTATCAGATCATGGATGAAGGATTGTTTTTTGACGATCAAGGAGAAACTGAAAGAGCCCTAAGAAAATACCTTACTGCTAAATCAAAGGTAGTTACGAATGATACTCTTATTATAGATGCTTTAGATTTTCGAATAGATGAAATTGCTCGGAAATGGATGGATCAGGCAGAAATGATGCTTGGTGAAAAACAATATGTAGAAGCTTATCAAATGGTAAAAAAAGTTGCCCAGTTTTCCGATATAGGTACAATAGCATTGAAGCGTTTTCAGTCTTATGTTGTGCTGGGCGAAGGTAAAAAGTTGCAATCTGTACTTATTTTAGGAAAAGCTATGGATAGATATGCCGAAGCATTAGAAATGAACGAAGCACTAAAATTTGAGATCAAAGCATTGCAATACCAGGCTGGTATTCAACTGGCAGATCTTGCTGGCAAAGCGGATGAATTCGAGGAAATTCAACTGGCCATACAATCACTAGAAAGAGCGCGTGAATTTTCTGGTGGTATTGGGAATAGAAACGAACAACTCCTGAAGGATTTAAAAGCAAAGTTAAGCAGGCTTGATGAGCATAAAGCTAGAATAGGAATTGATTCCCGTATGGAAGATGGTAGAGATATCCAAGCACTGGCGCGATCATCTCGGCTGGAAATTGGGATGACCGTTCCTCAAATACAGGAATTACTGGGAGAGCCTCATGAGAAAGTTTTAAGAGAAAACGATATTGATTCTTTTGAGCAACTGTGGATTTATTATATCAAGGATGGTACACTGCAGTTATCATTTCAGGATTACCTTCTATTTAAAATCGAAGAGATATAATCTTTGAATAATTTGATTTTTCAACTTCTATAGTATCAAATCTCCGTTGTATAGCGGAGACGAATCTGGGTAGTTTTAAGATTGTGAAGAATCTGCAATACATTCTATTTCTTTTTATCAGTTTTTCGCAGATATATATGCAAACTTCCCAACGTGATTATAATGAAGAGCTTCGGTATCAGAATGAAGCTATAAATGCAATGAAAAAGGAAATGGATGATTTGCGTACTAAAATCCGTAAGACCAATACAAAGGAGATTACAACAGCTAAACGAATTACAAATTTGGATGAAGAAATTGCATTGGTTAGCAAATTGATCCAGTCTTTAAAGAACGAAGAACAAAAAACTAAAAACAGGGTACAGATTCTTGAGAAGGAGATCAAATCCAAGGAAGAAGAACTAGAACTGCTCAAGTTAAGATACGAACAGCGTGTTGTAAATACGTACATGAGAGGCAGATTATCGAACCTTGAAAAGGTATTATCTTCCACATCCTGGCGACAGGCAGTCTATCGTACTCAGTACCTGAAAGTAATTTCTGAAATTGAACAAGAGATGACCAAACAGATCGAATCTCTGCTAATCCAGATCAGTAAGCAGAAACTGGAGCTGGAGTCTGTACTACGGAACAACTTGGCACTAAAGCGGGAAAAGAGAAAACAGATGTCATCTTTAAGGAAAATGAGGATAAAACGGAAAAAAGAACTAACTCGAATTCGCCAGGATAAGAATGCTTTAGCTAATTATATCCAGGAGAAAAGTGCCGGCATAAAACAATTAGAGGGAATTATTAAAAAGGTTTTGGAAGACAAGGCGAGGTTTGAAAGAGAAGAACGTATACGTCAACAGCAGGAAGTTCTCCAGACAAAAAGTTTTAATACCCTTAGAGGACAGCTTCCGTGGCCAGCCAGCGGACGGGTCATTTCGAAGTTTGGGAAACAGTGGAATGCAAAGTTGAAAACAACAACCGATAATCCCGGGATTGATATTAAAGGTAAACCCGGGTCTGCCATACGATCCATCTTGAACGGTGTGGTGACAACTATAACCTATATACGGGGGTATGGGACAACGGTCATTATTGATCATGGTGGTGGTTTTTATACAGTCTACAGTCACGTAACTAATATTCAGACTCATGTTGATAGTGAAGTACGAAGCGGAGATGTAATAGCCTACATGGGCGATTCAGGATCAATTAATGGTTCAAAGCTGCATTTTGAAATTTGGGGTAAAGGACAAAAACTCAACCCGGAGAAATGGTTAGCGAAACAACAATAACATTGGATCTATTATCAACGCAAAATGTGACCTGGGAGCGACTGGCGCGTATTACTAAATCTAACAAAATTGGTAGTGCTTATCTTTTTTACGGACC
>PAWD01000049.1 GCA_002713325.1 Nitrososphaerota archaeon
CTATAGTCCTTAATCGTTTCCTTGTGCTTTCTCAGCTGCTCTATCCCTCGCATAATCTCTTCTCTCTGAAGAGAGCTGAGAAAATCAATCTGGCTTTGTAGTTTTGAGGTAAGCATCTGTTTTTGCAAATACAGCACTTTCTCAGGGTTTCTGAACGTGTCATATTGACCCATTCTATAGGTTGTAGACGTGTTACTTTCCATCACATTATTCATGTTTGAAATAAGGTTGCCGTAGGTATCAGTTAGAATAACATTGATGTTTTTTTCGGTTAATAGCTTGATAGCCTCTGTTGATATGTAGCCTTTGCCTGAAATTATTATCTTGTCGTAAGGAATCTTTGATACAAACCACGCTTCTTTATCCTGTTCCTCATTGAAAGGGCTCTTTCCATCCTTGAGCAGAACCTGATTATCTTTCAGGGTTATACTTACTCCATAACCCTTCAGAACTTTGATGCGTTGAACCTTTTGCGCTTCGCTCAGCTTTCTTCTGGTTTCTTCTGTAAGGGTTTTTCCCGTCTTCGCTTCACTCATCCTTTTCTTGGTTTCTTCAGAATGGTTTGTTCCTAAGCGGTTCTTATTTCCCTTTCTGGATTCGCTCATCCTTTTCTTGGTTTCTTCAGAATGGATTTTTCCCACACGGTTATTATTTCCCTTCCTCGTTTCACTCATCTTTCTCTTAGCTTTTTCTGAATGGATTCTACCCTTAGCCGATTCACTCATCTTCCTCTTTGTTTCTTCTGAATGGGTCCTTCCTAGCATATGCTTTTGACCCTTCATCGCATCGCTTATCTTTCTTCTTCCTTCCTCGCTTATCCCTTGAACCTTTGCCAAACTCATAGAGTCACTACGTTAGTAAAGATCATAAGCATTACGTGACAGCGGGAATTTTCGTGCCTAGAGTGGGCGCATACTCTTTTTATTATCAAAAAATAAAATAATAGTTTAAAATACCTATTAAGAAATATTCAAATAATTTGTAATATTAATTTGAAACTAAAACTTAATTTGATTAATCACTAGTGATAGTTAGAAACAAAAATTATTTAAGCAAGATGATGATCAAAATATCAAAGTGTATTCACTCAGATACACTAAACAACTGAATTGGGCAAAGTAGGAATATCAATTCCTGCCGTCCCACCCAATTCATGTTGATATATCATTGATATTTTTAATTATAAAGAATAATAATTCTTAAGTAAATAAAAGTATCTTTTACAAAAACATCGATCGAGTTTTCATTTATAAAAAATATTTTAAATTAAAATTTTTTGATCATGATTCGTTATATAATTATATTTTTTATAAAAATTATTGTTAATATTTTATTTCTTTTTGTATGAATATCTATTATCTTTAATTATAATATTAGATGAATATAATGAAACTTCTATAAATCTGGAATAGTTTACAACATTATTGTAGCGTTAATTTTTTTACAAGCTTTATATGTACAAAATCTTTACCGTTTCTAATACCAGAAAAGACACTGGCATTTATATTATTATATTCCAAGTAGTTTGTTAATAGTAAAGCCCATGGTATTATATACTTTCCATTATTATGCGATTCCATCGTGATTATGTTATTACTATTATCATATTTAAGCGAGGATGAACAAGTTATACCCATAGAGGCATTAATTACCCTAAGCATATCTGAAAAATTAATGGTGTCTAATTTTATACCATCAGACTCGAGCATCTGAATTATATCGGGTTTTTTTACATTATCATTGATAACAGAATTTGCTATACAACCATAAATTTTATGGTTAATTACACTAATAAGTTTCATTGTAGTTTTTGTAAGTTCCTTATCTAATGGCATCAAGAAGGAAGCATCCATTCCAGCTGCCCAGGCAACACTGAATACCTTATTATGTATACTACTCAAAATATCGGTGGATCTAAAAAGCGCACCTCTTCCATTACTACTATTTACGATAACTATAGTAGATTTATCGAATATGAATAGATTTGTGCCACCATTACCAATCCTTACAACCGCACCATAGGGTATCAATGACAGTATATCGTTGTCTAGACAATCCCTACTAACAAGTATTTTCGCGCTTATTTTATTTCTCATAGATTTTAATATCGTATGATTACACTGTGATATTATCCTGAAGCCCCAACTGTCTATAATACATGCAATTTCTTCTTTGGTATCACGGATCAATTCATTCATAATTATCAACACTGAATCTGGGTCAAGTGTAGCATACTTATGTTCTACTACACCATGTGGTTTGATACTTTCTTCACTTACCTTCTGTAGTTTTGTTACTGTATTCTTCATATCACTAATCTTACTCTCCTGTGAAGAAAGTAATTCCCCAAAAGCACCTTCTGGAGATACGGCAGTACACACTAATGGTTTATCCTGTGTGATTATTACCAAACCCTTCTTCGCAAGCTTTGTAAGTGTAGAATAGATCTTTGTTCTTGGTAAGTTAGAATAATATGCAATTTCACTTGCAGATAGTGGACCTTTTTCCAATAATGTAAGATATGCTCCCGCTTCATATCTACTTAGACCAAATTCTTCTAGGCTTGATGCTAGATTATGAATTCGCATTTACAATTATATTTTTTAGGATAAGGTAAGTATCATAGACAAATACATTTGAACAATCACTCAAAAATTATGTTTTGTAAACAATGTTTACAATATTAATCAAATTACTAGCACATAGAAGTATTAGTGCTGTGTTTGGATCAGATTGAATAGTGTAAACATGTCATTTGCAACAAAATGGATTAAATCTAATGAACCTGGCACAGGTGAGAAGCTTCATGGTACTATCAAACCAGCAGGTCCATTAAAGCCCCGTATTGAATATGCACAGAGAAGATTGCAGATGCAGATATCGAGTTTAGATTCGATATCGCATAAAATGAAGGAGAAAGATCAAACATTATTCAGAAAAGTCGTGAATGCTATACAGCAACATGACACTCAATACTCAAGTGTCTTGTCGAATGAATTGGCTCAGATACGAAAGATGGGTAAAATGGTAGGTCATGCGCGATTAGCATTGGAACAGATACAGATCAGACTAAGTACTATATCAGAATTGGGTGATGTTGTCGTAACATTGAGTCCAGCAATGGCAGTTGTCAAGAACGTAAGGGCGGGATTATCGACAATGATGCCAGAGGTGGATAACGAAATGGGTGAAATATCACAGATGTTGGGCGGAATATTAGTGGATGCAGGACAGATTGGAGGTTATAATATAAACTTCAATTCTGCAAATGAAGAGGCTACGAAGATAATGGAAGAAGCAGCAAGTATTGCTGAAAATAAGATGAAAGATAAGTTCCCAGATTTACCTACTACAATAGACGAGGAAGCAGCAAAAGGGGCGGCAGGATAGTCACATGTTTGTAAGAGTAGTATCAGCACAGTTACTACTCTTCAAACATAATTTTTTTTGGTGTTAACTATGCAATTACCGATCAATTTCTTCCCATTAAAGAATAATACAAATTTAAGCAAGCGTACCATTCAGGCTATACGTAGTCTCGAAACTGAAATAAAGGCAATACACTCTCTGCGTAACAGATTAGAGATAAATGTTAATGATTCATTGTTGGAAATAACGAAATTAGGTAATAAAGAGATAGGTGCATTTTATATAGATGAGTATGATGACCTTGTAAACCTATTAAACATAGTGAAATCTGTAGAAATGTTACTACAGAATTTATCAGTTAAGATAGATAGCATAAGGTATTTTCAAGAGTTCGTGAATATTTTGGATAGTGCTATGTATTCTACACGGATAATAAAATCAGATATATCAAGAATAGTCCCAGCAATTGATTCCACATTATACAGGATAAGCAATTCTATAATAGAAATGAAGACTGTATTGCAGATTAACGAAACTCCGGCACGAAGGGGTTATGAATTACCTGTTACCATACCAGAAGTTAATATCGAATTACCTGTAAATATTCGGTAAAAAACTAATATTTGTGCAACAAATTTAACCACTTTTACTACTGCAGTTCACAATCAGGTATAGGTAAAGGTTCCTTTGATATTATTGAAAGAGATGGTTTTATGGCATTAGCTCCTCAAGAATTAGAAAATAGCGCAAGCAAGTTTGCTGAAGAAGCTATAAGATTGGATTCACAAGGTTCACGAGGTATGGCTATTCAGCATTATCAAGGTGCTGTTGAGTCTCTACTAAAATTGGTTAGATTATATCCTGATTATAAGCTGAATAAGATATATGTTGATAGGGCCAAAACATATCAGAACAGGATAAAGGCATTACAAGAATCAAGAGGGTTTGACGAAAGTGATAACACCTTAACACCACATAATGGTAACAGTGGCAGTGGTAGTAATAGTAGATCATATGGTTCTGTAGAAACACTAAAGGCTAATTTTGACGATCTTATTCTCAAGGAGAAACCAAATATAAGTTGGGATGAAGTTGTAGGTCTTGAAGATGCAAAACGTGCATTGAATGAATCTATAGTTTATCCTGCTCAACGACCAGATCTATTCCCACTTGGATGGCCAAAGGGTATATTGTTATACGGACCTCCTGGAAATGGTAAGACATTGATAGCAGCTGCTACCGCAAGTGAGATTGCGGGATATTTCATCAATGTAGATGCAGCATCTATGATGAGTAAATGGTTAGGAGAGGCGGAGAAGAACGTAGCTAAATTGTTTTTAATGGCAAGAAGTATTGCTCAAAAGGAAAATGTTCCAGTTATATTATTCGTAGACGAGTTGGATTCATTACTAGGCACCAGAGCTAGTGAAGTTGGAGGCGAGATAAGAGTCAAAAATCAATTTCTTACTGAAATGGATGGAATAGTAACCAAATCAAAGGATCTGCAGTTATATGTTATTGGTGCTACGAATAAACCATGGAGTTTGGATTCACCTTTCCTTCGAAGGTTCCAGAAGAGGATCTTTATATCATTACCTGATATTGTAGAAAGATTACGTATGTTCAAACTCTATACGTCCCAATTACACGTTGATGGAAATCTAAAATTAGAAGAACTCACCAAAATAGCAGAGGGATACTCAGCAAGTGACATACGTGACATATGTCAGTCTGTACAGTTAAGAGTTGTAAATGAATTGTTTGAAAGTGGTAAGGCAAACGAGAATGATGCAGAGACTAGGTATATTACTACGAATGACTTCAAGGACAGCTTAAAATCTAGAAGGCCAAGTGTCAGTGCGGAAATGCTGAGAGCATATGGACGCTGGACAGAACAGTTCAAAGCACTTTAGGTATTTTGTTTTTGTAAGATTTATTGTGTTTATATCTATCATCGAGTATTAATAATAGAAAGAAACTCTTCAAGGTAGAATATATATACGATTCAAATACAAATTTTATAATGTTATGATTTGATTATTAATCGTTTATTGTTATCTTTTGATATCTATTTCATCAATAAAAAATAGACATATAGTTCCTATAAATAATCAAATAAAAAATATGATTTAAAGCTTTTAAATAGATTTTGTTGACTACATAATCTCATATAAACCAAGTATCAAGTTTAGATGTATGTATCTAACATAGTTTATTGAAGATCATACTCTAATTCAAAAATTATTTATTGTGTTGTATTTCAGGAATGATGTGGTAAAATGGAAATTGGATCAGGAGGAGTATCATTACAAAGTGTACGACGAACAAAACCAGCTAGCGGGTTACTTTCAACCAGAATATGGTGAAATACAACCTCCAGAGAAGCAGGATGAAATTATACGGGAGATGCTCAAAAGACAGGATTATGTTTATGGTGGAATGTTGTACGTTCCTCTATTAAAGCTCAATTTGTTTGATGAAAATCAAGACTATGATTTAGAGTATGTGGTTACAAGTCTGGATGCATCTATAGATAGAACGGAAAGATGGAAAGAGTGTATCAATAGCATACCATCGATAATATTTGCAAATGCAAGAAAATCACATACTGATCCTGATATGTTAAGCGTTCTACTTGGCATAAAATTTGATAACCCAGTTAAACTGGACAAACAGAATCTTATTGATGCATTAAAACCGATCTTGGATGATTTTCATGATAAAGAACTTCTTTAGAAAATTAAGGATCTAATATGTGTAGTTCAAGCAATCTTAGGTATACAATCTTGGATAACTTCAATACAAAAAACTTATATCTAGATCAATTAGAAAATCCTAAGGGTCACAAATTCCAGTAATGAAGCCAAATCATGATGGATTCAAAGCGAAACTAGTACTTGAAGATAGAAGCGTATTCAAAGGTGTTGGTTTTGGTTTTCCATGTAAGGTAGTGGGAGAGGTTGTTTTTAACACTGGTATGGTAGGTTACACTGAAAATCTCACAGATCCTTCCTATAGAGGTCAGATTCTATGCTTGACATATCCTTTAATTGGAAACTACGGCGTGCCTAGTTATACCATAAAGGATGATATAGGTCTACCAAAATACTTTGAAGCGGAACATATACAGCCAAAGGGACTTGCCATACATGAGTTATCGCGATTAGCCAGTCATTGGACAATGGAAAAAACTTTTGATCAATGGTTATACGACGAACATATACCTGGCATACATGGTATTGATACTAGAGAGTTGACAAAGCACATCAGAGTGAAAGGAGTTATGATGGGTGCCATGGAAGTATCCAATAATGATATTGATGATGAATTATTGTTTAAGGAACTGAATAACAGTGAAAGTTATAATGACATACACTTCGTACAAGAGACTTCAACAAAATCTCCACAAACATATGGAGAAAGTAACAAATGTGTTGTGTTAATTGATACTGGAACGAAGTATAGTATAATACGCAATATAGTACGGATGGGATACAAAGTCGTGCGATTACCCTATACTACAACCATAAAGCAAGTACTGTCATACAAACCAAAAGGCGTAGTATTGAGTAATGGTCCAGGTGATCCAAAATATTGTAAAGAAACGGTAAAACTCTCACAGGATTTATTGGAACGTGAAATTCCGACACTCGGGATCTGTTTAGGTAACCAAATACTCGCACTAGCATCTGGAGCGGATACTTACAAATTGAAATATGGACATCGTGGACAGAACAAACCCTGTATAGATATACGCAATGGAAACTCATTTGTTACAAGTCAGAATCATGGATATTGTATAAACCCTGACTCATTGAAACGAACCGGATTTAAATTATGGTTCAAAAATGCAGATGATAATACTGTGGAAGGAATAATGCATAAAAATAAACCAGTTATTGCTGTGCAGTTCCATCCTGAGGCTTCACCAGGTCCTTACGATTGCATGTTTATCTTTGATATGCTGGATAAAATGATGAGAGGTGAGAAAATTGCCAAAACATGAGTGGATAAAGAAAGTACTTGTATTGAGTAGTGGAGCGATAAAGATTGGAGAGGCAGGCGAAAGTCTGTAAACAGACCGTCAGTTCGACTACTCCGGTAGTCAATGCCTGAAAGCGCTCAAGGAAGAACACGTGGAGAGTATTCTGATCAATCCTAACATAGCTACTATACAGACTGATACAAGACTTGCAGACAAAGTGTATCTACTTCCTGTAACACCTGTATTTGTTGAAAGGGTAATACGGAAAGAAAGGCCCAATGCCATAATGTTGAGTTTTGGAGGACAGACAGCTCTAAACTGCGGTGTTGAATTGGCCAAACAGGGCATCCTCGATAAGTATGGTGTTAAAGTATTGGGTACATCAATTGAAGGAATAGAAATTACAGAAGATAGAAAAATCTTCAAGGAGACCATGCTTAAGAATGACATTCCAGTTCCACGCAGTCAAGCAGTTTATAACATGGAAGAAGCATTTAGTGTTGTAAAAGATTTAGGTTATCCCGTTATGATAAGGGTTGCATACACATTGGGAGGGAAGGGTGGTGGTGTAGCGTATAACGAGTATGAATTTCATGAAATCGTCAAGAGAGGATTGGATTCAAGTATGGTTCATCAAGTACTGATAGAAGAGTATGTTGGACAATGGAAGCAGATAGAATATGAGGTAAAACGTGATTATCAGGGAAATGCCGTTATTGTTTGTAATATGGAAAATGTACTAGGTATGAAGGTACATACTGGAGATAATATTGTTGTGGCACCTTCTCAAACCTTGAATAATAATGAATATCATATGCTTAGATCTGCAGCTCTTCGAGCAGCAAAGGCATGTAATATAATTGGTGAATGTAATATACAATTTGCATTATCACCAATATCAGAGAATTATTACGCTATAGAGATCAATGCTCGCCTTTCCAGATCATCCGCTCTTGCATCAAAAGCAACTGGATATCCACTTGCATATATGACAGCCAAAGTACAATTAGGTTATACATTACCAGAATTACTGAATCAGATCACTAAGGTTACAACTGCTTGCTTTGAACCCTCATTAGATTACATAACAATAAAGTTTCCAAGGTGGGATTTTAAGAAATTTGAGATGGTTGATAGGAAGATCAGGACACAGATGAAGTCAGTAGGAGAGGTTATGGCAATTGGAAGAAATTTTGAAGAATCTATTCAAAAAGCAGTTAGAATGCTCGATATAGGACACGATGGACTAACATTAGAAAATAATGATTCTATTCCGATTGAAGAACTTGAAGAGAAATTACTTAATCCAGATGAGGAGATAATGTTTACAGTTATTGAAGCATTGAAGAAAGGCCTTACTATAGAAAGAATAAACAAAATATCATCAATCGATCCATGGTTTATTGCAAGTCTTGCCAATATAGTTGAGATGGAAAAGAATCTAATTAAATCAGAACTTAATCCTGATCTAATTCATAAAGCAAAACGATTAGGATTTTCTGATAAACAAATTGCTAGATATGTTGGTATGGATGAACTTGAGATTCGGGAGTTCAGGAAACAGGCTAACATTTTACCTGTTGTGAAGCAGATTGACACACTTGCTGCAGAATGGCCAGCAAAGACAAACTATCTCTATCTAACATATGGTGGTTCTACAGACGATATTGTTCTGGAGAAAAGTAATTCTAGGATGATCGTACTTGGTGCTGGTCCTTATAGGATCGGTAGCAGTGTGGAGTTCGACTGGGGAACAGTGAATATGGTATGGGGTTTGAAGGATAACGGCGTGCAGGAAGTATCTGTCATTAATTGTAATCCAGAAACTGTTTCTACAGATTATGATATATGTGATAGATTGTATTTTGAAGAACTTACTCAAGAACGTGTTTTGGATATCTATGAAAAGGAAAAAGCTAATGGAGTGATAACATGTGTAGGCGGCCAGGTAGCTAACAATCTTATTTCTAAACTTGCAAATAATAAAGTAAAAATAATTGGTACTGACAGTGAAGATGTAGACAAGGCCGAAAATAGATCCAAATTCAGTAATTTATTGGATCAATTGAATATTAAACAGCCCGCTTGGCAGACATTTACAAACTTTGACGAGGCTACGATATTTGTAAAGAATGTTGGATATCCTGTTCTAGTAAGACCCTCTTATGTTCTTAGCGGAGCAGCTATGAAGGTGATATGGGATGTGAGCCAACTCAAACAGTATCTAACAGAAGCATCTAAAGTAAGTCCAGAATATCCCGTGGTGATAAGTAAATTTATGAGTGATGCATTAGAAGTTGAAGTTGACGCAGTTTCAAATCGAAAACAAATAGTAATTGGTTCAATAATTGAACATATAGAAACTGCTGGTATACATTCTGGCGATGCCATGATGGTTATACCTCCTTGGCGTCTAACTAGAAAGATAATAGAAACAATAACAGATTATACACGCAAGATCGCGATTGCATTGAAGATAAAGGGTCCTTTTAACATACAGTATTTGGTAAAAGATGATAACGTGTATGTTATAGAATGTAATGTTAGAGCTTCGCGTTCGATGCCATTCGTTTCAAAGTTTGTAGGATTGAACTTAATTACACTTGCTGCAATGATAATGGTTGATAAACCAATTCCAAAGGAAGTAACTGATGTATGGTTAAATACCAAAGGATTTGGGATCAAGGTCCCACAGTTCTCTTTCATGCAACTAGAGGGTGCTGATGTTGTGCTTGGTGTTGAGATGCATTCAACTGGAGAGGCAGCATGTTTTGGTGATACATTCTATGATGCTCTTTCAAAAGCTTTGATTGCAACAGGATACTCTTTACCAATAAATGGCACTGCATTGATCACAGTAGGCGGTTCCGAAATGAAGAGTAAGATACTTCCACTAGTCTCTACACTTAAATCAATGGAGTTCAACTTATTTGCAACAGAACATACAGCCGAATATCTAATAGAGAATGGATTTAATGACACAAAAATTGTATATAAGATCAGTGAACCGGAAAGGAGTCCTAATATAATCAAATTACTTTACGATAAACAAATAGATCTCATAATAAACATTCCAAATACATCAACAATTGAAAAGTATGTAGGGATGCTTTACGATGAATATCAGATCAGAAGGAAAGCTGTTGAGATGGGATTACCTGTTCTTACAACACTAGAATCTGCAAATTCATTTGTGAAAACACTTGAATGGCTTCGCAATAATGAATCAAGTATAAGTACTCTGAAGAAGTATATGAAGTTGTAATGATTAATCATATCGAACCATAGGAAATTCGATGGTTAAGTGTTTTTGAGAGATGCGATTGGGTAAGCGATTGGACAGCTACAAAGTCCATGTTCTATATTTTTTTATTACGCTATCGTATCCTGCCTATTACGAAAAGTGAATCGTCATGGCCAATTAAGTATCAAGTTTGGACATGGGTCGTCGAAGAATTCACCCAAGGAACTCGCTTCAAAGATGTTAGAAGCACTTAAACCCAACCAACCTACGGCTGAATCAACTAAACCAACGACTGCGTACAGTTCGTTACATCGATTCTCTAAATACAATCCGAGAAAAGCAATTACGCCAAGAGATATGAAGAACAGAAAAATGAAAATTATTCCTGTAGCTTTCCATGCATTTTTTCGATTGTTTAACCAATCAATCATATATTCTGCCTTGGTCATGAAAACATCGTTTGTATCATTAGGAGTGTCTTTCATCTCTTTCTTGGTTTCTTCTGGAAACCTGATTTTCTTCATCTTCCTAGGATCTTCGCCATTATCTTCCTCATCATCAATAAAACTCATTGAATAGCCTAATACTGAGGTCGAAATAAGGTTTTTTTAATTTTTCGATAATTTTGTCGCCAGCCACTTGTTGTCTGACGATAAAATTATCGCAACTCCGTGAATTAGATACGGGGTAGGCAACCCTGTGTCTGTTAAAGTATCATAATGAATATGGATTTTAAGTTTTCTTTTTGTTAGGATTTAATTCTGTAATGGGCGTTTGAAATTTTTGAAGTCGTTACTTGACAGCAAGAATCCAAGCAAAGGGTAGTTAGTACAAAAGAAGCTTAACATCTAATCAATAACGGTTGGAAGTTTGTTGGTGTACTATCAGAAAATAAGATAATAGTCCAATTAATCAGCTAAAAATCTATGGCGCTTCATATATAACCTGTTCCAGTGAAGATTCATCACCAACGATAGAACCGTCGAGCGTTAATACAATTCCTTCACTAACATTTTTTATGGTTTTTTTTATTATAGGTGATATTGATTTCTTGTAGTGTGAATCATGAATGGAATTATAGAAATATTTGTTGAAGCTAGGCATTACAATAATATCCAGTATTCCTTTTCTATTACTGAATAAATCATGTTTGTTAATTTTCAGATACACCCATACTCTCTGTCCGTTTATCACACTTCCCTCCTTCAGAAAGACAGGATGAATATGACCCATGATTAGGCGGTTTATAGAATCACTTGTATTACTAGGCATAGTATGACCATGTGTTAATAGTGTATCATCTAGCAACATCCCCTTTCCACTCATCATCATAACATTTCTTGGTACAAGGTGTCTTATGTTACCATCATGATTTCCAGGTACAAGGAATACCTTTGTTATTTCCGATAATCGTTGTAAAAATTTTTGAACATTTTCCCATTCCGTTTTTGTTATTGTATACACACTATTTTTGATATCTCCAATTAGAATAATCGTATCAGGTTTCTCTTTGTTTATTATAGAGGATAAGTCATTCAGTATTTCATCAACATATGTATCCGAACTTATGTTTATACCGCGTGCATTGAGGTTACTTTCAAATCCTATATGTAAATCTGATATAATTATATACTTCTGATCTGTTTGAAGAAGTAAAGCCGGATATGGATATATCGGTTTAATTTTTACCATAAATATAATTAGATTGTAGGGAGATAAAGCCGTTATGCGATACACACGAACACAGAATACAATTAATGTCATATTGAGAAAAGGAGTTAAATTACACTTATTCAAACCATCAAATAGAAGAATATGGACTATTGTAGGCAGGAATAATGAATATTGGGTAGATCCAGAAAATAATTTCTGCTCATGTAAGGATTATTACTTTCAAACTTTAAGTGGTAAGGAAAAATGTTACCATTTGAGGATAATAGATATTGCAAAAAGAAAGAAATTAATAGATTCTATAGAGTTTAGTGATGATGAGTATACTATATTCCTTAAAGCATTGATAAGCGATATATATTTTTCAACTACCAGATAAGTAATGCTTTTTTCTGTACCGAAAAAGTTGTAGTTTATGTCAGAATTAAAAATTAGTGACAGCGATCCAGATGTTCGTGATTAGACAACCTGCAGAAAAGTAAGTTTAAAGGATTACAGGGGAAAGAGTTTAGTTATTTACTTTTTTGTTAAATATCAGACCATATTTTCTAAAGTTGATATAAAATTCCATACAAAAGAAGTTATAGAGATCCTAAAAACAATGAAGTGAGAGAGATAACATGTCTGACGTATTAATAATTGGAAATGGTGGAAGAGAACATGCTCTGGGTTGGAAACTGAACCAAAGTCCACATGTCAAAAAGATATTCTTTGCATCAGGCAACGGCGGCACTAGTGAAAATATATCCATCTCACCTAACGAAATTAACAAATTACTAGATTTTGCTAAGAAGAAAAAATGCTTTATAGTGGTAGGTCCAGAAGAACCACTTTCGAAAGGTATTGTGAATTCATTTGAAAATAACGGTTTAACTATATTTGGTCCTAGAAAGGAAGCAGCAGAACTTGAAACCAGTAAGGTATGGGCCAAAAACTTCATGAAGAAATACGAAATAAAGACTGCATGTTTCCGAACATTTAGTAATATTGAACAAGCAAAAGACTATGTACAAAAAAATGATAAAAAATTAGTTGTAAAAACAAATGGAATAGTTGCTGGTAAAGGAGTAATTGTATGCAACTCAAAACAGGAAGCGTTTGAAGCTTTAGAGAGGATAATGGTTAGAAAGGAGTTTGGTGATGCGGGTAGCAGTGTTGTAATAGAGGAGCAACTTTGTGGCGAAGAGATATCTTTCATAATCATGACAGATGGGAAAACAATAATACCATTAGCCTCAAGTCAGGATCACAAGAGAATTTACAATGATGACAAGGGACCAAATACCGGTGGTATGGGTGCGTATTCACCTACACCGTTGGTAGATGAAAAATTACATGATAAAATTATGATAAATATAATGCAAAAGACCATATCTGGAATGAATAATGAGAACAGAAAGTTCAGAGGATTTCTTTATGCTGGTATAATGATTAAGGATGGTGAGCCATATGTATTGGAATTTAATGTTAGGATGGGTGATCCTGAATGCCAACCTATAATGATGCGAATGGGGTCTGATCTTTACAAGTATATGGAATATTGTGTAAATGACAAACTTGATGAATTGGAATACATGAGATGGAGTAAACGATCTGCTGTATGTGTTGTTATGGCATCAAAAGGCTATCCTAGGAATTATGAAAAAGGTAAAAAAATAACAGGACTTGATAAGATAATTACAAACACTGTTTCTGTATTTCATGCAGGAACTGCTTGTAATGATGGACAAATAGTTACAAATGGTGGTCGTGTGTTTGGTGTTACAGCAGTTGGAAATGGTATAGAAAACACGATAAAGAATGTGTATAATGCTGTGAGTAAGATAACTTGGGATGGTGTTTATTATAGAACAGATATAGGAAAGAAAGCCCTAATGTATTTAACGAAAATTTAATCATTTTTTATCACCATATAAAAAGAGAACCCCCTGTTCGTAGACACAAAAAATGACAGGTTGTAGTAATCCTTAATGATCTATACTAACGTTAATGACTTTATGCATACTGAAGAAACTAAGAGGAAGATAAGCGAAGGTCATAAGGGTAGAAAACATACAGAAGAAACTAAGAGGAAGATGAGGGGTAGAATATTTTCAGAAGAACATAGGAGAAAGTTGAGTGAAGCTGCTAAGTCTAGAAAGAAATCACTATAG
>PAWD01000050.1 GCA_002713325.1 Nitrososphaerota archaeon
GCTTTATATTGTGAGGCCAAATTATCTGAAGCTGCACCCGTAGTGCCAGAATAATATTCTATTGCTCGTACCCTTGCGGAACCAATATGAGTTCCTGAAGTCGAGCCCCTAGTTGATGTTAACGTGTCATATAATTGTACTTCTTTATAAGCAACTAATTCCCCCGACACAAAATCAATATCAGGAGTACCATAAACTTTAGTAATTAATGCATAGTTGCCCATTAACCAAGGAGATACACCAGCATTTACGTTTTCAATAGCTCTTGCTTTATTAATGTCTTTATATGTTGAAGAAATTTTTTCAATTTCATATCCTTTAACATACGCCTTCCCCGGTGATATTTTCAATGCTAAAAGACTAGAAGAAGCTATTCCATAATCATCTGTTTCTTCATCCGCTGTAAAAACTCCCTCATTTTCATTTACAGTTACACTTTCTTTCATTTCAAATTGAAATGGACGAGTAGTATAATCCCCCGATTCATCATGTGTTCTACGAGCAAAAGTATCTTCAATTGCACCAAATTCTGATTTTCTTACTTTAGTTTGTACAACTCCTTTTTTAACTCTCATCAATTCTACAAAATCTGCATCAGAAGTTGAAGATTCTTCTAATTTAGCAAGTGCAACTGAAATTTTTAATCTATGAGCACCTTTTGCTGCATAATTAGAAGTACCTGTTGAATTATCTGGAAGAGTAGAATCTGATTCAGGAGTTACAATAGTTTCTGTAATAGTTAAACCTACTCTCCCGGTAAAGTGTCTTGTATATTTCTCAAGAACAAGAGTTTCCTCAGAAACCTCTATAAAACTACCTCGTATATAATATACTCCTTCTGAAATTTTTGCAGCACACCCCTTAACAGAAGCTAGTGTGCTATAAGTTGTTGCAGAAGCAATATCAGTTGAATAACTTGAAGTATGAGTAATTCCTACATTTGCTTTGATATTTTCTGAATTTTGAAAGATTACACTAACATTATCTGTTCCCCCACCCACATATTGAAGAAAGAGAACAGGTTGTTCTGTTGCTGTTGCAACAGCATATCCTACAACTTGTGCTTGTACACCACTTGTCACACCTGTAATTGTTACAGGAGTATCAGCATTATAATATGTTGATGGGTCAATATCTTCTCCACTAAACTGTGTTGCTAATTTTAAAGAGAAGTAAGCATTTAAATAACTTATTTGGCCAGGGATAACCATAGCACCTTCTTTAAAAAGATGTTTAGAAGACTGTTCCTGTTGATTTTTTAAAATAGATTGTAATGTTGTTAATTCACGAGCTTGTACAGCATATCCCGGCCGGAACAAAACTTCATGAAAGTTTTTCGACTTATCAAAATCATCATAATACGGTGCAACATTTAGATTTTTTTTCTGAGGCATATTAAAATTCCACTATAAGTTTGATATCTTCCGTTTGGTCAGAAGCTCTACTAATAGGTTTCCTATTTTCTATATAAACAATATTTCCACTATTCTGTGCTAGTTCTGGAGTTGCATATCCATCTGTAAAAGTAATAGTTGCTCCACCAGCAAGAGTTACTGATGCATCTGCTGATGCATCTGGTGTTCCTGTTGCTGCAGAAGTTGCTCCTGTAACTTGATTTGCAGCACTAAAAGCAATCAATGCTCCTGATGCTGTCACTGTTCCATAATCTCCATATTGTTCTTGTGTATAATAAAGTATAGTATTTGTTGAGTCCCATTCTACAACCTTACCAATTGCTCCTGTAGATGCTTGTGATATTTTTTCATCGGGGTCAAAGGTTCCAGTAACAGAAGTTAATTTAAGGGCAGATGTTTGTCGTCTTGTTGAAGCAGATGCTACAGTAGTTGTCCCATAATTATATGGGTCTACTAATAGTCCAACCCTACGAAAATCGTTTGCAGTTGTAAAATCGTCACCCTCTGCTTGTGTTAGTGTAGTGTTTATCATCACATAATGACCACCCAATTCTGTTACAGCATTATAACCATGACCACTTTTTGGTGAAATAATAACATTAATTGCACCACCAGAACCACCTACTGCTGAAGCACTACTAAGAGATGTATCTGAGAATGTATATCCAGATGCAAGATTAACTGTGCCGTATGTGTATCCTGTTCCAGCAGCATGTAATGTTGTATCGGTTCCAGCAGTTAATCCAAATGAAACAATACCCCCACTTGAAATTGTAATACGAACAATAGCACCACTAGATGTACCAGCACTTGTGCCGTCACCATAAACTGCTGCATAGTAAGTTCCGTCTGTATATCCAGAACCCGCAGTAATTGACAATGAATCAATTGCTCCATCTGATGCAGCTGCACTTACAGTAGTGTCTGTTGATACAGGCATAAAATCTGTAGTTAAAAATTTTTCTACTTCTGAACTTGTAAGAGAATACATGTATTGTAAAACATATCCACCCAATGCGAAAGGTGCAGAAGAAGTAGACGTTGGTTCTGAACCAGAATATGCAGTTCCTGCATTATTATCTAAAACTTTATATACACGATAGTCAGAAGTCATAAAATAAAATGTGGAAGTATATAAACTTGTTGCACCAGAAGTAGAAGTACTAGATGCACTGACATCATGTTTATACATATCGTAGGTTGTACTATTTGCCCAATTTCTTCGAGCAATACTATAAGTTATATCACTGGTGGCAATCTTTTTGGCAGCAAGCATATCGTCCCAATAATAAAACTCATCTCCAACCGAATCTGCTGGTGTTGGAGGAGCTGCATCTGTTCCCCCCGTAGTACCTGATGTAAATGGTGTTGCTTTACCTACAAAGAGGTAATAAGTATTTGCAGACGCTTCACTAAACGACTCATAGAATTGAGTTGCATTGTGAGCCCTGAATTTTTCTGTTATAATAGCTGCCATATTTTGAGCTCCTTAATTGTATTTATGCACCAGCACAATGACAAGTCTTTAAAGTTGTTCCACTGGAATTTTTAATTAACAAGGTAGATAGTGTTTTTAATTCTGCTGAACCAACACAGTCATTGGCCAAATGTTCTTCATCAATAGAATCAGCAGCATAGTGTTCGCTGTCAATAGCATCATTAGCAATCTTTGCACCATTTACACAATCTGCTGCCAAGTGTTCGTTGTCAATACTAGCAGCAGCATAATGTTCTGAATTAATAGCATCATCTGCTATATGTTCGTTATCAATACTACCAGCAGCATAGTGTTCACTATTTATTACATCATCAGCAATCTTTGCAGCTGTCACACAATCTGCACCTAAAGCTGTAGTATCGACTGTACCTGGCGCATAGTGTTCTGTATCTATTGAATCAGCAGCATAGTGTTCGCTGTCAATAGCATCATCAGCAATCTTAGTACCGTCTATGATGTCAGCAGCAAGATGTGCCCTATCAATTGAACCATCAACATAGTGATCACTATCTACTGAATTATCTGCTAATATGGTAGAATTAACTGTTCCTGTATCTCCTGTAGTAATCACTGTACCTGTTACATTTGGAAGAGTGATTGTTCTGTCGGCTGTTGGGTCTGTTACAGAAAGGGTTGTTTCATATGCATCAGCAGTTGCACCTTCAAATATAACAGAAGCACCTACTTCTATATTACTTGAAACAATTAAAGCTCCTGTAAGAGTACCACCAGCTGAAGATGTTGCAAATCTTGCACTATTATCATGATAAAGGGTAACAGCACCATCATCCACAAATGTTGCCATTGTTTCACTAGTACCAAGAATATCAACTTGACTACCTTGAATTTTTAAATTACCAGTGCCACCATCTGTTATATAACTATGAGAAGCATCGTGATAAATCTCTAGATCACCACCTGTGCCGAACTTTGCTTTTGCGTTATCTGTAAACTCTAAAGCATTATCTGACTTATCCCAAAGTACATTATAAGAAGCACCGACAAAAGTAATATCTGTGGCATCAGCAGTAATACCAGTACAAAGAGTTGTTCCTGTTCCTAATAGAGTATAAATTTCAACAAAATTATCATTAACTTTATCTCCACCAACTCTTAGAGTATCACCTGTTCCATCATCTGCAACTGTACCCAATCCAATTGATTGATAACTCATACTTGCTCCTATTTAACTATTATTTATAATACATTTACCCATCACCATAACTCCTATCCCATGTTAATTGACCACTACTAAAGAAACCACCTTTTTCAGCATCAAATGTTTCGGGTTGGTCAGCAACAAATACAGGATAGCTACCAGAAAGGCTATTCCAAGTTCCTCTTTCATATTCCAAATATTCACCAGCATTAGTGCTGCTACCGTCTGTTCCATTAAGTAAAGCAAATCCCCCTTCTGGTGTTTCGGGATGTAATGAAAATAGTCCCTTCTCTGATAATATGTTATCATTTTCATCTGTTCCGGCAGAAGTAGTACCATCTAAAACTATATCACTGCCAGCATTAGCTGAAGCGCCATTTGTACCATCTAATACCATGTTATATAAACTTGTTTCATCCTGCCATGCAATTCTTCCTCTTGTGTGAATATGTATTTTTGAGGGTCTTACAAAAGATGGCCATCTTGATTTCGTCTTATTTAAATAAGGTATCGTTCCTTCATCGGCACCATCTTCCAACTCAATACCTTGATGTTCCATAAGAAGAATACTTCCCCTATGACCTTCAGCTTGAACCCCTTCGGGGTCAGCAGAAATATTTCGGTTCCCTTGCCAACCGAAACCATCCTTATTTCGTTCTCCCTCATGTTGTACACCAGTTCTATCTTCTAATAAAACATGTTCATTATTTTTTCGTTCAGTTGCTCTATCATCAGCTGATGCTCTTTCTTCTAATAGATAAGCTCCTGGCTCCTCACTATCTTCTGTAAGAATACCAATATCATTTCTATTTCCATTCTTCAAAGTTTCATTTGCTGTATTCTCATCCAAGAGAATTATAGAAGGTCGCATTATGTCTCCAACCTTAACATTTGAAAATGGTATTCCTTCTGTAGTAATTCTTCGATTAGAATAACCTGGCGTTCCTGCTTCATAGTTAAGATAACATGTCTCTGATAATATGTTTTCATTTGCATCTGTTCCGGCAGAAGTAGTACCATCTAAAACTATAGCACTACCAGCATTAGCTGAAGCGCCGTTTGTACCATCTAATACCATATGTCTGTTTCCAGATTCCGTTGCAAGGTCAAAACTATCTTCATATACAAGGTCATTAAAAGAAAGGCCATAGTCTATATTATGATTGGAAGCATCCTCCAACTTCAATAATTCTCCTTGGTGAGCCAAGGTATCTTGAGCATGTTCAACTGCTACAGCATTCAAAAGTATTCTAGACCTTTGAGTTGTTGGTCCAGCTTCTCTAGTTCCATCCTCCATTTCAATACCACCAAACTCAGAAATATTTGCATCTCGTCCACCAGCAAAGAATTTTAATCCAGTATCAAAAGAAGGAGCAACAGAAGGTAATTGTAAACTTACATTAGCATGACCTAATAAAGAAACCTCTTTTCTCTCATCTCCTGTAGAATATGATGCCTGTGACATAATACGTCCGGCAATTTTATCTTCATATACCATCTTCTCATTCTGTTCTCCAATTATTGAAGAACCAGCATCAGAAGAACCATCTGTACTGTCAAGAAGTAATTTAGAACCGGCATCGACCTGATCGGGTTCCCCGTCTTTGGTACGACCATTTGTGCCATTCAAAAGGAATGCAATATCTTCCATTAAAAGTTGTTGGGTTAAAGAACCCGGCTCATAATCTGGTATAGGCACTTCTAATCTACGTTGAACATTATTAGTGAAAATAGTTTCAAGTATAGAAGCAAGTTCTGGGGTAAATGTTGTGGTGTCAGCAGTAAATCCAGATATAAGACCAGCTGTTGGAATTTGTAAAGCAGCAGATATTAAAGTTGCTAAAGTAACCTTACCAAAAGGAAGAAAACCAGCTGGATGTATCGTTCCTTTTAATTCATTTATATATAAACTTGTAGACTGTCCAATCTTTATCTCATATGAAAAATCTTGATAATAAATAGAATCTTGTAGTCGGACTGTAAACTCACTAATTTGATGATCTGTATTTGTAAAGTAGCCAGGCAATACTGATGTTACACCAGAACTTAAAGAAACTTTACCAATATCCGATTTAACAATTGTACCAGAAGCTCCACTTGTTGAAAGTGTTTCTCCCACAAAAGAAGGCAATACTGTTTCGGTTGTTACAGAAGAACCAGCATTATGTCCTGAACTATTCGTACCATTTAAATCAATTGCATCTGTAACATATATTTCATCTTCAAAAATAAGTCTGTCTTGGTTTGTGGTAACAAATTCTTCATTAATAATATAATATAGATAAGCTTCATTTTGAACATAACTTCCATCTTCATTTAAAACAAATCCTTCTTCTTCAACCTCATCAATAATATCATTATTAATTTGTAGAAGGTCACTTCCAGTTTCAGAAAGAATTCTTCCAGTTTGTCCTGTACCATTTTCTAAAGAAAAATATCCTTCTTCTTCTAAAACACTATTTAAAGTAAATCGTTCATCAAGATATACACCATCAAATATGCCATCATCTTCTAATCTCATAAATTCATTAATAGTACCACTTGTTTCTTGTTCTATTCTTTCAGAATCGGTGATAGTGCAACGTAAAGTTTTACTGGTTGTATCAAATGTAATAACAGAACCAGTGTGTGTTGTAAAAGAATTACCAAGAACATATGCACCAGTTACATCTTTTAATATAAAAATTGCTTCACAAGTTGTTTTTGGAGCAGCAGAATAATTAAATCCACCATCATTAATTTTTACAGAAAGAATTTTTCCAATGTCAGAAGTAAGTGCTGTTATATCTGCTCCAGTTCCTTCACTACTTGTTACAGAAATTGTTGGAAGCTTAGATAGTCCTCCTCCATTTTTTGTAACAAGAGCTCTGGTAATAGTACCAATATCAACTCCAGCAAGAGTTTTTTCCTCTAGAATAATCTGGTCATTATCAGTTCCGTAGTAATCAGAAGCTTCAACTTCATCTATT
Source organism: Nitrososphaerota archaeon (assembly GCA_002713325.1). Taxonomy (GTDB): domain Archaea; phylum Thermoproteota; class Nitrososphaeria; order Nitrososphaerales; family UBA213; genus UBA213. Next base: position 7,042 of record PAWD01000050.1, read on the forward strand.
ATTAAATAATCTCCAGCATCTGAACCATCCGTGGCTGTTCTTTCTAAAAGGATAGTTCCCCCTGCGTCTGTTCCAATACTGTCCGTACCATTTAAAGAACCAAATAAAGGAACAATACCAAAAACTGAACTTGGTTCTAATATTAAATAGTCATCATCACCAACAGTATCTTCTAAAAGGAAACTACCTCCAACTACACTAACAACTCCAGCGGGTAAATCTATATCGGTTTCTGTACTAGCAAAAGTTAATACATCTCCTGTCCGATAATTATCTCCTCCCGAATCAATAGCCACACCATCAACAGAACCTTCTAAAACATCTTCTACTTCTATATCAGCATAACCATTGCCACCATCATCTGTGGCAACACTAATATTCTGTCCCTTCTCATATAATATTCCCCCATTTGTAACAGTAGCACTTGTAATAAAATTACCAACAGTAAATTTCATAGTAACATCTAAAGTATTAGAAGCACATGTAACTATTTCATCAACAACAAAAGTTCCTTTGATTTGTTTTGTATCTAATTTAAATTCAGTTACCGCAATAGCTCCCTGCGCAAAAATAGTTGCATCTACAACAACTGCTGTAGCTCCAGAAATTTGACCAGTGATTGTTTGGCCGGTAACATCTAAACCATCAGAACCAGTTACGGCTACAGTCCTCATAACTGTTGGAGAAGTCCATTCTGCAGCAGAAGGTTTCAACATAAATTTATTTGGGTATGATATATCTGCTTCTTCATCAAAAAGAAGTCTCATAAAAAGTTTATGTCCTTCTGAGGTTCCTTTTGCAGCATAAAGGTCTTTAATATTTTTTATCAAATCTCTTTTTGATGTACCACTTGCCATAGTCTTAGGAACAACATGAACAAACTGTTCTAACATTTGGTCTAGAAAAGCATCTGTGGTATTATCTGTATTTGCGTAATCCATTAATTGTTGAATATTTTGTACAGGATTTCCACGATACTTTGTAATTATTCCTGTCGCAGAAGAAGTTCCACCAGTGACCGTTTCTCCAACTATAAATTTTTGTTGTGAAGAAATAAAAAGTTTTTTGTTTTCTGTTAAATCATCTATAAGGACTGTAGCAGTAGCGTTGGACGTACCACCTGTAATTGTTTCACCAACAGTAAATTTACCGAGAGTTCCTGCTCCTGTTTCTGTTACTATTTTTTTGGAGCTTTCATCTAGAATATAATTTGAAGAAGTGGTTTCTTGAGCAATATAATCTATTGTTGTAGTAAGATTTAATTCTGCAGCTTCTAAAAATTTATAATAGTCTCGTACAAAACTTACAAACTTAGAATGATCTGCCTGCACAAAATCAGGCATTTGGCCATCAATAAGTGGAGATATTTTTGCAGTCAAAACAGAATTAAAGGGTGCCATTGTTTAATAAGCCTTAATGTCTGGTAAATTCGATGGAGTTATATAGTTTGCAGCCCCTCCTGTATTGCCAATTGCAATGGTATCCACCGTACCCGTCACAGTAGAATTTACAGTATCTATTTCCAATAGTTGATTTCTTACAGGAGTAATGTCTTTTGAATTAGGAATTACAGTTATTCTAAATTTATCAGAAGCAGCATCATCTACAAGTGATACTGTTATAATTGTAATAGGACTAATAACAATATGCCCAGTATCATAATCAATAGTTCCTGCTACATTATCAACATATGTTCTTGTTGAACCAGTATAATAATAACGTCTTATATTTCCAGCACCATCGTCATCAAAATAATTTATATTTGTAGTATCTCCAGATACCAAAAATCCTGTTGATGCTACAATGCCCCCAGAACTGGCATTATGACCAGAGTGTGGATTAAAAAATTTATTATTAAAATACACATTATAAGAAGTAGAAACATTTAAAGTTGGTGTTACATATTTTGCCAGAGTAACATTAATAGAACTATTTAAAATAGCATTATCCTTAGTGTCTACTAATCTGGTTAATTCAGAATGTCTAAATGGTTTATTAAAGTCGGTTAATTTATTCGTATTGTAATCTGTTAATACGGTTCTTACATCACTCTCTAATGTACCACCTGTCAAAGTAGTAATATTGGAATTATATTTAAACGTAGTTTGTAAAATAAGATATGTTACTTCGGGGTCTACAATAACAGGTGTTATTGAAGCGACATTAAATTTTTTCAAATCACTTATCAAATTGTTTTTTTGTGCAGAGGTCATATTATTTCCACTAATAGTTCTAACTGAAATAAAGACCTTACCATATTGAGGAGTACTAATTACCCCCAAAGTAGGATCAAAAGAACCATCCTCTCCACCAAAAACTTGTACAGTTTTTGCTAGAGTAAAAAGCTTACTTGTATAAACTTTGTAATCATCTGTAGTAACACAACGTCCTTGAGAAGCGTAATCTAATGGAGCTTTAAGTTTAATAGAATTTATTGTTTCTCTTTCTCCTCCTCCTATAGCACTTGCAACGGTTGTAACAACAACAACACTATTTCCTGCAATAGCACCAGCAGAACTAAAAGAACTTGCCCCATTCGCTACATCCTGATTAGTAACAACATAAGACAATAATACAATATTTCCATCACTCAAAGATTTACTAACTACACCATCTCCGAAATACACTTCAAATTTTCCTGCTTCTATTTCCTGTAAAAAATATACAGAACTAGAATCTGTAAGTTGTGTGATATCCGTTGCCTTCGTATAAGTTGTTGTAGAAGTATCACTAGAAGAGGTTTGAACTTTTACAAGTAAAGTGTCCGTATCTACTCTACTGTCTGGAATAACAAAGCGTTGGTTTACATTAGAAGTTGCAACTGTATAACGAGTCGTTATATAAGTTCCTTCATATATTTTTACATTATTAAAAACAACATCATTACCAGATTTAGGTGCGGTATATTCTTCTGTATTTAGAAAGCTATATTCTACACTATCTACCGTTGTGGTAAAACGAGTAGCAATAGGAAGAGTTGCAGTTGATGTGGTATGTGAGTCTAGAGTTACATTTACAGTAGCATAAGGAGCTTTAACCGAACCCACTTCATATCCTAATGTTTTTGCATGAGAAACTACACTAGACCGTAAAGAAGAACTGTCAAGGAACATTTCATTTGCAGCCATGTTAGCATTAAATGCTAAATAATGAGTATTGTATGCAAGTACGTCTAAAAGAATATTTATACCAGAACCCTCAAAATCATAATCAGCAAATTCAGATTGTCCTTGAAGAAAAGTTTTCAAATTTGTTTTAATGTTATCAAAATCTAATTCTGAAATATCTAATCGTTTTTCGTTTTGGGCCATTATCGTAATCTCTCTAACAGTATATCTACTGTTTGTATTTCTGAAGGTACATTGACAATATAAAATTCAATATTTAATTTATATGAATTATTGTCTAAATCTGGTGTTGCAATCACCCCTACTAAATTCGCCCGAGGTTCATAATTATTAATAACATCTTCTACTTTTTTTGCAATAAGAATAGCAGTTATAGGAGTCATATTTTCAAACAACATTTCTCGTATACCAGAACCAATTTCAGGATGAAAGGGTTTCTCATAATGATTCATTAATACAAGATTACGAACAGCCCTTTTTACGGCTAACACATCAGTCAAATTGTTTACATCAGATGTAGAAGTTTTTCTTGTAAAGAAAAGGTCTAAATCCGAATATTGGTGTGCATTACGAGAAGAAGTATTTTTACTCGTTGCATCTCTATATGCCGTTAAAGCCATTACTACTCCTTTTGTAGTTATTTATAATACTTACCCTCAGTTTTCTCTTACATAGGATTTTTCGGAGGAGCACTTTTTATAGGAACATTTGTTGTATCCTTTGATCCTTCTGGTTCTTTTACTGGTGTTTTCATTGCATTAACTAGGCCCGTTGCCTGTTTTTGAATCCAATCAGACATGCTCGAAGCTTCACGTTTAAAGTCTTCAATAGCACTTGTACCACTGGGCCCGGTTTCTTTGTCGAAATCCTTTGATTCTATAGCCTTTGAAGAAATCCATTTCCACTTTTCAATTATATAATTACGACCACTTTTCATTTCATTGACTACATGTTTAAAAGTATTGGCCACTGGTCCACGATCAGGATGCGAGAGTGTCACCTCAGGGCCCTCACCCTCTGGCCATACAAGCATCTTGTTAGAATCATCGGAGACTAAATTATGAGGATACCCTTTCTTAGCAGATTTAATTGCAACAGCCTCTCCTAGAGAGTTTATTTTTTCCATAAAGTCACGTTGGATTCCATTTATATAGTTCATAAAATCATTTTGTTTGTCATTTTTAGAATCATCATCTATAGCAGGAGAAGTTCCTGTTCCCTTCAAATTTAATAAATCGGAAATCGAATTATTAATTCTCTGAATCGCAGGAGGAGTAGGTACTGTACTATTTTTTATTTTTGAATCAATCTTTTTTAATTCATTTCTAGTCTCAGGAGTTACCGTCCCACCATTCCTATCAACGGTAAAATTTATTAATTCTTTTGCAGTTTTAATTGCTGAAATAGCAACATTTTGTCTTTCTATCAATGGTTTATTTGCAGTCAACAAAACAAGTGATGCAGTTTTAATAACGGACTTCAATTCCTTTGTTGGTGATTTATCTGGCATTAATGAATTTACAGCTTTTTCCACCGCATCAGCTGCTTGCCCACCAGAAGGTAATTGTAAATTAGGAACAATGTTACATAAATCTTTACCCAACAATGAAGCAGCTACAGAAGCTATAACAAGTGCATCTAAATCTTTTCCTTTCTTTTCCAAAATGGGCCCAAATTGTGATTTCAGTTGTGCAAGTTTTGAAGTAAATTCTACTAAGCCTTTGATAGTTGTTTTGTCTATACCTATTAAAGCAGCCATTTCTGCTTGAAGTGGAACAGAAGGAAGTGTCGATAATTCAGGAACAAGTCTTTTAACATTTGAATTTAATGTAACCAAATCTCCTGATAAAGCGGTGGCCATTGTTGATGCTGGAGATTCCAAGTTTAATATTAACTTTTTTTTCATTGCATTCACTTGACCTAATACAGCATCAAGATTTGCATTAGCACCACATAAGCCTGGTATACCTAATGTTACCATTTCTATCCTCCAGCAAACACGTTTGAACTTCCAGCTGCAACAGAAGTACAACCACTAATACCATCTCCAATTCTACCACCACCCAAACTATTAACAAATACGGTAGTCGATCCCGTAGCAATAGGTGCAGCGTGCGTTGGACATGGTGTATCCGATGGCAATAGATGAGATGTATTATTATCACTTTGTCTACTCCATGCTATGCCATTTACAAACACATTAGGCGAACCTTCTGCTCTGGTCATACCAGAACAATGTGCTACATCTGCATCTCCAATTCTAGTTGCTGCGGGCACGTTCTTTCTCCATTAATTCCTGTAACCTAATATTCCACTGTTTCAGTTCTTCGTGTTCCTCATCAGTATGGGGCTCTGATGGTATATCAGGTATAAATTTAATTACATGTTCAAATTCCTCTGGAACATCTTCCCAATTATCAAATGTTACCAATTTCCCACCTATAATGAATTGAAATTGAGCCATTAATTTAAGTCAATCCTTAATGCCTTGCTTCTCTAGATAATTGTTTAAAGCTGCCTTGATAGCATCTTCAGCAAGTACCGAACAATGGATTTTTACTGGAGGAAGATTTAACTCCGCAACGATTTGTGTATTCTTAATCTCTTGTGCCTCGACAACCGTTTTTCCCTTTAGCCATTCGGTCGCTAGAGAACTAGAGGCAATTGCACTTCCACAACCGAAAGTCCTGAACTTGGCGTCCTCGATAAGGCCCTCACTGTTGACTTTCACCTGAAGCTTCATTACGTCACCACACTCGGGCGCACCAACAATGCCGGTTCCCACGGCTTCGTCCTTTTTGTCGAGCGATCCTACATTTCTTGGATTATTAAAATGTTCCACAACTTTTTCGCTATATGCCATTAGTTTAAGTCAATCCTTGAACCATCAATATCAATATCGCCGACAGAGGTATGTCCCCATGTAGTACCTGTAGTAGATACTTTAGATGTTCCTACAGTTTCAAGCAAAGAAGTTTCTGTATGTAAAGTCATCTCAGTTGCTGATTTCATATTTAACTTGGTTCCAGACTTGAGAGACATAATACCAGAAGCAACTGATATTGACATATCATTAAGTGATACCATATGTAATTTCTCCAGACAAATAATTGTATACCCATCTTGATACGTTTCACTTCCTACAGTTCCATCTCCTACAACAAACAAATCAGAAGTAATACCAATTGTTCGTGATTCTTTTCCATTAATAACAGTATCAACATCTTTATTTACACGGCCGTTCTGACTACCTTCTATATTATACGCATGGTTTCCTACAATCTCTTCTTCCCGATTACCACCACCATCTTCTTCACCTCTTGCTCCAATTTTTACATAATGATTTTGATGTATTTTTTGTGAGTAATCACCTTCAACCTCTAAATGATAATTACCTTTGATTAATTGTCTTACATCACCCGTAATAGTAAGATTAACAGCACCATCTATATACACTCTATCTGAACCCATAATAATTGTATAATTGTCTTTGACAACTTTAGTAACTTTCGTTCCATCGGAATGAATTTCTTCAAAGGTTCCCGAATTGTGATATGTGTGCAATCTTTCATTACCTGGCGTATCATCTATTTCGATAACATGGCCAGATTCACTTTCATGAACATGGTTATATGGATAGGTGGTAATACCACCAGATTTTGGGTCTGGTTCATCCCAAGTATCACGTTGTTCTATTAGTGGTACAGTAACCCCATCATCGTCAGTCTGTCCGCCATGGTCTTTATAAGCATCACTAACCGTGTCCAATAAAGGTTTGGTAGAAATAGGAACTTTTGTTTGTTTTAGTTTTTGTCGTTTATATAAAGAAGGATGAAACTCTTGCACAGAACCTTGAGCTAATCGATTGGTATCTGGTTCTCCTGTTTGTAACGGGTATACTCCATTCGGGTCAGAAAATCCTTTTCCTAAATCTGGAAATTCAGAATTAAAGCCGGGAAGAGAACCAAGAATAATTGGTTGTTGTTTTTCTCTGGAATCACGAAAAAATCCTACAACCCAACTACCTTCTACAAGGAATGGGGGTGTAGTGCCCAGCCCACTCATGGAAGGTGAGGATGTAGGAGCCATTACCGTTGCCCACGGCAAATCTTCTGTTGCTATCTTGTTTAAATTGTCACTATGAAATCCCAAACATCGAACACGGACGCGGCCCATGTATTCGGGGTCATCTCTATCTTCGACAACACCAACAAACCAAACAAAACCATCTGTTCCCATAAAATAATCAGACATAAACTATTCCTCTATGTTTATTTCTAAATTATTTATAAGGAATTAATGTAAGTCTGGATTACGATCTAAGCATTTTTTTTTCACTGGTGGATTTGGATTTACTCTTGGATTTTTGTTTCTCTTGTTTGGAATCTTTTTTCTCGTTTTTACCATAATCCGTCACATACCAACCTTTTCCCTTTAGATGGAACGCCGAAAGAGAAATTTTCCTGTGCAGTTTTAGTTGACCACATGCCGGACACTTTCGGACTAGTACATCCAACATGCCATGGATGACCTCGTGTTCCTCACCACATGAACTACATTCGTACTCGTAAATCGGCACAACCAAACTCCTGTTATTATTTTCGGTCACTACTGGGGGTATAATACTGTACGGAATCACTAGGTGTAAAACTGTTAGTTTCCCTCAGTCGTTCTATGGTTGAACGGCGCAGACGTTCTAACTCGGTGATTTTCGATATACGGTAAGTGTGACGGCCCCCATCAAAGGACGTTTTAAGCCAGAGATTGACAAGACGCAGGATATCGTCCGGCTCTATGCTGCATCGCTCTCCAATGGCCATTATGTTAGCATCATTGTGACGACGACTCATAAGTGTGCTCCACTCATCATAACAATTAACCGCACGAACACCCAAAAATTTATTGGCGACGATAGCCATTCCTGAACCCGAACCACAGAATAAGATTGCTCTCTCCGACTCTCCCTCACTCACAGCCATAGCTGCTGGTGCGCCGTAGTCGGGGTAGTCGCACGACTCCTCCGATGTGGTTCCATAATCTTTATAGGAAATATTGGACTTTTCCAGCATGGATTTCACAATTTCTTTCATGCGAAATCCGCCGTGATCGCTGGCAATGGCTATTGGTTTCATCAGAACCGACTCCATACTACATCCAGATTTCCTGCAATAATTATTCGTTCGTGTGAACAAGGTTGTGAAGGAACCTCATGATTCAACCATGCTGGAAAAATGGTCAACATTCCTTCTGTCGGATATAACGTAGTATTCGGATGAATACCATTAGAAGGTAAAATCAGGGGAGAACATTTTGAACATGCACGAACATTATAGACAAAGGCCCAAGTAGAAGGCCAATGAGAATGAGACTTGGTTTCTTGACCTTGTTCATATATCAATCCCCAACACTCTCGTATTCCATATTCTATTTTTTCGGGAGCTCCATCGGGGGAAGTTCTGCCAGCCAGAGGATTTTTCTTAGCCATACTTATTGCATTATCACCGATAAGTTGCACTGACCAATCGGTAGTGTGTAAATCCCAACGTGTACGAAAACATTTTGCTCTTGTACGCTGGCCATCTTGGTCACCCGATTTACGAATAAGATTTTCAAGTCTATTGTTCAATTCTTTCAAATTTAGATTTTGGGGTGGGAAATTATGATAATTTCCTTCCAACTTGTTAACTTCAAATATGTATCTATTTGGTTCTATAGAATTAACAATTACAGGATAGGAATTAGTAAAGGTTCCCCGTTTTGACGAAACTGAATTCGCCATATTTTTTAAACTCAATATTATGTTCTCCTATTCAATCGACAAACATAACAACGAACATGGTTTGACCAAATTCTTTTCTACGGAATTTCATTTCATCTAAAATATGATAGCCTGCCTTTGGATCATCTTCTAAATCAGCTGGAATTACAATGCCTGCCTTGTGTGCTGCAAGGAGTCTTTTTTGTAATTCAATTGGATCATCTGTTGTTTCAAGGTGTTTTTTCATAGTGTTCTTAAACTCAATATCATTTTCTCCCATCTATAGTAGCTCCGGCAAATCCTGTAGGCCACTTCATTCCATCAATTGGTTCTCGTAAGATTGCTACCACATTACAAGCTGGTGGTGATTTAATTGATTCGCCATCAAGCAAGAATGGAATCCTGCCTACAACTCGTACCATCTCTGCTTGTGGAATAATAAATTCGTGCCATTTTGCCCACCGGCCCCACGGAAGCAAAAGACATATAACAGATATTGAATTTGTTGCTTGGATTTCTTTTACAGCTTTCCGAACCCACGGAAAAATAGGATCAGCTGGGCCCCACGGTGGGTTAAGCCATATCTTTTTTTGGTAACTTTTTATAAGTGATGGAATAAGATAATCATTCCACGATTTATTCCAATCCAATGCGTTGTCACTTTCACTCAAATAATTTTCACATTTTTTGTTTTCTTGATTAGCTGCAGCATCCAAATCGAACGGACCATAAGCTTCCACACATTTGGTAAAAAAGAAGTCCGGTGTCTCGTAGTGGGTACTAGGCATAACTCACCTCACCACATCTTTTGCTTTTCGTATGATGTCTTCCAGCAAAACAAAATCGTCACTGACACGATGTGGTATGGTGAAGTATATAGAATTCATATTCTTTGATTTAACAGGAACATAAACTGAGGTTTTCAAAATCGAAAGACCTTTTTTCCGTCTTCGTTTATTTTCTTTTACAGTTAATTTTTTCGATGGATACATTACAACATCATCTTTCACAATAATATTTCCGTATGAATTCATACTTGAATTTATTTCGGATATGGTTCCAGCTGCAATCTTATCCACATGATTAATATATTCAACCGTATCACCAACATTATACATAACTATTTATTCCTTTAATTTATTAATTACGTCCACCATTATATCCATTTTTATATGCATAAGACTCTCTTTGTCTCTGCACTTCGTTCTGACGGCGTTCAACACCTCTATGACATGCTCTTCGTTCACCAATAGTCAAATACCCTGCACACTCTGGAAAACGAGGTGGAGGTAAATAAAAGGGTCCGTTATAATGAGGATGCATACGAACTGTACTTCTTCGGTTCCGATGTCGTATATCATTTTCAATTACAGAACCAATAATTATACCACCTATGATGGCGCCCAGCCGGCCACGACCTTTACCAATTGTACTGCCAATAACTCCACCAAGAAGGGGCCCCAAAATACTATCTGCACTTGCAATTGAAGGAACCAACAAACTTACACTCAGTAAAAGTGTCATTCCTATTTTATTCCGTTTTTTCATTTAACTTTCTCCTTATCTTCAAAATCCATGTGAAGTAGTATTTTTATTTATTAAATTTTAGATTTTTTTCTGTTCCTTGAATCATCACTTCGGTACGTTCAATTTTTCTTTTTACCAATGTAATTTCTTTTTTAGTA
>PAWD01000051.1 GCA_002713325.1 Nitrososphaerota archaeon
AATTGTGATTTCACGAATGTCCCCGCCGACGATGATTGTGATAGTAAATTTGAAGGGACTGGCGTGTCCATCCCCATTACTAATATTGTCTTAACATAATAATATGGAATATCATAATTGTCATTTGAGTTATCTACTTCTTTGTTCAGAAGATAACAAGTCTGTTTTGCTAGTACTTCCGAAAAGAATGCACCCTCAGACCAATCAGCTCGGTCATCCCATTCACCTTCTGTACCACGAATTTCATAAACTTTATTTTTAAATCCATCACAGCGAAAGCCTTCACGGAGCCTCTCAAGTATGCCACGAACTTCATGACTTTTTGTTTTAAATTTATCACCAAGTATACCCATTTTATGGTTCTCCAATGGAACCGAAAAGAGAATCTTGACAATTTTGACACAACCCAGAAAGAGCAAATTCCCGTTTGCTCCTAATATCTACAAATCTGTCGGCTTCTCCACCACAATTAACACAAATGTTTTGCCTGATTGCTTCAGATCGAGATTTACCAAACATATTTAAAGAAATAGAATCTAGTACTTTTACCATTTCAGAACTTTTTTCAACAGGTTTCATTTAACATTTTCCTCGAAACTTTTGAAAAGTTTCTCGCCTGGGCCGCAGCTCCTGCGGCCGCAGCTGCCAGCTGACGAGCTGGTACTGATACTGATAAAAACTCATCCCATTCTAGAAAACAATACCCAAGACGTTCTCTGGATTCATGGGAATTTAAATCTACCGTACCTACTTTATCTACTCTGCGTTGTACTGCTGGATTAGGATTGCCTAATCTGTCTGTTTTATATCGCCACATACATAACTTCCTCTAGAGGTTTTTATATTTTTTGGTTTACCATAGAATAAGTCCAGTACTCATCGATGGCAACCTTTGCGTCTTCCACAAAACCCATTTCTTTTCCATTGAACTCGTTCAGGACAACGCCATCACCGCAGGCTTCAAGCCAAAATTCAATGGGATTCCTGTTTTTGAAAATATTAAAATCCCGATACTCCTCAAGAAATTCTCCACTAGATTCTTCGGATAGATTGATCCGATCACGATACTCATCAATAAATTCTTCACGATACACTTCAAGAAATTCTCCACTAGATTCTTTCATATTTTCTCCTTCATCTCTCGGTTTCCGTAAGATGTAATCTTACTCACATGACCAAATATTCCGCGTGAAAAATGCATTCTTGCACTGGAGCCATATTTTATTTTCAATTCGTCCAATACTGCTTGGATTTGATTCAGAGTTCGACCATCAATTCTATCTAAGAATTTAATGTCTTTCTCGGTTTTCATTTCATATAATTCCTTATAATTTATAATAACATCTTCAAGCAGGGCCCCCTCCCAGTTTTGGGGGGGGGGGTCATTTATACAACTCTCTTATATTCCTGATACCAGTAAAAGGAACTATCTCGTAATTCCTGATTTGAACTCCGAATATATTCTAAAACATTTTCTATAATTGCTCCTTGTTTTACCCCCCATTCATCACCACGATCTGCAATTTGTTTTGCAATTGCCTGACAATAATCAATAGAAGGACAGGTGTCGCCAGGAACTTTCGGCGCCGATTTCTTAGCTTTGTTAATTTTCTCTTGCTTTGCGTTTGATCTTGACATTATACTGCTCCTATTGTGTTCAGAGATTTTTCTTCACATTTGTCACACAGCAACTTAATGATAAGTATACTGTACCAAATTTCAAAACCATCATAAGGGTGACCCGGTTCAGTTCTAAAAGCTTCACCACATTTAATACAAAGATATTTACCCATTATATTTTTTTCATCATAACGGGCATCCTCGTTACGATACCTTCGTGACTAAACTCAACGTAGGTTCGCGGCCCTCGCGGGGGCTCCAAGGCTCTGTTCTTACTCCAAAATTCAGACCAACCATCCTCAAGAGTATCTTTGACGTCATCAAGAGTATTAAATGCGAGACAACCCTTTACCTCAGGCAAATCAAGCATCATTTCTTCAAACTCGCCATAAACCTCATATCCACCTATTTCTTTATCAGCGATGTCCCAAAATTTCTCTTCCATATCCATTGCATAAGCTTTAACTCTACCCATCAAGTTTCTCCATAACTGAATAAATGGATTTTACCGTCCCACATCCAAAAATCGCTGTTGCAATCTTATCCGTTATGGTTTCACAAATCGTGTACTCTTTCGTACCCTCTTCGTAGTCGAAATCCATTATGATATAAATCGCGTCATTAATCATTTGCATCTCTTCACCCGTAAACTTGATTTCTTTTTCCATCTCATTCTCCATCAATATACACATTTTAACACACTGAACATGTTTTGTCAAGAAAAAAATGCACTATTTCTCAACAGTTTTTTTCGGTTTTTTGGGGCCAAACCTTTTTCCAAAAATCCTTTTCTTTTTTTAGATACTCCAAATACGAGGCCGCATCATTTGTATCGGCCACCATCTTTTTTTTGTCTTTGTTCTTTTTCAATTTAACCATCCTCACCCTCAACTTTGATTTCCTCAAGAGTAAGAATATCTTCACTTATTTTTCTAGATTCGTTCAGGAGGCCCTGAACCAGCTGATACCATTTGGTCCTGTCCGGAGTAGAACGTGGCCTATAGCTATCAGTGATGTCCCAAAATTTCTCTTCCATATCCATGGTCCAAGTTCCATGGGAAATTCCGATATTATCCATTAACCTACATCCATACCCATTTCTATAGCATTTGCACAAGAATTACAGTAACCATACTGGCGGCGGAGTTTCACTTTACGTCCACAACCATTACAGATTTTTAAAACACTTTCAGCTTGCATCTGATGATAAAAACTAACATCGTCTTCATCTTCAATATCATACCAACCGAAATTATCATCATAGTAACTAGACATTAACTTTTACCTTTATAGTTTTTCAGAAAGCTTTGCAATCATATATCCAATAAACATCCATGCACCAACAAATAAATAAACTTTCATTACACAATTCTCCTCTCTTTGTTTCTCATTATGTATACAGCTTACCATATTGAACAAGCTTTGTCAAGAAAAATCGCTAAGCCACTGATTTATCAGTATATATGGATACTTATTGTGAAAACTTGTTAGACTTTCGGTTGCATTTATATAAGGGAAGTGCAATTGAAAACCTATCAGTTTTAGGGGGTGGCCCATATTGCTCTTTGGATACTTATTGCATTTATAGATTAAGCAACTACACTCAGTTTTAAGGGGGGGACCCTTTAAGCTATTTCAGAAATTAAAGAGTGTCCCATGAATCAATGCCTAGGTTCATCGCGTTCACAGGACACTCTCAGTTATTAACTGAGTTCCACTGGAGGTTAACCCATCAACCTTCAGGTCACCTCAGCTGCCGGCCCAGTTGGGCGGTGTCCAGCTGAAGGTTAACCCGATGGTTCATAGGTCGCCCCAGTGGTAACTCTTACTTCAGTATCAAGTTACGCAACGCGTAGAGCCTGAGTACCAGCAGCGACTACAGAGCGAAGCGGCGCACCAAGGCGATACTTCATGTAAGTCTCACCATCAAATGAACTTACCCGCTTGTTCAGAAAGATTGAATAACCTTCTGTACGCAGCTGACTAATTACTGCACGAACATTCTTAACACCATAACGGGCGCTAATCTGCTTTGCAGTAAGTTCTGCACCTGTTTCAAGGGCAACCGCTACTTTAGTAGCTTGGGTCTTCGTAGTAGCCATAATTTAATTTATCTCCTTATCATGACAATGACTGTTTCAAAGTTTTATTCTGGGCCTTATTAAGCAACGTGGGCTGCGTCCCCCTTGCCATAACCCTCAACCAGAAATATAATTCTTGAGGGTCACCCTGTATCACACTCCGATCCCGATAGCTTTCAATTCAATACAGGGAGAACCTACTCGCGGTTTAACTGGGATTTACATTCACATCTTTGACTTAACCTCTCTTCTCATTGTGTGGCCATTCTACCACATCTGACAGGTAATGTCAAGCATTATCTGAGCCCCCTCCCCAATGGGTTATAAGGATATAAGACTCCTATATCCTAAAGGCTGTGATAGTATACCACATGTGGGTGGTGATGTCAAGGTAAATCTTCCCACTTTTTAAACTTTCTCAGAAGCTGTTCCTGCATCCTATAGGCCTCTTTCTCATAAGGTAATTTCCTATAGGCTATATTGGTATAATCTTTACCCTTCCAGTACTGTCTATAACCCTCTCGGCTCGGTGAATCACTGAGCCTGTCTCTGAGGTTGCCAGACACCCACTGATACACATGAACCATTTCATGAGCTACTGTAGTTATAAAGTCGTCTCTAGCCCCCCTTCTTTTCCATCGTTTAGAATTCCTTCTCCAGATTCGGCTATCAATCTCCAGACAGAAATCTCTAGGCCGGTAATCCTCACCTGTAGGATAACAGAGGGCCTCTGAATTCTGCTCAAAGATTGTTGGTTTTAATTGAATATCCAAGTCTAAAGTCCGGTGCCTAGGCATGAGCTCCCATATACAGAACTCCACAATTAAGACTGCGAGCTCTCTTTGGAACTTCGTACCACCGTCACATGTTATATAATTCATGGACTATTAACCTTTATAGAAACTCAACATGACTACTATACCACATCTGGGCCCCCCTTGTCAAGCCCTTTTTTCGATTTATTTTGCTTTTTTGTATATTTCTTAGGGGTCGGGGGATTCCGAACTGAGACACTGAGGATACTAAAACACTCAACATGATGTTTTTTATAGGCTTTTTATAATTCTTCCGATAATTCTTCATAGTCAAAATCAGATGGTAAATTCTCGTATTGTTGTTTAGCCATATCCGCAGCTGTCTTTTCTACCATCTTTAGTTCATTTTTAGACGGTAAAGCATGTTTACCTTGAAGAGTTACATCAACAAGATGATTGAAAACTTGTTCGTAGTTCTTTTCAAACAACGATTCTAACAATTCCATGTCCATATCCATAGTATTATTTATCCAATTACCTTTCTCTTAGAGTTCACATTAGATATAAAAAGTCAAAAAACTGATTATAACCGCTACAATCAGGAGCACTAGATACCAATCTAAAACCATCAATTTTCTTTTCAGTTCTTTCTTTCTGTTACCCATTTTACATTTATTCTCCAAAAAAAGTAGTTAAGTTACCAACATTGCTATCCTTTATTCTCTCATTAGCAAGTGCAACATACTCGGAATTTAACTCACATCCTATATATTTTCTGTTATTCTCTAATGCTACGATAGCAGTAGTGCCACTACCCATAAACGGATCAAGTACGATACCGTTCTCAGGGCATGTAGAAAGAATTGGTTTCTCAATCAATTCCTTTGGATATGTCGCAAAGTGTGCCCACTTAACAGAACTTGCGGAAGATATATCCCATACGGTCATCTCAGGGCGCATAGGGCATCTACCCTCTTTCACCAATTGATCGTAATCGAAGCCCTTCTCAATTCCTAGTTTATCACGCATACGTTCATAGTGTTTATCTTGATTCTGAGAATTTAGAGCAAAACCCTCTTTCTCTGAAACATTTTTATCCTTACGCTTATCCATATGATTTTTCGAGAACATACGTCTAACACTAATCTCTGCTTGAGGTAGAAGTATAGGTGTTCTGTCAAAGAAATATCCTTTGGTATTCTTCACGAACCAAAAGAATTTCTCATGATTACTCCAATACCTATCCTTGGAACTAATTGGTTGTGGGTTTGGTTTATTCCAGATAACCTCATTACGAAGATACCATCCCTTATCTGTCATTGCGATTTCAAATCGTGACGGAACTTGTTGCAACCGTTTATTGTCATATGTGTCAGCAATGTTGACCCACAATGATCCTGTATCCTTCAATACACGATGACATTCATCAAACACCTCACACAGATTTTTGACAAACAGTTCAACGGTGTTCTCTGCCCCTATCTGCTTTTGGTTCTTATAGTCTCTAAGATTGTAGTAAGGAGGAGAGGTGACACACATATCTACACACTTATCGGGGAGAGAACGTAGAGTCTCTATGTTATCCCCAATATGAATGGTATTTGTTTTAAACAACAAAGGCATACTCTTCATAAGGAAACCGCTCAAAGAAACGCTTCTGTGTCATGCTTGCATTGTTACTCATGTAATATGCAACGTCTTCCCTGCGCTTGGTCTTGCAAAATTTAATTGCCTTTACCTTCTCATACATGTCAAGTGTTTCTTCAGCAGTGATCTCATATATAGTAACTTCACTGGATACACGTACATCCCGAAGGTCACAAAACACATAAGAATCACATGACTCAACCTTATCATAGAAAGCCTCTTCACAAAATTTCCTGTTCACACCAGTGGCGGTCGAAGGGGCCCAATTTGCTGCAGAAGCCATGAGATTACGAACCTCAATCTTCTTCAGAGAACGATCTTTGGCAATCACATCGTACGGCAACTGTTTGTCACCCATGCGTTCACCATTAACCAAACTAGCAACTCGCTCTTCCATAATTCCCGAAAGGGTAGCTCCAGTCCAAGATTTAAGTAGACCATCCACAGAAATCCCATATCCAGTAGCAATTGCCCCCGCGTCAAATCTAATCTTCATAACAACCTCTTTGTTTTCTCAGTTTATATACAGTATACATGACTCAATTGGATTTGTCATTTTTAGTTACCCATTTTGCAAATTCTCCTAATTCATTAATATAAAATACATTCTTGATACCGATATTAGATATCAATTCTCTACAAACCTCACAGGGATAACTGACTGCCATATCATTATTCTTTAATACTCTGACAACATACATGTTAAGATTATCACAATTATCCAAACCTCTCCTGATAATTGCGTGTTGTTCTGCATGGAGAAAAGGCCATTCAGTTCTACTAGCCATTATAGGATGAGTTTTGTAAGAATTATGGCCTACACTTATAACGGAGTTCTTCTCAACCAAGACTGCACCTAATCGGAACTTACTACCTTTAGTTCCAACTCCATTACCTGACATTGCAACTGCTTTTGCAGCAGTAAAAAACTTATCTTTAAGTTGCATTCAAAAAATCTCTAAAAGAATTGTTATTTCTTAACTTTCGTAGTGCCTTAGCTTCAATTTGACGTACCCTTTCCATACCAATATTAAATTTTATACCAATATCTTCCAAAGTATGACCGATACTGAACCTCATTTTTAATACTATTTCTTCCCTAGGTGTTAGGGTTGATAATCCTTTAGTTATAGCGGCCTTTAATTCAGAATTAAATACTGTATCATCAGGTGTTGAACCCTCATCAACAACATCGGAAACATATTCCAAAGGAATAGTATTAACTCTATCCAAAAAGTCTTTCTTTTTGCCCTTATTGGTAAGAACAGCATTAATCTTCCTATACCGTTTGGGATCAGTCATTGAAAGACCACCCATGTCGATACCCCAATTGTTATACTTTTTCATCATATCGTTATATCTCCCTCATTCAATATACAGACATTATACCATAGTTGACCAACAAATGTCAAGGAAAATCGTTAAATATAAGTCATTGAATTCATTGAAATTACGAGGTGAAGGCCAAAATGCGGAGAATAGAGGTCTTATTCTCATTATAAAATGCGGAGTTTATTACAACTTTGTGTATTCTTGGAGGATACGGGGGACATTCCATGGACAAGAAAGGAATATAGTGGCTAATGAAAAGTCCGTGGCACCTGCGTCATGGTACTGTTTTAGATGGTCTGACGAATATATCCCCCCACCAGCAATAATACGGATATCAGACATCTTTCGTACTTTTTTCACTAGACGTAGATTTTTCAATCGTAACGGCTTACCAGATATACCTCCTCTGGGGTCATTTCCAAGAGTATTGCTCAGGTGTATTTTCTGAATACCAATTTCAAAAAGATTTTCCAATTCCGATAGGGAGATTTCGGGAGAAACCTTGACTTGCAGATACTGGGGGTGGAACTTATGTAAAAATTCCGAAAGCAGTTCATTGGGAATAGGTTTATGTGTTACATTAGGACATCCTAAATTCAGCTCTATTGCCAGATGGGATGGTAGGTAGGTCAACATTAATTCCCAATCTTCCGCATGAATTGCACTTATGGAATAGACATGTTCGGAAGAAAAATCGACATTCCGAATACCCCAGTTCCGTAATCCAATTTGGTTTCTCCATCCACCCCAAACAGGACGTAAAGACCGTAACGTGTGGTGAATTATACCCTTACGTCTTTCCCATGTAAATGTACCGTGAATAGATTTTGTATTTCGTAGGTTTATATAATTACCAAAAGGTGGTGATATATATAGCATTAGTGTATTTCGGAGAAGAACCTTCTATTATCAAACGAATTTAAATAATTATAATCTCCACAGGAGAACAACATCATCAAATATAAAGAATTTAAGTCCAATGTTTTCATAATATTTTTTTCTCCTTGTTTCAATAACCAAATATTCTGTAGATTATATGCTTCCTTTTCATACTTTCCCAAACAACCAAGGTCTACTTTATTTTTATACTGCATATGGTGAATCAGTTCGTGTAAAAGAACGGATTGCATAATCACTTTATTATAGGATTTTTCTAAATCTTTTCTGATATAAATTTGTTGAAGGACGTTATTATAAATTGCAAGGGTTCTATGGTGCTTGCCCTTATACTTATCAGACTTAATATCATCACAAGTTGGTTTTGTTATTTTTGTGGGTTTTTTACAGTTGTATAGTATATGGGCTAATTCTGACTCAGTTTTATACACTACCTTTGGTGGGTCAGGTACAATATATCCTGTCATTGTGGATATCCATATCATTAGGCTGATTACAAGAGATGATGAAATGGTCATTTTATTATACACATAACAAGATGTGTTCTTTCGGGTCCGGCATTAATAAATGTGTGTTCTTTTGTAGTATCTGTCCACCAAACATATCCATCAGCCGGTAAATGTGTTGTGGTGGAAGAAATTTCTGATTCATAAAACATGAATAATGCATGTGGATTTGTAATCATTGGTAAATGATATCGTCCGGGTTTACCAACCCTATCTGAATGAATAGAATAGCATGTATGTTTAGGGATTTTCATAATCCTTGCACGACATGCTCCAACATCGTTAATTATTTGTTCAAATATGGTATTCTTGTACAACGGATTTAATAAATTAAAGTCTTGTTCTGATCTTCCTTCTATTCTATTTAAATTTCCGCACCCATCAGTACTGATGACTGTGGCGCCATCGATGACGCCATACCCATCAGTGAACTTCTGTTTGCACTTAGAACTATACTGTAGAGAGGTTTGTGTTCCTTCATACCAGTGAGAATGTTGCAGTTTTATCTTGATTTTTTCCCATTCTAAAAGAACTTCATCTATATCATATTTGTAATCTGTTCGTAATATTTTTGAATCTGTCATACACTGAATGAACTTCCACACCCACATCCTGCGGTTTTCATTGGGTTGGATATACTTAAATAACTCCCTCCTAGTTTTTCGATATAATCAATTACTGAACCCTTAACATACATTTCACTCTTTGGGTCTAGTAAAAGAACACCATCAACAGGGTCACTCCATTGTATATGTTCGTGTTTAGTAGTGTCTGTTTGCCCCCATACATAGGTTAGTCCAGAACAACCACCGCCCTTTACACCTAAAGTCACATATCCATCCCCTGCAACATCTAACAGATACTTTTTTGCTCTATCTGTAAGGGAAACAACTTGTTCAGCTTGTTTTCGTTGAGATAAACTTACCTCAATAGGAATAGTGCCGGCTATGTTTAACGAAACAGTGGAAGTGTTAGTAGAACTAGTCGTAGTAGTAGTAGTTTTTGTGTTATTCATATTCAAATCTTCCCACTTTTTAAACTTTTTTAAGAGTTGTTCCTGCATCCTATAAGCCTCTTTCTCATAAGTATTTATACCTATTTTAATTTAAATGATAATTGACGGTTGCAATTTTATTTGCCTTTCTCAATAAAGTTCCCAACACAATATCCCAATAGTTTATTGCCCAAGGAGCTTTAGAATTTTTCCTTGCCACAAATGCAGCATCTATTCGTTTGATTAATTTATCTTTATTCATTACAATCTATCTTCCAAATCCGCGACCGTCTTCTCGGCCATTAAACATAGAGTGATACAGGTTATCTGATTCTCCCCACCACTCTTCACTGACAGTATTCGCCCATTCTTCATGATCGAGCACTATTGCCTGTGCTTTATCTGGATGTTCTATATTTTTCTTCTCCGTATTCTCTACTTTGCAACTAGGGTCTGGTTTCTTGTATATCCGCGAAGTAGTTCGTTCTCTCATTATGCAGCCTCCTTACATTTCTCCCCAACCTGCCGACTTTAACCATGCATTATCAGCAGAGACATTTTCTTCGTGTTGTCTAATACCCCTCATTATAACAGGGCTACTAGCACACTTGTCACAGATTGCCCGATTACCGTGAGGATCGGTATTGCCACAACGAACAAATACCTCTCTGTAATCATATCCTTTAGGGACATAATAACTAACTTTATTTACACAACTCATTATAGGCTCTCCTCAAAGAGGCGCTGTCCATGACGCCGATTTCCTTCCATTCATGTAGTGGTTTCTTCCAAGCAGTCTTACTCCAACCAGTTGATTCACATTTATACTTATTTGTTCCAATAATCACTATGTCACCGATACTTGTACTCCGACATGCTTTGCCAGAAAACATCTTAGTCACTTCTTTGTTATTCCACCAAGCATCAGTAATACTATTCGTCTTCATAAAGACTTTTTCAAGTTTTTTATTAACGGACCAATTTTTGTCAACCTCAACATACGCAACTAAATGTTCGACGGTTCGGTCATCCCAGTTTGGGCCATTATGAAAACTCGGCCTCCAGCTGGAGGGCCCTCCACCCCAGGCGACTTTGTTGACATGCAAAACTCCAACCTTTTCCTTTGGATTTTTTACATCATCTAAAGTATCTAATAGTGCATTTAATTTTTTACTCATTTGGTACACTCACTAATCTCCATTTATATATACAGGCTACCATATCAGACAGGTTTTGTCAAGGGAAATCGTTGAATGTAAGTCATTGAATTCATTGGGGTAATGAGAAAAGTTATCTTTTTTTCTTGGCAAGTTCCATAGAAATCCACTTTTTTGCAATGCCATTAGTAACTTTTCTCTTTAATAGTCTTGATATCTGTTTCCAATACTTCGCAAATACATCATCAGTCGCATCATTATTGTCCACAATAATAAGATTTCGTTGAAAAGTTTGACTAAACAGACCCAAATTCCTTTGAACATTGTTCCATGATTCTACTACTGTTTTTTCTGGAACAGATCGTCCACGTTCTGCATTGCGTTGTAGTGCTACATCAAGAGAAGTATTAACAAATATCATGTGCGTATCATAACCTAGTGAACGTAAATGACTATGTTGACTAATTATTTTATTAGCCTTTGCCCCTGTACCATCAATAATAATACCTAGTCTACCAGTAAGATAGTTTTTTTCTCGTTTTCCAGTAATCTCCTTCGCTCTTGTTCGTACTACGTCACGTTTTTCTTTCTCCCCTTCGGGCATTTTTAGAGACAAATTCTCCCTCTTCAGAAGAGTTTCAAATGCATCATCTGAGTTAATTATTCTTAGACCAGAACCGCCAGTAGTTTTTCTGACAACATAAGTTTTACCAGACCCCGGCCCTCCTGCTAAGAATATAGCCTTAAATATATTGGGGTCGTAAACTCCTTCTTGTAATTCTTGGAATGTTTTCATCTTGTTTTCCTATATCATAACCTGCCATTTCTATTAGATATTTATCTTCTTCAGAAAGTGGTTGAAAAGTTCGTTCTTGCAATTGAAAGTTCATTTGTTTAATCCTATTAATTCGTTCTTTACGAAGCTTCCTAATGGCCATGGTTACAGTTCCCCTGTTATATGTTATCTGTTTAATTCCTCGTCTAATCATCAGTCTCCATTGCTTCTGTTTCACCATAAAAGTCGGTAACAACCACCCCCTCTTTAGAATATGTAGGTTCATATGCATCTTTTGATTCTTTAAAACTTTCATTTACACAATCTTTTATACAATTTAAAAACATATTATGCATTGGTTTTGCAGTACTCATTAAATCAAAGTTATGTCTAATCCTTTTAACTAAAAACGGACCATCAAAAAATCTATCCAATTTTCTGTCATCGACATTTGCAGCTGCTTTAAAGGGTATTTCTATGTTTACCATATCCCCAGCACTTACACCAGTTTGTCCATTCACGGTTAAAACAATCTCTCTTCCTGCTTTCAATTGCATCATCTGGGAAGTTCTTCTCCCCATCCAATCCATAGGTCGGGTTGAATGATATATTGATTTGCCTGATTTAGAAAGATAACTGCCATCCATTTTTTTCTTGGAGTCTTTATGAGAAACAGGCATGTAATATGTTTTAGTGGGGAAATCAGATATGCGATTCTTTTTGTTATCAACAGGAGTAGAACTGTAATTGGGATGTTCATCGTGTAAATTCCACTTGTTCATATGTGATTCCTTTTCAAAATTATCATGATAATTATATAAGCTTATATCATATTTTTTATTATAGATATCGTGTGTTATCGTTTTAGAAGAAAAAGTCCCTGCCTGTTGATGTAGTACCATATCGTTGGCATTATCTATATTATAATTTATAATTTTCATATATTCTCTAGTTGTCTGTTCCACTAAGCCTTGATGTCGTTCCGCACCTACACCAGAATACTTAGACCCACTAGGAAATGTTGTATAATCTTGTATAGTTCCTTCAGCAGCCATACTGTCTATAGACCGAAAATGATAACCTCTCTTTGTTTCATAAAAGAAATAAGTTGGACTACTAGCATATACACTTATTGATTCTCGTTTTGCCATTTCGATAACTTCAAATGGAGAAATATCTGGTACAAGGATTTTCTTATTACCAAGAGTTGGTTCTATATAACAATCTTTTGGTGTTTGAATAATTTCTTTTAACACCTTTTTTACAATATCAGAATACGAACCAGTAAAAGTTTGAGATAACTTCAATCTATTATTTTTTATAAATTCTGAAGTCATAAAGCGTACTATATGACCGGAACCCTTGGGACCAACTTCTACTTTTCTATCGTAGTGATAAATCGACAATAATCCTGCGGTATGTTTACGAAAATCAAAGATATTTTCTTGTTCGTCTACTGTGGGAGTTTTAACTACTAAACTAAGGTATTCCTGACCGATAAGAGGACCAACGACATCTACTCCAATAGGATCAGAAAAAATCATTTCACCCATGATTGCGGAATTCTCTATGTCTTCAAAAATATCTATACTACCAATATTACTGGCAATATCGAGCACCAGATTTTCAGAAGTTATTATAGTTGCTTCTTCAATCAGAAATTCTCCAACATAACTAAGACCCTTACTAGTCACTATACTGCACTCTCTTTTAACATAGTTTCAAATTCTGTTATTATTTGTTCAATATAAGAAGGATGAATTATTCTTATTTTACGTTTTTTATCTTGTTCTGCTTCTTCGTATTCCAAATTAGTTATAGCAGTTGCAGAAGAATAATCTGTATTATCTGTTCCAATATCTATAGTTGTTGTAGTGTCACCAGACGTTTGAGCAATCTCATAATGATGTGTTGCATATGGAGTAGAATATTTATCATTAATATATGATAAAAATTGTGGTGTAGACATTGGCCAATCGTGATATCTGTCCATAATATTATTTGTTAATAAAATAATCCAATGCAATTCTGGATTATTATAATAAAAGTCTGCTACTGATTCGGGAGAGTCTCCCTCCCCAACATCATGTGTATCAAAAAGAGAAAGGTTTGATACAATTTTTGTTCTCATTCCAACACGGCGTAGTATATTAACTGCGACTTTAAACTCTTGATTGCCTGTATTATCATAATTAATTCTTGGAAAGTTATTAAAGTACATTTTAAAATCCTTCGTGTATTGCTTCCCGTGTGAGAATTTCCATTTCTTTAAATCCTAATGCAAGGGTAATATTTTGTGGAGGAGCACCGTCTCCAAAAATTCCTGGCTGTACATCATATGCTCTAAATTTATCTCCTCCATATGTTACATTTAAACTCTCTAAATAACACGTTGAAATTTTGTTCATATAATTATTTGCAGTAGAAGCATAATAATATTTTATATCAAAAGTATCAGGAATGAGCAAATTTCTACCAGATGAAGCACCTACCTTGGCCTCCGAGCCAGGCCGGGCCATTCCCGCGTTCGCAGCTACCTTTTTCGCGCCTCCGGTTAAGCGTTCCACCGCCTCTTTGCCAAGTTTGGCCAAGTCACCATATTCGGGATGCATTGAAGATTTGAATAAGAAAATAATTCGTTGAACAATTAAAGATTCTTCTTGACTTTTTGGTACGAAAGTGAAAGTATATGAAAATGTTCGTCTACTCATTCTATCAAATAACATTTCTAATCGTCCAGACTTTGCAACACCACTACCTATTTGAAGCATTGCATCTAAACCACCCATGCCGGGTATCGTCCACTTTTTGGCCGACAGCGCCGATGTGAGCATCTTTTTTATCCCTTGCCCGGCAAGGGCCCCCGACATAGCCTGGACGCCGGCCGACACTTTGCTCATCGCGCCGCCTTCGCCACCAGCTGCTATTCCACCTTGTATTATTGCTTCGGCTCCTACTTCTATATCATGGTCTGTATAACCAGCACCATATGAAACTTGAACAGAAGGTGGCATATAAAGACTTATACTGGAACTTAATCTTTTAGTTGCAGGCCTTATTGCTGATAGTGTTCGTCGCGCTTGTATATCCAACTCCCCCCGTCGAACAGTAGACACATTTTTAGGCCCTTTTAGTGTACCTTTTAATTTCGCATTTAAAACCACATTGATAAAAAACATTATATAATGCCCTTGCATCTGGTCACTGTCTACATCAGCCGGGTAAGAGAGATTCTCTGTTGTATATTTTTTTAAGGGTTTGCCTGTGTTACTGTTTAGTTTTTTGCTACCAAGGCGGCCACCCGATGTTTTAGATGATTGACTAAGAAGGATATCTCTCCTTCTGTCACGAGTAGAAATTTTTACATTAGCCATGTTTTAATAATCCTATATTATAAACCTTATAACTATTTATATACTATGTCATACAAAGGCAGATACATACCGACAAATCCTTACAAATATAAGGGTAACCCAAACCGAATTATATACCGTTCTCTTTGGGAACGAAAGTTTATGAAATATTGTGATAACAATAACGCAATTCTAGAATGGGGGAGTGAAGAAGTCATTATACCTTATTTATCACCTTGGGACGGTAGAATACACCGTTACTTTCCAGATTTTTATATAAAAGTTCAACAACATGATAATACCATTAAGAAATTAATTATAGAAATAAAGCCCAAGAAACAATGTGTTCCACCTAAATCAACACCCAAAAGAAAAACCAAAAAATGGTTTGGTGAAATGAAAACTTGGGGTATTAATCAGGCAAAATGGAAATATGCAACAGAATGGTGTGGGAAAAATGATATGGAATTTAAAATTCTAAATGAAGACCATCTTAATATCTCGTATAAATAATAATGATATGGCTAAAATAGAAACGGGTCCATTTACAACATTATCTGAAGGTATGGGTAGTAAATTATCATCATTATCTGAAGGTAAGAAAAGTGCATACATCCAAAGTGTTGTAGATGCTGCTGGAGGTAGGCCTCGTTCTACAGAATGGTATAGGGAAAAAATTAAAGAATTTGGAACACCTAAATCTCAACAATTGATACGAGATGGTAAAAAACAATCAAGACCATTTTATGGTCTATTAAATATGTTTTTTTATGCACCAAAACATGCAAAAAAATTACCATACTATGATACGTTTCCACTAGTATTGCCAATAGAGAAATATTCTGATGGGTTTCTTGGAATAAATATGCATTATCTACCCATTCCTCTAAGAATAAAGTTGTTAGATCAATTGGTAGATTATTCAAATAATACAAAGTTTGATGTAACCACAAAACTTATAGTTACTTATAAAAAATTAAATAAAGGACTTACAGGGAAATTAATGAAACCAACAATACACAGATATCTTGCTGGTTACACTAAGTCACAGTTTCGTAGAATAGATGCAGATGAATTTACAGTAGCAACTCTATTACCTGTAGCAAGATTTAAGAAAGCAACAACATCTGAAGTATGGAAAGAATCTAGGAGTATGATTTAATGCCCTTTCATCCGGTTCCTTTAGGTCACAGAAAAGTCGTACCTCGGAAAAAACCAAAAGACGCTCCTGTCACTACTGGTCCGAGCTGGTTTCCCGGCGGGCCTGTGCCAAGAAAAATAACTCGGCCGAGTGTGGTTAAATCATTGCCTCCACCAGTTCTGAAGGTAGGTTCAATAGTCACGAAATTAATGAAACCAGTAAAATATGCTCCACAACCTTCTAAAGTACCTTTAGTAAAACCAGTAGATGCAGTAAAAAGGAAAACAAAGATTCATCCACAAGGCCCCGAACCATACGGAAAACCAGTCCAAAACTTTGACAAGGAGATTCATCCACGGGGTCCAGACCCGTACGGAAAAAAGGACCTAGAACCTTCTAAAAAATTTGTTACAACAGGGTTTAAAGACTATGGCAGACCACCCGAAGCTTTTACGAATTCTCTTGTAAACAAATTTAAAGGTGGTGATTTTGCAGTTGCAAATAAATTTGCTATTAGATTATTTCCTCCAACTGACATAAATGTGGGTAATATCTATGATTCGCCCGGGCATCTTGAACATGTGGAATTACGTGCTGAAAGTGTTTCCATGCCTGGCAGAAACTTGAATACAACAACAGATTCTAACATATATGGACCAACAAGAGAAATAGTAAATGGTGCCGGATTTGGTGGAGATGTAGCAATAACTTTTATTTCTGATGTATACCTGTCAGAAAGAATTTTATTTGAAAGATGGCAGGAAATGTGTTACGGTGTTAATAATTGGAATGCTAAATACTATAATGATTATATTGGTATAATACAAATTTGGGTTTTAGATAAAAGTTACAAACCAACATTTGGAGTGGAATTACGAGAAGTATATCCCAAAACAATTGGGCCGTCTGATTTGAATAGTGCTCCTAACGGGGAGATTATAAAAATTCCTGTAACTTTGGCATATAGATATTGGACAACATTAAATGAAACAGAAATTTTGCGACAGAGGTCCGGCGAACAGGCCGGGAAGCTTCTGACCGATAGGGCTGAAGACCGTGTCAGCCGAAATGAATAAGAAAGAGGTGAAAAATCATGGCATTACCACAATTAAATAACGCAACATATGAATTGGAATTACCATCATCGGGGGAAGTAGTAAAATTTAGACCTTTCTTGGTAAAGGAACAGAAAATTTTGATGATGGCAGAGGAATCAGAAGATGTAAAACAGTTGGAAACTGCATTTGCAAATATTATTAAGGCTTGTACTTTCGATAAACTAGATGCATATAAATTACCACTCTTTGATGTAGAATATATTTTTCTAAAGATTAGATCAAAATCAGTAGGAGAAGAAGTTGAAATAATGGTTCCTATTCCTGATACAGAGGAAACAATACCTGTTAAAGTGAATTTAGATAAAGTAGATGTTCTACAAAATGAAGATCATACAAATGAAATTGCTCTTACAGATGATATAAAATTGATAATGACATATCCTACTCTTAAAGATATGCATAGATTTGATGGTGGAGGAGAAACAGAAGCAACATTTGATTTAATTAAATCTTGCATATATGAAATTCATGATGGAGATGAAATTCATCATAAAATTGATGTTTCTAATAAAGAGTTAGGAGATTTTATAGATAGTATGTCAGCAAATAATTTGGAGTCAATAGGAGTATTTTTTTCAACTATGCCTAGTCTAACTCATATGATAAAGGTTAAAAATCCAAAGACTAAAAAGAATGTGGAAGTAGAATTGACAGGATTGCAAAGTTTTTTCGTATAGCCCTTTCTCATGATAGCCTTGAAAACTATATGAGAACAAATTTTGCGTTAATGCAGCATCACAATTATAGTTTGACAGAGTTAGAAAACATGATACCTTGGGAAAGGGAAATATATTTATATCTATTAATGCAATTTATTGAAGAGGAAAAACAGCGGACAGAAAAAGAGAGAGGAAGAAATGGCTGATGAGACAGTTAAAATAATAGAGACTACAAAGGAATACGAACTACTTAAAACCGATATTGTTCCTAACCATCCAGAAGAGGAACATACTTGGTATAACATTCTTGCTGGGATGTTAGATAAATTTCGTATCATTCCTAGATTAGTTATGCTTGCATACTGTTGGGCATTTTATGCATCAGTAAATTGGTTTATGAATTTATCCAATCCTACTAATTCACAAGCAATGTTTATATCTACCATTGTAGGTGCTGGAGCAGCATTCTTTGGTTTGTATGTTGGTAAGCCAGGAGCAAATGTTCCTAAAGGAATGAAATAAATGGCGGAAGAAAAGTTTTTAAATGAAGTAATTAAAAAACTTGAAGACCAAAACAAAATCCTCAAGGATGGTCTACTAGCGCCTAAAGTTCCCAAAAAAGATGCTAGTGATAGGGAAGAAGAAAAAGAAGGTGCTGGGCGTGAAAAAGAAAAAGTTGATATTCTGAAAGAAATTGCTCAAAATACTAGTATGGGTGGTGGTGTTGAAGATGGTCCTGCTGGGAAAGGAAAAAGTAAAAAAGGTAAGAAAAAAGGTAAAGGCCTTATGGGAGCTTTGGGTATATCGGGTATTCTTGGAACAGTAGCCGAAACAATAGCAAAGGGAATGAAGTTCGGCCTAAAAAGTTTATGGGCAGGCGCAGGGAAAGTATTTTCTAATCCCGCCGTTTTGAAAGTGATGGGCCCGATGGCACTTATTGCTGGTATTGCTTTAGCAATTAAGGATGCGTTTGCTGGGTGGTTTAAATCAAAAGAGTGGGGTGTATCTAAAATTTCTGGAGCATTGGGCGGTCTTTTTGGTGGCACAAAAGGTGGAACTTTAGCAGGAGTGTCAGGCAATGCGCTTAAATGGGGGTTAATAGGTGCTGGATTAGGTACTATTGTTCCTGTCATTGGTACTGCAATTGGTGGTGCAGTTGGTGCTTTATTTGGGGCTATTTTAGGATGGATTGGTGGTAAAAAAATTGCAAAATGGTTTGATTCAGTTGGTAAATGGGTCAGCGAAAAGTGGGATACAATTAAAGAATTTCCTGGCAAAATATGGACTGCTATTGTTGATACCGTAAAGGGTTGGATAGGTCTTACCCCACAAGGGAAGATGCCAGTTACAGTAGCAGAAGATAAACCAAAAAAAGGTTGGTTAACTTCGTTAACAGATTTTCTCCTTCCACAGTGGCTTGTAGATTTTGCAAAAGATGCAGTAGGTACTGTAACAGGATGGCTTGGTTTAACAAAAAAAGATGACCAAGGAAAAGTTACAACTACTAGATTTGGTAAATTATTATTTGGTACAATAGGTATTCTTAAAGATTTACCGATGCAAATTATTAATTTCTTTATACCTCAATTTATTAAAGATTTTGTGAAAGATGCAGTAGGTACTGTAGTGAGTTGGCTTGGATTAAAAAAGAAGGCAATCGTAGCCACAGCTACTTCATTTAGTAAAAAA
>PAWD01000052.1 GCA_002713325.1 Nitrososphaerota archaeon
AAGGTGGTGATATACGCGGCAAGCAATCTGCTGCGATGCTGATTGTTACCGGAGAGCCCACCGGGATTCCATGGAAAGATAAAATTCTTGATCTACGGATAGATGATCACCCGGAACCATTACTTGAATTGCAGCGCCTGATTCGAGTACACCGTGCTTATCAGCATGCAAATAAAGGTGATTTATATGTAGAGCATAAGGAAATCGAGAAAGCCCTTATTGAATATAAAAAGGCAGCAGAATATTACCCGGAGAACCCGGAATTACCTTATTGGTCCGCGGTGGCTTTAGCTGATATTGGACGGGTTAATGAAGCCCTGCCGATCTTTCGCGATGTGTTTTCCCGGGAACCCCGATTAAGAGCTCTTGTCCCGCGATTAGTGAAAAGCAGCCTGCTCCCGGATGATAAAAACCTGATTGATCAGATCATATCAATCAAATAAACTCATTGATTACTTAATAGGTTAATTCCATTTTGGTGAGTGCATTCATTATTTAATTTAACCTATGAAATATATCCAGCGGGCAGGACTCATTTTGCCATTCTGGCTGCTATCTGCCTGCTATTTTCTAATTCCCTTTGTCAGGGGTCCGATGCAGCCGCCTTCCTTATTGATTGATATTGATAATGCAATACCATTTATCTGGTGGATGATCATACCTTACTATTTTTACTATATTGCTCTCTTCTTGCCACTTTTGATTAATGAACAATCAAAACTGCAAACTTATACATCTATTGCTATGCAGCTATTGTTGATCTCTTATGCAGTTTTTATTATCTGGCCGATTACCTGTGAAGTTGTAATGGATAATGTCAAACCGAATCCGTTCATGTTTCTCTATGATGCGGTCGAATTTTCCTGGCTTAAACAAAATGCACTGCCGTCCGTGCACGTTATTGTTAGCGGTTTTACCGGCTTGGTCCTTGCAGATGAAAAACCTGATTTAAAGTGGATGTTCTGGTTGGGTATTATGCTGGTATTTCTTTCAACATTTTTTGCAAAGCAACATTTCATCGCTGATGGGATAGCCGGATTGATTCTGGCTTTTGCAGGATATCAACTATGGAAAAAATCTTTCTAAGCTACTAAAATGAAAAAATCTTTAATACGTGTGCTCCTATTTATATGTCTTGTCTTTCTTTTAGGATGGTATATTTTAATTTGGTCGACCCATTTATGAATATAAGATCCATTCTTCCGTTTTTTTGCCTGTTGGTTTCACTGGCATTGGCAGAAATCGATTCCACTGCTGCATCTCATGACCCATGGTTTGCATACGACAAAGTGCTGCATTTCGGGGTAAGCTGTTCCATTGTTTTAAGCACCCAGTATGTGCTTGCGGAAAAAATGAATATGAATGAGAACGATTCAGTACCAGTTGGAGTGGTATGTTCCTTGGGAAACGGGATTATCAAGGAGATTTGGGACAGCCGGCAGCCCGGTGGGTTTATCAGCAGGAGAGACCTTATTGCGGATATGGCTGGAATTCTGGTGGGAATTTGGATTATATCTTTATGAATCTTTCTATCTGGAAATGGATAGTAATTCTCTTTTGGATGGGTATGGCTTCTGGTATTGTTATTGGGTTGTCCCTTTTTTTCAATATTCCAGATGAGATTGCCGGTCCTTTGTTATTTATTGGAATTGGAATCGCTGTTTCTACTGCTCTGAATTATTACCGGAAAAAAGATTTTACTTCAGTAAAGTAATTTTTTCTGTCACGGCAATTTGACCGTCAAGTTTGAGCACTAGAAAGTATAATCCGGATGGCAAGGTTTTACTATTAGATGGGACTATATGCTTTCCCGATGGTAGTGGGACTTTTATGATGGATGAAGACCACCTGCCCAGCAGATCGAAGACATCCAGCGATACTTGGTGATTTCCATCTAAAAACAGCTCTAATCTGGTTTTGGGATTCAATGGGTTGGACATTACCTTCAGTATCTTATTGGGGAAATTTTTTCCACAATGGTATCATGACGTGTTTCTTGACCATGATAGTCCACATCGCTCAATGAATAAGCGTATATTTGATTCGGAAGAATTTGATTGTCCTTAATTAAGTATAATGTAGTAGCGGTGGTTGAACCCTGACCCTGGAGCAGGGGATTGATCCGATAGGCCTGCAACTGCGATAGGGGATTTCCAGCTAGACATTTATATATTAAATACCCAAGATTTTCAATTTCACTGGCAGTGGCCCATTCCAGAATGATATGTCCTTTTTCTGCTTGGCGGTCCAGCGGATCAATTCCACGGGCAGAGAGGCATCACTACTGGTATCAAAATAATATTGATCGAACTCAGCGCCTGCCCTGGGCGTTGCGCCACTGGAATGTTTAGCAACAAACCCAAAGTAGCCATTGGAAAAACTTGTATAGTTGTTATCCGTTGCGGTTCCCTGGCTCGTCGATGCATTCGTGGAACTGGGAACGGCTGTGGCCACATCCCCGGGACCGTTTGAGGTCGGCAGGGATGATGTATACAAGGTCCATGATGAGCTGGAATTCCGTGTAACTCGAACAAGAAAACCAATATCTGCTAACCCATTCGATATCGCACCAGAAGAGGTAATGACCGCGGTGGCACTTCCGTCATCAATGCGCTCAAGGACGATCTCATCATTTCCGCTGCTATCCCCAAACTGGATGCGGTATCCATCCACTGTGCTTGCTGTTACATCCGATTCATTAGCATATAGCCAGACATAACTCATATTTGAGGATGTGGCTGCGGATGAGCTACGGCTACCCATCCAAAATCCCCAAGACTGAGATGTCCCCCAAGATGCCGTTCGTTGGGTGGTTAGATATTTTGTACCACTACCAGAAGATACAGCCAGGAGTAATGTATAGGAGTTGGATGCCCCGGCCCCGCAGGTACTGGTAGTGACGATTTCCCAATCACTCGTATTCCCACTCTAAGCGGGGGTTGCTGGAAAAATCACCATCTGAAAAGGTATCTATCACCTGAGCAGAAAGACTAGAGAGAAATAAAAGTAAAACCCCGGAGAGAATATGAATGATGCTGTAATTCTGGGGTTTATTTATCATGAAATAGTCGAGAACTAAGTAATTTGAACGTCAGTTTTAATCGTTAACGCGTGAAATTAGGAAATTTGAAAAGCATTGAAACCAACATTTAAATTTACAATGGATATACCACAACCGGAAAGAATGAGGGCATGGGAAAAAACCAATCAGCTATTTTCTTTGAATGATATTTGTTCCGCCAATCATGCGGGAACATCGGTATTTCCTGGTTTGTTGGAATACTAAACCATGAATCCTAGAATTTTTTTCTTTGACATCATTTTTATTTTCTTCTTTATTGTAATAGGGAGCAATTTTGCCCAGGTAAAGGAACGAAAAATAATTGAGGATAAAGTGAAAAAATCGGAAAAAGAGTGGCAGGAGATTTTAACCCCGGAACAATACCGTATTCTTAGAGGAAAAGGAACGGAACGGGCTTCAACCGGGAAATACGACAAACATTTCGGAAAGGGCACCTATGTGTGCGCCGGCTGTGGTGCTGAGTTGTTCATTTCGGACACAAAATACAATTCCGGCTGCGGCTGGCCGGCTTTTTATGAATCACTTCCGGAAACCATTGAAGAAACTTCCGATAATAGTTTTGGAATGATCCGTACAGAGATAACCTGTAAAAAATGCGATGGTCACCTTGGACATGTATTTAATGATGGCCCCAATCCCACAGGCTTGCGTTATTGTGTAAATTCTGCTTCGCTTGAATTTGAACCGGTAGAGAAAGAAAAATGAAAAAGGGAATTGTCAAGGAATATGACCGAATGAAAGG
The DNA here is from genome assembly GCA_002713325.1 of Nitrososphaerota archaeon. Lineage (GTDB taxonomy): Archaea > Thermoproteota > Nitrososphaeria > Nitrososphaerales > UBA213 > UBA213. The sequence goes on from PAWD01000052.1 coordinate 3,825, forward strand.
TTTTGGCTTCATTACTGCAGATGATGGTGATGACTATTTTGTCCATGTGAGCGGGTTACGTGAACATTTAAAGGAAAAAGGACTGCGTGCTGGGCAGCAGGTTTCTTTCGATGTGGATTTTGATATGAAAGGTGACCGGGCAGTAAATGTCCGGATCGGATAATCTATTTTACGAGCGTGATTTTTTGGGTCAGCGCAGTTCCGCCGGTTTCCACCTGAGCAAAATAAGTCCCTGAAGCCCATGTTTTGCCCTCTATCCTGAATGTATGGTGCCCTTTGGAAATGGGCCCCAAATGGTTATTTTGAATTAACCTTCCTCTGGAATCCACAATACGAATATTTACATTGCCGGCTGCCGGAAGAGTGTAGCCAATAACAGTCGTTGGATTGAAAGGGTTGGGGAATGCTGCATGTACCTTAAAATGTGCCGGTAGCACTGGTGGTTTTACTGATAATGGTTCCTGAACAAAGGGTATTGAATCAAAAGATTGGGCAAATACATTCTGTGCAACGGACTCAGCCAGGCCAAACCAGTCTGTGATCAGGGTTGAATAAATTTGCCTGAAATCATACTGGACCTGCATGTTATTATTATTATTCAGGTTCGTTAGATCAGGATGATTACCAAAAATATCCGGTACGATGTTTGAACCAAAGAAAAGGCAGGGGGCACTGGTACCATGGTCAGTACCGAAGGAGCCATTTTCGTACACTCGGCGACCAAACTCACTGGTTGTTACAACCATGACCCGATCTTGAAGATCTTGATTTGCCATATCCTGCAGAAATGCTGCAATACTGCCAGACACGTCCTGTAATAGGTTGGCATGGTTATTGGCCTGGTTAGCGTGTGTATCATATCCAGGTTGATATAGCCGGTATACCGGGGTACCTAACCCTCCTGAGATTAATTTTGAGGTCAGTGCCATTTGGTACCCAATATTATTGTCCGGATATTCCATCGTGTTGATTCCGGCAAGAGCAGAGTCATATATGACTTCGGAATATTCCATTGAGAGAGTATCGATTTCACGAATATATGCCAACTCATCACCACCATAAGATTCCGGGGCAGGATCATCTTCTCCGGGAACGTAGTTACCAGAAATGATGGCATACATCGTCTCAGGATCAAACACCATCATCCCCACGTTGGATTCGCTGGTTCTGAATTCCAGCAGGTTTGCGCTGTTAAACTGAATAGCCAAAGGATGTTCCGGAACACCATCCGGAAAATCAGGATATTCATTTTCGAACAGCCTTCCCAACCAGCCAGTTAAAAGATGTTCATTTGCATCGGAACCTGTCACCCAAATATCTGATGAACGAAAATGGGACAGGTTTCCTTGCTGATATCCCACCCCCTGGATAATCCCGACCTGACCATTTTGATAGAACGGATAGATCGGACCTAGGCTAGGATGAAATCCAGTTGTATCGTTTACAGATAATGATTGACCAGGTGAAATTGCCAGTGTAGGTCGGGCTTCATAATAAATGTCATCTTCGATTGGAATTATAGTATTCAAACCATCATTGCCGCCATTTAATTTTATCAGGATCACCACCCTGTCTGTTTCCCATTGGGATGTACGTCCTAGTTGACGTCGATTGCGCCCAACGGCCATGAGCGGAAGCTGTTTGCCGAAAGCTGAAAGCACCATTGACGTTTTGATGAAATCCCGTCGCTTCATGAGAGTTGGATCTCCGGAAGTTTTATCATATACAATAAGAGATCTTTCATTCGATTCCATTGAGCATCACCGATAGGGGCATTTATGCTCCAGTCGTATGGCTCAGCCCCATCTAGAAGTATGTCAAGCATTTTAGTCTCAAGTATATCAGAGAGTGGTACTCCAAATAGAACCAAAGCCAGTTTCCTAACAATTTGCTCAGACGCATACCCATCGTCATCGCTGTCATACATGGTTTGCGCCATGGATCGGACGTCTACCATGAAATCGAAGTTGCCAAATGGGCTGAATCCGGTTACCAATGCACTGTTCACAAGTTTTCGCACTGGCAGTGTAATGGAGTTGATCCAGGATCGATAACCTGTCCATCCATTTACGTCTGGCGGCTCAAGAGGAGTCATCCCTAGAAATTCGACAGAGCGCAGAAAAAAACCTTCCGGATACGTAAACTCTTCCATGCCAAATTTCCTGACTAAACCAGGGAGAAGACTCATTGGGCTTTGAATATTTGCTCCCCTAAAATTGCTGTCATAAAAATGCTCGGTATTAAATAGAAATTCCAGCGCAGGTCGAAGCTCGTAGTCATTTTCACGAAGCACAAATGCCATCGCTTCCACAACTGGTTCATGAATATAATCATAAACAAACCATTTATAGATTCGACGACAAATATGTACGGCGCATTCTTCCTGTTCCAGGAGAATATTGATGATGTCATCTCCGGTCCATGGACCTGTTTGCCCCAGAACAGTCTTATCTTCGAAATCGTGCCATTCATCCCACCAGAACCAAGACCCAGTCTGGTTTTCATAATCATAGTTTGTTTCGACGCCGTTAGTTACATAGCCGGTGAATGCGCGTGATGCTTCCTCTATATCTACCTGGGTATAATTATCTACACCCAGCGTAAATAATTCCATGAGCTCCCGGGAAAAATTTTCATTTGGATTATGTTTTTTGCTGCGATGGATGTCAAGCCAGATCATCATAGCTGGGCCAAATATTACCCGGCGAAGCAATTCTTTGAAATTCCCAAGACCGTATTGCCGAAATACTGCATTCTGTTCATACATCGCTTGGGGATAAAATACCTTGGATTGAGCAGTGGCAAAGAAATTGTGCCAGAATAGGGACATCTGCTCGGTGATATTTATGGGATTTTGTGTCATGCGCACTATCCACCAATTTGCCATCTGCCACATCCGTTCCCTATACTGTTCCATCACTGCCTGTACCTCATCATATGTAAGCTGGTCCCATGCTGGTGGCGGTTCATTTACCCAATCTCCTGGAGGTTCTGCTGTTTCCAGTTCCTGTAGTAAGGTGTTTACAGTATTGGAAAGAGAATCACTGGTAGAATTATTAATATCTGTATAGGTGGAGCCGAACATGGTTCTTCCAAGAAGGTGTACAGCGGCTGATTGATCCCAATCAACATCTCTCATGGAATTCAGGGAAGCTGTGACTGTCAATGGAGGTGCGACTTCTTCAGAAATAGGTGGATGGTAAAATGGCGGCTGTTTTTCTAAAAATTTACGGTAGAGCTTTGCGACGCGTTGGGTGGGCCATTCAGGATTTAGTCTATCTAGTTCAGGCCGGGGTTTTGTTTTACCCTTTAAAAAATTTCTTCGGGTTAATGGTTGTTCCGCCATTTTAAAATCTAATAATATTATGCCTATTAAGACTATTGAATAAGAATAAAGTTAAAGCCGATTTAATATAAAATTTCGAATAAGGTTAGTTGCTTTTAGAGGAATCTTATGTTCAGTATTAAAAACATGCAGCTCAGATGGAAACCCGAGATTCTGGTATAGGTCATGGGTTTTATAACTCTCTTCTACAGGTATAATTTGATCCTTTCTCCCGTGGATCAGCAGGATCGGTGTTTTGTTATTGGCTTTAGTTGCTTTTTTCCTGAATTTCCCCGCATTACGAATGAAGCCGGCAATGGATATGATCCCTCCCAAGGAGAATTTCCTGGATGCGGTATAAATCATGGCTAGGGTAGCACCCTGGGAAAATCCCAGTAAAAAAATCCGTTCAGTATCCGTCCCTTATTCCCGTTCCCTTTCTATAATTTTATCCAGCAGATTAAATGATTTTTGGAATTTCCAACCTGATTCTCCAGATCCGCTGAACCAGGAAAATCCTTTCTGCTCCAATGGATAGGGGGCTTGAGGCAGGATCCATCTGGTATTCGGTACGCGGATAGCTTTAGTGATTGGTTCCATGGACCCTTCATCCCCCGTCCAGCCATGTAGGGCGATGATAGATTGTCTATAAAAATCACCAGTATGAATGATTTTTTTGATCAATGGGTCATTATAAATCGCAGCAGCAATCTGGAACGACATCAGCTTCGGAGAACTCTTCGCCATCCAGTTTAAACCGAATACAGGCTCCCAGGTCTGTGATGATATTAATTCCTGCAAGGTTTGCTAAATCATCTGCTTCTACCGTTTTATAGAAGTAACCTTCAAGTAAACTTCCCCCGCATTCATCACAATCATTTTCTTCTTTTTCAGCACAGGCAAATAGGCTTATGATGATCATTATAGAAATTGTATATATGGATTTTCTCATGGCTATATTCCTGTGTTATGTCCCCGGTAGACGGGTTCGTTCAAATGTATCCATTCGTAAGATGAAATCCTGCTCATTTTCAGCTTGTAGGAGAGGGCTGATAGCAATATTCTTTTCAATAGTAATTGTTGGTTCTGGACCATAATCGTGCCCGGGGTAAATCCGGGTTTGAAGCGGTAAGACTAGGATCTTGTTGTATACCGAATCATAAAGATCAATAATATCGCTTTGGGCACTGATGGTTCGCCCTGTTCGCCCGACAAATAATGTATCCCCGGTGAATATTACATTTTCAAGGACATAGCATACCGAATCAAAATAATGTCCCGGTGTATGGATTGCTTGAAATTTCAGTTTTCCCACGGAAAATCCAGAGTTATTTTTTACCGGTTTGAATCTTTCTATATCTAATTTGTTTTCGGATTCAGGGTGTCCAACAATCACAATACCGGGAAATGCTTGGATGTATTCATCCAGATAAGCAATGTGATCACCATGGGTATGGGTTACCAGGATGGCGGCAGGGTCAGATCTGATAAATGGTTTTATTTGATCCAGTTCAATAGCTGTGTCCACGATGATATGGACTCCTGTTTGCATGCAGGTAATGAAATAGGTAAAATTTTTATCATACCCGCCAATAAAGGAACGAATGGCAAAATCGGTTGTTGGCTTCATGAATTTCTCGATCAATGTGATAAAAATTTTCTTTAATTTGCGATATAGAAATCTGGTAACCCAAGTTATTTTTGTTTGATCTTTTATTGCAAAGGAAATTGTAAATGAACTTTAATAATGAACAATTGCCCTGGTACTTAATTGTTGGCGGAGGTGCAGTAATAGTTTTTCATTTGATCTTGACAATATTCAGTAGTTTGCTCTGGTTCGATTGGTTGGCTTTCATCGCTATTATAGTAGGCATTGGTCTTTTGATTACAGACAATAGTTCGGGGACATCTGATAATTCAGATTAGTGCGTACCCCGTTTTACAATTAATTCTTACTTTAATTAAAAATACCATGAATAAATATTTTCCATCTGTTCTTTTATGTTTGTTTATTAGTGGTTGCGAGAACAGGGAGGCGCCAGTCTATCAGCGATTGAAAAAAAAAGGATTTAATATCCTGGAAGTTGTCCAGAATTTAACTGTGCAAGAAAAAGATCTCCAGGATAGCAGGGATTCATCCAGTTATGCATTAGGTGCTGATTTAGGTGAAAACCTGAAAAAGCAGTACGTTGAACTGGACTATGATGCCTTTCTCACTGGTTTGAAATTTGGTTACGATAAAGATGATGACCCGCTATTAACGAATGAAGAGCGAAAAGATGCATTTCAGAAATTGCAAGCATCGATCCGCAGTAAACAGCAAGAGGGATTTGCGGATAATCTACAGGCTGCAGAAGCATTTTTAGTTGAGAATAAAACCAATAATACTGATGTACAGGAAACACCTACCCGACTTCAGTACCGGGTGATAAGGGAAGGTACTGGACAATCACCGACAACAACAATGGACCAGGTCCGGGTTCATTATGAGGGTCGTTTATTAGATGGGACAATCTTCGATAGTTCATACGAAAAAGATGAACCGGCTGTGTTTAGATTAAATCGGGTTATAAAGGGCTGGACAGAAGGCCTGCAACTAATGAAAGAAGGTGCGGAATTTGAATTTTTTATCCATCCAAATCTTGGTTTTGGCCAGAGAGGCAACCAGGATGTTCCGCCTAACTCTGCCGTGGTCTTTAAAGTGGAACTGCTGAAGGTTTTTGAGAAAAATATCAAATAGTTGAAAATGTACCCCGGACAGGGCTCGAACCTGTAACCCTCGCCTTAGAAGGGCGATGCTCTGTCCAGTTGAGCTACCGGGGCAATTAAGGTGCTGAAAATTACTTTGAGATTGAGATATGAAATCGCTAAATACGGTATAAAATACCCATTTTTTTCTCGTCGAGCGCTCGACGAGAAAAATCTTGACATCTATCGACGAGAATGTGTACAATCCCCGCCGAGAAGGATAGAGAATTTTCTCTAACCACTACCAAAGAACCAATCATACTAGAATAATGGAGGAATTTTATGGCTGAAGTAGTAGCAAATACTGGTGTTACAAAAGCAAAAGGATATTTGTATTACCTTGGGAAAGACGGCAATGTCTGGCGTTCCCAAATGGCTCGTGCCGGTAAAGGCGGAGGCAATGCTGAACATGTTGCGGACGCAGGTGTCACCCGGGAATCTGGTTTTCTTTACTTCATTGATAAAGGCGGTAATGTGGCCCGTTCACCGATGGCCCGTGGTCGTAAATAACTGGTTTTAAACCGTATAAAAGAGGCCCTCCTTTGAGGGCCTTTTTTTTCTTTAATAATTAGGCAAATGTCTTAAATTTCCGCGGATGAATTTGTATGAGCTACCGAGGTATAATTAAACAATGAAAAGTCCCTTTGTAAGAATATGGTTTATTTGGCTTCTGATTGGAGCCATTTTACTTCCGTTGCCGGGAGTGGCATCAGATGGTGGTTGGCAGCTTTTTGGCAAGAAAGATAAAGATAAAAGAAAAGAAGCACCTTTAAAAAAGGCAGGAAAGGAAGAGACTAATATAAAAAAACCACCACCGAAGTCGGTCATCACTGGCCGGAAGAAAATTGAATCAGTTATTCCGGTACGAAGACTGCCTGGCGGCTGGGTTTTCCGAGATGAACTTTTAGCACCCTGGTCCACAAGTCTGCCCGCTGTTTTGAGCATTGTTCCCGACACAACGGTCGAAGTGATTTATTCTGATGAATCGCGCACGACAAAAGATGGTATCGTTCTTCCAATTAAGAAAGCAAATGTGGCATTTCATTATATAACTCGCTTGACCAGTGAGCAGATCACCTTAGGATTTGTAAATATTGATTATGTATATAGTACTACTAACAACAGCGACTCGCATTATATACTTCAAGATGTGACAAAAAAAATAAAGTTGAAGGATACTGGATTCCCGCAACTGACCGCTGAAGATGTAATCAAACATAAGGTGTTAATGGAATACGGAACGCCCAAAGAATTTGACGGTGTCTGGCATATTTATACAGATGGCAATTCAGATTTTAGAGTTCGAAAACTGGATGAACGAAATGTAAAAGTTCAAGTTGATGGTTTGAAAATATCGGATAAGCTCAATAAAGCCATCGAAGATGTATATTCTCAGCAAGGTATAGAGTATAAAAAGCGTCTCATGATGGATGGCATTGATCTGTAATAGTTATATTTTCAAAATTAATAATATAAAAAGGCCTCCAGCAGGCCTTTTTTTATGCCTTTTTTTTTGTTTATCTCCCGGATTTGGACAGAAATCTGATTCTTACAACCCGATTATTTCTGCGATTGAATTCCAGGGTTTACAGAAAACAAAACAGGATATTCTTGAAAGAGAGATCCAACACCAACTAAATATGGCCCTGGATAGCAGTTTAGCTAAAGAAGATCGTAATCGGCTGGAAAACCTGGGTATTTTCAGTGCAGTCACCTGGAATACAGTCCCATTAGAAGATGGAACTGCCATATTAAATTTCAGGGTAATAGAATCTATCAGTATGGTTCCAATTTTTTCACCGGTTTATGATGAAAATATGGGCTGGTTTTTAATCTTGGGAACAAGATTGAATAATTTTCGGGGCCGGAATGAAAAATTGACCTTGAGAGGAATGTTCGGGAATGTGAGTGCCTACGATGTGATTTTCAAGAATCCCTGGGTGTTTGGTGACCATGTGTCCTTGGCTTTTGATTTTAGTAAGAAAATATTCGAACATTATTTTTTACCCTACCGGCAACAAACGCAGGTGTTTGAAATTAATATTGGGCGATATTTTGGATATGAGAGACGACTAACTGCTGGTATTGAACTGGAAAAAAAAGAATATTTTGGAGAGGACACAACCGATTTCTATTATTTTTCTCCTGAGTTAAGTGCGGTTTATGATACAAGGGATATTTATAATGATCCGAGCAAAGGTATGTACATATTCTGGTACGGGAAGTATTATTGGCATTTAAACCAGCCGAAGCCGGAATCCACGACTAATTGGATCCAGTCTTACAGTGCGTATTACTCACCGTTAAAAGGAAAGCGAAAGACAACCTTAGGTATTAATCTGAATATTTCATCTACTCGGGGCTTTCGCAATGAATTTTGGCTCGGTTCATTAGGAGGGGTTAATACTGTTCGT
>PAWD01000053.1 GCA_002713325.1 Nitrososphaerota archaeon
AAATAGTCGAATCACTCGCTATTTGCAAGATACCGTGATTGGCAGAGTCAACTATAGCAAGATCAACTAGGTGTATGTTTACAATACTATCATTCAAGACGGGATTGAATAAAAGAGTCGAATCCTCATTTATAAAAAATTGATCATTTACCAGGGTAAGCCATACATCTGGTATAGATCGTAGATTTTCATAAGCACCCATATCGGGATCAGATCCAGTAGGTGATGGTCTATTCCAGCCATTGATATCCGAATTAAAACTGTTCACACTGCTCCCCACACCGATGGCCATAGAATAATCAGACAAACTGTATTCGTCATTGCTGGCATCGCTGAATAATGGATTCACATCGATATTTGATTGTGCCCAGGTAACCAATGACGTACTTACACTTTCTGACTCATGGGAATAATCCACTGCATCGAAATTTCCCTCAACATCGGAGAAGGAAACAGTTAGTGAATCTTCAGGATCATTGATAAAAAATTGTTCCGGTATATTTTCATAAAGAATTGAATTAGTTACTACAACTTCAGATTCATCTGTCAGATGCAAAGCGCCGCCGTGGGACTCCCCATGGTTAGCAATAATTGTAGAATTGCCGATCATTGGATTCGATCTAGATATTTGCATAGCTCCGCCAAATAGACCGGCATAATTACCATAGATCATTGCGTTATAAACCCCCGGATTTGAATTACTGTACATGGCAACAGCACCACCGGTTGAATCAGCGCTGTTATCGGAAATAACCATATTGGTAATTGTCGGGTTTGATGAATTCAGAGAAATACCGCCGCCATTTATAGCGGAATTATTCACAATCGTTAATTTATTTAATGTCGCACTCGAATTATTCTGCAAATAAATACCACCGCCTTTATTGGCAGCTGTATTATTTACTATAGTAATATTGGATAAACTCGGATTACCTCCATTCAAATAAATTCCTCCGCCATTATTTGTGGCGGCACTACTCGTGACGACAAGGTTTTCCAACACTGGACTGGAATTACTGGAATAAATGGCTCCTCCATCTGAGCTACTGCCATTTTGAATGGTAAATCCAACCAATCTTACTTCTGTGCCAGACACATCTGTTATGGTTAGAGTAGAACCATTTAGCTGACCATCAATAACTGTGCTGGTAATATGGGCTGTATCTCCCGATGTCAAATATTCTGAGCCAATAATCAATGCTTTACCAAGTAAATCAATATTCTCATAATAGGTGCTGCTATAAACAATCAATGTGTCATCATCTGCGGTAAAATTAATGGCGCTTTGAATCGAAGTAAAATCTCCAGTACCGCTAGGACCCACTTCGTATTTTTGTGGGGTTGGCATACTGTAAACATCAAGAGTTTTTTCACTTTCCATACCGGCATAATCAATGGCAGATAAGCGATAGTAATAGGTAGTGCCATTTTCAAGATTGCTAATTATAACGGTTGTATCACTGATACTGGAATTTGTGGCTACAATGGTAGCAGGGAACGGATCTGTCCCTCCGTAGACTAAATATTGATAGAGATCAGTTTCTGTATTCTGATTCCAGAATAAAGTAATCTGTCTATTACCGGCCGTTGCTGAAAGGCTCTCTGGCATTGCTGGTGGTACCATATCCACACCTTCTGAATCCCAACTGGCACCATTTATAGTTCCATGGTTACCATTGCCGCTTATATCGTAGACCACAGACCCGGAACTTTCACCAAATTTCCAATAGCCTATTACATCGGAAGATGATAGATAGTTATCAGTATCAGCGTTCAGGTCTATATCCAGTGGATTACTCTTGATTGCCTGGATCTCGCTTAAACTAAGTGCATCATTCCAGATAATCACTTCATCAATTTTGCCATCGTACCATTGTGGATCACCGCTATTATGACGACCAATTCGAAAATTGCTGCCATCGGGGGCGGCCTGAGTGAATGTTTCCGTACCAACCAGTTCGGCATTCATGTATAGCGATACGGAACCACTATCATAAACAGCTACGGCATGATACCATTTATCAGTACTGTATGTGAATGGAGAATCATAATATCCATTATGATATTGTACATCTACCGTATTATCACCATCCCCATAACCAAGAATTAATGATTGTCCATAACTGCCGCTAACATCACTATCCACGATTGATTGTTCACCGGAATTAACATCCGGTTTAAACAAGACTGATATTGTGAGGGGCAGCATATTTCCACCCAGAGGCGTTTGTATATAATCATCACCACCATCAAAACTCAGACACTGCACGTTACCGGGATCATGCGACATAGCAAACGCAGTACTTGTATTTTGGCTCTCATTACCGGCAAGATCGACAGCGGAAATACGATAATACCTGACGACACCATCAGTAATGCCAACATCACTATATTTTTCTGTACCAACTGCAACTGTTGTTATTAACACACTTGGGTTTGATGTTGTATCCGCGAATATTCTATAATGGGCTAGGTCATTTTCTGTATTTGGCTGCCAGCTAAGATCTATTTTACCCAGGCCTGGCGTAGCAATCAATCCGGTTGGACTTTCAGGTATATCTCCATCAACATAAATTTCTTTACTACCGCTAATAGAAAAAGTGGATCCTGGCTCTGGTAAATTCAATAATGACCCATTTCCAGCTACATCGGTGATTGTCCCTCCATTCAAGACCAAGGCACTATCACTAGCATAGCCCAGATCGGTTGAATTATGGCCACTTTCAACAATAAATCGAAAAATCAGTTCGGTAGATCCATTGCCACTGAGATATTCGATAACTGCATCTGTGTTCCCCGTCTCCAGTGTTAATTGCGGTGTTCCTGAAACATTCACTTCTTCACTGAAAGTAAAACTAATATCAATAGTATCACCAACTAGATAGGTACCATCTGCCGTAGGAGATGTCGCAGAATAAATAAATGGTAAAATACCATCAATATTCAAGTCCACGCTGTCTGATAAGGAATAGGTAGAGGCTGGTTCTGGGAGTGTTAAAATTACATCATTACCCGCGGCATCCTTTATCTTACCACCATTGAGAACTAATGAATTTGTCGTTGTATAATCAAGATCATTTGTGCTTTGACCTTCAAATACTATGTATGAAAAATTTAATGTAGTACTGCCCGAGCCGCTGCTATAATCAACCACTGCATCCGCATCACCCGTTTCAAGAGTTAGCTGGGGAACACCAGTGGTAAAAACGGACTCATTAAAAGTGATAGCAATATTGAGAGTATCTCCGATTTTATAAGTGCCATCGGAACTGGATGAGGAAACAGCATTCACAACTGCTAATACCCCATCTATAACCAATGTCTTATTGGCGGCCAGGGATCCATCTGCACCCGGCGTGGTGAAATCTAGCGTCGCATCATTTCCAGCAACATCTTTTATCGATCCACCATTTAGTATTAAAGCACTCGTATCGGCATAGCCCAAATCACCTACACTATCACCAGATTCAACAATATAATCAAAAGATAAAGTTGTAGTACCTGACCCCAATACATAGTTAATAAGCGTATTTGCTGAACCTGTGCTTAGATTTACTTGCGGCGTACCAGTAACACCTACTGCTTCAGTAAATGTCACTGTAATAACTATACTGTCACCAATCATATATAAACCATCAGCATTCGCAGTTGATACATTGCTCACGGTTGGTACAATACCATCTACAACAATATCCTTATTTGCACCTAATGACCCTTCTGCTCCCGCTGCAACTAAGGTTACTGTAGCATCATTCCCGGCTACATCCTGAATCACTCCACTATTCAATGCCAGGGCATTCGTGCCCAGATAATCAAGATCCGTCGCATAATCACCGTTAGCAACAACATAATTAAATGTAAGGGTATTTGTGCCACTACCACTGGCATAATCCACTACAGTGTTGGAATCCCCGGTTGCAACAGTCAATTGTGGAGTTCCAGTAACTAAAACATTTTCACTGAAGGTTACTGTTAAGGGAATATTATCGCCAATGTTGTACAGACCATCATTCAGCGACGATGATACATTCGCTACCGTTGGCTGCAGGCCATCAATGATCAGGGCTTTATTGGCAGACAAAGAGCTGCTTTGTCCCGGAATAGGCAGAGATAGTGATACATCATTCCCGGCAATGTCCTGTAAGGTACCGCTGTTTAATGCCAATGAAGACGTGGACGTATAATCCAAATCACCAGAATTGTGACCATTCTCTACAATATAACGAAAACTGATTATGGTAGAACTATCTCCACTTACAAAGCTGGAAGTGGCGTCACTTGATCCAGTTTCCAAGGTTAATTGCGGTGACCCGGAAACGTAAATATTCTCATTAAAGGTAATGTTGATGTTCAACGTATCACCTATAATATAGGTACCGTCAGATGTTTGTGATGATACCATGGTAACAACTGGTGCACCACCATCAATGATCAAAGATTTAATGCTTGATAAAGAACCTGCTGCCCCTGGTGCCGCCAGTGAAACCTCAGCACTATTGCCAGCAACATCATAAATCGTACCACCATTGAGATCCAAAGCGGTGTTGCTTAAATAATCAAGATCCAAGCTGGCGTCGCCAGCTTGAACAATATATTGAAATGTGATTATTTCACTTCCGCTGCCGCTGATGTAATTCGCTGAATGATCCACACTACCAGTCTCAAGATCCAACTGCGGCGTTCCAGTGACATTAACAGTTTCAGTCAGAGATACGGTTATGTCCAGCGTGTCCCCAATGTTGTAATAACCATCTATTTCTGCTGATGTTACACCGCTGACCGCAGCGATTATTCCATCAACCACTAAATCCTTATTGTTACCAAGGGACCCTGTGTTACCAGGTAAAATCAAGGTCAGGGTTGCATTATTACCGGAAAAATCCTTGATCGTGCCCCCATTTAGCGTCAACGCTGACGTATTGGTATAATCCAAATCATTACTCTCGTGACCACCTTCTACGACATAGTCAAATATCAATACCGGTGATCCAGAACCGGTACTATAATTAACAAGCGTGTTGCCCGAACTTGAGGTTACTAATGATATCTGGGGAGTGCCTATCGAGTAAACAGTATCATCAAAAACGATCGAAACAGGAATTGTATCGCCGATCATATAATTACCATCAGCCACGGCAGATGTGACCGATGTTAAAGCGGGGCCACCCCATCCACAACCAGTGCCTTGTTTGCTGCCAATGAACCCGTCCCTGCAGGTGCGGGCAGAGCGATAGTAGCATCATTTCCTGCGCCATCCCTGATTATGCCCCCGTTCAAGGCCAGGGCGCTGCTGCTGGTATAATCCAAGTCACTACTTGTATGCCCAGCGGCAACTGTGTAATTAAAGGTAAGTGTAGCACTACCGGACCCACTGGTGTAATCCAATACAGCATCGTTTGTACCGGTTTCAATGGTTAATTGCGGGGTACCTGTAACAGCAACCACCTCACTAAAAGTAATCGTAATACCAGCTGTGCTACCAAATATTAACATTCCATCATTATCCGGTGATGAAACATTATCAACCGTTGGTACAATTCCATCTACTATAATGGCTTTGTTCGCACTGAAAGATGTTGGACTGCCTGGAATTGGAAGGGTAAGATTGGCGTTATTCCCGGAAGGGTCTATAATTGTACCAATGTTAAGCGCTAATGCAGAGTCACTGGCATAATCAAGATCAGTGGAATTATGCCCACCAATAACAATGTAATTGAAAATTAATGTAGATGTAGCACTACCGCTGGCATAATCAGCTGCACCATCTGGGTCTCCCGTTTCCATTGTTAATTGGGGGGTACCCGTCACATACACAAGTTCAGAAAAATTTATCGCTATACCCAGTGTGTCCCCAATTTTGTACGTACCATCAGACAACGTTGAAGATATGGAACTGATTATTGTAGGTATGACTCCATCTACAACCAACGCCTTATTCGCGCTAAGTGATTCGGACGCACCAGGCGCAGGCAAGGTCAAAGTTGCGTAATTATTGGCAAGATCCCGAATTGTTCCACCATTCAATGATAATGCGTCAGTACCGATATAATCAAGGTCCTCACTAGTATGATCCTGGACAATAATATATTGAAAACTTAGCGCCGTTGATCCACTACCAGAGGTATAATCAACTACAGCATTTACTGCTCCCGTTTCAAGCGTAAGCTGTGGTTTCCCTGCACTTGTATCCACCACCACTGTCTCAGGAAAATTCACAGTGATCACCAGGGTATCTCCAATGTTATAGATACTGTCCGGTGTTGTAGAAGAAACGGAACTAACTGTAGGAATAATAGCATCCACTACCAGTGCTTTGTTCGCAGACAGAGAACCAGAAGATCCCGGTTCAAGTAGCGTCAAGGTAGCATCGTTACCCGCTGCATCCCTGATTAAACCATTATTTAAGGATAATGAACTTGTACTGACATAATCCAGATCACTATTACTATGTCCTGATTCAACTATATAATTGAAATTTAATGTGACAGTACCAGAACCACTGTTGTAATAAATCACTGCATCATTTGATCCCGTTTCTAATACAAGCTGTGGGACACCAGTAACAGCTACAATTTCCGAAAATGTAATTGTTAATCCCAATGTATCACCAGCTTTATAATATCCGTCTACGGTATTTACTGAAACAGAGTTTACCGTTGGAACTACTCCATCAATCATCAACGCTTTATTATTAGCCAGGGAGCCAGTACCACCTATTTCTGGCAAGGTAAGCGTAACATTGTTGCCAGCCGCATCCACAATCGTCCCGCTATTCAATGCCAGCGCATTGGTGCTATTATATTCTAGATCACTGTTTTCATGACCAAGTCCCACAGTATAATTGAACGTCAGAGTAGTTGTGCCAGTACCGCTAGTATAGCTAGCGATGGCATCAGTCGCACCCGTCTCTAAAGTTAATTGGGGACTACCAGTTACCATTACGTTTTCATTAAATGTAACAGTAATCGCCACCAGGTCACCGATATTATAGGTTCCATCCTGTGTTGAAGATGAGACTGCAGTGACTGTGGAAGGATTGCCGTCAATAATAATATTCTTCGTAGCCGCTAAAGATCCTGTGGAATCTGGTTCTGGCAGCGTTAGATCAGCATTATTTGTAGCGGCATCTTTAATAGTACCGCCATTTAATACTAATGATGTTGTGCCAACATAATCCAAATCGGCACTACTTTCTCCATTCGATATGATATAGGAAAAATTTAACGTGGCACTTCCAGTTCCACTGGCATAATCAAGCACCGCATCTGTTGTACCTGTTTCGAGCGTTAATTGGGGGGTACCTGTGACAGTAACAGCTTCATTAAAGCTTACATTCACTACTATTGTGTCGCCTATACCGAACAAACCATCATCCACTGCTGCACTTACAGCAGTAAGAGTAGGTCCAGTTACATCAATTACATCCGTATTCCACACCGCACCCGTAAACGAAATATGGTGACCTTTACCGCTGATATCATATAGCGTAAATCCAGTGCTCTCACTAAAGCGCCAGTAGGCTTTAAGGTTCGCTGCAGAAACATAATCACCACTGTTTGTTCTTAAATCTGTATTGCTCACTTCTGTGTACATAGTTAATAGTTCCGATGCTGAAAGTGCTTTGTTCCAGATACCGATCTCATCGATTAGGCCATTAAAATATTCATTATCCCCAACAGTATTATACCACCTTCCAAATTCTAAAGATTTATCAGTACTAAATGAAATCTCGGTTGTAACTGTTTCCATAAGATTCCCATTTACGTACAGTTTCACGTAGTATCCATCCTTGTATACACCGGTGACCAGATAATTGACTCCAGTGCTGTAATAATTGCTACTGGTATTGGCCACCACATTTGTTTCACCAGTGCCAAATGTTGCCCATATTTCACCATTCTCCCGAGTATTTAACCGGTACCCATTGCTTCCAGAATAAGGTAGTCTATCAATTATTGAAGCATTTTTTATTTCATCAGCTTTGATCCAGGCTGAAACGGTAAACTCATCTACTATATCAAAATCAGTACTAGCGTTGCCGACAGCATAATCATCAGTACCATCAAAATCCAGTGAGCTGGTCACAGATAATTCATGGGCCAGGGCGGCGACATCGCTGGTTTCAGCACTTTTATTGCCAACATTATCCACTGCAGAAATACGGTAATAATAAATTGTACCATTGGTAAGATCTGTTTGGGTATAGGTTTCGGTACCAGTTGTTATGGTGGCCAATAGTGTTGCCGGGTTACTAGATGTGCCACCATAGACCTTATATGAAGCCAAGTCAGTATCCGCATTGGGCGTCCAATCCAACTGTATTTGTGCGCTGTCAGGTGTGGTAATTAAACCAGCCGGTACCGCTGGCAGGACACCTTCTACATTTAGATTCATATTGGAACTGAGAGAAAAACTGGCGCCAGGGGCGGGCAAAGTCAAGGTGGCATTATTACCAGCAGCATCCATGATCGTACCATTGTTCAATGCCAGCGCTGTAGTGCTGACATATGCAAGATCTGGGTTCACGTGCCCTGCAGCAACAACATATCGAAAGGATATCATTGTGGTATCATTACCGCTTAGGTAATCTGCTAAAGCATCATTCGTTCCTGTTTCCAAGGTCAATTGCGGCGTACCAGTAACCAGAACTTTTTCATTAAAAATAATAGCAATAGTAAGGGTATCACCCATTTTATAACTACCATTGGAATTAGTTGATAGCATCTGCGTTACAGTTGGTGGTTCTGCATCCAAAACAATGGTTTTATTATTAGATAGCGAACCCGCTGAACCGGGTGCTGGTAATGTCAAGGTAGCCGCATTGCCTACCGCATCCGTAATGGTCCCACTGTTAAGTGCTAATGCAGATGTGCTTACATAATCCAGATCGATAGAAGAATGCCCATTGGCAACGATATAATTAAACGTAAGCACATTGGTCCCTGTACCGGCCGTATAGTTGACCGTTGCGTCCGAATCTCCGGTTTCCATAGTGAGTTGCGGTGTGCCGGTCACAGTCACAGCCTCGCTAAAAGTAACCGCAATTCCTATTGTGTCAGCAATACTATAGGTGGTATCTATCGCGTTAGAGCTTACAGATATGACGACCGGTGATACACCATCGATAAATAAGGCCTTATTCGCAGCCAGTGAGCCAGCAGCGCCAGGTGCAGCCAGAGTCAGATCCGCAGAACTGCCCGCTGCATCCACGATTGTACCACCATTCAATGTGAGCGCGCTATCGCTGGTATAATCAAGGTCATTACTGGAATTACCGCTGGCTACGGTATAATTAAAAGTGAGTGTTGCACTACCACTACCGCTGCTATAATCCGCTATGGCATTCGTAGCGCCAGTTTCTAATATGATTTGCGGTTTACCACCAGTTGTGTCAACAACAACGGCTTCACTTAGTGTAATTATAACCGCGATCAAATCATCAATTTTATAAACTGTATCGGCAGCTGGGGATGTGACGGAAAAAATTGTAGGTACTAGACCATCAATTACCAGTGCTTTATTATATCCTAATGAATAACTGGCGCCCGGCTCTGGCAATATGAGTGTGGCATTATTTCCAGCGGTATCCCTTATACTACCGCTGTTCAAGCCAAGTGCTATGGCTCCCACGTAATCCAAATCGCTGGTGCTGTCACCAGCGGTGACCAAATACTGGAAAGTCAATATTGATGTACCGCTGCCACTGGAATAATCAACTACCGCATCATTATTCCCGGTCTCCAAGGTCAACTGCGGGGTACCTGTTACTGTTATTGCTTCACTGAATGTTATGGTTATAGCTAGCGTGTCACCTAATTTAAACAATCCATCAGCTACGGCACTGGTTACCGAATTCACTGTGGGAACGATACCATCGATTACCAGTGCTTTATTTACCCCCAGCGCACCTGTGGAGTCCGGATCAGGTAAGGTCAGACTGGCGTCATTACCAGCAGCATCTCGCACAGAACCGCCATTCAGCGTCAGGGAGGTCGTATCTGCGTAATTCAGGTCTGAGGAAGCATGACCTGAGGCAACCACATATTCAAAACTCAAGGTCGAGGTTCCACTGCCGGCAGCGTAATAAATGACCGCATCGCTGGTACCCGTTTCCAATGTGAGTTTTGGCGTACCAGTAACAGCAACTGCTTCTGTGAAGACCATGGTAATAGCTAATGTATCTCCGATTATATAGCTGGAATCAACAGCTGTACTAGACACCGAACTCACCAATGGTGCACCGCCATCAACGACCAGTGCTTTGGTGTACCCCAGGCTACCTGTCGAATCCGGTAGAGGTAAAATTACATTGGCACTATTGCCAGCGGCATCCATTATCGATCCCCCATTTAAGGCCAGTGCTGTGGTATCAGTATAGTCAAGGTCACTGCTTGTGTTACCCCGCGCTATTGTAAATTTGAAAGTAAGTGTGGAGGTACCACTGCCGCTGGTGTAATCAACCACCGCATCGGTTGTACCTGTCTCCAAGGTCAGTTGGGGTGTTCCCGAAACGGAAACCTCTTCGCTGAAGGTTACTGAGATATCCAGTGTATCACCGATACTATAAGTACCATCAGTGGCTGAAGAAGAAACTGCGCTAACGATAGGGGCAATTCCATCGATAACCAGTGCTTTTTCCGCACCCAGGGATCCAGAAGAACCAGGAACAGGTAACGTCAAAGTAGCTGCATTCCCTGATCGATCATTTATGGTGCCGCCATTTAAGGCCAGCGACGCTGTACTGTCATAATCCAGATCACTAGCTATGTGACCATTCGCTACAATATAACGAAAATTCAAGGTCGTGGTACCGCTGCCGATATGATATGCTGCGAGCGCATCAGAACTACCCGTCTCCAACGTTAATTGCGGGGTACCGGTTACTGTGACCGTATCACTGAATGTGATCGCAATGGCCAACGTATCGCCAATATTGTATATACCATCCGTGCTGGATGAAGAGACTGTGTATACTATTGGTGCGATTCCATCGATCACCAACGCTTTACTCGCACCCAATGATCCCGTTGATCCAGGAGTCTGCAAAGTCAAATCCGCTACATTTCCCGCAGCATCCGTGATTGTACCGCTGTTCAAGGCTAAGGCTGTTGTAATTGTATAATCCAGGTCTGCACTGATGTCACCGGGAGCAACAATATACTGAAAACTTAATAAAGCTGTACCACCACCGGTGCTGTAATCAGCAACTGCGTCAGCGGCTCCAGTTTCTAATGTAAGCTGTGGTGTACCGGACACGAGCACCGCTTCACTAAATGTGGCTACAATAAGTAAGGTATCTCCAATAATATAGGTGCTGTCCGCAGCATTGCTGGAAACTGTACTAATAGCCGGCATTACGCCGTCAATCACCAGTGTCTTTGAGGCGCTCAGAGAACCTGCGGCACCTACAGCAGGTAAAATCAGATTCGCTGTATTTCCTACAGCGTCTACGATACTTCCATCCCCCAGAGCCAATGCTGTTGTACCGGTATAATCCAGGTCACTGCTGGTATCCCCTGTAGCCACAATGTACTGGAAATTCAACGCGTTCGTGCCGCTGCCGCTTGCATAAGATATAACTGCATCAGTTGTACCGGTTTCCAGGGCTAATTGTGGCGTACCGGTGACCGTAACCGCTTTGTTAAAGTTCAACGTAAGCAACAGCGTATCACCAGCACCATAGGCCGTGTCAGCTGCTACACTAGTAACAGAACTGACAGTTGGAATCACACCATCAATCACCAGTGCTTTGTTCGCACCCAAGGATCCAGCGTTCCCTGGTACTGGCAGAATCAGATCTGCATTATTACCACTTGCGTCAGTGATTGTGCCACTGTTTAAGATCATTGCCGTTGTATCGCGATAATCGAGGTCACTGCTGCTATTACCATTGGCTACACGATAATTAAAGGTTAATGTGGATGAGCCGCTACCACTTACATAACCGGCATAGTTACCGGTTCGTGGTCCTGTATCCCAAAAAGTACCATTTGTTAGTGTCCCTGTATTACTATTAACACTCCCATCAGCAACAATAGTTCCTGTACCCTCATTCATTGCCCAATAACCGACCAGACTTTCCGATGCTGTGTAATTCCCCAAATTCGAAGATGCATCCAGGCCAATACCAGAATTATAAAGTGCATTAACGTTTACTGCAGTTAAGGCTGAATTCCATATCGCAATATCGTCCATCAAACCATTAAAATCCCCGTCCCATGACCAATTACTTTTTCCGATAAAACTTGAGGTTCTATTCACAGCAGCCGGAACACCGGTTGTACCAGTTTGGATCTGAGCACCATTTTTATATAAAACAACATTACCACCAACATCCATTACTGCAACTAAGTGCATCCAGACACCCGTCTCCAAAATACCATTAGCAGTTACTTTGCCTCCGCTTGTACCACCAACATATACTTCAAATGTTAAGTTATTCGTGGTACCATAATTGGCCAGAAGTATATTGTCATTTGCTTGACCTTCACCAAAATCAAAAATTCGGGACCAGTTATTAAAACTATTATAAAATACCCAGGAAGAAACAGTCATACCCCCAGAGAAATCAGTGTTTACGGTCCCTACATCCAAATAATCATCTGTACCATCAAAACCCAGATTATATCCTGATGTTGTGTCTGTACTTGAATTAAGTAGAACAAATGGATTGCCAGTTACAGTTACCGCTTCAGTGAAGGTCGCTGTAACAGGAATTACATCACCAACCTTATACGTACCATTGCTAGAAGTAGACGTAACTGCGGTAATAGCAGGAAGTATACCTTCAATGACCAACGCTCTATTTGCCCCCAGAGAGCCTAAAGATCCTGGCTCTGGTAGTGCCAGAGCTGCATTATTGGTACCAGAATCGGTAATTGTTCCGTCATTTAATGTAAGAGCGCTCGTACTGGCATAGTCAAGATCGGCAGACGAATCGCCGCCAGCCACGATATAAAGGAATGTCAAAACGCTGGCACCACTTCCACTGGAATAATTAGCTGATGCATCTGTTGTGCCGGTTTCCAATGTAAGCTGGGGCGTACCAGTTACCGTCACTGCTTCGCTGTACGTGATAGAAATAGATATGGAATCTCCGCTACTGTAGGTGCCATCCGCATTAGTGGAAGTAACGTTGGTGATAGTGGGGACATTCCCATCAACCACTAGATCCTTGTTTGCAGATAATGATCCTGTTGATCCAGGTACAGGTAAGGTTAAAATAGCATTATTACCACCACCATCCTTGATTGTACCGCCATTCAACGATAAGGCAGTAGTATCTGTATAATCGAGGTCGCTACTAAAATTTCCGTTTAATATTGTGTAATTGAAAGTCAGTGTATCTGTCCCCGAGCCACTGGTATAATTGACATCTGTACCACCCAACTGACTTTCAACCCAGGTTGCACCATTATTCAGTGCCGCATTATGACCATTTCCAGTCGCATCAATAGCTGCGGCACCAATACCTTCATTCATACGCAAGTATAGTACTAGATTAGATGAAGATGCGTAGTCCCCTGAGTTTCCGGTAAGATCAATTGTAGCATTGCCATTGTAATTAGCCAATGCTTCAGCAGCGCTCAGCCCGCTGTTCCAAATGGCTAACTCATCGATATTACCATTAAACCTTTCACCACCATACGAATCGCGACCAATGCTCAAACCATTACTAGAATTTTGAGTCCCTGAGTTACCAGCCGATGCTTCAAGGGCACCATTTAGATACATATAGGTGTAGCTGCTGACTCTTGTTAGAGTTACGTTGTACCATGTATTTGCTGATAGCACAGTAGAACCAGAAAAACCACCAGGTGCCCAAGCTGATAATTTTCCTGCCGAATTTACCTGGACCTCATAGTTTCCACTACCACCCCGTTTACAAAATATCTGCCGCGTGGCCCCGATAGCATCAATCTTAAACCATACTGAAACTGAAAAATCACCCGTGCCGAACTGGAGCGAACTATGGTTGGGAACAAAAGCATAGTCATCATTACCATCCAAGTCCATAGCATATCCACCTGTAGACAATTGTATCTGTGGTGTGTCTGTGACCGTTACATTCTCGCTGAAAACCACATTAATTGGAATAACATCTCCAGTAATATAATTCCCATTAGCTATTGATGAGGTCACACTACTGATTACAGGTACACCACCATTAATAACAATATCCTTGTTCGCGCCAAGGGAACCAGCAGCCCCCGGCGTTGGCAGCGTCAACGTGGCGTTGTTTCCCGCAGGATCACTAATTACGCCACTATTCAAATCTAAAGCATTGATACTGTCATAATCCAGGTCACTGCTATTCTGTCCCATTTCAACAATGTAGCGGAAGGAAAGGTCTGTTGTCCCATCACCGGAAATATAGCTGGCATTGGCATCACTGGTACCTGTTTCCAGGATTAATTGTGGTGTACCAGATCCCGTTCGTGAAAAAGTATAAAATGGCTCATCCACATCATGGGCAGCGATTATGTCACGGATTTCCCATTCCTGGTAACCATCGGCAATAAGCTTATCCATTTCATATTGCTGATCATAATTCCCAGTTTCTGCATCCGTGGTTACACGACCGCTTACTTCGGCAATATCTACCTGATAATTACCTGTGGCACCGGCATAGCCGTCCACAATAATGTAATATGTGCCAGCCGCTAGTACGCAGCTGGGGAGT